>CAXBNP010000013.1:0-116889 GCA_963977145.1 uncultured Colwellia sp.
TGGTCCGCGGTTCAACCACCGATGGTAAGTCATTGATTATGGTGCAAAATGGCGCAACAGGTGCAGATATAAAAGTACTGGTACTACCTAATTGGTTTGTACCTTTAAAATTGTAATTTTGCCAGCCATAATAAATTGTAGAAATTATACTCAATCAACCAGACTTAAGTCTCCTTAGTTAAGTCTGGTGTTTTTATGCCCAAGCCACGTTTACAACAAATCAGTTTATTAGGCACACAGTATTATCATCTTAGTAGTCGTACAGTAAAAAAGGTGCTTTTGTGTGCTATTGATAAAAGCACAGGCGTGCGTTATGAGCACAGACGCACATGGATTGAAAAGCGAAATTTTCAATCCATGTGCGTCTTCGCTCTTAATATTTGTGCTCATGTGATAATGCATAATCACGTGTATCTAGTATGACATGTTGAAATGAATACGGTAAAGAACTCGACAACGATGGAGGTGCTTGAGCGTTGGCATTAACTCTTTAAAGGCACTTTACTGGCTCAAAAATATCATAATAAAAAATCACTTGATAAATTTCAACTCGCGATGATTGAAGACAGCGATAACAGGTGAACAACCCACTGCCTTATTACCCTTTATTGGTAACGAACATCAAGACAAAACAGCGGTATTAATTTCAACTTACAAGACTATTTAGTCTTAGTGGATGAAACCGACCGTGTTATTCGTGACGATAAGTGTGGCGCTATTAGCCAAAAAACAGCAACAATTTTGGCAAGATTACACATAAGCGACGGAAGTTGGTTAAAGCTGAGCACTAATTTTGAAAGTATATTTACCGGAGCGGTAGGCACAGCCGAGCACTTACGTGAATTTACCGAGCATGTAGGTTTAATAGAGCCCACGGAATAGTGAATGCCAAAGCCTACTTGAATAGCGGATAAATATCGCTGTGTCAATTTTGTCCTGCTGTTATTTTATAATAACGGCTATAACTCAACTAAAATTCGATATTTATTCAATTTTTCTTTCCTTTCTTGCCAATAGCATTCAGAGCCAATATTCTATTGTAATTCAGGCACTTTATTGAAGTATAAGTCCAATTAAGCGGGCTTTTACTGCTTGTCCTTATTATGGCTGGCAAATGAAGCGGTACTTTTTTATTAGATAAATAACGCTAATAACATCTCAAGCCTGATGATTTTTCGATTTAAAACTTAAACTTCACATATAAAGCTATATTGAAATAGTATCCGTGATGAACACATAAAAATTATTCAACCGTTAAATGAATTTATCTCGTTTGCTGATGAAAAAAATTACACTTAAGATGAAGTTGTTTTTCAATCACCCCCGATTTGATAAAACATTTTGTAGCGTTAATTTGTTTCATTTCAAGGACATCATTTGATGTCCTTTTTTCTTTAATTTCTTTAATTTCTTTAATTAGCCACAATATCATTTTGGTGCAATAACACTACATTGGTGCGTCAACTAGTTCATCTCGTTTAACAACAAACAATAAAGCCAATAAATTCAAAAGGTTGAGTTTCGGCCTAAGTTTTGCTTTTGTATTTGTATCGCTATTAACAAAAGTTAACTATGTCAATTCAAACCCCAATGCGTGGCTTGCGCTCATTTTGTGTTGCAGCAAAATGCTTGAGCTTTAAACATGCTGCTTCACAATTATTTTTAACACCATCAGCGGTTAGTCACCAAATAAAACAACTAGAAGCGCAATTGAGCATAACGCTATTCAACCGCGGTACACGTACTATTGAACTTACTAGCGCAGGAAAACAATTTTACCTATCTATTCAACCGATCATTTATCAATTGGAATCGACCATAGCCGAATTTACTCTAAAACAACAAAATCAAACACTGGTCATTAGTTTACCGGAGTTTTTTGCCAGTGAGTTGTTTATTCCGCGCTTATCAGAATGGTCCGAGAAAAATCCAACGATTAACCTTCAGCTCGAAACTGTAAAAGCCGACAGCGAGCCAGCACAATCGGCGGACTTATCTATCGTATTGGCTAACGGCAAACCCAACGCGAAAATAGTGCAAGCACTCTTTCCTATTCGCTATGTTCCTGCGTGTAATAAAAAGCTTTATAAAAAGTTAAAAAATACCGGCTTTGCCGCGTTAAAAACCACAGCACTAATTTTACATCGTTCACGTCCGTGGTCTTGGCACCAATGGGCTGACGAGCATAATGTTGACGACTTCGATCCTAAGCAGATTATTCAATTTGATAGTATGTTTGGTGTTGCTCGAGCGGCTCAACAAGGCATGGGCATAGCGTTAGTACCTCTGCCAATGAGTAAAACATGGTTTAGTGAACAGTTATTAGTAAAACTGTTTGAGCAAGATCTCAATACCAACGACAGATATTACCTTATTCAACACGAAAACATGGAAAACATGGAAAACAAACCAGAGCTCACTTTATTTGCACATTGGGTTAAAGATACTTTTACCACTGAAAAGATATAGCGAACGCATGAATGAAATTTTTTCACTTCATGAGTGTGATTTCATCGTTTGTCAATTGCTGTGTCGCTATTTATAGTTATAGCGTATCAAGTGGATACGCTTACCAAGCGGAGAAATAACATGTCAATTAAAGCTACATATTTAAAAGTGATTATCACGACTTTAGCACTGAGTAGTTCTATTGCTGCTGTGGCAGATCAGACTAAGTTTAAGATTGCGGTTGTAAAAAAGGCTATTGGTAGTCAAAACACAGATGTACTTGCTTTTAATAATAATATGGATTCATGTGCTGCGTTTACACAAGCTAATAAATCAAATGAGTCTGAGCTAGCATGTACTGCCGCAATAACTAGTATTAAGTCAATCAAAAGTAATACTCAAAAAGCTAAATATCTTGAGTCACTTAGTTATAGTAACCGTGGAATATCACGTTACATAAATGATGATTTTTCAGGTGCTATGGACGACTTTATTGCCGCAATTCTAATTGATTCAAATTCGATAACTGAAAGTAACTTGAGGTTAATTAAAAAGATTTCATCTGTCGACAGTAACAATGATAAATCTACAGATATTGCCGAATAACAATCACATTAACCATGAAAAATGGGAGTTCTACCATGATTAAATTAATTTGTAACAACGTTAACTCATTGTTTTCGTTTATCAGAGAAATGAAGTATTTATCTATTAGTCAGTGGGAGGTTGAACAAAAAGCAGTTCCCGCCCCCTATCAAGCATTACTACAGCAAAAGCTAGCTAAATGATCTATGTAAAACCAAAGTAACGACTTAAATTATTATCTAAAGCTTTATTAGTAGGTTGTTACTTTGGAGACGCTATACCAGCCATCTGCATTTTCTTACTATTTATACACGTCTTAGTTTAAAAATTAATCTTCAAATACTTATCCAACATTAAGTTTATTTTTTCTGTTTTCCATTTTAGAGATGCCCTATGAACTACATGAGTGTGATCGAGAGATATCATGAACACAAAAGCGCTATTCATGAATTAATGGCGTCTATTTTTGCAGGAGCTTTCGATAAAAATTTTTTCAATGATGAGCTTTTATTAAAACATTCACTAAAGTGGATCACCAAACATTACCCTTTTGTCGAATTAATGTTTACGCTCGATAGTCAAGGCGTTCAAACCAGTAAGAATATTTCAAATAATATTTCTTATAGCAAAAACATGAATAATGGTTTTGGCGTCGATCGCGCTTACCGTCCTTATTTTATTAAAGCAAATGAAAATGATGGCATTATTGTTTCCGAACCATACTTATCGAGCTCAAGCTTTAAACTTTGTATCTCTACGGCGTTAAAATATATAAATAAGTCAGGAGAAGTCGTTGGAATTTTAGTCATAGATATTGATCTTGCTCATGCGATTGAGTTTTTGATGGGAGATAGAAAACGAAAAAGATTTCATCCTTTTTTTATTAGCATATACACCTTTATCGTTATTGGTCTTTTTTTTATTGTTGGTATTTTACTGTTTTCCGCCGGTAGTGAAATCATTAAGCTACTTATTGATCCTAACCCTAATGATATACAACTAAAACCTTTTGGCATTATCATTTTTCTTACCCTTGCACTGGCAATATTTGATTTAGGTAAAACAACGATCGAAGAAGAAGTATTAATGCAAAAAGATATTTTAAGGCATAGTTCAACTCGCAGAACAATCACTCGATTTATGGCGACCATTTTGATCGCTGTATCAATAGAAGCCTTATTATTAATGTTTAAATCTGTACTAGGCTCTTCCGAGTATTTATTAAATGCGGTAGCTATGATGGCAACATCTGTCGGTTTGCTTATTGGTTTAGGTATATACGTTTATTTAGGTGCAAAAGCAGAAACATTGTTAAAAAGTAATAATATAAGACACTCAAAATAACGTAAAACGTAAATGTAATACATTGGCTAAAAGTTCATAGTGAAATTACTTTATTTCAATTTATTAGTCATTTAGTTAAAGTGCATGTCTAGTGTGATTAACTATACCAAGCGGCGACCTTGTCATCAGTAGCTTGCCAGTTCGACTCCGGCTGTCAGGACCATTCAGAAAAAATCATAACGCACTGATAGTGAACTTTCAGGCATCAATAATGGAAAATTAAAACTTGGACTCGTTGCTGAACTTATGAATTTGTCCCCTTGAGTGATAAGTTTTGAGTAAAAAACAGTGGTAAGCAAGCTTCCTTGAGTTGTGCTCTTTGCCCAAGTAGAGCATTTTTCATACCGCCTTTGTGAACCCGATAAAAAATAACGTATGGGTTTTATTAATGATTAAAAACGAGCTAATTTTATAAGTCCGCTGGGGTGATTATGTCCTGGCTAACAACCCTTTTACTGCTGAGTTTTAACTTGATGCATACTGATGTTTTGATGTCTCGATTTGTGTCAGCTATTTTTACAGCAGTTATTACCACCTTAACAGTGACCAAGGTAATCCTTTGAAATAGCTACCCTTTACTTACTGGCCTTATTTTTGCTTTGTAACTGGCTAGTTGTATAGATGGAGGGAATTCTTCATTTAAACTTTGAGTGTTAAGGAATGATCATGCAACACAGTAGAATAATGAATAACAATAAATTAAGTTTACTACTATTGCTTATTGCGATGGTGCTCTTCGTGCCTAAATCTAAAGCGACAACTATCATTTTAGATTTCTCCACTACGGCTTCGGTAGATGCGTTTGGTGCGGTAACAAATGCATTTGATGAAACACTGTATGGTTTTAGCACCATGAGCTTATCTGACGTTATCACCAACGTTATGTTAGCCATTAACAATGATTTTTTTGGCTATAGCTACGCTGCATTACCTGCAGGTAAAGAATTGGATATTAATTTTGAAGTTGGCTCTATCGGTACAGGACCGAGCAATGGCGATAGCGTTTTCTCCTATTTTCAAATAGGTAATGTGACGAGTGGAGAGTCACATTTAGGTCAGGCGTGCCTTGGATGTGCTTTAACGACATCAGGATTTGTCATCGGATCTATTTTTACCAACAATATAGCAAGTTTAGCTGGCCTTGCAGCTAATGATGCCCAACTGATTAACTTAATCGCTGGTACGACATCACATGAAATTGGCCATACACTTTCATTGCCACATCCGACAAGCGCACAATTAAACCCAGGTGAATCCATTTTTGGTTTAATGGCCACTGGAGCTTCGCCAACAAGTATGCCAAACGGCGAACGTGTTCTAGACCGTGCTTTCTCTAATAGCAATTTCGATACGCTAGTGGCTGGAGTAGGTCTTCGAGATATTGCAACAACAGGTACGCCTGTTCCAGAACCTAGCACTATTTTATTATTTTTAAGTGCATTACTGATGGTGTCTGTAAAAAGAAAAAGCTATAAGTAATGTTTTTTACATTATTGAAAAATAGTTTTCAATCTCAACAAAAAACAGTAAATAGTTCAAAACTATCTACTGTTTTACTGAGCTTATTTATGCTACTTAATTCCTTTACCGCTCTCGGTGATCAAATATTTTTAACACCTCAAGAACTGGTAAAAATTTCTGATGTTGCTGTCATTGGAAAATTAACACTTGAACAAGATATAACACTTTTAAATAAACAGATGATTCGTGTCGGTGTTATCGATATCGAACAGGTTTTTAAAGGTCTAGAGCCCAATCAACAAAGTGTTTTAATAGAACTAACACCTTATCCACCAAGTGGCATGCTAAAAAGTACCGATGTCGTTATAGCAACAGGTAATGAAGGCCTTTGGCTATTAAAAAAGCATACAAATGGCCTTTACAGAGTAGCGCGCCCAGATTCATTATTACCGAAAGAAACGGCTTCTACGCTGTTTAAGTAAACTCAGATAGTCGTAACTCATCTGTGATCTGACAGAGTTAAATTATTCACAGACAAGGCATAAAAACTAGCTAATGAAAGCTCAGCTTTCTTATCTTAGTAATCAATAAAACCACTCAAAATAGACCTTTGCTAATCACTACAATGTGATCACAAAGCAGACTTAGTTGCATCTGATTTGTTATGTTACCGAAACAAATTAAGTCTTAAAATTGAATTTTGTTAAGATCAGCTTTGGTATCATTGCCACGATTCAAAGCTTGGTAATACGACATATTTGTAAAACATTCGCAGCAGTTTATTTCATCGAGTGGTTTTGCTCTTTGAAAACACCTTGTTCAAATGCCGCAGTAGTCAGTGAAATTATTTTTTCTTCTGCTAAGTTTAATCGGTTTTTTTTACTAAAACCAAAAAATGACATAAAACGCTTATAGTTACTTCGTTTTATCCTTGTCGTTTCTAATTGCTCTCTTGCTAATTCATTTAATAATAAATCAGCAACAAATATTGAAGTGATAATGACATCAATACGATCTTTTAATAATAGTTGAATACCAATGTTAACATTTTGAATTGATATTTTTTCTAGTGATGCATCATTATCAAACTTTTCAAAATAGGTTGTGCCACGAGGTACGCCAATTATTTTTCCTTGAAGATCAGCATAGTTATAAATTGCATTTTTTTTTGATGAAATGAATACATGGTCATCTTCTAGTTTATAAGGTGCGTAAAAAGCAAACTCATCTCTTTCTTTATTTTGATTTAATCCCACAACTACATCGACTTGTCCAAGCTTTAACATTTTTACACAACGGGAAAAGTTTGGTGCTTCGACAAAGTAGAGTTGCTTTTTTAATATTTCAGCTAAATGAGTAAGTGCTGTGATGTGCGAGCCATAAGGAACTTCTCCGAAGACTTGGTAAGGAGGGTAATCGTCAATACAAGCAACAATTTTATCATTGCTAGCGTGGGAATTGGGCATATTGAACAACATTAAAAATACTACGATGATTACCTTCAACATGACTTCTATTTTTGTAAATATATCCTCAATAAATAATAGACTAAAGGTCCCTAAAAGAATAGGCCCCTTTATCCTTTGTTAAATGATCTAAGCGACTGTAACCACACTTAAGCCAAAGGATTGATAACATAAAAAGTGATGTAACGGCTGCTTTCATATCACAATAACCAAAAAATATTAAAATAGACTTTGACTAAAGACTATATAGTGCTCCAA
The DNA here is from genome assembly GCA_963977145.1 of uncultured Colwellia sp. Taxonomy (GTDB): domain Bacteria; phylum Pseudomonadota; class Gammaproteobacteria; order Enterobacterales; family Alteromonadaceae; genus Cognaticolwellia. The sequence goes on from CAXBNP010000013.1 coordinate 7,563, forward strand.
GTAGCCATTGCATATACAAAGCCAACCGCTGTTTCACGAAGATCTAGAACAACGAAATCAGTTTTTCACAGTTTTCAAATCATACGGCTCAATTTTGACTTATCCACAGCTCTTATGAGTATTATTCAAACCCACTACAGATTGCCTTTTAATAAAGGTAGTAACATAAGTTTATCAACCAATGCTTTTTTATAATATTCAGTACATTATTACACTTAGACATATTGTCTCTTAGCCTGTGTGTTAAGAGTTTTTTTTGAGGGTATTGCCATCAGGCATAACAAATATTTATCTCCAGACTAGAACGTCATATGTAACAGTTTCATTCCTAAGTTGGAAAGATAACCAGACCATACTCTTAATGAAGCTAGTTTAAGCTTCACTAACCTTGCTATAGTTCAACAAAAAAACATCCATTTATATTTTGTGGCAATTCGATGAATTAAAGCTACTTTTTTACTATAGTTGACTTAACGTCGACTAATTAAGTACCACTATGCGAATATTCTTAAAATCTATCGCGATAATTATTTTTATTATTGTTTTGTTGATCGTACTTGCGACGCAATTAATATCGACACAAGATATAGTTAACCAAGTAAGCACTAAAGTAGAACAAGCAACCGGCAGAACCTTAACGGTTAATGGTGAGCAGAGTCTGAGTGTATTTCCTACGTTATCACTCGCACTAAACGATGTTCACTTTTCTAATATAAAAGCTGGCTCAACACAAGATATGGCTAGCATTGGTGAATTATTGCTGCATATCCCATGGTTTTCAGTATTTTCTGGTGAGTTAGCTATTGATAAATTTGTGATTAACAATCCTGATATTTGGTTGGAAAAAACTATCGATGGTAAGAACAACTGGCAGTTCTCGCCCCAGGTTAACGCAGAAGTCTCCACTGAAAAGTCACTAAATAATGATAATAAAATCACTTTGCCTGACGCTTTTGATCTCAGTCTTGGCCAAGTAGAAATTAATGGTGGCAAGCTCACTTTTATCGATCATCAAAGTAAAGTAACCAAAGTAATTGACCAGCTAAGCTTAGCGATAAAACTCCCCTCTTTACGACAAACACTTAATCTGTCTGGAAGTGTGAGATATATGGCGCAAATACTTGAACTTGAATCCAGTATTACTACGCCAGAAAAAGTCATTAATAATCAACCATTTTCAGTGGAATTAAACTTAACATCTGCGTTAGTTAAATTAAATTATCAAGGTGAAGTCGTACAACAAGGCAAAGAGCTTAAAGGCAATTTGTCAGTATCTGGAGACTCGGTTAAGCAGTTATTAAACTGGCAGAGTATTGCAATGGATGCCAAAACCGAGGCCTTTAATCAATTCTCATTAAGCACCAATATGCACTTTGTCGGTAATACACTAACGCTGAATGAGTTAATGGTTAAACTCGATGCGTTAGCGTTCAAAGGCTCATCAGCTATTACTTTATCTACGCCACTAAAAGTTGTGAGTAATATCGACTTAGGGATATTAGACCTTAATCCTTATTTACCCGCGCCAACTTCAGCAGAAACACCGCCAGATGATACTGCGAGTCATGCCATTATCTGGGATGACACTGCACTCGATTTATCTGCTTTAACTTCATTAAACGCCGATATGACTATTCAATCGAGTCAGTTATTAGTACGAGATATTAAACTGGGTAAGAATGAAATAGCCGTGGTATTAAATAACGGTGTGGCGAATGTGCAATTGAAAAGCTTTCAGGGTTATGAAGGCAGTGGCAATGGTGACTTGAAGGTTAATGCCAATAAAAAGCCTTATCAGATCAGCACTAAATTTTCATTAGCCAACGTTAATGCCGCTCCACTACTTAACGATGCGGTTGGCTTTGACAAATTAATGGGCAAAGGCCAATTAGCTTGGCAGCTATCAACCCAAGGCATTAGCCAACGTGACTTTATTGCTCAACTCAATGGTCATATTGACATTAGCTTTATTGATGGCGCTGTCAAAGGCGTTAATTTAGCCGCAATTGCCAAGAGCGCCAGCAATATTATGCAAGGCAATTTATCTGCGGTTAGTTTGGACAGTGACTTTAGCAACGCAGATAAAACAGACTTTGCCGCATTAACCGGTAAATTTATGCTGACAAATGGCGTAGCTAATACCAAAAACTTGTCTTTAAATAATCCCTTTATCAGAGTATCAGGTAGCGGCGATATAGACTTACCTAAAACAAACGTTAACCTGCAAATCAAATCAAAACTTGTGGGTTCAGTTCAAGGGCAAGCCAGTGAAGTCAGCAGCTCTGGTATTGAGATCCCGATAAAGATTACAGGGCCATTTCATCAAATTAAAATAAGACCCGATGTCAGCTCAGGAGCCAAAGATAAAGTAAAAGACAAAGTTAAAGATAAACTCAAAGACAAGCTAAAAGGTCTTTTTGGGTAGGTCACTATCGTGCCAAAGCCACAAAACGATAAAAATTAAGACCTTGTTTTGTATAAATTAAAAAAATCAATTTAAAAGGCTTCATTATGTTAAAGACTAATCAACAAGGTAAATTTTCTGCCATCGCCCTGTGCACAATTTTGCTCATTTCACCGGTAAATGCCCAAGATAGCTGGTGGGAAAAGGCGAAAGAATTAATCACAGGTGATAATGATGTCACACAACTAGCGTTAAGTGATGAACAAATAGCGAAAGCACTTAAGCAGGCATTGTCTGTTGGTTCAGAATCAGTGATAAAAACCTTACAACAAAGTGGCGCATTTACTGATAATCCGAAGTTACATATTGATTTACCACCGGCGTTAGCCAGTGTTGGTAAAATATTAGATAAAATAGGCATGGGACAATGGACGGATGAGCTTGAAACTAAGTTAAATCAAGCAGCAGAACAAGCAATACCAGCAGCGGGTCCTATTATATCAACCGCGATAGAGAATTTAACAATCGTCGATATTCAGACAATTTATAACGGCGAAAGCGATGCCGCAACACAATATTTTAAAGCACAAATGTCAGCACCAATCGCTCAAGCCATGGATCCCATTATAAAACAAAGCTTAGCGGATGTCGGTGCATTAACTTTATACGATAAAATAATGTCAAAATATCAATCGCTACCATTTGTACCTGATATAAATAGTGATTTAATCGAACTAGTTAAAACTCAAGCTATGTCAGGAATATTTGAATATTTAGCAAATGAAGAAGCGGCTATACGTGAGAATCCAGAAAAAAGAACCACTGAACTGCTTAAAAAAGTGTTTACTAAATAATAGTTCAACTACCTTGCGGCTAAAATATAGCGGTAGGTGATGTTAATACTGTAACTCACTGCAGCACGTTGCTATATCAAGCCGTGGTATATTAATGCGGTTATGACATTAACTTCGCAAACGGTGACGACGAAAAAATGATCAATGCTATTTAAATAAGCTTTCTAGCGTGAACGGTTAGTAATAAAAAGTTAATTTACTATAATTAAAATCAAAACACATAAAAATATAATCCTTATAAAACAAAAGCTAATGTTTTATTTCACGTATGTAAAGTCGCTGAATCAGTGCACTAATAATACGCTAACATTAGCACCTAAAGATAATATAGCCGATAGCACAAATACTAAACTGAGGGACAATTAATATGCTGTTGCTGATTTTACTACGACATGTTTTCACTTAGTTATTTTCATGCCGATACACCACTGTAAATACCCCTAACAAGTATCAATTTCAGCTAGTTAGCTCGCGTAAAGTGTCATAAGCTGAGTGTCATCTTAATCATAACTTCGATTTTGATTAATTAATTATCTGGCAAAATATCCCCTTACCGTTATCATTTAATCAAACGATTAAATTTCTTGCTAAGCCATTATTAAGTGCAGGTAATTATCAATGAACTAACGCTGTTTGGAGCAGGTATATGAATAAAAAAGGACGCCCAGATGGCACAAGTAAAGATGCTCGTTCGCTATTGATTGCCGCCGCTCGTAAGAAGTTTGTCAGTAAGTCATACGATAAAGTCAGTATCCGAGAATTGGCACAATCAGCAGGTGTTAATTCTGCCATGATCAAATATTACTTCCAAAACAAACAAGGGCTCTATAAAGCGATGGTCATGGAAGTGACAGGGCAAATAATAAATAGCCTGAGTGACCACCTTAAAAGCTCTAATTTAGATAACCTTGAAGATTTTTTCCGCAGCTTTGTTGAGGTAATTAAAGAGTCCCCAGAATTTCCTTTGTTAATGTTAAAAGAGCTGATTTTGAACCAAGGCGTATGTCGAGGTTACTTTATTGAACAAATGGGTTCAAAACATATAAAAATATTTGATCAAGTGTTTACCCGCTTTAAACAAGCAGGGAAATTAAAGCCTGATGTAGATCCGCTTTTGTTTAGAATGTCATTAATGGGACTTATTTTTTTCCCATGGTATCAGCGCGAGCTCATAGGGATTATGGAGGGTGTCACTTATGATGACAACTTTCTTGAAAAGTTGATTAAACATAATAGTAATTTAATGCAATCTGGCTTTTTTATTACTGAAAACGCTACAGAGAACCTAGCGAAGTGTACTGGAAATAATTTAGGAAAAATTGATGCTCAATAAATTTTTAAAAACCGGTCACCGTCGCTGGTTAGTTTTGTTTCCTTTACTGGGTTTTTTTATCTTGGTAATTTTAGTGAATGTAAAACCGGCTCCGCAATTAAAAAGTGCTATGGCACGTGCACCACTAGTGCAAGTTGAAAAGGCCAAAGTACGCCTGCTAAAAATGTCTATCGCTGGATATGGTCGCGCACAATCAAAAGAAAGTTGGCAGGCCATTGCGGAAGTTTCTGGTCGGGTTATTTATCGCCACCCTGAGCTTGAAAAAGGACGTATGTTGCCAGCAGGAACTGTCGCATTGAAAATTGACCCTGTCGATTATCAACTAAAGCTTGCCCAGGCAGAGTCTGATCTTAAATCTGCTATTGCAGATGCTGACAGGATCGCCTTGAATAAAAATAGATATGCCTTGTCTCTGGCGCTTGAGCAGAATCGTTTAAGCATTATTGAGCAAGAGTATAACCGTAAAAATGGCCTGTTAAATAAAGGCTCAATTTCGCAGTCGGCGGTTGAACAAGAGCAAAGTAATGTCTTTGCACAGCAAGAAAAGGTACTGGATTTAGAGACTAGCCTAAAGCTAATTCCTAACGATATTAATGTCGCTGAAGCTAGAATTCAAGTGAATCAATCACGGGTCAAAGAAGCAGAACGTAAACTCGCTAAAACCAATATTGTTATGCCTTTTAACGCCCGCATCACGCAAGTAAATGCCGTACTTGAACAGGTCATTAATCAACAATCGGTGTTATTAAAAGCAAACCATCTGGGCGCTATGGAAATTAATGCACAATTTGCCATTGCGGATATGAAACAACTTATTCGCCAAACAGCGAGCGCTAATTTATCACCAGGTGATGAATTTCCAGATATTAAACGCCTCAATCTCCAAGCGATAATTAAACTTTATTCAGGTGACGAGAGTCATCAGTGGTCTGGCACGGTGACACGGGTGTCTGACAGTATTGATCCACAAGGTAACACCATAGGCTTAATAATTGAAATGCAGAACGACTGGCAGAATTTTGATCCACTTAAAAATACCCCGGTGATGAATGACATGTTTTTAGAAGTCAACGTTATTGCTAGTAGCAAAGCAGTACTGAGTGTGCCTACCATGGCCGTGCACGGAAGTTCTGTTTACATAGTAGAAGCCGATATTTTACGGATGAAACCGGTGTCCATTTTGTTTGAATCGGGTCGTTTTACCGCAGTAGATAGCAAGGCTGTAGGTAGTATCATGGAAGATGATTTGGTAGTAACGACCGACTTGTTGCCTGCCATAGATAAAATGGTGGTTAGAACCACCCTAGAACAAACTAAAACAGAGCAAGAAAAATGATCAGTTTTTTTGCTAAACATCCCACCGCTGCCAATCTGTTAATGCTAATAATTTTAGTGGCTGGAGTAGCCAGTTTACCTAATTTAAAACGCGAAACATTTCCTGAAATACAAAGTAACAAAATTCAGGTTTCAGTATTCTATCCCGGTGCCAGCACCAAAGAGGTAGAACAAGCGTTATGTTTACCAATGGAGCAAGCCGTTGATGGTCTGAACGATGTTGAGAAAATCAGCTGTGAAGCCAGAGAAGGAATCGCTAGCCTTACGGTAGAAGCCCTTGAAGGCAGTAACGTGTCTCAACTACTTAATGATGTAAAAACAGAAATTGATGCGATTGATAATTTCCCTGAATTAGCAGAAAAACCGATTGTCCGCGAATTAGGACGTGACCAACATTTAATTTCATTAGCACTGACTGCAGATATACCTGACTTTGAATTAAAAGAATATGCTGAGATTATCAAGCAAAAGCTCAAGCGAGAGCCCGGTATTTCTATTGTTGATATTAAGGGTTTTTCTGACCATCAGTTAAAAATAGAGCTTTCACAATATAAACTGCGCCAATATGGTTTGTCGCCGGGTGATGTTGCCCGTTTAATCAAACGACAAAATATCAAGTTACCCAGTGGTGATATTACCGCTGAAGGTAAAACTATTTTGATTCGCTTTGATCAACAACAGCTTGATACAAAGTCATTGGGCAATTTGGTAATAAAAAGTACCGCTTCAGGCGCACAATTGAAACTGAAAGAAATAGCCAATATCACTGAAGGCTTTGAGTTAGAAGAAGAAAAAATAATTTTTGATGGTAAACGTAGCGCTGTACTAAATATCAAAAAAGCCAAGAATCAAGACGCTATCAACCTAGTTGCCATAGTAGAAGAGTTCACTGAAAAAGAGCAATTAATGGCGCCTGCAGGTGTATCACTGGTGTTAACTCAAGACAGCGCACAAGTTGTCAAAGACCGACTTGCCATGCTGCTTAATAATGGTTGGCAGGGTTTTATTCTGGTGTTGTTTGTCATGTGGTTATTCTTTTCTATTCGCTACTCTTTTTGGGTATCTATGGGTTTACCCGTCTCTTTTCTCGGGGCTTTTGCCTTAATGACATTGATGGGTGTCAGTATTAACATGATCTCTATGGTGGCTTTGTTAATGGCGATAGGTATTTTGATGGATGATGCCATTGTGATTGCTGAAAGCATTGCAGCCCACGTTGAAAAAGGTGCTGATATTAATGCCGGCGCAATCGCTGGCGTAAAACTGGTAGCTGGTGGGGTTTTCTCGTCATTTTTGACCACCTTTGTGGTCTTTGCCGGTCTTGCATTTATCAGCGGTGATATCGGACAGGTTTTAAAAGATATACCTTTGGTGTTGATTGCCACCATATCGGTAAGTGTCGTTGAAGCTTTTTTTATCTTACCTAATCATTTAATTCATTCATTACATAAAGCTAATAATGCAGCAAAAAATGAGCTTGCATTCAAACAAAAGTTTAATCAAAAATTTGAATATTTTCGCAATACTGTTTTAGTGCATTGGTGCGAAACTTGTATTACAAATCGTTACCGCACTATTGGGTTAGTATTTGCGATATTTTTTATTTCTGTCGCATTAATGGCCGGTGGCCTGCTTAAATTTAAGGCCTTTCCTGATTTAGAAGGTGATTTAGTTGAAGTAAAGTTATTACTGCCACCGAGTACTCCACTAGCAGAAACAGAACGGGTAGTCGCAAAATATATCGCACAACTAGAAAAAATTAATTTAGCGTTAACACCGGAACAACCAGAGCAACAGTCACTGGTTCAACATACCACCATTGAATTTAACCGAAACGCAGATGCCTTTGAACAAGGCGCACATCTCGCTACTATCAGGGTTGATTTGTTAACCGCCGAAACTCGCATGACTAAATTAGCAGATTTTATCGCATTGTGGCGCGAGGGTGTCGATGAAATACCAGGGATTTTATCCGTTTCATTCAAAGAGCCTAATGTCGGACCGGCCGGCCGAGCGATCGATATTCAGTTGCATTCATCAAATATTAATTCACTGATGGCAGCATCGTTAAAAGTGAAAGCAGTCATCAATCGCTTTTCTGGTGTATCAAATACCATGGATGACTTGCGCGCAGGTAAAGAAGAATGGCTAGTTAAATTGCACCCTGGGGCCTTATCGTTAGGCGCTGATGGCACGGCTATTGCCAGTCAGCTCAGAGCAGCATTTTTTGGTGAAAAAGCCGAAGAAGTACAACGTGGCAGCGAAAATATTGAAATTTATGTTCAATTGCAAAAGCGTGATAAATCAAGTTTACAACAATTAAAAAATTATCCAATCACCTTACCTGATGGCAGCTCGAGACCATTATCATCACTAGCCGAGTTAACCTTGCATCAAGGATTAACACGAATAAACCGCGTAAGCGGTGAGCGTACCGTTACTATTACGGCTGACGTTGATGCTGCAATTGCCAATACTACTGAGATTATAAATAAAGTAAAAGCCACTGCTATTGCCGAAATAGCAAGCTTGTATCCAGATATCTCAGTAAGTTTTGAAGGAGAAATTAAAAATGGTGCAGAAACCGGTAAATCGATGGCGAAAAAATTTCTCTTTGGTTTAATAGGTGTATTTATTATTCTTAGCTTTCAATTTCGCAGTTATTTTGAACCTATCATGGTCATGCTAGCGATACCATTGGCATTGATTGGCGTCTTGTGGGGACATTTTCTACTCGGTTATGATCTGACTATGCCCAGCATGATTGGCTTTATCTCCCTCGCTGGCATAGTGGTCAATGATTCAATATTACTGGTGGCTTATATTAAGAAGCATCAAATTGAAGGTATGACAACACACCAAGCCGCGGTGTCAGCTTCAAAAGAGCGCTTTAGGGCAATTTTCATTACTTCTGCCACCACTATTGCTGGCACAGTACCCTTATTATTTGAAACAAGCTTGCAAGCACAAGTTGTTCAGCCATTGGTAGTCAGTATTATATTTGGTATGTCGGTATCTACCCTGCTGATATTATTGGTATTGCCGTCACTATATGTATTATTAGAAGATTTTGGCTTAACGTCACAACATCATTTAGCGCAGTAATGCCGATAAATAGTTAATGAATACTGAGCTATATAAACGTAAAAAAACAATGTTAATCAGGTATTAAAGCATCACTTAAGTTAACAACTTATCAGGCTATTATTTTAAGCTTATATTCATCGTTACAAGCTTTACTACTTGTAGTATTTACTAGCTCACGTCGTTTGGCGGGTAATCCGTAGCTAGTATTATGCAATCAGTTTAATACTGGCAAATAGTACCATTTATGATTAAGCCGATCTAATATCGGTTAGCTCATGATGATTGCAATAATTCAAGATACTAAAACGATTGTATTGTTCAAGCCCAGATCCTAATTTTACCAGGACAAATATTCCCCCGAACATAAGGTGGGCTATAACTCACAATTAATCCGTACAAAAAATAGTGAAAAATAGTAATAAAACATTAAAAATTCGAAATAACAAGTAGATAAAAAAACAAACTCCACGAAAATAGCCGCATTAATAGCCAAGGGTAAAAAGTTAAATGAAATCCACTTGTTTTAACTTGAATCTTTGCTAGTTTTAATAGGGCTTACGAAATTTCTCATCTGAAAAAATTTCATTTTGATATGGAAGTCGAACCTAGCATTATCCTTTCTGTTTTATCTCGCATTAGTAAGCAAAAAAATAAATTAAATTTCACTATTTAAATTCTAATATAGAGGTAATTATTATGGCTGAAAAAAATCTAGTGTCTATGGCACAGCAGTTCACTGGCTTGCCAATGGACGATTTAATTGGTGCTCCATTAAATGCTGCAGCAAAAGCAAATTCTGCAATGGCGCTAACACAAACCAAGTTTATGCTCGATACCTGTTTTTCGCATGACGCTACAGATCCTACCAGCGAATATATACCGATCATGATATCTATGACATTAACAAGGGGGGTTATTACACCAAGTGCGGAGCCTGGCGTAGACCCAACAATTGTACCTATCAAAACCAAGTTCGACTTGCCAATTTTAACTATTATTCCATTAAACTCACTAGCAGTAGACAACGTGGATATATCCTTTGAAATGGAGGTGAAATCAAGCTACGGAGAAGAAACAAGTCAAGAAGCAGAAACAAAAGTTGCTGCAGACAGCTCATTTGAAGCCAAAGTCGGTTACGGTCCTTTTTCAGCATCGATTAAAGGCAGTGCAAGTTACGCAAGCACGGACAGATCCGCTTCAAGCTCCCATTATGAAAAAAGCAATTCGGCTAAATACACTGTGAATGTACATGCCGGACAGTTAGATTTACCAAAAGGGGTAAACACCATAATTGAAGCTTTCACTAAAGCGATAGAGCCGATTGAGTTACCTCAACCAGTGACAGCATAACGTTATCTCAACCAACGTAAGCTTTTATCTTATGTTAAGCAAAAAGTGATGAATATTGCTTTTTGCTTATATTTTATAATTAAATAAGAATCATTATGACTACAAATACTTCAAAGAGTAATCAATATGACTTTACTGGTATTCCTATTGATGAACTGATCTCTAAGCCGTTAACGGCCATCGTCGATGCTCAAAGTAAAATGGCCAGAGAGCAAGTTAAGTTACTTTTACAAAACTGCTTCACTTTTAACGGTGAATTTTACCAGCCTAAAGTCATCAAAATGTGCATCACACGAGCGGTGATTGAACAGAGAGGTCCAGACAAACCACCCGAATTAGAGCAAATAATTACTTTCTTTGATCTTCCCCTTATTTCAATATTTCCGTTCAACTCATTAGGAATAGAAGCGGTAGATATTCATTTTGATATTGATATTTCTACACAATATACAATAGAAATAGACTGGGAGAATATACCTAGCGATACAGATCAAGCTAGTAGTTTTAATACGGATCACGACACTGAGGTCCAGATGCTAGGTAAGGTGACAAGCAGCGCATTCACTAATAAGAAAAAAACTGAGTCTATTAGTTCTGATTCGAGTTACTCCGTTGATGTCGTCGCAGCCCCTTTACCCCTTCCACCAGGGTTACTAAGCATTATTGACGTCTATACCAAAGCGATTGAGCCCACTCAAATGCCAGAAATAGAAAATTAAGGTAGGTTTACTATGATTAACCAACAACAAATCCCTTGCCCTAACTGCAGTAGTGCTATTCCGTTCGAACCTCAGTTATTACTACAAGGGGGAAGATTTGGCTGCCCAACTTGTACAGCGGTTGTTTCTATAGCTCCAGAAAGTATTGAATCAACTAAATCTGTGATGAAGGCCTATGAAGAATTAAAAGTATGTAATACCCAAATGAAAGGACGCTAAATCATGATTAAATTTGATCAACTCGTTCATGCAATTCACGCCGCCGCACTTGCAGCAAATCAAGCTGTAGCTGACGAAAATTTAAAAGTCATTAATAAATATTTTGAAAGTACTACAGAAACAAAAGCATCTGACGAATTTATTGATAGTGCAATGCAACTTACTAGCGAACTGATTGAGCAACAATCTCAAGACACGAGCGAACTGGGTAACTTAATGCAGCAGTTTGCCGATTGTAAATCTGCGGAAAAGCGACCATCGGATAGCTTTGATTTTCAAAAATCAGGGAGTTTACGGCCAAGAACCGTAACATTACAATGCCCTGAAGCTACACCTCATGGCACAAGAATGAGAAATATGAAGGTACCCTTAATTGCTTTATCTCCAATCACTTTGTCAGAGATTTCTGAGATAAAGTTTAAAACTGAATTAGAAATTGTTTCAGATAGTGATGGACTTAACGTTAATTTCGCTAAAAAAACCAAGGCTAAGGACAAAGCGTCCATGGGAGACGACAAAAATACAATTACCTCACTTGAAATTACGATAAGACCTAAGGACACTTCCGATGGTTTAAAAGACTTAATTCAAGGCTACGAAAAAGTAATAAAAGCACAGATGCCTTAATAAACTTTACGCGTCGCACGTTTGACTATATTCATAGCAAGGCCTGAGCATTTATGCTTAGGTCTGGTTATTTCTCAACAAATAATACTATGCGTTTTTGTCAGATTCGCTCAAAGTATCAAGTCATCTGTTTTCTTATGGGCAGAGTTTATTAATTTAATGTGCAGATAAATAGGCTACTAACAAAAGTGTACATGTTTGAGTTTTTATCACCAACCACGCACTTCTTTTAGTAAATTAAACCAAGCTAAAGTTGAATATTATTTAATGGGTAAATCTAAATTAGGAAATTCTGCTCTAAGTTGCTTAACTAGGTTCGCATCGCTACCAAGACTGACCGCTAGATAAAACTCTTCTGATAACTCTTTCATGGTATAAATCGTTTTAAAGTCGCTATAATTACAACCCGTATTTTGACAATAAAATTCGATAATCTGTTGGTTAGCAGGAATGACATCAATTCGGCCTTTCTCTAACATTTGCATGGTTGAAAAGGTATTGACAATTTCGACTAATTCTTTATCAAATTCAAAACCTTTGCCAACAAGAAACACAGCAATGGCATCATCGCGTTTAACACCTATTTTGCTGTGATTAAGTTCAGATAGTACTGTAATCGGCTCGAGTTCATTATCTTTTAAGGTAATTAGTTCTGTGGTTACGTCAGCTACTTTGCCTATCCATATAAATTTATTTTCACGTTCTGGGGTTCTAACTAAAGAAAATATAATGGTATTAGGCCGGTGTAATGCTATTTGATAAGCTCGTGCCCAAGGTAAAACCTCAATTTTGCTAGCGGGTAAAATAGACTTTACTAGTTTTTGTATTTCAAGCCCTACCACACCGCCGATTAGCTCATGATTTTCACCAATTTGAAACGGCGGTAAATGTTCGCTAACGATGCGAATATCTGTACTCACCGTATCTGCAGGGCTATGAAAAGTAAATATCAACAATAGTGCACAAATTGTCAGTTTTAAAATAATTAACACAATTAATAATCCTATCGACAGAAACAATTTTTTGATTGCTGACCTATTAACTTTAACTTAGCAGAAGTCTAACGGTAAAATAAAGTTAATTAAGCGTCTTTTAAATTATTAGTTGTGGGAGAGTAATAAATATTCATACTGGAATTACTAAAAGGTCGATATTATCGGCCTTTTTTATGGTTACTTTGTGGCAGCTACAGCGCTTAGCAATTGATCCAATAATCTTTCAATTATAAAAATTCATCAGTGATCACTTAATGTCAAAAATGTGCGCAAAACGGAAGTTAAGAATGACTAAATCAATACTTCAGCTCCTAGCCAATTGCTGACCTTAGCCTTTGAGTTACTAACGTCAGTTCAGAGCCTAATATAGTCTTTCACCAGCGCGTGTTAAACGTCTCTGCCATTTCCAATATTAACTGCGCATTACCAATGCAACTCCATGATGGCCTGAGTTTGCTATTTAGCAACTGAAGTGTACTCTCCGGAAAAGAATTGCCACCAGAAAAATGATAATATACCCAAAAGTTCCACCACCAGATGAACTTTCATTTCCACTTAATGCAGGTGAATCCCCTGAAGTTGGCGCTTGAGGGGGGGGTATTGCAGCCAACTTGCTCACAAAACCTATCGTATCAGAATCATCCTGAGCATCGCCTAGCAAATATATTTCATTTGATGAATTAACTAGAACTTGTTTCGAGTATGAATCAGTAAAGTTCAAAACAAGCGTGCCTGAGGGAGTGAAATTATTATCAGGAATTCCATTTTGATCAAAAACTGCAATACCAATATCGGCCTCTATACCAAAGGAGTAAGAAGACATATCACGATTAGCAACACCAGAAACGTAAACCCTGTTTAGCGAATCAGTGGTAAGTGAACGAATTGAATTACCTTTAGCGCCCTTTCCAGTTTGCCAATTAACATGCACGTTTCCGCCATTTCCAAATGAATCAATAGGCTCACCATCAGGGCTGTATTTGAATATATACGGCTTAGGTATATAATTATGTGTGTCAGCAGTACTAGCAGTGTTAACACCAAGATATATATCACTATTATCGTCAATGTGTAGTGATTCAACAAATACAGGCGATGCCAAATCAACGGATGTTTGTCCATTAATGCCAAAACTATTGTCTAGTGAGCCATTAGATCTATATTTCGTCACTACACTGTTAATTGATGTATCCGTTTCAATTTGTCCCGCAACAAAAATTTCGCCTGCGTTATTAATCCCCATATCTTTGACAATATGTTTTGAATCAGACGAGCTCAAAATGATGCTACCTTGATCACCAAAGGTAGTATCTAATTGTCCATTAGGCATTATTTTGAAAACAAAGCCTTTGACGTTCCCTTCAAAATTAGCGAATCCAGCCGCAAAAATCATATTGTCCTGAGCCAACTCAATGCTTCTTATCTGGAGAGCGCCGGTGTGCCCTACTAATGATGTAGTAAAATTCAGTAACCCACCATCGGCAAATGTAGTGTCAATTTGGCCATCATCATTAAATTTGGCCAATGAAGATGCCAGAATCAATTTATTGCCAATAAAGCCTTGTTCGTAGGTAGCGGCTACTATGATTGAATTGTCTGAGGTAGAAATTATATCGAATGGAATCCCAAAAGCACAACTAACTTCATTAAAAGTTTCACAAAGTTTAATTTTGCCATTTTCACCAAAGTCGTGTTTTTTTTGACCCGAACTATCAAGCTTTTCAATCGTAAGGTAATCATCCTCGCTATAGCCTGCAACGATAACATTGTCCTGATTATCCAATACAAACGAGTCCCCTGAATCGATATATCCTGATAAAAAAGTTCCATTCGAACGTCTGGCATATTCTGCAGATTCACCTTTGTTAATCTGAGTAAATAGACCATTTACTTTGCCAAATCGTGAAGTGACGGCAACTAATTCACCACTAGCAGTTTCGAAAACAAAGTTTGGGTTAAAATAAATGTTGTCACTAACCGTTATCGTCGGGCTTTGAAAAATAGCGCCCGTAGATAGATCAAAGGTTGTGTAAACAAGGTCATTATAAACATATACTTGGGTGACAACCTCGAGATGCCCTTGTGAATTAATCCAAGCGTCTACGATACTCTCATGTGAAAAAGAGTAATCTGGAAACAAATAAGCATTACTATGATATTTGAGACCTCCGCCTGCAAAGGATTGTTCTATACTGCCTTCAGCTGTTACTTTTGATATGATGACACCGTCGGGGTCATATATCGAATCGATAGAGCCTGTTTGCAAGATAATCAGGCTTTGACCGTCGACCAGTAATCTCGGATTGCCAGCATAATCTAATCTTTCTATTCTCAATGGTTCCGCGCTATTAAAGGTAACATCTTCTGTGCCATCGGACTTTAATTTTACCAAGATACAACAAGTGGCACTCCTTATATCAGAAGGGGAAAACATCAAGAGAATATCTTCGTCCATTTTCAACATAGAAAAATCGCTTTCGATTCTTTCTGCTTCTCCGTCAAAACTAAAGTGATTGCTAAGATTAAAATATTTAAATCCAGCAACCCCAAACGAATCATCAATCTTCCCCTCTGCTGTTAACCGTATGAGATATATCTTCGCTTCCTCGTCCACACTAATTGAACCAAAGTACAATTCACCGTTATTACCAATGGTTACACGCGGTTTAAAGGAGAAAGGATTAGCTAATTCCGGATAATCTGCAATTCCTTGATTAGCATAAGTGGAATCCAAAGTACCATTTTTATTATGCTTAGAAATGGCAATCAGGTGTTGAGCTCCTATAGATTTATAATATCTATGAACAATATAAAATGAACCGTTTTTAAGAGGATAGTAATCAATCGGCCAAGCGTCGATAAGTCTATCGCGCTGTTCTAGGGTCAGATAACCGTTTATACCAAATGAAATATCAATAGAGCCATTTGCGGCTTGTTTTGTCAGAAAACCACCATTATATACATTAGGTTGAGTATCCTGATATTGGCCAAATATTGTTAGTGTTCCGTCATTTTCTGTAACAACTTTGGCCACTTTAACATCATCAAATGGGTGATTGAGCATTTGAAATTTGGATCCACCAAAATCAGTTGCCAGATATTGATAAAATTCTTTGCTAAAAGAAGAAGGTGAAAGAAGAATCGATAGCACCAATAGTGTGCTCGCAAGTCCATTTATCATTGTGTATTTCCTTATCAAAAAATGAATACAGTTAAAAAATTTGCAGTCTAGCAAAATATAACTTTGAATTCAACGATGCATGATTTTACTGTTTAAGGGCTAGAATGTAACCTAGGTTACTGCGATTAACAATTAATGCAATCTAGTAGACAGATTGCTAAGTCAATCCATCAACTACTATTCAAAAAAAGCTTATCATCAGTACCTACCAAGAGAGTCTGAGTGCTTGCTAATTTGACTATTGATTTGGTAACCATGATTTTCTGATAGTCCGTTTTAGCGAGGGAAGAACACAGAAAATCAACCTTCATATTCGAGGAAGCTTTATGTCAGCAATGCGCACAGGGGAGCCTATACTCTCTAATTCATTAATGTCCGCTATCGTATCTTTGTTAACATTAAGCTAGTGATCATTAGATACTTCGTCAACTAGCCACAAGCTGACATTATAAAAATCTATGGGACAAGATCACAGTGCCAAAAGCGGTCTGTTAGTATTTCTCTAATGTATTGGTTTGAGAGCAAACAGGTTATACAATTAGTCACAAAAATAGATCAATTCCATTCAAACCAAGTGCCATCTGTTTCTATCACAATAGAAGAGTAGCCTGTTCTTTTTTTCATATTTTTATCAATATTTGAAAGATCATAATTACACATTACTTGTCCAGAGCGATTACCGTCAGTCCCCATAAGAGAGCCTTCTCTATACTTAACTGAATTATATTTCCATTTGATATCATTTTTAAATAGCTCCAGATATTTCCCTGAGCACATACGATCAACTTCTTTCTGACTTGGGTATTCCACTGCTATCAATGTTGAACTAAAAAATATTAGTAAGGTGATTGCGTATTTCATTTTTACATTCCTTTGTTTACATTAGTTTTGCCATCATCTCGTTCAATAGCATGTTGAATAATCCCAACTTGAAAGGCATATATTTCTTTAAATGGTCCTCTATCAGGAACTGTTTTAATGCAACGAGCCCCCCAATGAATTACTTCATTAGTTATCCTAGAATTCTCTTCTGGTCTAACTTCAGCTAAACCAAAATAGTTTCGATATGCCCAGACAGTCATAAAGGTTTCACCTTTAACTGTGTATATGCCGTTTGATTGGTACTCTGGCGAAGCGGAACTATAATTCTCTTCTCTATCAGGTGTATGTCCTAATATCTCTACCAAACTCATAATATCAAATAATAATGCACCATAAAAAATATTATATATTATAAAAAAATACAATTCTACAACAGGTAAAAACCCTTACTCTGACAGTTATTTGAAATTCCATATAACCTATCAATATATCGAGTTGTAGCCACAATAATCCGAATCAAGAGACACTAAAGAGGAGGGTTAGCTTAATAGTTTTTTGATGGTATTGAATATTATCTCTATTACGCTATCGCCCCAGACCAAAATACTACAAAAGATAATTTCAAATATTTTTGAGTGAAATCGGACCTCTACAGGTTAAATTTTTTATCATAAATCAACTTTTAAGGTCTGTTCTTCGCTCAAAAAAGCCTGATAGCATTAAAATAAATCTTCTAGGTACGTCAACACTATTGAAAAGCATTAGGTAAAACCTGAAATGTCAGCTCTCGTATCTTTGCCGTCGTTAGGTATTAATTTAGCCTTAGGGCAACTGCTAGCCAATTGCGGACACTAAGCTTTTGTAAGATAATAAACATATTAGGGGCAATTTTATTCAGGAATCTTTATATGTTTGAGGGACTACTGTAAGCTCAATCTGTCGTTCAATTTACCATGGCAATAGCCTGATTAGAGCGAGAATCGGCCATTCTGTATATATGACTCAAACCATCAAACCGAAAAGGTTTTTACTGACGTAGAACCTGTATTTCCTACTTCCAAAAGCTTGAATTAAGAACACTAACACTATTAGCAATCTCGCTTGCACCCTTTACACTAATATCGAGTTACTAAATCACTTAACATTATTTGATAGTTCGTTAAATTTTAGATAGAGTTTTGTTTTAGTTTTATAAATTTGGCGTGTAATAAAGAAAGAAAACAAAGTAATAGAGGCTATTTGAAAAGATGCTGCCATTAAAGAAATTGAGTAATTTAAGTACAAAAAAGTAGAGATAATGATTGGTGAAATAAGCCAAGTGAAACCAAAAATTATTGAAACGGTGTCGGTATGAAAAAATATCCAATCAGTTCCAGAACGCTCTGTAATAAATCCAATTTCTGAGCCTATCGTCCTGACTACACTGAACAAATAAAGATATGGCCAAATCAAAATCAAAAAGAAAATGGTAACCGCATTTTCTACACCTGTAGACATATTTATTATTGGAATCTGCAATTTCCCACGTTCTTTTTCATCAATGGTGTTTACGGTATCTGACTCAGAAACCTTCAGTAAATTCGCGAGTTCCAAAATTTTATCAGCGACTCCTTCGGACATAAAAAATTCATCCATATGGTCTGCCATTATTTGGGCAGTAAGCACATCATCTATAAACTCAGCCGAAAGTAGTTCATGTCCTAGCGGTGTAAACTCCTTGGCTGAAGCAAGAGGGACACATCGCTCATTTTGTTTTTTGCAGCTTAGATGTCTTATATCTTTTAAATTAATGGTTAGTAGCTCATCCAGAGAATATTCTGATGAAGGTGACTTCTTAATACATTTTTGCAGCGATGTAGTTTTAAGCCTAGGATCACCTTTTAACTGTTCATTAGCGTTGAATCCTTCGCACAGCTCGGTTATCAAAGATAGCCCCTGCCTCTCGTCGTTTATTGCTGACACTGAACCAAAAACCCCGATCAAGAGGATCATATTCATTGAAGCTCTAGCTCTGTCGATAAGTTTGTCCAAATTCATATTAATCACCACATGTTTACTTATTTATGATTAACTATGAGTAAAAACAGGGTTTTGTAAAGCTCTGCCTGTGAACTTTATGATGCAAAAAGGCAACGATGTTTTTTGAACATAGCTTGCATGTTTCCATTAGATTGCGAGCGGCAGAAATTGGCACAAAGTTAGCGTTCAATGCACTGTTCACTGCTTTGTTGTCTGCCATGAATAAGATAGATTGAACACCCTAAACAGCTTGAAAATCTATTGATGTTAACGTCCGGTTTCGTATCAAAGTGAACATAAAGCAGTTTTTTTTACTCGTAAATTTAGACCGCTTTGTAGCATTTTCTGACGTATTCAAAGTGATAAAAGCTGAAATTGGTTAGCCGATTTTTTAGTATGGTTATTTATTCCTCTACCACATTGGTAGAGAATTCAAAAAATGATTTTAAAACTTTATTGTTAGGTCTTATTAACACTAAGTTTGAATAGATAATGAAGACTACCCATATCGCTTACGGTAAGTCATTTATGTAAATAAAAAATAATATCTGCTAAAACGGGGTCAATAAAAATATGCTTATGTGTCGTCTAATTAAAGTCGAATTACAGTGTTAAATAGAGTTAGTCTGCTCAACGGGCCATCGTAAACCTGATATCAGCTAGCTAATATCTTACTCACGCCCATACGCTAACACTGACAAAGCACGACTTTATGTGCATAATGAACGCCTCTCCCTGCTTTATTGCAAGTCATTCAAAAGATAAACAAGCCCGTTATATGATAAAAGACATTTCCAACTTACAAACTAAATTACAGGCCTTATTAGCGGCGCAAAAAAGCTTTTACTCTCAAGGTAAAGTCGCTGACTACATTCCCGCGTTAGCAGAAGTTTGCCCAACAAAAATGGGGGTTTGCGTCGCCACTATTGATGGTAAAACCGCTGGCGCTGGCGACTATCAAGAGCCCTTTTCAATTCAAAGTATTTCGAAAGTGTTTGGCCTAGTGATGGCAATGAACCGTATTGGTGATGACTTATGGAAACGGGTTAATATGGAGCCATCTGGCCAAGCCTTTAATTCTATTATCCAGTTGGAGTGGGAAAAAGGTATTCCTAGAAATCCGGTAATAAACGCTGGAGCAATATTAGTGGCTGATGTACTGACCAGCCACTTTTCTTCAAGTAAATTAGCCTTTTTAAGCTTTATGCGCACTTTGGCACATGACGATGCCATATTTATTGACAACCATGTCTATCAATCCGAATTATCACATGGCAACCGAAATGCGGCACTAGCGTATTTGATGAAAAGCTTTGGTAATATTGAAGCCGATATACCGGATGTATTAAGTCATTACTTTACCCAATGCTCAATCGCCATGAGTTGTCAGCAATTGGCAAGTAGCCTCTTATTTTTAGCGAATAAAGGTATTGATCCGGTGACAAAAGAAGCCATTTGTACCCCAAGAGATGCCCACAGAGTTAATGCGATTTTATCGACCAGTGGTATGTATGATCAATCTGGCGAGTTTGCCTTTTCTATCGGCCTGCCGGCTAAAAGTGGTGTTGGTGGTGGTGTTATTGCGATAGTGCCTAGCTATGGAGTGATTTGCAGCTGGAGTCCACCGTTAAATAGCTTTGGTAATTCCGTCATTGGGACTAATTTAGTGGCTAACTTAGCGGAAGAATTAGGCTTGTCTATTTATCATTAATGCGATGGGCAAAGTTTGCCACACACAAATGCTAACTTATATGGCAATAAGCTAGCATTTGCGCGAAATGCACTGTCTTAAATAGTTTGGCGTAAGAAACTCAACGCTACTTTTTATCTTGTATACGACGACTTTTAAAGTCAGAGTCCGCCTTCCACTTCGGCCAGTCATTACTATGGGCTAGTTTGCTGGCTATATCGACAATAAGCTTGATATCTTGCTCCATACCACCTAGCGACCACAATGCGGAATAATCGTCTTCTTCTTTATGATAGCGATGCGCGATATAGTCTGGATCTGTATCCCCTAAACTCATAAACAATAAGCTTGGCACCCCTTGTTTTGCCAATGAAAAATGATCTGAGCGAAAAAACAAACCGTTCTGCGGCCGCGGGTCCATTTTAACCTTACGCTGTTGTTTTGCCGCTGCAGCAGCTAAATAATCTTCCATTTCTGACATGCCCTTGCCGTACTGCAATATATAATCAACCGCATCCAGTGCATTCATGCCGTCAATGTTTAACATCGCGACCATCTGCTTCGTTGGTACAACCGTACCTAAAGCAAATAACTCAGAACCAATCATACCGGTTTCTTCGGCAGTAAAATTCACAAATAATATCGAACGCTGAAAAGGCTCGACCTTATGTTGGGCCATAAGAATACGGGCTATTTCTACTGTCGCGGCACTGCCGGTGGCATTATCTATTGCTCCATTGTATATTTTCGGGCCCTTGGGGGTTTGCTTAGTGCCAAAGTGATCCCAATGGGCGCTAATCACAATATATTCATCGGCTCGACTTTGCCCTTTGATCAGGGCAACAACATTATTGGATTGGGCATTTTTAATCGCACTTTTTAAGCTTAAATTTGCCCTTTGTTGTAAGTTAAGCGCTTTAAAGTCCTTACTTAGTGCATAACGCTGCATTTCATCTAGTGACAAGCCCGCAGCAGTAAAGATTTTTTTTGCCACCGCATGTTGGATCCAGCCCATGATGGCTAATTTACTAATATTATTTTCACTATCCACTAAAGTATATTTACTCCCGGTATTTGAGCTTTCTACCACACTCCACGGGTATGCCGCAGGTGCTGTTTGGTGAATAATAAAAACCGCTTTCGCACCTTGTCGAGCTGCTTCTTCATACTTGTAAGTCCAACGGCCATAATAGGTCATGGCATTACCGGTAAAAAGTGCATCATTTTGGCTCGCAAAACCCGGGTCATTCACCAATACCACAACAGCTTTACCTTTTACATCGACATTGGCGTAGTCATTCCACTGATATTCAGGCGCATTAATACCATAACCGACAAAAACTAATTCAGCATTCGCTAGGGTAATATCACCATCAACTTGTTGTGTTCGGGCAGTAAAGTCTCGACCTGCAGCAAAACTGTGCTCACCAATAACCAACTGCATGTTTTGATCTGGCGTAACTTTTGCCATCGGCACCGCTTGGTAAAAGCTGGTTTGATTACCAGGCGTTAGCCCTATTGATTGATACTGGTTTGCTAAGTATTCAATTGTTAGCTTTTCGCCCGCGGTAAGCGGACCGCGACCCGCAAACTCATCAGACGCTAACATTTTAATATCTCTGTGCAGTTTTTTTAAACTAACTTCAACACTATTTTCTAGTTGCTTAGCTGTTTTTTCATGAGCTTGTTGGCTAGCACTAAAGCCTAGTAAGACAAGTAAAGCGCAAGGTAATACTAATTTAATTTTCATCAATTTATTCTGTTATTAAAGCGATAGGATAGATAATACACGCTCAACTTTGGAAATACAGGTTTAGACATTTTTAAGCTGACTTTCAGGTGCATATTGCTCTGACAGTAACTCTGCAAGTCTGTTTATAAAATGCAGGTAAGCCTGCTGGTCATAATTCATTGATAGTGGATTCATAAAGCCATGCAAATATTCACTTTGCTCAATAGTAACGCCTGATTTATCTTGTAAGGCGACTCGTAGCTCAGCAAGAGAAAAATGCGCTTCAGTGGCTGGAAAAATTAGCCTGGTTGGAATCTTAGGTGTTAATTTTGTCATTTGTCGAATTTGGCTACTATAAAAGCAAAAAGCTCCTAAGCTATGCTCAATAGCCCTTTCTGAGCCTAGTTGCCATATAGCACTGCCACCGACACTAAAACCCACGAGTAATTTGTTGCCTGATATTGTTGACAGTTTTTTTTCAAGCTTTTCAACGTAGCCAATTAACGTCACATTTTTCATAAAGTGCTGATAAGCATCGTGCTCAGAGGAAAATGATTTAGCTTGCTGTTGATAGGGTCCAATCATATGCAACTGGCATGTAATGCTCAGTTTTTGTTCTACCTCAAAAGTAACCTGCTGACATAAGCACTTAAACTCGTCAGTGACGCCAAAAATATCGGCGACAAAAATTATATTCAACTCACGACTCCTTTCAGTAAATTTAACGGCTAAATCACATAAATCTGCGTAAATATTTACACGCTTTGTTAATATTTGAAAGCTCAAATGGGCTCAACACTAGAAATAGCCGGCGCTACCCGTTAGAATCTAGCGCATAGAAATTTTATTCATCAGCAACGAGACGTATTCAGATGGGCAGAGCATACCAAAACCGTAAATTATCAATGGCCAAAACTGCGGGTCAAAAAACTAAAGTTTATTCAAAGTACGGTAAAGAGATTTACGTATTAGCGAAAAATGGTGGTGCAGACCCCGATAGTAACCTTTCTTTGCGTCGGACCATTGAAAAAGCAAAAAAAGATCAAGTTCCAACACATGTTATTGAAAAAGCAATAGAAAAAGCTTCTGGTGTCGGCGGCGAAGATTACGTTGAATCTCGCTACGAAGGCTTTGGTCCAGGTAACTGCATGGTAATTATTGACTGTTTAACCGATAACGGCAATCGCACCATTAAAGATGTTCGCCAATGTTTTACAAAAACTCACGCTAAAATTGGCTCTTCAGGCACCGTTTCACACATGTTTGATCATCAAGCGCTATTTGCCTTTAAAGGTGAAGACGATGAAGCTGTGTTGGAAAACTTAATGATGGCTGACATTGATGTTACTGATGTTGAGCTTGAAGATGGTATTATTACCGTTTACGCTCCACATACTGAATTCTTCAAAATTAAAACCGAATTTGCCGAAAATATGGCGGATGTTGAACTAGAAGTAGAAGAAATTACTTGGGTACCACAAACCTATACAGAAATTTCTGGTGAAGATGATTTAGCTAATTTTGAAAAATTCATCAATATGCTCGAAGATTGTGATGACGTACAAAACATTTATCACAATGCCGAGCTAGCTGAAGAATAACCCTTACGCACAAGATATTAATCCAAGGCATCAACATGATGCCTTTTTTGACTCTTCACTTTACATTATTTTAAGCAAGGCTAACCATGATTGATTTTCGCTCTGATACCGTTACACGACCAAGTAAAGCAATGCGCAGTGCGATGGCAACCGCTGAAGTCGGTGACGACGTTTATGGCGATGATCCTACCGTCAATGAACTTGAGTCTTGGGCGGCAAAAAGACACGGTTTTGCCAGTGCCATGTTTTGTAGTTCTGGCACGCAAGCGAATTTATTAGCGCTGATGGCGCATTGCCAACGCGGTGATGAATACCTTTGTGGTCAACAAGCCCATAATTATAAATTTGAAGGCGGCGGCGCAGCGGTGCTAGGCTCTATTCAACCGCAACCAATCGCCAATGAAGCCGATGGTACTTTATGTTTTAAAAAACTTTCAGCCGCCATAAAGCCAGACGACTCCCACTTTGCTCGTACCACCTTACTCAGCATCGAAAATACCATCAATGGTAAAGTCCTTTCATTAGAATATATGGCAAAAGCGCGAGAGTTTACCCTGCAAAATAACCTCGCGCTACATTTAGATGGTGCCCGCGTTTACAATGCTGCCAGCGCCTTAAATGTCGATATTACTGAGATTTGCCAGCATGTAGACTCAATGTCAATTTGCTTATCGAAAGGTCTTGGAGCGCCGATAGGGTCAATACTACTTGGTTCAGTCGCGTTAATAAAAAGTGCCAAGCGTTGGCGCAAAGTGCTCGGGGGCGGTATGCGTCAAGCCGGTATTATCGCTGCTGCAGCAAAAATAGCACTCGAACAAAACCCAGCAAAATTACAACAAGATCATGATAATGCAAAGTACTTGGCTAATGCCTTAAATCAGCTAACTGATGTTTCCGTCAATTTGAATCATGTTGAAACAAACATGGTATTTGCAACATTCTCTGCTGAGGTTGATGTGACAAGTTTAGTCGCAGCACTAAAGGCCAAGGGCATATTGCTATCTGCTGGTAACCCAATGCGCCTGGTCACGCATTTAGATATTGATAAAACGGCTATAGATACTTTTATTCAACACTTAAGCAGCCTGTTAAGCCAGAGTAACTAAACCTACACTGGCGGATTCATGTGGTTAGCGTATTAACCACATCAGCTCAGCATTTATTTAGCGAGCTTTTCAATCATAGTATTTACCGCACTTAAATGCTCTGGGTTGTTATGACACATGCCCTGAAATACCGCACAAATATCAAGAAAATCAGGTAACTCGGTGCGTTGTGCTAATTTCATCAAGCGTTTGGTTAAACGCAAAGATGCTACCGGTTTAGCGGCTATCTCACTCGCAAGAGAGTTTACTTTTATCATTAAGTTTTCAGGCTCGACAACCTCTAATACCACGCCAATTTCTTTTGCTTCTAAGGCATCGATAACTCGACCAGTAAAAGTTAACTCGGCGGCTTTTTGATAACCAATTAAGCGTTGCATAAACCATGCACCACCATCGCCTGGAATAATACCGAGGTTAACAAAAGTTTCGCCAAATTTAGCTTTTGTTGAGGCAATTCTCATATCGCACATATTAGCAATATCAAAACCCGCACCTATTGCTGGGCCATTGACCGCGGCAATGACCGGCACTTCTAATTTATGTAAGGCTAATGGAATACGTTGAATCCCTTCTCGATAACGCCGTTCTAACGCTTGAACATCGCCAGCAAAATCGCCAGCACGTTCCGCCATATCTTTTATATTGCCACCAGAAGAAAACGCAGAGCCTGATCCGGTAATAATGAGCACAGCGATTTCAGGGGTACGATTAATCCACTCTACGGTATTAACAATATCATCGGCAATAGCGGTGCCCGTTAAGGCATTGCGAACATCATGGCGATTAAACGCCAAGGTTATAATATTGTTGTTGAGCGTTATTTTACTATCGACTAATTTTGGCAGAACTATCATTTTCACCTCAAAATATGACTAATAACGTTAATTAAGATTTTTCAGACACTTTTACTTGTTGCCAAAAGGCCTCGAGTTCATCTAATGAGTGTTGCTCGAAGCTTCTATCGGCATGATTAACTCGCGCTTCAACACCATAAAAACGTTTGGTAAACTTATGGTTTGCTTGGCGTAATAACGCCTCAGGGTCTTGCTTGGCATGGCGGCATAAATTGACTACGGCAAACATCAAATCGCCCAGCTCTTCAGCCAAAGCGCTGTCGTCGCGGTGCAATTCCGCTTTGACTTCTAACACTTCCTCTTCAACTTTAGCAAAAACATCATCAATATTGTGCCAGTCAAAGCCAACATGGGCGCAACGTTTTTGAATTTTTGCCGCTTGCGCTAATGCGGGTAAATTACGTGGAATATCAGCCAAAATGCTTAAATGCTTATCGTTATTTTTTTGCTGACGCTCTTTGATTTTTTCATTTTCCCAATTGGCTTTAACTTCGGCATCAGATTGAAAGTCACTGCTGGCAAAAACATGCGGATGGCGGCGGATCAACTTTTCACAAATGGCGCTCACTACGCTGTCAAAATCAAAACGTTTCTCTTCCGCGCCAAGTTGGCTATAAAACACCACTTGAAACAACAAGTCACCGAGCTCTTTTTCCAATTCAGTAAAGTCTGCTTGTTCAATCGCGTCAGCAACTTCGTACGCCTCTTCAAGCGTATGGGGAATAATCGATGCAAAGGTTTGTTTTAAGTCCCAAGGACAACCAGTTTCAGGATTGCGTAACTCAGACATGATCCAACGCAGTTTTTCTATTGAGGGTCTGTCATTCAACATGATGCTAATCTCACCTATATTCTTTTAACTTCGACAACATCGTCTAATTGCTTTAATTTCACTAATAGTCGAGTTAACGCTTCGTTGTTGGCTATTTCTATCTTTATGGTCATGCTCATACTTTGTTTGGCGTTATCAGTATTACTTTCAAGGCCAATTATACTGACCCTTTCATTGGAAATAATGGTCGAGATGTCTCGCAGAAGGCCTTGGCGATCGCCACCAATAATGTTAATACTAACTTGGTAACTTTTTTTGTTATCTATGCCCCATTGCACTTCTACTTCACGCTCGGGTTGCTGGTTTAAGGCGTTGGCCAATTGTTCACAATCAATCCGGTGCACTGATATGCCACGCCCTTGAGTAATAAAACCTGATATTTCATCGCCCGGCACTGGATGACAACATTTAGCCATATGGGTCAGCAAATTCCCGACACCTGAAACGGTAATGCCGTTGCTATCACTGGCTTGTGTATCCGCTTGTTGAGGTTGTCTAATTAAACTTTGCGGGTCAATTTCCACTTCAGGTTTTGACTTTTCATCTTGCAGTTGTAAGCAATGCACCACCTGTAATAAACGCGTATTACCTGAACCTATCGCGGCAAGTAAGTCATCTTTGGTCGTGAAATTAAAGCGTTCAATCGCCACAGTTAAATCAACTTTAGCTAAAGATAACTGCAATTTACCTAATGCGGTTTCTAACAATTCTTTACCCGCAGCAAGGTTTTTATCTCGATCGAGTAAGCGAAAAAAGTGCTGAACTTTGGCTCGAGCACGTGGTGTATGCAGGTAATTTAAGTTCGGATTTAACCAATCTCGGCTCGGATTTAGCGTTTTACTGCGCAATACTTCGACCTGATCACCGGTTTGCAAAGTATGAGTAAAGGGCACAATTCGGCCAAATACTTTTGCACCAATGCAACTATGGCCAACATTAGAATGGATATAGTAAGCGAAATCTAAAGGCGTTGCGCCACTCGGTAAGTCAATAACATCGCCACCGGGGGTAAAAACATAAATACGGTCTTCAAACACTTGGCTGCGAAGTTCTTCAAGTAATTCGCCACTTTCAGAAACGTCTTCTTGCCACTGCAAAATTTTTCTTAGCCAGCTAACTTTTTCATCAAAACCTGAGGTTTTGCCACTCGCACTGCCCTCTTTATAACGCCAGTGCGCTGCCACACCTAATTCGGCATCATCATGCATTTGTTGGGTTCTAATTTGTATCTCTATTGCCTTCCCTTCAGGACCAAGGACGACCGTATGAATAGATTGATAACCATTGCTTTTTGGTGTGGCGACATAGTCATCAAATTCTTTCGCTAGATGCTTCCAACTGGTGTGCACTAAACCTAGCGCGCCATAGCACCCTTGTAGCTCATCAACAATAATACGCACTGCCCGCACATCAAATAGCTGTTCAAAATCCAACGATTTTTGCTGCATTTTTTTCCAGATACTATAAATGTGTTTAGGCCGCCCACAGACCACACCTGTTATGCCTGATGATTGTAATTGCTTGGCTATGTTATTGACAAACTCAGCCATGTAACGCTCTCTGTCGAGGCGTTTTTCATCGAGTTGCTTGGCAATTTTTTTGTAAATATCAGGATGAAGATAGCGAAATGAAAGATCTTCTAATTCCCATTTTAATTGCCCTATACCTAAACGATTAGCTAATGGAGCATAGATATTACTGGTTTCTTTAGCGGCTAAAACCCGAGTTTCTTCGTCACTATTTTTAACTAAACGTAAGTGACATAAGCGCTCCGCTAGCTTAATAACAACAGCGCGAACATCTTCCACCATGGCTAATAGCATGCGACGGATATTATCAATTTGATTAGCACTAACTTGGCTTGATTGCGATTGCTGTAAAGCTTTTATCGCTTCCATTTGGCCAACGCCTTTACAGAGCAAATATATCTGTTTAGAAAAATGCTCTTGAATATATTCAAGGCTAATACACTTATATTCAAACAGAGGGCAGATAAAGGCCGCACATAAAGAGTCAGTATCAAGGTTCAAGGCCGATAGAATTTCTACCATCTCTAAAGATTTAGTTTGGCACTGAGTCCTATCATCAAATAAATGATTTACTTGTTGATATAACTTTTCCAACGCAGATTTTTTATCACTGTCTAATACAAGCGCATCTAGCCATTGTTCAAAACTTGCTTGTGACATTTGATGTGACTTACGCACAGAAACCATGGAATTCCCTACCTGTGATTCAATTTCCCGTTAACTTTTATAAGACCATTTTGAATGATTAAGTGGTTTACTTTTTCCTGAGGAAAATAGCTAAATACTAGGTGCAATGTTTAGTAATTAGTTATTCTACTTATAAACTTTATACCGCAGTAGTTTTCATTTTAACCATTAAAAATAATCAGATAATTAATCAATTTGCTCATAGGCTAAACATTACCATAGTTTCAACATGCTTTGTTTGTGAAAACATATCCATTAGGGCAATTTTTTCAATTTTATAACCATGTTCAATAAGCAATTTTGCATCACGTGCCAATGACGCAGGATCGCAACTAACATAAAGTATCTTGGCAACATTAAGGCTCAGCAACTGAGTTAGCGCTTGATATGCTCCTGCCCGAGCGGGATCAAGTAACACCTTGGTGTACTTTTGTGTCACCCAAGCCTGATCTTGCCAGTCATTATTCAAATCAGCCTGATAAAATTGACAATTACTTATGCCATTTTTCAAGGCATTTTCTTGTGCCTTTTCAACCATTGACGTAATACCTTCGATGCCAACAACTGCATTGACCTGCTTGGCAATGGGTAAACTAAAATTACCTAAACCACAAAACAGATCTAGCACGATATCGTTTTTGTTTAACGCTAACCAAGCTTGTGCCTGCTCAACCATTTGTTTATTAACACCATGATTGACTTGAATGAAATTATCGACAGAAAATTCAATTTTTATTGAGTCCGTTAAGGCATAAAACAAACGGTTATCTTCGATTAGTGCAGTAACGTTGTTACCATCATCAATGTAGACTAACCATTTATTTTTAGTGGCAAAATCTTGCCAAAGCAGTTTATCTTGTGCGGTTAATGTGATTAATTGGCGTACGACAACCACATTTTCATTCGCCGCTATAATCTCAACGTGACCAACAGCATTTTTACCTGACAACTTAGACAGCACTTCTTTTAGCTCAATAAAAATATCACTAAATGCTTCCACGATTACATGGCAAGATTTAATATCCGTTAAATGCTTACTCTCACGCTGGCGAAAGCCAATGATAGGCTCGCCACGTTTATTATATTGCACACCAATTCTTGCTTTGCGTCGATAATGCCATGGTTCGCTAACAATAGGATTTTGCCATGGCAAATTTTCATTTAATGATTGACGAGAAAATAATTGCGTTATTTGGTCTTGCTTATAGGCTAACTGTTGCTGATATTCCATGTGCTGCAAGTTACAGCCACCGCACTGAAAATAGTGTCGACACTTAACCTGTGCTCGATTTTCATTAGCGCTAATAACATGCAGTAACTTTGCTTTCGAAAACTTACTTTTTTGCTCATAGACTTTCACTTCAACCGTTTCGTTGGGTAATACGCCTTCAATAAAAATGGGCTTATTGTCATGAATAGCTACGCCACAGCCTTGCTGGTCAAGGCGACTGACGGTAACAGTTAAGTGCTGTTGAGTTTGTGTTTTTTTAGGACTTGCTTTAAAAAAATTTGCCATAACTACCTTAGTTTGCCATCAAATAGCAGCATAAATTATCCATTTACTACCATAGTGAAAGATTATCTATTTGGTATTAGTCTAATATGTGCCATTATAGCGTTAATAACCCAAAGATTTCACACTAAAGCTCAACAAAAAATGCATAAAATAAGCCTGAAAGATTGGGTAATTTTACTTACGATCGTTCCAACGACCATAATCAGTTTAATTGTTGCAGGTTACTTATCTTACAGTCGCTATAGCGAACTCGATCAATTTATTTATCAACGTGCGACTAGCATTATTTCACCACTTGCCATTAGCAGTGCGGCGCCGTTATTAGAGAAAAAAAGAGACAACTTACGAACATTGATTGGCTTTAGCCATCGCAGCCAATCTGATATCATCAAAAGCATTGCCATATTTACCAAAGATAACCAAGTATTCGTCACCAGCGCCTATCACGGCGACACCCATATCATGCGAATTAAAGCAGGGCAAAGCTTACCCAACCGAACTCAGTACCAAGACTACGGTGATTACCTGATTTATCGCGCGCCCATTATTGATGAATTCACTTCACAAAACAGTAACCCTGCATTGGGTATTGATAGTAATATCATTGGTTATATCGCCATACAAATAGACAAAAGTACCATTAAGTATGCACAGCAACAGCTATTAATCACTGTGTTTTTCATTTTACTTATTGGCATCATCATTAGTGCACTATTTGCTTATAAATTAATTAATAGCGTTACCCGCCCAATATCATCAATGGTGCTAGCAATAGATCGTATTAGAGAAGGGAAAATAGAAAGTCGTATCAGTGGTCAACTGGTGGGTGAACTGAACTTTTTAAAAAATGGCGTTAACGCTATGGCACAGTCTCTGGGCGATTACCAAGATGAGATGCAACGTAGTATTGATCAAGCCACCATTGATTTACGTGAAAGTTTAGAGCAATTTGAAATTCAAAACGTCGAACTCGACATTGCAAAACGTAAAGCTCAGGATGCAAACAAGGTAAAATCTGAATTTTTGGCCAATATGAGCCATGAGTTACGCACGCCACTTAATGGGGTTATCGGTTTTACCCGACAAGTATTAAAAACACCGTTAAGTGATACGCAACGCGATCACTTACAAACTATCGAACGCTCTGCAGGAAATTTACTGTCCATTATTAATGATATCTTAGACTTCTCTAAACTTGATGCCGGTAAAATGGTCATTGAAAACATTCCATTTTCAATACGCGAGTCTGTTGAAGAAACCCTGACCTTATTAGCACCCAGTGCCCATAAAAAGAATATCGAATTATCATTGCGCGTCAGTCCACAATTACCTGACTCACTCATTGGTGACGCTATGCGCATCAAACAAGTAATGGTTAACCTTGCCAGTAATGCCATTAAATTTACCGATAAGGGCTCAGTAGATATTAATATTGAAGGTAATGTAATTGGCAAAAGTCTCTATAAAATAAAAGTCACGGTAGAAGATACTGGTATAGGTATTTCCGAACAGCAAAAAAACTCGATATTTGAAGCCTTTGGTCAAGGTGATAAAAGTGTTACTCGCATTTATGGTGGTACTGGCTTAGGTTTAGTTATCTCACAACGTTTAGTCTCAGAAATGCGTGGCGGCATTGGCTTCGATAGTAGAGAAAATAAAGGTTCTACGTTTTGGTTTACGTGTCAATGTGAATTAAACCCAATACCAACGCTACAGTTACCTGTCCCTGAAAGTCTTAGAGGTAAGACCATATTGTATTATGAGCCGCATCTGGCAAGTCGATTAGCAACAACAGAAATATTAGCAAGTTGGCAAATGCAAATAACCTGTATCAGCCAACGCAGTGAAATGAAAAACCTGCTTACAAATAAAGCAGCACTATCGGTATTTGACTTTGCCCTGATAGGTCATGATGTTAAGCCATCTGCCCTCAATGAAGTGAAAGGTTTTATTTTTTCACTGAAAGATATTGTGCCGTCGATACATTTAGCCATTAACTCTAATTCACCAAGTTTACACGAAGCATTAATTTCCAGTGGTGCAAAAAACTGCATCAGCAAACCGATAACATTACAACGTTTGTGTAAAACGCTTATACCGACAACAACGGAACTGAATAATTTACTTGGCGTACCTGAACACAAGGTGCCGATTAAAGTGCTAGCGGTTGATGATAATGAAGCAAATTTAAAGCTCATTAATGAGTTGTTACTCGAGCAAGTAAATGAAGTCACCACAGCTTCTGATGGTGCTCAAGCAGTAGAGTTATGCCGACATGAAAAGTTCGCTTTGATATTTATGGATATACAAATGCCAGTATTAGATGGTATATCTGCTTTGGCTATTATTCGACAACAAACGCTCAATGAGCACACCCCGATAATAGCAGTGACGGCACATGTCTTCGGAGAAGAAAAAGATAAGTTACTCGATAAAGGCTTTAACTCATTTATGACAAAACCTATTGATGAAGCCATGCTTCATCATAGTATTTATGAGTATTGTGACTCGACATTACTTGCCAACTCACCAGCCATTATTATTCAGAATTCGAAATCTAAAACTAATTTAAGACCAAAAATTATTGATTGGCCGCTGGCATTACAAAGAGCAGGGCAAAAAACCGCCCTAGCTAAAGATATGTTTATTGGCCTAGTTAATAGCCTGCCTGAAAGCAAAGCCAATATTTCAGAGGCGTTGATTTCTCAAGATATTGAACAACTAAAAGTATTAATACATAAACTCAATGGTGCATGTTGTTATTCTGGCGTGCCCAATTTGGGCAAAGTGACCCATGAGCTTGAAACAGAGTTAAAGCGCGGTATTGCCTTAGATGACTTAGAACCAGAGTTTTTTGAATTTTTCGAACAGATAGATTTAGTACTAGCTAATGCCAATGCTTTTATCCGTAAGCTCGACACCCAATCGTCAAATGAAGATGAATATTGCGGTGATAAAAAGTAAATTAAAAATTAACGAATGGCTATATTAGGCGAAGTATTAATGTCACCGTCTTCAGTGATCACTGCGACCCCTGAGTTACAGGTTAATACCGCTAAGCTATGGCCTTGCTCATGGCGTACAAAGCACAACTCATAACCAAATTTTCCTAAACTACTAGCAGAGAACTTTTGTGCGAGCGAGAGTTTAGACCACCATACCGACTGTTCCGGTGGTTCTTGGCGCCTATCAACAATAGGGTGTTTTTCTGATTGCATGCCTACTCCTAAGTCCAAATTTGCTAATAAACAAACTCCGCGTAATTTAAGTATAGAACATATATTATTTCTGGCGATTAATTTTTTATTAGTCACACTTTCCTTATTTTTTGACATAGTTAATCTAAACGCTGGATAATGACGGTAGGATTTTTGGTGTTTGAGTAGAATCAATAACTTAGATTGTTAAAATAAACTACAACAAGGGAAGATGGCTATTTAGGTTATCAATATTTCATTGAATTTTATTATCAGACAACAAGTTTATCAATAGCGGGTTATTTATCGACGTTTTAATGCTGAGAATTGGCTAGAAAGGAAGATTGAACACGCGCTACATGTCAAAAGTTCAAATTATTTAGACAAAACAACAAAGGCAGTGGCATATTTCACCTCATCAGAGAGCGATATATGCCAAATACTAGCCCCTAAGTTTTCAGCTAAGGCTAACGCCTGCAAGCTCAACTCAAGTGTCGGTTGTCCCGATGTTAAAGAAATAATCTCAATGTGTTGAAAAGACACACCGTTAGCGATCCCGGTACCAAGCGCTTTAGCTACCGCTTCTTTTCCCGCCCAGCGCTTAGCAAGAAAGCGCTCAGGCTGTTTTAAGGTAATATAGCACTGATATTCATTCGGAGTTAAAATACGCTTTGCTAAGCGTTGCTGTGCATTATCGGACATTTTAGCGATGCGCCGAATATCAACAATATCTGTACCAATACCAACAACTGACAAACCATACTCCCTGTACTAATAAATTACGCTAAACTACGTGCTTCTAGCATTAAACGTTTCATATCTCGAATGGCTTTATCTAAACCATCAATCACTGCACGGGCGATAATAGCGTGACCAATATTAAGCTCAATTATTTCAGGTATTGCCGCTATGGGCTTAACATTAAAGTAGTTAAGCCCGTGACCTGCATTGACTTTTAAGCCCAAAGCATGAGCATACTCAATACCTTCAATTAAACGCGCAAGTTCTTGTTGTTGCACTTCTTCAGTTTCTGCATCGGCATATTGACCGGTATGAATTTCGATATAAGTCGCTTTACTGAGCAGCGCAGCATCAATTTGCTTTTTATCCGCATCAATAAATAAGCTAGTTTGTATGCCTGCCTCAGCCAACCTAGCTACCGCCGCATTAATTTTATCTTGTTGCCCAGCAATATCTAATCCGCCTTCCGTGGTTAACTCTTCACGTTTTTCAGGCACTAAACAGCAAAACACTGGTTTTACATCACAGGCTATAGCCAACATTTCATCGGTAACAGCCATTTCCAAATTCATCCGTGTATTTAGTGTCTGTTTTAAAACATGAATGTCTCGGTCTTGGATATGGCGACGATCTTCACGCAAATGTACCGTAATACCATCAGCTCCAGCGTGCTCCGCCACAGCAGCTGCATAAACCGGATCAGGGTAGTTAGTGCCACGCGCTTGTCGCAAGGTAGCAATATGATCTACATTTACGCCTAATAAAATATCGTTCATATTCAATCTCTTTATTATGTTTTCTGGTTTAAATTTATAAGCTTTATATTTTACTATGCTTTCTTACTAAATAATTTCCGGCTATTGAGAGGTACGCCATTAAGTAAATGATTAATTACCTGCCTCATCAGCGCTTTAAATGTATTGAGTACCTCAGGTTTAGATAAGTCGCGCTGTGCGATAGCTTGTAAATGCCAGCGATTATAGCAAGGCTGCTTTAAGCTTGTGTAAGCGGGGATAAAACCTTCGTCCGGCAGATAATAAAAGCCTTCAGCACTATGCTCAAATACTAATGAAAAATCAAAAGCAACACCCAGTTCTTCCATCAGCATCAATTCAAATTCTCGTAAACAAATTTCAATATTGCTCGCTTGTGCTAAAGATTTCAAACAGCTTTTATACTGTTGAAAAAGCTCTTCACAAGCAATATTTTCGCCCAATAACTTAACCAACAATTCATTAATATAAAAAGCACTGAACAGGGCATTTTTTTTTAAAAGGTACGATTTTCCAATCGGCTCTACACGAATTAAGCTTTTTAAGTTACTCTGCCCTTTCAAGGTCACTTTAATCGGTAAAAAAGGCTGCAATAATGCTTTACGACTCGACTTTGTAGAATGACCAACATAACTTAATGCCGCCAGTTTGCCGTCATGTTCGGTTAATAAATCAACCAACAGTTGATTCTCTCGATAAGGTCGACTATGGAGAACAAAAGCTGACTGCGTAATTTCTTGCATCTAGATATCCAGTTAGCCCGTATGGATTAATTGACGACTCATTGTTCAATAAATAACCGAGTTATCAGACAAATTAACCCGAGTAATCATCCCCGTAACCTAAACTTCTTAATGCTCGTTCATCATCTGCCCAACCTGACTTAACTTTCACCCAAGTTTCTAAAAAGACTTTACGTTCAAATAGGTTTTCCATATCACGTCTTGCTTCTTGACCAATAACCTTTAGCTTTTCGCCTTTATTACCAATAACCATGCGCTTTTGCGTCGTTCTTTCAACTAAGATTAGCGCATTAATATGCAGGATGCCTTTGTCATCAATCTTAAATTGTTCAATCTCAACAGTCGTCGAGTAAGGTAATTCATCACCGGTAAAACGAATGAGCTTTTCACGGACAATTTCAGAGGCCATAAAACGGCTAGAACGATCGGTAATATAATCTTCAGGAAACCAAAAATCGCCTTCTGGCAGTGCGTTGAAGCAAATCTTTTTGATAGCATCAACATTTTCGCCTTTACTGGCTGAAATCGGTACAATATCGGCGAATTCATGCATAGCACCTAGCTTTTGCAAATGCGGCAACAAACTGTCTCTATCCTGTATATTATCAATTTTATTAACCACTAATACGCAGGGAGCACCACTGTTTTTAATTTTCGTCAGTACCATTTCATCGTCACTTGTCCAATGAGTACCTTCCACTAAAAATACGATGGTTTCAACTTCCGCCAAGGTGCTACTGGCCGCTCGGTTCATTAAGCGGTTAATTGCACGTTTTTCTTCCGAATGCAGGCCTGGGGTATCAACTAAAACTGCTTGATTGTGACCTTCGGTTAAAATGCCCAATATTCGGTGACGTGTAGTTTGTGGCTTACGTGAGGTAATACTGACCTTTTGGCCAAGCAAGGTGTTTAATAATGTTGATTTACCAACATTTGGTCGGCCAACAATGGCAATGAGACCGCAATGGGTTTGTGTTGTTGTCATGATTTAATTATCAACTTAAATGTCAAACAAGCTACTTGGCTTGTTCGATTAATGCTAAAACCTGCAAAGCGGCTGATTGTTCAGCTTTACGTCGGCTATTGCCTTTGGTAACCACTTCCTTCTCAAGTACGCTTGTTGTAC
Source organism: uncultured Colwellia sp. (assembly GCA_963977145.1). Taxonomy (GTDB): domain Bacteria; phylum Pseudomonadota; class Gammaproteobacteria; order Enterobacterales; family Alteromonadaceae; genus Cognaticolwellia. Next base: position 44,635 of record CAXBNP010000013.1, read on the forward strand.
AGCGTACCGTGAACTGCTGATTGTGTGATTGCCCCGTGGTATTAATTACATCATATTGCGGCAAAGGAATTTTTCGCCCCTGCAAGTATTCTTGTAACCGTGTTTTTGGGTCTTTTTGTTCATTGCCAGGTTTAATATTCGCTAAACGCTTTTCAAACCAACTCAGTATTAGCGCCTGACAAGTGGCTAAATCTGAATCTAAATAAACCGCGCCTATTATAGCTTCAATAGCATCCTCAAGAATTGAATCTCGTCGATGACCGCCACTTTTTAATTCACCTGGCCCCAAAATCAAGTATTGACCTAAATCGAAGTCACGGCCAACTTCAGCTAAGGTAACACCTTTAACAAGACTTGAGCGCATGCGAGTTAGATCGCCTTCAGCGTGCTTTGGAAATTGTTGATACAAAGAATCAGCAATAACAAAACCTAAAATGGAATCACCTAAAAACTCTAGACGCTCGTTATGAGCACCTTTGGCACTTCGGTGTGTCAATGCTTGTAATAAAAGTTTTGGCTCTTTAAAGCTGTAGCCAATTTTTTTTGATAGTCGAGCGATCGCGGCAGGAGTATGTAACACAGTTATTCAATTCCGCCAATTCGAGAAAAACGTACGCCTGTAGGTATCCAACGCGGTAAAAAGCTCTCTGGGGTACGTTCAAAGTCGAAACTCATCCAAATAGCAACGGCCTCACCCACTAAGTTTTCTTCTGGCACAAAGCCCCAAAAACGTCCATCTAAGCTATTGTCGCGATTATCGCCCATAACAAAGTATTGACCTTTAGGGACAAGAAATTCATTCACTTGTGTACCACTTTGTTTAAAATAATGCTGCGTACGAGGTGAAATTTTTTCATTAACTAAAAAGTCATGAGTTTTATCGCCCATCGTCGAGGTATATCGAGTCATCGGCATACCTTCGTCACTGTAGTCGGTCTTATTTTTGAAAGTTTGCTTTATCTGCTCAAAGCCTGGACATTTTTCATCCGACTCTAGACAAGCGGGCTTTATATATAAGATCTTATTTTTATAGATCACTCTATCGCCCGGTAAACCAATCACCCGTTTGATGTAATCAATTTGTGGCTCTCTTGGATATTTAAATACCACAACATCACCACGTTCAGGCAGGCCAATTTCAATAAATTTATTACGAACTACCGGATCGCGTAGGCCATAGTTAAATTTATTCACTAAAATAAAGTCTCCATCCAGTAACGTCGGCATCATAGAGCCCGAGGGAATTTGAAACGGTTCATAAAGAAATGAGCGCAATATCAACACAAAAGCTATGACTGGAAAAATTTGTACCGAGGTATCAACCAATGCCGAAGGCTCAGTTAACTTGGCAGCAATATCATCGCCTAGCGGTGTTTCACATTGAGCTTGCGCATCAACCAGCTTAAGTTGGCGTTGCGGTGCTAAATAAAATTTATCGGCTAGCCAAACAATGCCGGTAATTGCGGTAACAATGACTAAAAATATCGAAAAGTAAACTGCCATATTATTCCTATCTTTTAATAATTAAACTCATACCAATTTAACTAATTATGTCTGCTATTTTTTTATCTGAAAAAACGGATAAATACAACAGGTAAAATTTATAAGCTGCTATTCTACTTATAAATTTTATAGCGCTGTAGCTTTTCATTTTAACCATTAGAAATGAGCAGATAATTAACGTGGTATCATTATTTATCCAATTTAAGTACCGCTAAAAACGCTTCTTGTGGCACTTCTACATTACCCACTTGCTTCATACGTTTTTTACCATCTTTTTGTTTCTGTAATAATTTTTTCTTACGAGAGATATCACCACCATAACACTTGGCAGTTACGTTCTTGCGTAGCTGTTTGACCGTTGTACGTGCGATAACATTGTTACCAATAGCTGCTTGAATAGCGATATCAAACATTTGTCGGTGAATTAATTCTTTTAACTTCTCAACCAACATACGGCCACGGGCAACTGAGTTCGCGCGATGCGTGATCATCGCTAGTGCATCAACGCGATCGCCATTAATCATGACATCGACACGTACCATGTCAGCAGCTTCAAAACGAATAAAATGATAATCTAAAGACGCATAACCACGACTCGTTGATTTTAATTTATCAAAAAAGTCCATCACCACTTCTGCCATCGGTAACTCATAGGTTACTGCGACTTGATTGCCATGATAGATAATATCTTTTTGCATACCACGTTTTTCAATACATAAGGTAATAACATTACCTAAATGTTCTTGCGGAACAAGAATATTCGCTTGTACTATCGGTTCACGAATTTCTTCAATATTGTTTGTTGCCGGTAAGTCACTTGGATTATCAATAGAGATAACATCACCGTTGGTGCAAACTATTTCGTAATTTACCGTTGGCGCTGTCGTGATCAGATCAAGATCGTATTCGCGAGCAAGACGTTCTTGCACGATCTCCATGTGTAACATACCCAAGAAACCGATACGAAAACCAAAACCTAGTGCTGATGAATTTTCAGGTTCAAAAAATAAAGACGCGTCATTCAAGCTTAATTTATTCAAGGCGTCACGGAAGTTTTCATAATCATCAGAACTGATTGGAAAGATACCCGCGTAAACTTGTGGCTGAACTTTTTTAAAGCCAGGTAAGGCCTTTTCAGCTTCTTTTTTAAAGATGGTAATCGTGTCACCTACTGGTGCACCGTGAATTTCTTTAATACCCGCAATAAGAAAACCTACTTCACCGGCTTTCAAAATACCAGTGTCTTTTTGCTTAGGCGTAAAAATACCCACCTTGTCGATAATATGGTTTTGTCCAGTCGACATAACCACCATTTTATCGCCCTTTTTCACTTGACCATTGATAATTCGAACCAAGGACACTACGCCTTGATAATTATCAAACCACGAATCGATAATAAGTGCTTGTAGAGGCGCATCTGGGTCGCCTTCTGGCGCTGGAATATTCTCAACAATGGTTTCTAAGACATCTTCAATGCCTAGACCGGTTTTAGCAGAACAAGTAACCGCACCTGTGGCGTCAATGCCGATAATATCTTCAATTTCTTCACTGACACGTTCAGGATCTGCTTGTGGCAAATCAATTTTATTTAGAATTGGGATAACTTCCAAATCCATTTCAAGTGCCGTGTAACAGTTAGCTACTGTTTGGGCTTCAACACCTTGACCCGCGTCAACAACTAGCAAGGCACCTTCACAAGAGGCTAATGAGCGGGAAACTTCATAAGAAAAATCAACGTGACCAGGAGTATCGATAAAGTTTAGTTGATACACTTCACCGTTTTTCGCTTTATAGTCTAAAGTAACACTTTGCGCTTTAATGGTAATACCACGCTCACGCTCAATATCCATAGAATCAAGTACTTGGGCTTCCATCTCACGTTCTTGTAGACCACCACAATGTTGTATTAGGCGATCTGAAAGCGTTGATTTACCGTGATCAATATGGGCGATAATAGAAAAGTTTCGAATATTTTTCATAAATGGGAAGTCAAATAAGCTTGTAGTTAATTCAATAATGGCGAGATTTTAGCTAATTTAGCGCTCTGGGGCTATCTTTTGTTGCGATTCAATCAGTGATTTCTGTAATCATGATGTTTTGATTTTCTCGGCGCATAATTTTTGGCGCAAGTTTTGCGCACGTAGCGCTTTTAATTTGTTGCCTTTTTGCCAAGGTAAAACCACAATAACCACCAATAACACCTAAAAATATGGCAAAAATTTCATGGGTTAGTATACCGCCGATATAAAGCCATTGGCCAAACCATGAAGCAAGCAACAAACCCAGTAGCGGCCATAAATAAACTTGCCAAGCAGACTGCAAAAGTGCACTTTCATTCAAACCTAAAACGACATTATCGCCAAGTTCTAATGCTAGTGAGGATTTTAGTGTTAACGATAGTCTCTTCTGAGGAAACGCTTTAGCCACCTGGCCACTGCCGCAGTTATCGACTTGCTGACAACCGCTACAAGCAGACTTTATCGTACTAGTAACGGTAATATTGTCATTATCAATTGCAACGACAGTAGCTTGTTCTTCTATCATGGCGCGGTTTTTGGCGTCAAAACAACAGAGTCAGCAATCGCTTTTGCCGTTTTCGCCGGGATTTTACCGACAACACTGACTTCAAAACCATTGACCACTTGATTTAATACTACCGTAGCGCCATCCATAACGTAATCCGTCGCTCGTTGGCTTTCTTCACTTGGATTTACATAAACAGATACATCGACTAAGCCATCATTAAAAAGCATAAATTCAACAGGCTTATTTGTCGTAGAAATACGATGACGATTTGCATTTAAACGTTTAAAGCCCGTTGGCAGCCAATTTACTTGCCATTGTAATATTTGCTCCTGATAGCCTTCTGGAATTTCAATAACTTTTGGCAATGTTGTTTGCTGCAATTGCAGTAAACTGTCACCTAGTTCAGCCGTTATATCTAAATGGGTAAACTGTATTTGCTCAAGTAATTGACCGCTACGATTAGCCAAGGCAAGTTTTAATAACATGCCTGTTTTTTGGTCCAACCACAACCAGTGCCCATAACGATACGGATCTTTAGAAACAATACGAATTAATTGTGCTGGACGCCCTAGTACACGACTACGACCGACTGAAATAAAATCATAGGTTTCCGCCAAATTACTAGCATCACCGCGTAAAACAGCAGGGATAGGGCCGGTTATTTGTTGTGATGTGACCGAGTATGGGGGTAATTCAGGCTCGATATAACTAACAGTATTTTTCTTGCGTAAAATGTCTCTACGCGGTCCGTTTAGTAAAGAGAGAATTTCTAACTCGTTGCCGTTTTCATCTACGCCATGAAACCAATGATAAGGTTCTGCTTGATTGTTTTTAACCACAACAAAAGAAGTACTAAAATTAAGCGTTTGCAGGGATTGTGCGAGACGTTCAAGCCAAGGTTCGGCTTGTTCATTTTCATTGGCTGCAATTGATGTGCTAATGGTAACCAATAACAGCAGACTAGGTATTAATTTCATTTAGCTGGTTCTTCAGCCTTATCAATTTTTTGCGTTGTATTGCCTGCATCAACTGAACTTAATTTTATTTGTTGCTGATGGTCGGATAATAGCGCTTGAAAACGTCTTTGCTGTTCAACAAACGCTTGTTTTTCGCTGCTACGGCTAGTTTGTTGAAAATTTAAACTTACCGGTTCTGCAATACCACCAAATGGCATGGTTTTAACGACTTGGCTAGCAGGTAATATCGCATCAGTTTCTGCGCTATTTTGTTGCACACCCATGACCATAAGACCAGCTGCAGATGCGGCAATCGCCATTTGGCCAAAAGGCTTAGCAAATTGCATCACTTTTGCCTTTAATTTCCCGGCAAAACTATGATTAGAGCGAGGCGCTAAGACTGTAGGCTCGTCGGCAATAGCTAAAGCTATTTGAGATGATAGCTCAAGATTAATAACATCTGAGGTTTCACCACGCATCACATCACCCATTAGATGGTAACGCTCCCACGCTGCTGACAAGTGAGAGTCATTGAGTAATTCCTCAAATGATTCATCATTCTGTTGATAATTATCAACAACTGACGACACTGTCTCAAACTTATTTTCACTCATAATGACACCTTAGAAACTGACACTTGATTAATTACGATTACTCAACAAAATATAAATCCTATCAAATAATACTCTATTTACTGTTACTGCTTTACTTACTATTGTTGCAACAAGGGTCTTATTTTTTTATCCACGGCATCACGTGCCCTAAATATTCTTGAACGAACTGTACCAACAGGACAATCCATAACCGTTGCAATTTCTTCGTAACTCATGCCTTCTAATTCTCTTAGATTGATTGCTGTACGCAAATCTTCTGGCAATTGCTCTATGGTCTTAAAAACGACCTCTTTTATTTCATTAGTCAGTAATAATTTTTCTGGTGAAGCATTTTCACGCAATGCCTCGCCAGAGTCATACATTTCTGCATCTTCTACATCAATATCTGACCCGGGTGGCTTACGCCCTCCCGCGACTAAATGATTTTTCGCACAGTTAACCGCTATGCGGTATAACCAAGTATAAAAAGCACTATCACCTCGAAAATTAGGTAAAGCTCGATAAGCTTTAATAAATGCTTCTTGTACTATATCAGGTACATCACTATGATTTTTAACATAGCGTGAAACCAAATTTGCTACTTTGTGTTGGTATTTAATGACTAGCAGGTTAAATGCGTTTTTATCACCACGTTGCACCCGCTCAACCAACTTCTGGTCAACGTTCTGTTCGCTCATCTGAGCCCTATCTCCTACTCACCATTATTTAACTTATCTACATCTGGTTTACGTCTGGCTCATAGCAAACACAACAAGTAGGACTAGCCTTGTGCCAAAAAGTTCGATAAATATTGAAAAAAATTGAATTTTATTTATAAAAATAGTTTTCTGCTGTTCTGTAACTGCAATAAAAGTTAATATTGAGCTATCAATTATTGTACCTTAATTTCAAGAATATATGAATCAACAACACAATTGTGACGTTTTAATTATCGGCAGTGGCGCCGCTGGGTTATCACTTGCGCTGCATTTGGCGAAAAATGCCAACGTTATTATCCTCAGCAAAGACCAAATTAATGAGGGTTCAACATTTTATGCACAAGGTGGGGTTGCGGCAGTATTCGATGAAAATGATAGCGTTGCATCGCATGTCGCCGATACGCTGATTGCTGGGGCTGGGCTATGCGATGAAGCAGCCGTGCAATATACCGCTGAAAATGCCAAAGACTGTCTAGAGTGGTTAATTGATAAAGGGGTTAACTTTGATCAAGATGTTCCGGCAGAAAATGGCGATATTCGTTATCATTTAACGCGGGAAGGCGGTCACAGCCACCGGAGAATTTTGCACGCTGCCGATGCCACCGGCCAAGCTATTCAAACTACACTGGTAGCACAAGTAAAAAGTCATCGTCGTATTCGTATTTTTGAACGCTATAACGCTATTGATCTGGTTTACCAAGAAGATAAGGCAAAGACTAAACGAGAATGTATTGGCGCTTATGTCTGGAATCGCAATGACGAGCACGTAGAGCGTATTTTTGCCAAAAAGACTATTTTAGCCACCGGTGGCGCGAGTAAAGTCTATCAATACACCTCAAATCCTGATGTTGCTAGCGGTGATGGTATTGCTATGGCATGGCGTGCCGGTTGTCGCGTTGCCAATATGGAGTTTAACCAATTTCATCCAACCTGTTTATTTCATCCTGAAGCTGGAACGTTTTTATTAACAGAGGCTCTTAGAGGTGAAGGCGCTATTTTACGACGTCCTGACGGTAGCCGATTTATGCCAAGCTTTGATGAGCGAGCTGAATTAGCACCTCGTGATATTGTCGCGCGCGCGATAGATTTCGAAATGAAACGACTGGGTGCCGATTGTATGTATTTAGATATCAGTCACAAGTCAAGTGACTTTATTAAGCAGCATTTCCCGACAATTTACGAACGCACGCTTATGCTCGGTATCGATATCACGAAACAACCAATGCCGGTGGTACCCGCTGCTCATTACACCTGTGGTGGGGTTATGATTAATCAGCAAGGCCAAACCGATATTAATAATTTATACGCCATAGGAGAAGTTGCATATACCGGACTTCATGGCGCCAATCGTATGGCAAGTAATTCTTTACTAGAGTGTTTAGTCTTTGCTAAAGCTGCCGCGATTGATATTGAACAAAACCTAGATCTAAAGCTGCCTAATATCGTACTACCACCTTGGGATGAAAGCCGAGTGACTGACTCTGATGAAGAGGTTGTTATACAACATAATTGGCACGAACTGCGTTTATTTATGTGGGACTACGTGGGTATAGTGCGCACCACAAAGCGCTTAGAAAGAGCTTTACACCGAGTCGAGTTATTGCAAAGTGAAATTGAAGAGTATTATCGACATTTTAGAGTCAGTAATAACCTATTGGAATTGCGAAACTTAGTGCAAGTAGCTGAATTAATTATAAGATCTGCACTAGATCGCAAAGAAAGCCGAGGTTTACATTACACGTTAGACTATCCTGAGATGCTGCCAGAGGCGAGAATCACTATTCTTAAACCATAAGACATTGGATGTGTTTTAGCGGTGTAACTCAGCTGAGTTTTTCACGGGTATTTTTCACCCGTATTATGGTGCGAGCCAAACGTGCTTGATCTTCACTAGACAGGCTATCTTTAAAAATAAAGTATTTAGTCAATGCTGTGTCGCTACTCGTAAACACTAACCAATAGCCCCATAAGTTAATTTGTGAATGGGTAGATATTTGTAATGCTTGGCGATCATTAAATTGGCATATGCCTGTTTCTAATAAAACAAAATGTGTTGTGGTTTTATTGTCCGTTGAGGTAAACAACATAAACCATTTACTCGCACTTGATAATGTTATTGGATTCTGTTGAGAGATAAAAATAACCAAGTACACTAGCAATGCAATACAAACCCCAAGCCAAGCTTTGAAATCGAAGAGAAACGTCAAGGCAATGTAAGCAAAAAAAAGGTAAAATAATAAGTTAAATATCGCCCTATGCGCAGAAGGCGATACTTTAATATTATATTTTAACTCGCTGTAATATAATCTGCACCATGGCGTTAAGCTCTTTATCTTCACAAGTTTCGTGCCCCATAAACCAAGCGAATAACTCAGGATCTTGACACACTAACAAACGCTCAAAAATAGCTTTATTCTCGATAGATAACTCATCATAGGCCTCTTCAACGAATGGCATAAAAAGCACATCTAACTCTAGCATGCCACGTCGACAAGCCCAGCGCAGTCGAGGTTTATTATCTGTTAATGTCATACATCAGCCTAATTAGTTAAATTCAACGTATTCTAACAAACCCAAAGTTAAAATAGCCACGAATTGATCATTAAATTAGGTATCTTCTTATAATAAAGTAGCAGAAAAAATAAAGTCTATGGTTGTAATTTGAATAAATGTCCTCACCTATGAGGTTAATAGCCTTTTTAGCACTATTGTCGGATGAACAACATAATGAATAATAACTTACCGAGTTATAACGAATTACCAGAAGTATTTGCAATCAACCTTGATAGTCTTGGCGCTATTACCTTAACTGGTGAAGAACAAATAAAATATCTCCAAGGGCAAGTAACCTGTGACGTTGCTAGCTTAGCGCTGGAAAAGCTACTTAATGGCGCGCACTGTAATGCCAAAGGCAAAGTTTTCTCTGCGTTTCGTTTACTTGAGCGTCAAGGAAAGTTCTTACTGTTACAACCGAAAAGTTCGATTGAACAGTCATTAGCAGAGCTAAAGAAATTTGGTGTTTTTGCTAAAGTTGAAATAACCCAGGACACAGAGCATGCTTATTTAGCAATTGCGGGTCAGCAAGCAGCGATAAAAATGGCTGAGTTATTTCAAAAAGTGCCAGATAATCTAACGCCAGTAGTTCATGAAAACAATACCACCTTGGTTTACATTGCTGGCAACATTAGCCGCTATGTCATTATTGATACAGCCGAAAAAATAACTGAAATATCTGCGACTTTTGACTTTCCAAGCTATAGCGATGCCGTATGGGATTTACTGGAAATCTCAGCAGGTTTTCCACTACTTTCTCAACAATATGTCGCAGAATATGTTCCGCAGATGCTCAACCTTCAAGCAATCAATGGTATTAGCTTTACTAAAGGCTGTTATTTAGGCCAAGAAACGGTGGCACGTATGCAATATTTAGGCAAAAACAAACGCGCACTCTTTGCGCTGACCGGTAAAGATATGATGGCTAACGTTGGTGATATTATTGAGAAAAAACTCGGTGAAAATTGGCGGAAAGCTGGTGATGTATTAGCGGTTTATCAATCGAGTAATATGCAGAGCTATATTCAAGGCGTTTTAGCTAACGATATCGATGATACCACTGAACTCAGAATTAAAACACAAGATTCAAATTTAACCATACTACCCTTACCATACAAATTAAGCACAGACATAGCATAGGACATAATATGAAAATTACCGACAACAAAGTTGTTGTACTGCATTACGCGGTATCTGATAGCGAAGACACCTTAATTGATAGTTCATATGATCACAGCCCATTAGCGGTAATTCAAGGCTCTCATTATCTTATCCCTGGCTTGGAAGCAGCTTTAGTTGACCACGAAGCCGGGGATAAATTCGAAGTTGATGTCAGTGCAGATAATGCTTATGGCCAACGTGAAGACGGTTTTGTGCAAACGGTACCAAAAGACATGTTCGCTGGTATTGAAGATTTAGCCGTCGGTAGTCAGCTGCGCGCTACTACTGACGATGGCGAACAAACCGTTATCGTGATTGACGCCCAAGAAGACGAGATTACGGTTGACGGTAATCACCCACTAGCGGGTATGGATTTAAAATTTGATGTTGAAATTTTAGAAGTGCGTGATGCAACTGAAGAAGAATTAGCACATGGCCATGTTCATGGTGAAGGCGGTTGTGGACATAATCACTAGTCGTTAGTTTATTTTAATCTGCTCTTAGATGAAAAAAAGGCACTTTATCAGTGCCTTTTTTGATCTTAAACTTACTTTAAACCTTGCAACACCTTGGCTTTAATCTCGCTATAGCGCATATACTGACAAACACCAAAATAACTGAGTTGCCGCACTTTAGTCCGGGTAAATAGCGGTATGCTCATGCCAGATAAAAATCGACAAATAGTGTCAATAGATACCATATCTACAGGTTGTGTAGCATTAGTTTTTAAAGTCGAAAAGTGTTGCTGTAACTGCGAAATGGCGAGCGCAATGGTCTCTGAATTAACCGCTTGATGATTATTCGAATACTGCAATACTGCCACTTTTCCGCGACAAACCGAACAATGACCACAGTTTTTCGGTGCACGCTGATCATCAAAGTAATGCGAAAGCTGCTGAGTTAAACAACCGTCGCTTTGAAAAAACGCTACCAGCTTACTAATACGTTCAATTTCAGCCTGTTCTTTTTCAAGAAAATAATGAGCAAGCGTGTCGAGCAGAGCACTATCTTCTAACGCCGCCATGTTAACACTGAATACTTCGGTTGCCTTTTTTGTTTCTAACACAATGTGCTGTTGCTCTGCTAAGTATTCTAATGCCGAGACAATTCTTTTTCTTGGCGCGTTATGGCGAGAGTGCATGAGATCAAAATCAGGCTCGCCCCAGATTTTTTTCATTTTTGCACAATTAAACACTTGCGCTAAAAATTCATTTCTTTCAGCATTAAAACTACTAATAATTTCTGTTTTCGGGGTTATAAATTTAAATTTAAAATCGGCAAAATAGCTATATTTTGCGTCAATAACACCAAGTAGCTCTAACTGGACCAGTAATGTCTTTAACGGTAACTGCTTAATGTTACTAGCATTTGACAAGCTAAGTACCTGCAGTTCCCATTGGCCGTTTTGCATTTCGCTACCTATATTTTGCAAAACATAGTCGATGCTTGCGCGCTCGGGTGTATCGGCATAAACAAAGTTTTCTACGGTGTGAATGCCATCAAGGTTGGCTAAGGTAAAACAAGCGGCATTAGCTTTATCTCGGCCTGCTCGACCAATTTCTTGACTATAATTTTCAATTGATTTGGGGAGATCATAATGAATAACAAAACGAATATTGGATTTATCTATTCCCATACCAAAAGCAATAGTCGCGACGATTATTGGGGTTTTACCTTGCATAAAGTCTTGCTGAATTTGCTTGCGTACATCATCTTTAAAGCCCGCGTGATAAGCCTTTGCCGCTATACCTTGTTGTTGCAGGAAATCAGCTACTTTTTCTGCACTATGTTGCAAGGTGACATAAATAATACCGCAGCCCTGGTGATGATGAATTAAATCAACTAATGTTTGATTTTTTGCTATTTCGGCAACCGGCAACACAGATAAATCTAAGTTACTACGATAAAAGCCGGTTTGCACTATATGCTCTTGGCTAATAGCAAACTTATTCGCCATATCGAGTTTAACTTGTTTAGTCGCCGTTGCCGTTAACAACAGTACTAATGGGATATTCAGTTCTTGTCGGTAACGTGGCAATTTTAAATAATCGGGCCGAAAATTGTGTCCCCATTCAGAAATACAATGGGCTTCGTCTACCACTAACATTGAAATAGCAATGGATTCAATAAACTGACGAAAACGCTCGTTTTTAAAACGCTCAACCGACACCATTAAAATCTTGATTTTACCTGCACGAACTTCCAGGGTAATTTGCTGACTTTCTTCAAATGATAGCGTTGAATCGATACTTGCGGCCGCGATACCTTTGGTATGTAAAAATGCTAATTGGTCCTTCATTAAAGCCAGTAACGGTGAGACCACTAAGGTTAAATGCGGTAAGTTTATTGCCGCTAATTGATAGCACAATGACTTACCCGCGCCTGTTGGGAAAATAGCGAGTGAGGCGTCTCCCTGAAGTAGCTGCGTTATCGTTTGTTCTTGCCCAGCTCTGAACTCGTCAAAGCCAAAGGAGTTTTTTAATGATTGCTGTAACGTTGACATAATTCGCCTGCTTTTAAATATCTGTTCGCTAGTTTATTGTATTATACCAATTGAAATAATGAATCCACTAACTTAGCGTTTCAGTAGCGAACTTAGCACAGCAAAATTCGTTAGGCATAGAGCTATGCTCGGCTTTACCTTCTAAGTCGCTCTAGCTCCCACATCCATCCGGTCTTATGTTTCATACCTTGTGTGACGTTCCTGTTTGCTACTGAAAAGCTTTATAGGCAGCGTTATAGATTTTGATAAGCTGCCTACATGCATTTAGGTATTTAGGTATTTAGCTTCAGCCTGGAACCATGCACCTGTGGCTATCGAGCTTTTAATTTTCGCTAAGTGGTGAATTCATTAATTCAATTGCTATCAGGCATACCTTTCGACTAAATCATTCATCTTAGTACTATGATAACTTTACGGCTCATGAGAGATTTAGATGTTAATTTTTTAACGTCATTTACTCTCACATATAAAAAAGCCCCGTTAAATTTCACGGGGCTTAAGATGATAGGTGCTAAAAAATCAGCTCTGGGTTATTTTCATAAACTCTTGATCAGTAAATAATGCACCGCAGAGTTTTTGTACCATAATCGAATAATTTAATTGTCCATTCGGTAGCGCAATATTGCCGATGACAGAACATTCAACTTCAAGGCGGTAGCACCGAGCCTAGTTTACTAGGTAAGTACTTGCAACGCGAAAATTGAAGATTATAACCAGCTTAAAACAAAATCACTCCCATTCGATCGTCGCAGGTGGCTTCCCTGAAATGTCGTAAACTACCCGAGATATACCATCAATTTCGTTAATGATACGGTTAGATACTAACCCTAAGAAATCGTAGGGTAAATGCGACCAACGTGCGGTCATAAAGTCGATAGTTTCAACACAACGTAAACTCACGACCCAATCATATTTACGCGCATCGCCCATGACACCGACTGAACGTACGGGTAAAAATACCGTAAATGCTTGGCTTACTTTTTTATACAAGTCATGCTTGTGTAATTCTTCAATGAAAATATGATCAGCACGACGTAGTAAGTCAGCATATTCTTTTTTCACTTCACCTAAAATTCGCACACCTAAACCAGGCCCTGGGAAAGGATGACGATATAACATGTCATAAGGCAAACCTAATTCAAGACCTATTTTACGCACTTCATCTTTGAATAATTCACGTAATGGTTCGACTAAGCCAAGTTTCATATGTTCAGGTAAGCCACCGACATTATGGTGCGACTTGATCACATGAGCTTTACCGGTAGCCGACGCTGCTGACTCAATAACATCAGGGTAGATAGTGCCTTGCGCTAACCATTTAGCATTCTTAAGTTTATTGGCTTCTTCATCAAAAATTTCAACAAAAACATTACCAATAATTTTACGTTTTTTCTCAGGGTCATTCTCGTCAGCCAAACGATCCAAGAAACGGTTTTCCGCATTAACATGAATGATGTTCAAACCGAAATGATCACCAAACATATCCATCACTTGTTGAGCTTCGTTTAAACGTAATAAGCCGTTATCTACAAAAACACAGGTTAATTTATCACCGATAGCGCGATGTAAAAGCATGGCGACAACTGATGAATCAACACCACCCGATAAGCCCAGTACGACTTCATCATCGCCGACTTGTGCCTTCATTTTCTCAATCGCGTCTTCAATAATTGACGCCGAGGTCCAAAGCTTTTCACATTGACAAATATCAACAACGAAATGCTCAAGAATACGCAAGCCTTGTTTAGTATGGGTAACTTCAGGGTGAAATTGTACCCCGTAGAATTGTTTATCTTCATTCGCCATCGCGGCATATTTACAGCTAGGCGTTTGTGCAATGGTTACAAAACCTTCAGGGATCGCCGACACTTTATCGCCATGGCTCATCCAAACATCTAACAAGGCGTTACCATTTTCACCCACATGGTCTTCAATGGCATTAAAGAGTGCAGATTTAGTGATAACTTCAACCGCCGCATAACCAAATTCTTTATGCTCTGAGCTTTCAACGCCGCCACCCAATTGCTCTGCCATTGTTTGCATACCATAGCAAATACCTAAAACAGGTACACCGGCATTGAAGACATACTCAGGCGCACGCGGAGAATTATGTTCAGTTACCGACTCAGGTCCACCGGCTAAAATAATACCGGTAGGATTAAAGCCTGCAATTTGCTCTTGGGTAACATCCCAGGCCCATAATTCACAATAAACGCCAATTTCTCGCACGCGACGAGCAATAAGTTGCGTGTACTGCGAACCAAAATCTAATATCAGTATGCGGTGATCATGAATGTCTTTACTCATGTTGTTTTCCTACTTTTATTTATCAATATATAAAATGAACAGACTGAGCATTACTCAAAATGAGTTGCCGCTCAGCCTATTTGAATTTTTTTCGATGAAGTATTCACCCTCATCAGTTGCTAAAATTTCTATCTACACCCTATTGAAAATATTGTCGTCCTAGTTTAAGGCGTGAGCACTTGCAACGCCAAAACCGAGCGACAATAATTCAATAAAACTAACCCATACGGTAATTGGGTGCTTCTTTGGTGATGGTTACGTCATGCACATGTGACTCACCCATGCCTGCAGAAGTAATCTTCATAAACTCTGGCTTAGTACGCATGATTTCAATCGTTGCACAGCCGGTTAAGCCCATCGAGGAACGTAACCCCCCCATTTGCTGATGAATAATCGCAGCAACAGGGCCTTTATAAGCAACGCGACCTTCAATGCCTTCAGGCACTAGTTTGTCTGCTTCGCCATCTGATTTTTGGAAGTATCGGTCGCTTGAGCCTTCTTTCTGATTCATGGCACCTAAAGAGCCCATGCCACGATATGATTTGTAGTAGCGACCTTGGTACAGTTCAACTTCACCAGGCGCTTCTTCCGTACCCGCCAACATGCTGCCGACCATGACACAGTGCGCACCAGCAACTAATGCCTTGGCAATATCACCAGAAAAACGAATACCACCATCAGCAATAACGGGAATACCGGTACCTTTTAGCGCTTCAACAGCATTAGAGATTGCGGTTAATTGTGGTACACCAACACCGGTAACGATACGGGTAGTACAAATTGATCCTGGGCCTATACCTACTTTTACTGCGTCAACACCGACATCAGCCAATGCTTTAGCACCGGCTCCTGTAGCGACATTACCAGCAATAATTTGTAAATCTGGATACTTGGCACGAGTTTCAGCAACTCGGTCAATGACACCTTGTGAATGACCATGAGAAGTATCAATCAACAGTACATCAACACCGGCAGCAACTAACGCGTCGATACGTTCATCGGTACCCGCACCAACGCCAACAGCGGCACCAACACGTAAGCGACCTAACTCATCTTTACAGGCGTTAGGTTTACTTTCCGCTTTTTGGTAATCTTTAACGGTAATTAAACCCTTTAACGTAAAAGCATCATCAACCATCAGAATTTTTTCAATGCGATGTTCATGCATTAAGCCTAAAATAACTTCCCGTGATGCACCTTCTTTGACCGTGACTAATTTGTCTTTTTTGGTCATCAATGCTGAAACCGGTTTTGTTAAATCCGTTTCAAAACGTAAGTCACGGCCGGTAATAATACCAACCAACTTATTTTTTTCATCAACGACAGGAAAACCAGAAAAGCCTACGTCGTCCGCTAAACGCATGGTGTTTTCAATGGTAGCACTTGGGTTAACGGTGACCGGATCTGAAACAATACCACTTTCATATTTCTTAACTTGAGAAACATTTTTGGCCTGTTCAGCTATGGTCATATTTTTGTGAATAAAACCGAGACCACCTTCTTGTGCCAAGGTAATAGCTAAACGCGCTTCAGTCACTGTGTCCATCGACGCAGAGATCATAGGAACATTTAAATTAATCTTTCGAGTTAATTTAGTTTTTAAATCGGCAGTATGGGGCAGTACCGTAGAGTGGGCTGGTACCAGTAAAACATCGTCAAAAGTTAACGCTTCTTGGGCAATTCTTAGCATCGCAACATCTCTCTAAAATGAGTGGTTAGGGAGGAAATATTGCGGCAGAATTTTAACCGCTTTCCCTGCTAAGGTAAACTTAAAATTGCAATTAAACGAAAATAAACTGTCGAAGATTGCCTAAACAAATATATAATACTTGCCAACTACCCTATTATTACGCCTTAACAATAGAAAAAGTAAAGCATTTATGGCTCAACAGCATATTCTACAAGTAAGTGAACTCACTAAAAAAGTACGTTTTCTATTAGAAAGTGAGTTAAATACCGTTTGGTTATGTGGTGAAATATCTAATTTTATTGCCGCAAGCTCTGGACATTGGTATTTATCATTAAAAGATCAAAAGTCCCAAGTTCGCTGTGCCATGTTCAAAGGCAATAACCGTCGAGTCAACATAACGCCAAAAAATGGTCAGCAAGTATTAGTTCGAGCTAAAGTTTCCTTGTATGAACCCCGAGGCGACTTCCAACTTATTATTGAGCAAATGGAATCTGCTGGTGAAGGCCTATTGCGCCAACAATATCAACTCTTAAAAGATAAGTTACATCGCGAAGGCTTATTTGAATTACATCACAAACAAGTAATTCCTAAATTAATTCAAACGGTTGGTATTGTTACTTCGCCTACCGGCGCGGCAGTAAAAGATATCATCACAGTATTAAAAAGAAGAAACCCGCTATTAAACGTCATTATTTACCCCGCTTTAGTTCAAGGTGAACAGGCAAAATATGACCTTGTCCAAGCAATCACTGTAGCCAATCAACGTAATGAAGTGGACGTATTATTGATAGGTCGAGGTGGCGGCTCACTGGAAGACTTATGGGCCTTTAATGAAGAAATCGTGGCGCGCGCTATTTTCCATTCAGCTTTGCCAACTATCAGTGCCGTTGGGCATGAGATTGATACCACACTAGCTGACTATGTTGCTGATCTAAGAGCCCCAACGCCGTCTGCGGCAGCCGAAATAGTTTCTGCTGATGTTGATGAACGTATCAATAGAGTTATCGAGCTACTCAATCGTGGTCAGCTCGCGCTTAAACAGCAATTAAAACGTTCAATCCACACACTAACGAGTTTGAACCACAGATTAGGCCAAGTACATCCCGAACAGCAGTTACAAAATAAACAGCAAAAGTCAGATGAACTCAGTATGCGCTTACAAGCGCTAATTACCAGAGAGTTAAGCCAACGTAAACATAAGCCTCAATACCTTAAACAAAGGCTAATCAATGCCACACCATCGACGAAAATAAAGCAAAATCAGCTGCAAGCTGCCCAGCTGAAAGTAAAACTTATTAGTGCACAGCAACGATTATTAATTGCAAAGCGAGAAAGTTTTGCTCACCAATGCGAACAACTGCATATCGTCAGTCCACTGGCTACAATTGCTCGCGGTTATAGTATAACCCGTGATGAACAGGGAAAAATGATTAAAAATATTAAAGATATTACCATCGAGGATAATATTAAGGTTGAAGTAGCAGACGGCGTTATAGACGCTAAAGTTATCGCTGTACAAGCCAATTAATGCGGTGAAATAACCGCTTGTTGTAGTAACTTAGTCACTTCTATTTTACTTGATTCGTCAAACTTAACACCGAGCAGAACGCCATCACTTTGAATTTTACTATTACAAATAGTCGCGGCTAGTTTAAGGTTTTTTAGACCTTGAAAATCTTCAATAATAACTTCCACAGGATTATCGTCAGTTAATGTCAATTTTTCGCCGTTGTTAATCATTAACAGGCAACCAGTAACAGAAATATCAGATATTACCGACGCCCAGTATTCATCTTTCACTTTGATTTTTGCCTTAATATAAGTATCAATTCGCATAGAAGAGCGTAAATTCTGTAAGCTAACTTCACGTGGAAATTCAAGTACGATAATGCGCGATGGGATTTGGATTGTTTGCTTAACATTAGAGACAAATGCGACTACTGCGCCTTCATGCCCTTCAATTAACCCACGTACTGTTACGCCCATGCCTTGGGCAATATATTGTGAAAAACTGCCCAATTTTGAACTATCCGGATATTGTACTAAGACGTAATTTTTTGGCATATAACCAATAAAACTTGAACGAAATTTACCGCGTTGGCCCGCAGGTGTAGACATATCTAAGGTTACAATAGCGCCTGGATTCAACAACGCCAAGTTGCGATTTAATCGCCCAATAGTTTCCATTTTCATCGAGTTACCAGACATAAATTTCCAAAATAATTATCTTAAAGCAATCAAAATAATATAATAAAATAAACTACTTAGTAACTTTACATTAGCGGAATATTATCCTGAAAGCAATATACTTTGTTGCTATTTTAGCCAAAATTCGCCATAAAAAAAGGCTGATATGACAATCAGCCTTTTCTGCTAATTAAAGCCCTATAGCGAGCTAATCCTTCTTATAACCTTGCGTAGCACGTGCCATTTTCTTTTGTTCGGTATAAGTTAGTTTTTTCTTCCCTGCAAACGGGTTAGAGGTTTCCCTAAACTCAATTCTTATTGGCGTGCCCATGATTTTTAATGATTTACGATAGTAATTCATCAAGTAACGCTTGTAAGAAATGGGTAAGTTTTTCGCTAAATTGCCATGAATAACAATAATCGGTGGATTGTAACCACCGGCATGAGCATATTTTAATTTAATACGACGACCTTGATGCATAGGGGGCTGATGATCAAACACCGCCATATCTAAAATTTTAGTCACCATAGAAGTTGAAATACGTTTGGTCGCCGAGACAAACGCTTCTTCTACAGACTCATATAAATGCCCAACACCGGTACCGTGAAGCGCTGAAATAAAATGAATACGAGCAAAATCAATAAAACCTAAACGACGGTCTAATTCAGACTTAATGCGGTCTTTAACATGGTCATCTAAACCATCCCATTTATTTACCGCTAATACCAAGGAGCGACCGGCTTCTAAAATAAAACCCAGTAAACTTAAATCTTGGTCACTGATGCCCTCTTGTGCATCAATGATCAATAGACAGACGTTAGCATCTTCTATTGCACGCAAGGTTTTAACAACAGAAAATTTCTCGACGATATCGGTAACATTTTTACGGCGACGAATACCCGCAGTATCAATTAAGGTATATGGCCGGCCGTTATGCTCCATCGGGATATAAACACTGTCGCGTGTCGTCCCCGGCATGTCATATACTACAACTCTGTCTTCACCCAAAATACGGTTAGTTAAGGTAGACTTACCGACATTAGGCTTACCAATAATAGCGAGCTTGATGGTATCAGTTTCTTCTGGCGCTTCAGCAATGTTTTTCTCGTCTAACGCTTCATCACCAATGATATCTTCAAAGTCACCGTCAAATTCATCATTTTCTTGTGCTTTTGGCTTGCCAAGTTCCTCAATATGAGGTGTTAGTGCCAAAGTTAATAATTGGGTAACACCACGACCATGTGCCGCGGCGATTTGATGTACGGCATCACCCAAGCCAAGAGAATAAAAGTCGGCAACGGCAGAGTCTGCGTCAATGCCATCAACTTTATTTGCCACCAAAAATACTTTTTTGTCTTGCTTGCGTAAATGACTGGCAATGCCTTGATCTGCGGATGTTAAACCCGCTCTTGCATCAACCATAAACAACACGGCATCGGCTTCTTCAATGGCAATGAGCGATTGCTCAGCCATTAGCGCATCAATACCTTTTTCATTGCCTTCAATACCACCGGTATCAATAACGATAAAAGGATGTTCTTCAACTTCCGCTTTACCATATTGGCGATCACGAGTTAAGCCAGGATAATCGGCAACTAACGCGTCTCGACTACGCGTTAGTCGATTAAATAATGTTGATTTACCGACATTGGGTCGCCCAACAATCGCTACTACAGGAAGCATCTTCATTTCAAGTTTCTCTTTCAACTCAATATAACTAGATAATTATATCAGTTTTATTAATAAACAACGGCTCCAGTGCATTTTGCATTGGAGCCGTTTATAATTTTAGCCTAAATATTTGACCAACCAATAATAATTAGCAGGTTGAGCAAATAATTTATTCTGGAATGGTAATCGCTTGTAGGTCACCATCGCGTGATTGGCTATATAAAATACCCTCACTAACCGTTGGCGTGGTATGAATACCGCTACTATCGACTTGATGACGAGCGACAATTTCACCCGTTACTTGATCTAGCCAGTGTAAATACCCTTCAAAATCACCAATGACAATATAATTTCCTATTGGAACAGGACCGGTGACACCACGGTTAGTAAATGATAGCTGGCTCCATAGCTCTAAGCCATTATTACGATCGACAGCATAAACATGGCCTTTAACATCAGTCAAAAACAGGCTATTGCCATTAATCGCAATATCGCGATAAGACGAATATTGACGTTGCCATAACACGCGGCCGGTCCGCAATTCTATCGCACTTAAATTACCGCGAGAAGAGACAGTATAAATATTTTCACCATATACCAAAGGTGTTGAATCAACATCAATGACCCGTTCTAACTCTGTTGAACCGGTTGCTTCACCAATATCAACTGTCCAACCTTGACGGCCTTGTTCTAGTAAATAAACAGATAAAGAACCGTCAGCAGAACCAACAATAACACCCCCGCCAGAAATCACTGGTCCACTGATACCACGTAGAGATAATGGTGGAACGTCTTGTTCTATTTGCCAATCATCTTGGCCATTTGAGGCATTAAATGCCTTCATTACACCAGAAGCTGTATTAACCACCAATTTGCCCGAATCAAGCGCAGGTGCCGCAATCACTTCACCTTTAACTTTTCCTTGCCACGACAATTTGCCACTTTCTGCATCAAGCGCAATAACTTCACCATTCTCACTACCGAAAAATACTTTATTTATACCGGCAACAGCGCCGCCACTAATCAAAGCAGGTTGCTTATCATCAAAGAAACCAAGTTTGTTATCGATATCGCCTAAGTTGGCATACCAAACTTGTTCACCGGTTTTTTCGTCAAATGCATAGGCTTCACCGTCACGGCTCGCACTAAATACTTTGCCATAGGCAACAACTGGCCTAATACGAGAGAAATAATCCCCGACACCATCACCGACATTTGCATCCCATTTAACAGCAGGTGAAAACAATGCCTTTATTTCGGTTAATTCTGCGACCTTTAGTTCTTCATCTTCATCATCATCAGTAGATGAACACGCAGAAATCCCTAGCGCCAGAATACAAATAGCAAGAAGCTTTTTGTTAAAGCGTTTACTCGTAAACATGCTCACACCACTCTCTATTTACTTAAGTTAATTACTTGCGCTAGGTCATCTAATTTCATTTGTAATGCTGGACTAGTGCCGTCGCTTGCATCATCAATTGCCGCTTGATATGCGTTACGCGCTAACTCTGTTTTACCTTGTTTAAAGTAAATGTCGCCTTTAATTTCTTCAACGCCAGCGTTAAAGGAAGCTGGCAGCTTTGGTGTTAGTGTCGCTAAAGCCTGTTCATATTTTTCTAATTGTAATTGCACACGCGCTAAACGTAATGTAGCAATCGCTTTAATACCATCGTCAACTGAGTTTTCAATTGCTGTCGTTAAAAAAGTTTCCGCTTTTGCCCAATCTTGTTTTACCACCGCGTCTTTTGCCAAAGCAATTGCAGTTAACATGGTATAGCTTGATGCTGCATTTTCAGCTATAAAAGCCTTGCCGGCAGTTTCAAAAGCAGCCTGATCTTCAGCCGCAGCCTCGATCATGGTTTGATAGTCTTCTGAAGCATTTATCTCTTGTTGCAATTTATGGTCATTGTAAAAATTAAGCCCAATAAAACCAGCAAAACCAATAGCTAAACCTGCGATAATTGCATTGCCGTTATCACTCCAAAACTTTTTAATTGCTTCGACTTGTTGTTCTTCTGTTTGATGTATATCCAAAACTGACCCTTAAAGTAAATTTGTTAAAAGACTTGGCACTTGCTCAAGTGGCAAACTTTGTTGTTCTTGTTGTCCGCGCAAATATTTTACGGTTACCGTTTGATTAGCTATTTCATCTTCACCAAGAATCAATGCTATTTGGGCACCCGACTTATCTGCACGCTTCATTTGTTTTTTCATATTGCCACCGCCACAGTGACATTGTAAGCGAATATCCGGCACTTGGTCGCGCCATTGTTCTGCTAAGCCGTTGGCAGTGATTTCAACGTCATTACCCAGCATAATAACGTATGCATCAACTTGTGCTCTAATATTATTTGCTTTTTCTAAACTAGTCAGCATTAACACTAAACGCTCAATGCCTAATGCAAAACCAAAGCCTGGGGTTGATTTACCACCGAGTTGCTCTACTAAACCATCATAGCGTCCACCAGCACAAATAGTGCCTTGGGCACCTAAGCTAGATGTCACCCATTCAAAAACCGTGCGATTATAATAATCTAAACCGCGTACTAAACGATCATTAACCACATACTTTATGCCTGCAGCATCTAAGCGCTGACAAACCGAGGCAAAATGTATACTTGACTCCTCTCCAAAATAATCTGCTAATTTTGGTGCACCAACCAATGCTGCTTGTACCTCTGGATTTTTACTGTCTAGCACACGCAATGGATTGGTGTGCATACGTCGCTTGCTATCTTCATCCAAAAGATGTTCTTTTTCAGTCAAAAATAGCACTAGCGAATCACGGTATGTTGCGCGTTCTTCGTTAGAACCTAAAGAATTTAGCTCTAGTGTGACAAATTCATTGATGCCAAGTTCCCGCCAAAGTCGAGAAGTTAACATAATAATTTCAGCGTCAATATCCGGCGTTGCTATACCAAAGGCCTCTAAGCCAAACTGATGAAATTGACGATAGCGACCTTTTTGCGGACGTTCATGACGAAACATCGGCCCCATATACCATAAACGCTGTTCTTGGTTATACAGCAAACCATGTTGATTACCAGCACGAACACAACTTGCTGTGCCTTCTGGCCTTAATGTTAAGCTGTCACCATTACGGTCGTCAAAGGTATACATTTCCTTTTCAACAATATCGGTCACTTCACCAATAGAGCGTTTAAATAATGCTGTTGACTCGACAATCGGCATACGTATTTCAGCAAAACCATAATTACTGGCAACTCGGCGTAATACTGTTTCTACCATTTGCCAAATGCCTGTTTCAGAGGGTAAACAGTCGTTCATTCCTCTAATTGCTTGCAATGTTTTACTCACGTATCTTTTTCCCGCTTGTGTTGATCTAATCAATTATTTATTCATTTGCTTGTACAAAGAATAATTTTTGTCGTGTACCGCTTTTATCGCGTGCATTATAGGCAGTTTGCCAGCAAACGTAAATAACCGCGCACTAGTGCCGTGCATTAAGCCATCTTACTCTACTTCTTGTATAGTAATTTTATTACTCGCATCGAGCATTTTAGCTTTTGCACGAATTCGATATTCCAATTGATCAACAAGGTTATTGTTATCAAAGCGCTCTTTTTGGCGTATACCGTCAAGATAGTAGCCACTTTTCTTACTGCTACCGGTTAAGCCTAAATCAGAAATTAATGCTTCGCCCGGCCCGTTAACAATACAACCAATAATGGAGATATCCATGGGTGTCATAATATCTTCAACACGCTGTTCTAAGGCATTAACCGTGGCAATAACGTCGAACTCTTGGCGCGAACAACTTGGGCAAACAATAAAATTGATGCCGCGACTTCGAAGCTTTAATGATTTTAAAATATCAAAACCGACTTTAATTTCTTCGATAGGATCGGCCGCCAAGGACACTCGTAAGGTATCGCCTATACCTTCAGCAAGCAATAACCCTAGCCCAACAGATGACTTTACTGAACCAGAACGTAAGCCACCAGCTTCCGTTATGCCTAAATGTAAAGGGTTATCTATTTGCTTGGCTAACAGGCGATAAGCACCCACGGCAAGAAAAACATCCGAGGCCTTAACGCTGACTTTAAATTCATGGAAGTTTAACCGGTCGAGAATATCTACATGACGCATCGCAGACTCTAACAACGCTTCTGGCGATGGCTCGGTATACTTTTCTTGAATATCTTTTTCTAACGAGCCGCCATTAACGCCAATTCGAATCGGGATATTATTATCGCGAGCACATTCAACAACAGAGCGTACCCGATCTTCTCGGCCAATGTTTCCTGGATTGATGCGTAAACAATCAACACCATACTCAGCTACTTTTAACGCGATGCGATAATCAAAATGAATATCAGCAACTAATGGCACATTGGTCTGCAGCTTTATCTCTCTGAATGCTTCAGCTGCATCCATGGTTGGCACACTCACGCGGACAATATCAGCACCAACAGCTTCAAGGGCATTAATTTGAGCAACGGTTGCGGCGACATCAGTGGTCAAAGTGTTGGTCATTGATTGTACGGTGATCGGCGCATCACCACCGACAGGTACATTGCCAACCATAATTTGACGGGATTTTCGACGAATAATAGGAGATTCTTTAAACATAATAAAAATTCAATATTGTTACATTAATTAAACAAAAAATTACCGTATTAAGGCGTTAGTGGTAATGAAAATTTGGCAATATTTCCAGCATTAAAAGCGGTCATATCAACTGAAACGTCATTATAAACTATTTGTACTAATTCAGGTTTCCCTAGGGTAATCGAAAAAGGTGCCTGACCAGAAATACGCATGATATAACCAGACTCTTTCACACCCCAAGCGATTCTTTCACCTGTTGCATCATAGATATTAACCCAACAATCGCCAGAGAAGGTAAAAGCTACATTAGCGACTGGCGTTGTTAATTCACTTTCTTTGGCGCTTATCTCATTAATTGAAGCTATTCGAGCGTTTGCTAAATCAGCTTTTGTCGATACTTGCTCGGCATTAGGTTGCTGTGAGTGATTGAGTAGATTTTTATTGTCGTTCAGAGTTTTATTAACCACTGTAACAAGACTTTCTGCAAGTGTGTTATTGTCATGCTGTGCAGGACCCTTGCTATTTTCACCTAATATCTCGACAGTTTCAGTAATGATAGATTCAGGCTGTGCGGACGGTGTTTGCAACCACCAAACCACGGTTGCGGTTATAAGAACACCTAGAATTAGGTAAGTGATCCACATTAACATATTGTGTTCCGCTTGTTTTTCAGTCCCTTTAGAAAAGCTTTGCATATCCGCACATTGGCGTTGTGCCACACCTAATTGGTCGTAACTATTTAAAACATCTGCTTGAGAAATATTAACCAACTTAGCGTAATTTTTTAGATAACCACGATTAAAGGCCTCAGGTAAACTAAGATCCAATTTATCTACTTCAATATCTTGTACCAAGCTTGTTCTAAAATTTAGCTTATCCGCAACTTGTTGTTGACTTAACCCTCGCATTTCTCGTGCTTCTTTAAGCATACGACCAGGTCCTAACACCTCAATATCAGCAGAAATATCTGCCAATTGATCACTTTCATCTTTCAATGTTTTATGTTCTTGCTTCATTAAGCGGCACTCTTAGCGTTTTATCGCTGATTTAGGATTGGCGAGATAAATGACTTGCCCTATTTTTAAAATATAAGGACGGCGCAATTTATTCCAACGCTCTAAACTTTTCATAATAATATTGTAGCGCTTAGAAATAGCAAACAAACTTTCACCTTTTTCAACAATATGAACAGGTAATGACACAGTAGCGGTTTCATTTTCTACGGGTATTTCTGCTACTTTTTTAACAACCACTTCAGCCGTTATATCATCACTCTGGCTTGTTGAGTCGATATTTTGTTTAATTATTTTCTCGACCTTAGCCGGTTCAGAGCTTGCTAGTGCCACATTACTTGCTGCGTTTGATTTTGCTAACTTCGCCTGAGATTCTGCTTTTTGTTTCGCCGTTGGCATAACAGAATTAGCCATAATTGGCTTTAAACCGTTGTTACTTAAACTTGCGGCTTCAATAACAGGTTTTGTTTTTGGTGACAATACCACAACACGTTTTTTACTTTCTGTGCTGATATCACCACGCAGCGAAGCTCGGTATTCTTCAGCTAGTTTGTCCGCATCAATCTGATAAAGTTCATTTAAAATAAATTGTTTCGCTTCAAAAGAATGCGGAAACATTTTAACCAGCATATTGCCATAGTTTTTCGAAATACTTTTATTACCCTGTTTGGCAAAGATTTTAAAGGCTAAAGCTAAGGCATCAGCATTGAAACGGCGGGTTGATTTTTCATAACGATAAAGATAAGTTTGCGCTAACTTATAGTCACTTTTTGCATATTGCAAACGCATCATTTGTAGTAACGAACTCGCTCTATTTGGGCTGTGAGCAATTGCCTTTTCAAGATATATTTGTGCTTTATCAAAATGTTTTGCTTTGAGTTGACATAACGCTAAATTTTCGTAACTTTGTGCCACTAATATATAGCTA
The DNA here is from genome assembly GCA_963977145.1 of uncultured Colwellia sp. Classification (GTDB taxonomy): domain Bacteria; phylum Pseudomonadota; class Gammaproteobacteria; order Enterobacterales; family Alteromonadaceae; genus Cognaticolwellia. The sequence goes on from CAXBNP010000013.1 coordinate 71,518, forward strand.
GGAATTGCTATGGCTCTCAACATTTGTTGTTCTGCAGCAGCGTATTTTTCGTGGCGACACAAAAACACACCGTAATTGTTTAATGTATCCGCATCTTGATCATCAATACTTAACGCATGCTCATAGGCTTGGGTCGCTAAGTCGGCCTCACCGACAGTGTCATAGTAGTGGGCGAACGCCGTATGCACTTGTACTAAATTTGGCGAAAAACGTTTCGCTTTTTCGAGATTAAGTTTAGCTTGTTGGGTATTACCCATTTTTAAATAGCCCAAGCCGAGTGAAATTCGGGTCATGGCTATTTCATTGTTACTGGATTCATTTTCAATTAATGGCGTGTCTTTATCATTGCCATAATTTTGCGTCACACAAGCAGTTAATGTACTTGTCGTTAGCAACGCGATAAAAAACGGTAATAATTTTGTCATAATAAAAGGGCTGTCACTTAGTAAGTAATGATTTAAAAATCAACTAGACCATTTTTACTGAAATTGACTCAGCTTTCACCTCTTTTTTTCCTGTCCGCTTAGTTCTATCTAAAACATCACCCGCTAATTGCCCACACGCTGCGTCAATATCATCGCCACGAGTACGACGAGTGATCACTGTCAGGCCATAGCTTTGCAGCACTTTATCGAAGCGATCAATGCGAGAATTACTCGAACGTTTATATGGCGAACCAGGGTAATGATTAAATGGAATAAGATTGATTTTACTGGGTAAATCTTTCAAAGCATGGGCTAATTCATGTGCTTGCTCGGTACTATCGTTAACATGATCAAGCATTACGTATTCTATCGTCGCCTGTTTATTGGCTTTGGAACCATCGATATATCGACCCGCGGCCGCTAAAAACTCTTCTAATGGATATTTTTTGTTAATGGGTACGAGTTCGTCACGTAAGAGGTTGTTAGGCGCATGAATAGATATCGCCAAGGCACAATCAATTTTCTCTTTTAACATATCCAAAGCTGGCACTACACCTGAAGTACTTACCGTAACGCGACGTTTTGATAAACCATAGCCCAAATCATTTAGCATAGTATCTAATGCTGGGATCAAATTTTTCATGTTAAGCAATGGCTCACCCATACCCATCATGACAATGTTGGTAATTGGGCGTGTGCCAGCAATACGTGTGGCACCAATATCATTAGCGACTCGCCATACTTGACCAATAATTTCAGCCATTGATAGGTTTCGATTGAAGCCTTGCTGCGCCGTTGAGCAGAAGGTACATTCTAATGCGCAACCTACTTGTGATGATACACAAAGTGTGGCACGGCCATTCTCAGGAATCCACACAGTTTCAATTTCTTGACCACCTTCGAGGCGCAAGGCATATTTTATCGTACCGTCGTTTGATACTTGCTTTTCAGAAATCTCTGGCGCTTTAATTTCGGTATCGCGTTGAAGCTTTTCACGAAGTTTTTTATTTATGTTGGTCATTAGCTCAAAGTCGTCATAACCAAAGTGATACATCCACTTCATAATTTGATCGGCACGAAATGGCTTCTCGCCGATGGAAGCAAAATACTCGCGCATTCCCTTATGGTCTAGGTTTAGTAAGTTAATTTTATTCTTCACTGGGGTTACTACTTCGGTTACGTCACTCATGATAAAACACTTCTCAACACTACAAAAATTACTGAACAAATTGTACGCTTTTTAGACAAAACAAACAATTTAGTGGCTCTATTTTAAATCTTTAGATGATTCAAACTAAATAAAAGTCAATGTTCTCAGTAATATGCTTACTGGTAAAACACTCAATTTTATATGGTCTTAAAATAGACAAAAGGATTTTACCGATTAAACGGTAAAATCCTTAAATTAATTTTTAAACTACATTAAGCAAGCCAATCGCGAATTAGCTCAATGTCTCAGGTTTAAAATTAACGAGTACGTGAACAAATTTCTTCGTCAGAGAAGAAGTAAGCAATTTCACGTGCTGCAGATTCTAAAGCATCGCTACCGTGAGCTGCATTTTCGTCGATTGAATCAGCAAGATCAGCACGGATTGTACCAGCAAGCGCTTCAGCAGGGTTAGTTGCACCCATAATTTCACGATTTTTAAGCACGGCATTCTCGCCTTCTAAAACTTGTACCATTACTGGGCCAGAAGTCATAAATTCAACTAAAGCACCAAAGAAAGGACGTTCGCTGTGCTCAGCATAAAAACCTTCTGCTTTTTCTTTTGATAAATGAAGCATTTTAGAAGCAACAATTTTTAAACCAGCAGTTTCAAAACGGTTGTAGATTTGACCAATAAAGTTTTTAGCAACTGCATCAGGTTTTACAATAGAAAAAGTACGTTCGATAGCCATGATAGCCCTCTCAATAAAATTAGAATTAAATAAGGTATAAATTTTGGCGCGATTATAGACGAATTAAACCCAAATGCCTAGGGTTATCATTATTAGCGTATGAACTGGCGCTGAGATTATTTAGCATCATTGAGTGAGGTTATGTAAAGACTACGCCCGCAGCTTTTCCAGCTAAAGTTAAGTGATTGCATACGCTGCTTTTTTGCTTTCGAGGTATATCTTCAAACTTAGGCTAAGCCATTAAAGTATTATCGCGCAATTACCGATATGGCTGACAGCGGTAATGTAGACAGAAACAAAAAACGCCCATCAAAGTGGGCGTTTATATTGGTTTTAAGCTTTTTTATTCAGAACAACTCATTAGCTAGCTGCTAATACGACGATATTGACGATATTGAGGTGTCCAAAAATTAGCGGCAATATTTGCCACAAGTTGCTCATCAGAAAGCGGTAATGCGAGTCCTTGTTCGAATGCTACTTTAGCAACAGCAAAAGCGATCTTTTTACTTAAGTCGGCAATTTGGACTAAAGGCGGAAGCAATTCACCCGTCCCCGTATTCGCCAAGGGTGAGGCCAGCGCTAACATTGCGCTAGCTGCCATGAGCATTTCATCAGTGATACGGTTTATATTTGCTGACACTACACCTAAACCAATTCCTGGAAAGACATAGCTGTTATTGCATTGGGCAATAGGAAAAATTTCACCTTTATATTCAACGGGGTCAAATGGACTACCGGTAGCAATAATCACCTCTCCTTCGGTCCAGTTAATTACCTGTTCGGGCGTTGCTTCGACCTGACGGCTTGGGTTACTCAATGGGAATATTATTGGCATATTGCAATGTGATTTCATTGCCGTAATCACCGCTTCAGTGAATAGGCCCGGCACACCAGAAACACCAATTAAAATAGTCGGTTTTGCGCCATGCATAACCTCAAGTAACGAAGCATAATCTCCGTCAGAATTCCAAGGGGCTATCGCTGATTTTTGCTGTACCAATTTCGCTTGAAAGTCACGTAAGCCTGGCATACCTTCGGTCAATAACCCGTAGCGATCGACCATAAATATTTGGCTACGCGCCTGTTGCTCAGCAATTCCCTCGCTGACCATTTGCGAGATAATTTGTTCAGCAATGCCACACCCTGCAGAGCCTGCGCCAACAAATGCTACCCGTTGGGTTGATAATGATACTTTTTTAGTGCGACACGCCGCTAATAACGTACCTACGGTAACTGATGCCGTGCCTTGAATATCATCGTTGAAACAACAAATTTCATCGCGATAGCGATTTAACAAGGGTGTTGCATTGGGTTGAGCAAAATCTTCGAACTGCAATAAAACATGGGGCCAACGACGTTTAACCGCATTAATGAACATAGCTAAAAACTCGTCGTATTTCTCTTGTTCAATACGAGGATGACGCCAGCCCATATACATGGGATCATTTAATAATTTTTCATTATTCGTACCAACATCGAGCATCACAGGTAAAGTGTAAGCTGGGCTAATACCACCACAAGCGGTGTAAAGCGATAATTTACCGATAGGAATACCCATGCCACCAATACCTTGGTCGCCTAAACCAAGAATACGTTCACCATCGGTTACTACAATCACTTTAACTTTATTTTTTGTTGCATTACGTAAAATGTCATCGAGCTGATGCCGTTGATCATAAGAGACAAATAAACCGCGCGAACTACGGTAAATATCGGAAAATTGCTCACAAGCATCCCCCACTGTAGGCGTATAAATAATTGGCATCATCTCGGCCAAATGCGCCTGTACTAACTTGAAAAACAAGGTTTCATTGTTGTCATGAATAGCACGCAAGTAGATATGTTTATTTAAGTTAGTGTCAAAACTACGATACTGCATATAAGCGCGTTCAACTTGTTCATCGATAGTTTCAAAGCGTGGTGGTAATAACCCAGTTAAGTTAAAGTGTGAGCGCTCTTCTTCGCTAAATGCACTACCTTTATTTAGTAATGGCGTTTCGAGTAGGCTTGGACCCGCGTAAGCGATATATAATGGACGTTGATTTTTTTCAGATGTCATAGTTGAAGTTTGTTCTTTATATTTTAAGTGAATGACGAAAATTCATCATAAGAATAATGATGTTGACATTATAGTTAAATATCGACTTTTGAAAAGTGATATAGGTTAATCACTTAGCTTTAATTCTATAATAGCTAATTAAAACCGGCAAAAATGCTTAATCTGCCTCTGAGATCCAAGCTAATTGTATGGCTTCAAGCACACGTTCACCACAATGTTTAGGGTCGTCATCAAAGTTTTCTAATGCGAGCACCCATTGCATTAATTGTGGAAAATGTAATTGCATTGGATCTACATCTGGATGCGCTTCGATTAGATCAAGGGCAATATCAAGTGAATCAGTCCAGCGATAACTCATCGTGTTTCCTCTTAAGTTAATTAGTTAGTCAATGATCAAACCAAACCATAATGCGTCAGCAATTAACATTAACGCTAGCCAGAGTAAAATCATTCTTGATTTACGGCAAAATTGGCAATCTGTATGCCACCATTGCTTAAACGACGTTTTATTCAAAATATATGTCTTATAGTAGTATTCATATAGCGAGTATAATAGCAATTGGTATTATTACCCTCACTGATCTTATCATTTTAGGAAAGCAATATGTCGCCAGTAGCATTTACTTCAAGCGAAAAAACACTCTTAATCGACAAATTACAACGCTACTTTGATAGTGAATTAGAGCAAGAACTAGAGCAATTCGATGCTGAATTTTTGCTCGATTTTTTTACTAAGGAGCTAGGTGCAGTTTATTACAACCGTGGTTTGTATGATGCGCAAGCCTTAATGGCAGAAAAACTAGAATTAATTTCAGAGCAAATTGTAGAATTAGAGCTACCGGTGTCTTAATGACCGATATATAAACAACATTGATATTCATCAAACAGTGCATAGTTTGATATACGCCAAAGTATTTCCTGTTGATTGCTTTATGATAGTCACAACTTAATTGCAAAAACGTCAACACTAAAGGTCGCACTTGTGATGCAAATTACCGATTTAAAAAAAGAACAAGCAATAATGCCATTATTTAGACTCGGCTTTCGCCCTTTCTTTCTTGCTGGCGCTTTGTTTAGTGTTATAGCTATTTTAGTATGGCTAATGTTATATCGAGGGGCGATAAACCTACAGCCTTTAGGTGGTGGTTATTGGTGGCATATTCATGAAATGATTTTCGGTTTTGGCTGTGCCATTATTGCCGGTTTTCTCTTAACCGCCGTACAAACATGGACCAGCTTGCCCGGAGTGAAAGGCAAAATGCTCGCAGCGTTATTTTTCTTATGGATAACAGGCAGAGTTTGCCTACTATTTCCTCACCTGCTAGGTTCAACATTAACTTCAATAGTAGATTTAGCCTTTTTACCTTGCATCGCTGTTATCTTAGCTAAACCAATATTAGCCATTAAACAATACCGCAACTTATTTTTTGTGCCTTTGTTAGCCATTTTCACTATTGCCAATGCCCAGATGCACGCCAGCATTTATTATCCAAATATCGTTTCAATACAATATGCGGGTTATGCCGGTGTGATGTTAATCACTTTACTCATCTCTGTGATGGCAGGCCGAGTAATACCTATGTTTACCGCTAATGGCACAAAAACACCAAAAGCGATAGCACTCCCTAAGCTCGACAAGTTAACGAATGGCGCGCTTGCCTTGATCACTATCTTGCTGCTGCTACATCCTATCATTGGGGTAAATAATTTTTACATCGGCGTTATTTTGATACTCGCCGGCATTTGCCAAGCTATTCGCTGGTTCAGGTGGCGCCCTTGGATCACCTTAGGAGTGCCTTTATTATGGTCTTTGCATCTGGCAATTAAAGCCTTAGCCTTTGGTTTAATATTACTTGGCCTAAGTTATTTAATCCCTGAAATTCCAACTAGCCATATCTGGCATTTATTAACCATTGGCGGTATTGCTGGTGTTATTCTCGCCATGATCTCACGGGTATCGTTAGGCCATACTGGTAGACCATTACAAGCCCCCAAACTGATGTCGTTAGCTTTTGCAGCTATGGCAATAGCCAGCCTAGCGAGAAGTTTTGGGCCTTGGGGATTTCCAGAGTACACCATGTTATTTATTGATATCAGTGGTTTCCTATGGCTATTGAGCTTTAGTCTTTTTGTTGTTTTTTATGCGCCAATGTTGTTAAAAGCTCGTGCGGACGGACGTCCCGGTTAATTTTTTAAAACTATTGCTCACGATATAAAAACCAAAAGGTCTTTACGGTTTTGGCTGTTAAGACCTTTAAATAGCGCAATAAAATAGATTCTCTGTCATCGACCAATTGACATATTATTGATAAGCTTGAAAAAATCATTTTGAGTAATTGTCATGCGAGCGGTATTTTTAGACTATCAAACCTTTAGCCCTACGATTGACTTATCTGCTCTTGAGCAGGCAGTAAACAAACTTGTTATTCACGCGACAACAAAGCCTGCGCAAGTATTGTTGCGCTGCAAAAACGTTGAAATTATATTAAGTAATAAAGTCATACTTAACCGTGAGACCTTAAGTCAACTACCGCATTTAAAGCTCATTTGTATTAGCGCTACCGGAATTAATAATGTTGATATTGGCGCAGCTCGCGAGCTTGGTATTGCCGTAACAAATGTTAGCGGTTATGCAAAAAACTCTGTAGCGCAATATATCTTTGCTCAACTGCTGGCCTATTTCAGCCACGTAGAAGATCACAATAACAATACCCGCACTGGCCAATGGCAAGCTAGTGACACTTTTTGCCTACACGGCAAGGGCAGCAGTGAATTAGCAGGGAAATCAATCGGCATTATTGGTTATGGAGCACTTGGGCAAAAGGTCGCGACAATCGCCCGCGCTTTTGATATGCAGGTGCTTATTGCCGAAAGACCCGAGGCATTGCTCGTGAGATCCGACAGAGTGGCCTTTAATCAAGTGATTGCTCAAGCTGACATCATCAGTTTGCATTGTCCACAAACACCAGAAACAGAAGGTTTTTTCAATGCCGCTATCTTCAAAGCAATGAAAAAAAGTGCGCTATTGATTAATACCGCCAGAGGCGCATTAATTAATAATCACGACTTACTAATCGCGTTAAATAACCAGCAATTAGCTTGCGCAATACTAGATGTATTAGAGCAAGAGCCGCCACCGAAAGATCATATCCTTTTAACGGTGAAGTCAGAAAAATTAAAAATTACCGCGCACATAGCTTGGGCGAGTCAACAAGCGCAGCAAGCCTTAATCAATTTAGTTGCGGATAATATCACGGCATTTTTGCAAGGCGAGCGCACTAACCGCGTTGATTAGTGCTTGAGCTAATAAAGCAGCTAAAATTCGCATATGCTAAAATCAATAGTATTTCAGTTTACTCTAATGGTAACTAGGCCAACACATAGCGCATTGCCCTATGCAATCTTATTGAGACGATAGGGCGCGTTTTTAAATTGCAGGTCTTTGATTTTGCCCTTATGAAAACTATGCTAACACATAGCCCACTGCCCTAATCGCTCGCATTAGACTGCAAATAAAAACTTAAAGCCATTGGTCTTTAATTTTACCGTAATGAAAATAGCCCCATTGCCCCACGCGTCTCAAAGGTGCAAAGGGAAACTTAGGTAAGGCGTTATTGTACAAGGGCAGATTAGGCACAGGTTTTTCAGCCACTTTCTCAGCTAAGCGTTTGCCAGCTTGCACCGAGAACGAGACACCACTGCCACAATAGCCCATGCTATAAAATACTGACTGCTGATCATTTTGGTAAATATGTGGTAAATCGTCTAACGCCATACAAATCCAGCCAGACCAAGCATAGCTATAATTTATATTAGCCAACGCAGGAAAACTACTTTTAAGCACTGACAGTAAGCGTTGCGCATAATAAGGATCATCAGCACCTTTGCCGGTAATAGCCCCTCGACCACCAAACAATATTCTATTATCGGGTAATTTGCGGTAATAATATTTTAACGCTCGCGTGTCCATTACCACATTAGAGGTTAAGAAGTTACAGGCCACTATTTGCTCGGCACTCAACGGCTCGGTTACGATAATTTGCGAAAGTACCGGTAATGTTCGATCGGTTGTTAACGAGTGAAAGTTTTTTGGCGTATAGCCGTTGGTGGCTATCACGACTTTTTGCGCGCTAACAATGCCGCTAGGAGTGTGAAGTCGTTGTTTGTTGTCTTGCGATTGCCAGTGAATAACCGGTGACGCACAATGTACTTTCACGCCCGCTTGGCGCGCCAGCTTTTGGTAGCCCCAAGCCAGTTTTAACGGGTTTAAACCAAAACCATCTTGATAGCGAATAGCGCCATAAGCGTTACGATCGTCCATATATTGCTGACGTAATTCGTTTTGCGATAAAACCTCTACATCGTAGCCAAACATTTTCTGCTGAAGTTTTGCTAACTCAATTAACTCTTTAAGTTTATTTGGCTTATGGGCAACTTTAATGTAGCCGGCACTTTGCTGATCACAATCTATGCCTTCTTTGATCAGGCTATTAACAGTTTCAACACCGGCTGCCATTTCGTGATAAATACCGCGCATGACCTCTTCGCCCCATTGTTTAGCCATTTGGCCATAGGATTTACGACCTGACGATTTCAAGATAAAACCAGCATTACGACCGCTACAACCCCAAGCAGTTTGATTTGCTTCTAATACATGCGCTTTAATACCATGTTCACGTGCCAAGTGAAGCGCACAAGACAAACCGGTATATCCCGCACCAATAATAGCGACATCAACATCAAGGTCTATGGTAACGGCGCCATCGTGCTCAGGCGCAGTGCCCGACACATCGGCCCAGTAACTCTCGGGGTAGGCTTCATTGCAGCCAGGTGATAAATCGTGCAAAGGATCGTACATTTTCACTTCCAAAATTTTTATATTATTTTTAGGAACTCGCGCTTAAAGTATCTCAGAAAAAACAGTACAATGCTGTAACAACTCACTCAATAAAATCAACTTTATGAGCATTACGCTAGACTATCAGCCATTAACTCTTACTGACTTTGCCGCCGTTATTCGCTTAGCGACTAAAGTTCATGGTGCCGGCTATCTTGATCAAGCCAGTATGCAAGCTTGGTATAATAAAGGTCTTAAAAATGATATTAATGCTGGTTTTGTGGTTTATCATGATGAAAAATTAGTTGGCTTTAGAATTACTTATGCCACACAACAGTGGCAGATAGACAAATGGTGTTCAACTGAACTCTGGCCAGTTCCTGCTGAACAAGTTTGTTATTTTAAATGCAATACTGTCGATGAAAACTATCGCGGCCATGGGATTGGTGGCGAGCTGTTAAGGCGTTCTATTGTTGCCGCTAAACAACAGGGTGCGGTGGCCGGAGTGAGTCACCTATGGAAGCAAAGCCCAGGCAATAGTGCCGTTAAATATTTTACCAAGTGCGGCGGCATGCTCATTAAAAACCATCCGGATAGATGGCATGAACTTAGTTTAGCTGGCTACGAGTGCCCGATATGTCATAATGACTGTCATTGCGAGGCCGCCGAAATGATGGTTGTTTTTGCTGAATAAAATCAGCAATAAATCCCCTCATCAATAATGACCTAACTAATTACGGATGAGGCTTAAAAACCCTAACCAAAGATTTTACCTAATATCGACTGAGTTGCTTTCTCTTTGCCAGTCACAAATGACGCAGCGGCAGGTAAGGCTTCAAAGCTAGCTAAACTGGGAAATTCAACCGCTAAATTACAATGCTCGTAATCACCTGACGCCGGATTAAAACGATACTCCTTACTCCAAACAGCTAAGTTTTCAGTAACTTGCTTAATAGCGTCAACCACAAAGGCCACTTCCTTATCGGAGGTTGTTGGATGAAATGACGCTCGGATCCAACCTGGCTTTTCAGCAAAATCGCCAGAATCTATTTGCTCAGTTATTTTTGAAGAGGTATCTTGATCAACATTTAATAAAATATGACCATAGGTACCTGCACATGAACAGCCGCCCCGAGTTTGGACACCAAATTTATCATTAAGCAATCTCACCACTAAATTATAATGAGCACCCGGTACATAAAACGACACAATCGCAAGTCGATCACGAATAGTCGGCTCTAACATCACCACCTGTTCATTCTTAGCTAAATTTTCCATAACATAATGGGTGATTTCTGCTTCACGTTGCTGAATATTTTCCACACCCATAGCATCTTTTAGCTTGATGGCTAGCGCAGTCTTTATACATTGTAAAAAGCCCGGCGTGCCGCCATCTTCACGCATTTCAATATTATTAAAAAAGCTATGCTTACCCCAAGGGTTGGTCCAAGTCACCGTGCCACCGCCAGGATGATCTGGCACTTTGTTTTTATAAAGTACTTTATTAAATACCAAGACACCTGAGCTGCCTGGACCACCTAAAAACTTATGCGGCGAAAAGTAAATCGCATCTAGCGCTTGCTTAGGGTTACTTGGGTGCATGTCAATATCAACATAAGGTGCAGAAGCAGCAAAATCGACAAAACATAAACCGCCATGCTGATGCATCATTTCTGCTAATTGATAATAAGGTGTTTTAATACCGGTAACGTTTGAACAAGCAGAAAATGAGCCTATCTTTACTTTACGGTCTTGATATTTTTCTAGCAGTAGCGCTAAGTGTTCAAAAGAAGGTAACCCCTGACTATCCGGCTCAACAATCTCCAATGTCACATCACATTCATACCAAGAGGTTTGATTCGAGTGATGTTCCATATGGGTAATAAAGACTACCGGACGGTCATTTTCTGCAAAGGCAACTTGCGCTTGCATACGTTCAGGAATTCGCAAGCCTAAAATACGCTGAAATTTATTAACAACGGCTGTCATACCAGCGCCAGCCGTGATCAAAACATCATTTTCGCAGGCATTTACATGGCGCTTAATGATATGTTGTGCATCATGATAAGCATGCGTCATTGCACTACCTGTCAAATTAGTCTCAGTATGCGTGTTAGCAACAAAGGGCCCTAATTCATGAGTTAAATAGTCTTCAATGGGTTGGTATAATCGGCCACTTGCTGTCCAATCTGCATAAATAATATCAAGCGTTTTGCCATTAATCTGATGTTGTAAATTTCGCCCAATGACATGCTGGCGAAAGGGTAAAAAGTAATCTTCTAATGACATGCCAATATACTCGTATATTTTTCAATGAAAACATACTAACACTCATGGTAATTAGAGCAATATAAACCCAACAAAACCACCTTAATAGCAATTTTATTCTAAGGAAGCATTTAATATGAAAAAAAACACTTCAAACGTCATTATTCGAGCGATATATGAAAATTAATTTTAGTAATCTTGATAAATTGAAATAATTTTCTGAAAAGCGACCAGCAGCGACAGTGCTTTAATCGCTAATTTTCCAATTGATGATGCTTTTATTTTGTGCTTGCAACCACTGGTTAGCTTTAGAAAAGTGTTGGCAACCCAAGAAGCCTCGATAAGCCGAGAGTGGCGAAGGATGTGGAGCATTTAAGACCAAATGCTTTTGCTGATTAATGTTTTTGCCTTTTTTCTGTGCATGGCTGCCCCAGAGTAAAAATACACAGCCAGCATTGTGCTGATTTATTTCAGCAATAACGTTATCGGTAAAAATTTCCCAGCCTAATTTAGCGTGAGAATGCGCCTGCCCTTGCTTAACGGTTAATACCGTATTGAGCAGCAATACACCTTGCTGTGCCCATTCGGCCAAATAGCCATGCTTTGGCGTGCTAAAATCACTAATATCTTGGCTAAGCTCTTTATATATATTAACTAAAGAAGGTGGTACTTTAATGCCCTTTCGTACCGAAAAAGCCAATCCATGCGCTTGTGACTCACCACTTTTACCTAAGCCGTGATAAGGATCTTGGCCTAAGATCACGACTTTCACTGCCGGCAAATCTACAGCAGAAAAAGCATTAAAGACATCCTCTGCAAGTGGCAGTATTACCTCACCATTTTCTCGTTGCTCGTCGACTGCTTTAACGAGTACTTGAAAATAGTCTTGTTGTTGCTCATGAGCGGTAATTTTTTGCCATTGGGGCTTTAATTTATTCATAATATGACTCTTTAGCTCATCATGTATTCAATATAGTGACCATATTATCCAGTATTTTCTCAATGAACGTCATCAGCAAATAGAGAGTTTTTATCTAGCATAAAAACTCTCCGTGCATCGACGTGCAAGCATATATACCAATCACATTAATTATCTGATTATTTCTACTGGTTAAAACTGCCACTACTGTGTTATTTATTTAATAATTACAACAACTCGTTATTACAATAAATGCCGTGTATTTGGCTGTTTTCTCGGCGTATAAAATAGAACACCTAATTAATGAAACGGTTATCACTTAAATAGCCAGTAAACTGCCTTTAAAAATCACCCTAGTGCGCGAAGTCACTAAGTTAGTAAATAGGCTCTAAGTTCAGCAAAATCTGTTGAACCCGTGGTCGACAAAATTGTTTCGCTGGCACAATCCGCCAGTTCTTTTGGTAATCCTATCGGTTGACCTAAAGTGCTTTCAACAATTTCTTTAAATTTCGCTGGGTGCGCAGTACCTAAAAAGACACCAAATTCATTATCAAGGGCATTATATTGTAATGCTCTATAGGCAACCGCTGCATGGGGTTCACTGATGTAGCCAAGTTTTGCCAGTTGGATCATGGTCATTTGTGTTTGCTCTTCATCTATCGATACTGAGCTAACACAATCTTGCTCGACTAAGCCAGCTTTTAACATATGCTCTATACGCGGCCAGTTGTTTGGGTTACTGACGTCCATGGCGTTGGAAATGGTTGCCACCGTATCATTGGGAGACCATTCTCCTGTTTTCAAATAGCGGGGAACGGTATCATTGGCATTGGTTGCAGCAATAAAACGTTTAATAGGCAAACCTAAGGCTTTTGCGAAAAGTCCAGCCGTTAAGTTACCAAAGTTACCACTTGGAATAGAAAAAACAATATCGTTAAGGGCATGGCGACCTTGCTGACGATAAAGTTGGGCTACGGCTTCGAAGTAATAACAAATTTGTGCTAACAAGCGGCTGATGTTAATTGAATTAGCTGAATTTAAGCCGATAGTTTCTTTTAATTCTTTATCTTCAAATGACTGCTTAACAAGCGATTGACAATCATCAAACGTGCCTGTTACCGCGATAGTACGGATATTACCACCTAAGGTAGTAAACATTTTTTCCTGCAATAAACTGATTTTTCCTTTCGGGTATAAGATCACCACATCAATGTTAGCAATACCGTGAAAAGCATGTGCAACTGCAGCGCCAGTATCACCCGATGTTGCCGTTAAAATAGTGACTTTTTTTCCGTCACTAAATTTTTGTAAACATTTCGCCATAAAGCGAGCACCAAAGTCTTTAAAAGCCAATGTCGGTCCGTGAAATAATTCTAATATCGCTCTATCTTCGCTAATCGGTTGTAGTTTTGCTGGAAAGTTAAAGGCATCTGTGACAATTTCAGTCAACTGCTCTTCAGTTAGGTCTTCACTAACAAATGGGTAAAGTACTTTAACGCTTCGCTCAACCATTGGCAGAGCAAGTAAGGCTGCAACATTGTCTAAACGAGGTAATTTTTCTGGGAAAAACAAGCCTTGATTACGCCCTAAACCTTGCTTTACTGCACCAGCAAAGCTAACTTGTTCATCATTTTCTTTTAAATTATAAAATTTCACATTCAATTCCTATTTCGGGTTCAATCTCAAGGCTTAACGGGTACAGTTTGCCCGTTATGGCAAACTCACCGCGCCTTGCGTATCAGCTTGGCAAATGTGAACAAATCCTTCACTTTTGCCGGACGCCGATGTTTGTAAATAATGTTCATTTAACCAGTTGGCAAAATCTTTGGCTTTGGCTTTATCGTCAGTAACACAAAACAGCGTTGGGCCTGAGCCAGAAATACCGACGGCTAAGCAGCCCGCTTGCCTTAGATAACTCGCTGCTTCGCTATAGCCTGGCAAAATTGACTGACGATAAGGCTCGGCAACAACATCAGTCAATACCGAAAATGCTTGCGCTTTATCGCCACGGTGGCAAGCATCAACAAAGCTAGCTAAATTCTGCCCAAAGCTAATTAAATCAGCCCGTGGATAAGATGTTGGCAATATATCTCTTGCTGCTTTGGTCGATACTTCAATCCCAGGATAGGCCATCACAAAGTAACAATCTTGAAATTGTGGCAAATTACGAGCAATTATATCTTGATCCGGTACCATTAACTGCATGCCACCTAAAAAGCACGGTGCGACATTATCGTAATGCAGGCTACCACTAATTTGTGCTTCCATTTGCCCCATCATCTTCAACAGTACTTGCTGCGGAAAGCTAAACTGATGGTACTTTTCATAAAAAGCATTTAAGCCAGCAATTGCTGCAACCACAGAACAGGCACTAGAGCCTAAACCACTGCCCACGGGCATGCGTTTATCTAAGGTTATTTTTACTTCAGCAATAGCCTGTTTATTGGCAAATAATGCTTTATTAAACAAAAGTAAACAATGCCAAACAATATTTTGCTTAACATCACTAGGCAACTTATTAGCAAAATTACCAGTAACGACTAATTGATCACCATCATGACTATGGGTCACTGTAACCACATCGCCTAACAATGTACCATCAACGGGTTTAACCGCTAAGCCTAAAACATCAAAACCAACATTAACATTGCCAATTGATGCGGGTGCAAATACTGAAACACTCATTAATGCTGTTGCTCCCATGCTAACGTTCTTAATACATCACCGAAAACACCGGCAGCTGTCACTGTAGCACCGGCGCCATAACCGCGTAAGACAAAAGGCAACGGTTGATAATAACGACTGTGAATTGCCAACGCATTTTCGCCATCTTTAATACTATATAAAGGATGCTCCACGCCGACCGCTGCAATAGCCACCTGACACTTGCCATCAACAATATTACCAACATACCTCAATACTTTGCCTGCTGCTTTAGCCGCATTTATACGTTCAGCGAACGCCTGATCTAAGCTTGGCAAATTAGCCATAAAGTTTGCTACGTCGCCACTAGCATCAAATGATTGCGCTAATACCGGTTCTATTGCAATATCGCTTAGCTCTAAGGGCATACCGGCTTCTCTTGCCATGATAAGTAACTTACGCGCAACGTCCATGCCGCTAAGATCATCGCGAGGATCGGGTTCAGTAAAGCCTTGTTCTTTCGCTAATATTGTCGCTTGGGATAATGTCATACCTTCATCAAGCTTACCGAATATATAGGATAAAGAACCTGATAGTACGCCTTCAAAGCGCACGAGCTCATCACCGGCTTTCAGTAAATTTTGCAAAGTATCTATCACGGGTAAGCCTGCACCAACCGTGGTTTCATATAAAAATCGTCGATTCGTTTTTTGCGCCGCAGATCGCAGTGCTTGATAATACTGCCAAGAGTCGGTATTTGCTTTCTTGTTAGGCGTTACAACATTGAAACCCGCTTCCAAATAATCAACATATTGCAAAGCAAGCTCTTCATTGGATGTACAATCAACTAATACTGGATTAATTAAATGATTTTCGCGAACAAAGTTTTTAATATTTTCAACATTAATCGGTACCGATTGCTGGCCTAAGTTTTCCTGCCAGTTGGCAACGTCGATACCCTCACTATTAAATACCATGCCTTTACTATTAGCCAAGCCGTAAACTTTCAGTGAAATATTGTTTGCTTTGAGTTTTGCCTGCTGACGCGCTATTTGGGCAAGTAGCTCGCTACCAACAACGCCACAACCCACCAGAAATACATCGATTGTTGGTTTATGTGAAAAGAAATTTTGATGACTAACTTTCATGGCATCAGTACACTTTCTACTTTCGATAACCACAGAAATACTGCGCTCTGACGAGTCTTGCGCAATGGCAACAACGTTTACCCGAGCTTGGGCTAATGAACCAAAAAACTTAGCCGCAACACCTTGTTGATGATGCATACCATCACCGACTAACGACACAATGGATAATTTATGGGTTAATGTTAGTGGTTCTAACAAACCGTTTAGCAATTCTAATTCAAATTCTTCTTGCAGACTTTGCTCTGCTTTAAGCGCATCAGCTGAGTAAATACAAAAACTAATACAATATTCACTTGAGGACTGGCTGATTAAAATTAACGAGATATTTTCACGACTCATGGTAGCAAAAACACGACTAGCCATGCCCACCATACCTTTCATACCGGGACCTGAGACATTGACCATCGTTAAGTCATCGAGGTTTGAAATGGCTTTAACTCGCTTGGTTTGGTCATTTTCATTGGCAATTAAGGTACCTGCTGCTTCAGGGTTACCGGTATTTTTTATTAAACAAGGAATATGATACTGGGCAATCGGCCCGATAGTTTTTGGGTGCAAAACACTGGCGCCAAAATAAGATAGCTCCATCGCTTCTTGATAGGATAAATAATCTAATAATTGCGCTTCTTTTATCAAGCGCGGATCTGCGTTATAGACACCATCAACATCAGTCCAAATTTCGCAGTACTGTGCTTCGCTGCACACCGCCAATACTGCAGCAGAATAGTCAGAACCATTGCGCCCTAATGTCGTTACATTATCAAGGCTATCGACACCAATAAAACCAGGCATCAGCGCAATGTTATTGAGTTCACTATAAACATGCTGAAATTTTGCTTTACATAGCACTAAATCAGCTACTGCATTCATTGCCACATCATTAGTACGTAAAAATCGTTCTGGCTCAATAATACTCACTTCGATAGCGTCAACCGACAGCACCGACTGCAACAACGCCACACTCAAGCGTTCGCCAATACTGATAATACGCGCACGAATATGATCAGGACAAAATGATAGTAACGTCGCACCATGCAAATATCGACTTAACTGTTGCTGCCATTTTGCTAATACTTGTTGGCTATGTTGTGGGCAAAAGTCCGGTAACCTGTTTGATAAATCATGGATGATTTTTTCAATTGCGTGTTTAAAATGCAATAAGTCACTATTAAGTTTTTCCTCGTTGGAAATATTCTCTGCCATAGCAACAAGATGATTAGTCACGCCTTGAGGGGCGGAGACAACAACAGCAAGACGAGATGATTGACTTTTATTTTTGATAATACTCGCCACTTCAACAAAGCGTTGGCCTGAAGCCAAAGACGAGCCACCAAATTTTAATACACGCATTTTTACTCCCTAAAAACAAAAAAAGCCCGTAACCTTTAAGGTCACGGGCTTTATAAAATCATTAAATTCTACACGTCAGCCGATGACCACCATCCCAGTGAGGGTGGTAGTGGTGATAATAATGATTCGGCGAATTAGTGTCTTCATAGTTTATAAAGTGCCTGATATGGCTTTTACTGTCAATAGCTTATTATGAATAAAATAAACTAATATATGTATAAAATTGGGGAATATTGAATATTATTGCAAAGTATTCAGGCGGCAATAACTTCCTTAGCTGAGCAGACGCGATTACGGCCCTTAGCTTTTGCTTGATACAATGCAGTGTCAGCATGACTGATCAAGTCTTCATAACGTAAATCTTGTTTATTGATAACAGCGACACCGATACTGACGGTCACATTAATGCGCTGTCCTTGATACTCAATGGTATTTTCAGCGACGGTTTGACGTATGCGTTCAGCAACTTCCTCTGCACCTTTTAAGTCGGTATTAGGTAATATCACCGCAAACTCTTCACCACCGTAACGACCAAAAACATCACCCATACGTAGTAAGTCGTTGATAACCTTAGCGGTATCAATTAAAGCTTTATCACCACCTTGGTGACCAAAAGTATCATTCAATACTTTAAATTTATCCAAATCTAACATCACTAATGCTAGATTATAGCTATGACGACAGGCCCGAGAAAACTCACTCGCTAAACACTCTTCCCAATGTTTACGATTAAAAGCTTGTGTCAAACCATCAATACGGTTGGACAAAGCCAACTCTTGTAGCGCTTTATTGAGTTGAGTTTGATAATGACAAACATCGGTAACATCTTCAATTAAAACGCAAATACGCTCAACCTCACCTTCGACTTCAATAGGTAAAAAGGTACAGTTTTGCGCCATAAAATTGCTGTCAGTTGTGATCGGACGAGAATGCGAAAGCTCAAACAGGTGATGGCGTTGCTCCCAACTACAAAAAGACTGAGTTTTTAGTTGGATAACGCTCGATACTTTACGTTCAAACCACTTTTTAGGTAACTCAGGAAAGACAGTAAAAATACTTTCACCAATAATTTTTTTGTCTTTTTTATTGGCATGCACCTCTAAAAATCGATTCCACATAATAATATTTAAATTATTATCTAAAATTAAAATCCCGGTATTTAGCCGGTTTGAAATATCAATACTCAGTGCATCCAACATAATTAAAATTCTTCTAAAATACGATCAATGACAGTTTTGATATTAATAATTGCTTCTTCAGGAATTAATAGCACCATATCGCAATTAAACGAATAATCGGTAACTTGATAGCTAATGCGAACTTTCAGGGCTAAATCCCAATTAAATGACTGCTGTTGTAAGTGTTGGCTAACGGCCCCTAAACTTGTGGATAACAGTCGAGGCGCGCTGTATGACATTTGGTTATCTATTTGACTGGCAAAAACATTGAGAAATGTTGTGGTTAGAATAGAGCTTAAGTCTATAATTTGCTCGTCAAATGTCAGTTCATCGGCTTCATAACCAAGTAAATCGGCTAAACGATTCGAATCTTGTGGTTGGTAAATTAATAATGCTTCCCCACGAATACCTTCGTAACCAAAAAAACCCTGACTAACAACGGCCGTTGCCTTTAAATCTTGACTAAGGGTATCTAAAAAGTGCTCTGACTTGACTTGTTCGATGCTAGGTACTTTTAAATACACAAAGGTATCCAAATATCGTGCAAGTTGATCGCTTGCTTGCCCCATTGCGACGTTAATCAGCTCTTGTAAACAATCTTGCTGATCTTCAGTTAAGTCAAATGCGTTCATAGGAAGCCGTGAGTTGTCAAATGTTCATTTAATATATCTAATTGTACAGGTTTACGCAAAAATGCTTTTGCACCTAAATCCATGACCTTAGTTTGCATTTCCGGTTGAACATCCGCAGAAATCACAAAAACCGGCAATGTAATACCTTCATCTTGCAATGCTTGCAAAACACCCAAACCGTCAATGATTGGCATGGTTAAGTCTAAAAATAGTATATCGATTTTTTGACTGCGCAAAATTTCTAATGCTTCAGCACCATCTTTGGCGAGTTGCACATTGGTAGATAAGCTTTCTGGCAGGCTTCTAAATACTTGCTTGCGGGCTAAGTTAGAGTCATCGCAAATAAGAACATTTGTACTCATTTGACACTATCCTTTATTATTTTTTTATTGACGCTTAATCTACCCTAATTTTGTGCTGCTGTTAATTACTAATACAAATAAAAGTGACGTTTTTTTCAATTTAAAAGTTAAAGACGTCGGTAATGATCTCATTTCATCGGTAAATTTAGTATGAAACTCCTTATTACCGGTTATGACTCATGATTAAATAGCGCTTTGCTCCCTAACAACAAGCAGAGTATGTAAATCCTCCCTGGAGGTTATCGCTATAAACTAATTATTAAATCTATAATGGCTAACGACATTGTCGCAGACAAAAGATAAATACCTGCCGTTTTCCAGCCGTAATGAGTTAATTGCATAATTATTACCTTAGTAAATATTGCAAACACAATGCTCTTAAGCGTAATAGTTAATCTTGCTTTTGTTATTATTAAAGCGGCAAACTACTTACGCACCTAGTAGGTGATTGATAGCAGGTTTTATACCAACTATCTAATTTTAAACATTGAATATAAATGATAAGGTTTCAGTGATGAGACAGAGTTATCAAGCGGTTAAGACCACCTAAGGTGTGGCTGATGCTTTCGTAACCAGTTTTTTGCCGTTTGATATTCAGGACAATGCCTGGCAACTAACTGCCAAAAATCTGTCGAGTGATTCATGTGTTCTATATGACATAATTCATGAATAATGACATAGTCAATTACCCAAGTAGGCAGCATTTTCAATAAGTAATTAAAACTTAATTCGCCATGACTGTTACAACTTCCCCAGCGCGCTTTATACTTTCTTACTTTAAATGACGACGGGGAGATTGACGTTCTTTGTGATGATATAACAAGCTTTTGCGCGATATAATTTTCAATACGCTCTTTAAACCAGCATTCTACTTGTGACTTTACTTTGCTTAAAACAACGGCTGAATTTATATCATGTTTATCATATCTAGAACTAAGCACTAACGTTAAGCTCTGTTCAAGCTTATTGTGAATAACGTCTTGCTGACCAAACTCAATGAAAATATTGTGTGGTAAGCCGTCAATGTAGATGGTTGGATCGTTACTGAGTTTTTCACCCGTAAAGAGTTGGTTAAGCTGGGGATTTAATATCTTATTTTGTTCTTGCTCTGCAACTTTTTGTTTCAGCCACTGTAGTTTCGATTGTATAAGCTTTTCTACATAAGCAGATTTGACAAACTTTGGCGCTCTAACAATAACTTTCGCATTACTCACTTGCAAAGCAATGGTCTTTCGACGTGAACTACGAATCAGCTGATATTCCAAAACGCCACCACAATAAATTACAAGGATAAAACTAACGCGTTATTACGTAATAACAACAGCCTGAGATAAGTTAACACAGGCTGTTTTCACGTCTAGCTATATAAAATTAAGTGTCAGGACACCGCACTTTTAGTTTTACTCGTTGCTTTTACCTTAGGCGTCTTAGCCTTCTTGGCTTTATCTGTAGTTACAACACTTTCGTTGACTTGCGCAGCAACTGGGACTTCAGCACTTTTAGCTGCTGTTTTATTACTCACCACTTTAGCTTTTTTTGCCTGTAGCGCAACGAGTACATCATCACGGTTTTGTGCTAAATAAATACTGAGTTCTTCACGGATACTCTCAGAAAGCTCGACAGGTGCTTGTTCAAACATTTCAGATAAATTATCTGCCATATCGAGCATTTTATCGTATTCATCTGCGGCTTTTTTATCCATGAATGTTTCTACCTCCACACCTTGTCTTATGACGACAAATCGACTTTCAACTGCCATTGTTATCCCTTATTTTCACTATTTACCAAATTCGAGTCATTGACATCAGGCTTATTTCACCATAGCAACAACTGTACATACCAACAGTATCATACCCTGATTTAATTAAATTACCAGAATATATTAATTACCCGTGAATATTCATTTTTTCTATCTTAATATATATAATGCTGCTCACCGTTACATAATCTCTTAGTGTCAATAGCGATGAAAATCAGAGTTCAACATCACAGGCAATCATCTTAAATAAGATAATACCTGAGTTGTCGTTAGCTATAGCATAAAATATAAAACGTTATAATATACTTAATTTAATTCTTTAACCCTGAACGTACGGCCTTTTAACTTACCATGAGTTAATTTGTTTAACGCTTTTCTAGCCACCGTTTTATCTACCGCGACATATGCCCAGTTAGCGCCTAGTTGAATTTTACCCACTTGCTCAAATGTTATGCCATTTTCACTGGTAAGTGCACCAACAATATCGCCTGGTCTGACTTTCTGTTTTTTACCGCCATCAATTTGTATTGTGGTCATTTTTGGCGCAAATACGCTGCGTTCTAATGCGTCGCTACTCGGTAACTCTTCAGCTTCAATGGTTTGCTCTAAGTAATCTTCCAACAACCCCATCTTATAGCTATCTTTTTTATTAAATAACGTAAAGGCATAGCCGGTGCTACCTGCGCGACCCGTACGACCAATACGATGAATATGAATCTCACTGTCATGAGCAAGATTATAATTAAATACCGCATCAAGTGCTTCAATATCTAAGCCACGAGCAGCAACGTCAGTGGCAACCAATATTGAGGCGCTTTTGTTGGCAAAGCGCACTAAGGTTTGATCTCGATCTCTTTGTTCCAAATCACCATGTAAGGCTACAACACAAAAACCATAAGCGGCCAACTTATTCGCTACATTCTGCGTTTCTATTTTGGTATTACAAAATATTACGCTCGACTCAGGCTGATGAGTTAATAGCAATAATCGGATGGCCGTTAGACGCTCTTCATCATTTTCTACCTGATAAAAATGCTGTGAAATAGTACTACTTTCATGACTTGATTCTACTTTGATCACCGCGGGTGTCTGTAAATAGCGATTAGCTATTTTTTGAATCTGTTGCGGGAACGTAGCACTGAACAACAAGGTTTGTCTTTGCTGTGGCATTTTAGCAACAATATTATCTATAGCGGCTTGAAAACCCATATCGAGCATGCGGTCGGCTTCATCTAAAACTAGGGTATCAACATGCTCTAATGACAAGGTACCTCGTCCTAAGTGATCTTCAATTCGCCCTGGCGTGCCAACAATAATATGTGCGCCATGCTCCAATGAACCTACTTGTGGGCCAAACGGTGTACCGCCACATAAAGTCAGCACTTTAATGTTATGAACCGCTCTTGCCAGCTTTCTAATTTCTTTTGCTACTTGATCAGCTAATTCACGTGTTGGACAAAGCACTAAAGTTTGAATTCTAAACTTTTTAACTTGTAGTTTATTCAACAGGCCAAGACCAAATGCCGCTGTTTTGCCAGAGCCGGTTTTACCTTGGGCAATAACATCTTGTCCTGCTAAAATAGCCGGTAGGCTTTTAGCTTGAATTTCTGTCATCTCATGATAACCAAGTGATGAAAGGTTGTCTAAAATAGCGGGTTGCAAGGTAAGTGATGAAAATTTACTGTCGCTCAACGTCAAAGTCCTAACTTAAAAAATAATTGCCGCTATTTTACACGCTTTCGCTCATGCAAACACGGCTTTAAGCAATTATATTACTAGCGGTAGTTAATTAAGCATTAGCAGGTCTGCTATCCAACAAATCCATCAACATTGTAGTTAACGCTTGCGGGGACTCTAACGGCAGCATATGGCCAGTATGGGCAATTTCCTTTAACAATATATTATCCCCACGCTGCAGCTCATGTCTCAACTCCTGTTTTAAGGAAACCAGATCAACTAAGTTATCCTCATCGCCAACAAGCAAGGTAATAGGTAAGGTTAATTGAGTTAATAAGGACAATAAATTTGGTCGGTGCAGAGAAACGCTGAGCTGATGCAATAACACCTCAACGCCAAGTTCGCGATCCATGTCGACAATAACCTGCCTTATAGCTTGATAATCTTGCGGGTTAAACTGCTTAATATTTGGGTGCAGTAAATCATCAATGCGCTTATTGGGAATACCTGAATAACCTCGTTGGCTTATCCAATCTATTGTCCGTTTACGTTGCTTAATTTCTGCTGAGGGTAAGTTTTTTGGAAAATTAGATATCACCAATAAGTGTTTAAGTTTATATTCCAGCTTTAATGCTATGGCACTAGCGATATAGCCGCCCAATGAGAAACCCACTAATATCGCCTGATTTTCTATAATCTGATCGGATAAGGTGCTTACGACCTCATCCATACACCTGCTACTTGGGATCACCAAAGGTATTAACAGATACTTCTCATGACATTGCTCACGCAGCAACTGCCATGCAGACAGCCACAAACGTTGGTCGCACATAGTGCCAGGAATAAAATATATAGTTTTCGACAAGTGTTATACCCTGTTATTTCCAACGATTGTGCCTACATTATTAAGCAAAATAGCGTTCAAATAAACGAATGTTAACAATTTCTCCAGCCTGCACCCGACCTTGCTCAGCAGGTAAAACGATATAACAATTTGCCGACGCGATACTAGTTAAAATCCCAGAACCTTGGCTACCGGTACTGTTGACGGTTAGTAAACCTTCGCTATCAGTCGACAAAACACCACGCTGAAAGTCCATGCGCCCTGCTGACTTTCGTAAATCTGTCAACGCTTTCGCTTTTAAGGTTATTGGCAGCGCTGCGTTACAGTGTTGTAATTTCATCAATGCTGGCATGGTCAATAAGTCCGCGGTAACCATGGCGGAAACGGGGTTACCCGGCAAGCCGAAAAACACACTATTTGGTAGTGTACCAAAGGCAAATGGCTTGCCCGGTTTCATGGCTATCTTCCAAAAAGCAATGTTACCAATTTGTTCAAGCACGAGCTTGGTATAGTCGGCGTCACCTACCGAAACGCCACCAGAAGAAATCACCGCATCCGCTTGTTTATCTGCTTGCATAAACGCTGTTCTAATTGCGCTTTCATCATCAACAATAACGCCAAAGTCAATCACATTAACATTGAGGTTTTTTAACATACCCGCCAGCGCGTAACTGTTACTCTCATAAATATCACCGCTGCCTAAAGGCTGCCCTAATGCTTTTAACTCATCACCGGTAGCTATTAACGCGACATTGAGCTTGCGAAATACTTTGAGTTCATTGATACCAAGCGATGCTAATACGCCAATATCAATAGCTGATAAACGTCGGCCTTTATGAAAAACAACCTGGCCTTTATTAATATCTTCCCCGGCATATCGTACATGGTCAGCCAATTCCCCCTTGGCTAAAAATCGAACGTTATCGCCTTCTACCTGACAATTTTCTTGCATTTCTACGCTATCGCAACCATCGGGCATTTTGGCGCCTGTCATAATGCGAATACATTCCCCTTGACCACAAACGCCTTGATAAGGCTGTCCAGCCATAGAGCGTCCGGTTAATTTCAAGCTCGCTTGATTTGCCAAACTAGCGTGCGCAAACGCATAGCCATCCATGGCGGAATTATTATGCGGAGGTACATTAATCGGGCTAGTAATATCTGTCGATAAAACTCTAGCTAAACCTTCAGTCAGTGTAATACTTTCAAGATCGGTGATCGGAGTTATAGCCGCTAGCATTGTTTCTAGTGCTTTTTCAAAAGGCATTAATCCGGGTGCAGAACAACAATCAACCATAATAAACTCATCCAATGTATATTGTGCTTTCTATTTTTCAGCTAATGGCAAACGCATCAAAGTGCGCCGACTCAAAATCGTTCGTCTTCACTTGGCGATCTAATTTATTCAATAAGAACGACATTAATGAATAACCTTCAATATAACCAAGGTCTTTATCTGTTATATTGATCAGGATCATACTATGCTTGTGATTATATGATATAAAATAATCCATCATTTATTATTCGCCGAGCTATCTTAGCTAAATTCGTTGCCACGCAACTAACATGCTGAGTTTGCCGTAGACAAAATTTAAATTTTTCGTCTGCCAGGGTTAACAAGGAAACTTGTTTGCCTCCCTACTTTGGAAAGGTGACATGTTAACAGACAACTTCGGCCGCAAGTTTTATTACTTGCGCCTATCGATCACTGACGTATGTAATTTTCGTTGTAACTATTGTTTACCTGACGGTTATCAATGTGATCACGATAGAAAATTTTTAACCCTGCCTGAAATTACCCGCTTAGCTTCAGCGTTTTCTGCTATGGGGACGGAAAAAATTCGTATTACCGGTGGTGAACCTTCGTTGCGCAAAGACCTACCAGAAATAATTGCTCAATGTAAGCAAACACCTGGTATTAAAAAAGTCGCTATAACTAGCAATGGCTATAAACTTCCTGAACATTTACCGGCTTGGTTAGACGCCGGCATTGATGCCATAAACATTAGTATTGATAGTTTAGACCCAAGACAATTTCATGCGATTACCGGCCACGATAAGCTCAAACATATTCTCAAAGGAGTCGATATGGCGGTGGCTTCGGGTAATACTACAGTTAAAATTAATACCGTATTAATGCGTGAGTACAATGGTTACGACATTGCCAGTTATTTAGCTTGGTTAAAAGATACCCCGGTAACCTTGCGTTTTATTGAATTAATGCAAACTGGCGATAATAAAGAATTTTTTGATGCTCAACATGTGCAAGGCTCGCGTATAAAACAAAACTTGATCTTAGATGGTTGGCTACCGGTTATTAATGATAAAACGGCTGGACCTGCGCAAGAATTTTACCATCCTGATTATGCCGGCAAAATAGGCTTGATCATGCCTTACTCTAACGATTTTTGTAATACCTGCAATCGCTTACGTGTGAGTTCATTAGGCAAACTGCATTTATGTCTATTTACCGAACAAGGCTTATCGTTAAAAGACTACTTACAAACTGATGATGTAGAACCTTTAAAAGCGGCAATCACCAATATGTTAACGGATAAAAAGCAAACCCATTTTTTACACGAGAAACTTACCGGTGCAACAAAAAATTTAGCGATGTTGGGTGGTTAATGAGTTTAGCAAAAACTTTATTCCAACCCTGTTTAGGTGTGGTTTTAGCTGGCGGTAAATCGTCACGTATGGGGCGAGATAAAGCCAGCTTACGGCGCAAAGATCAAGATATGCTTAGTTATAGCATGGCCTTACTTAAAGGTGCCGGCAGTTCACAAGTCATTATCAGTGGTGGTGAACAGGGGATTGATGATCTCGTTGCTAACATGGGTCCTCTTGGTGGCATTCAAAGTATTATTAAGCAATTTAAACCCCGAGCACTGCTAATTTTGCCGGTCGATTTACCATTAATGACCTCTCAAGAGCTAGCCGCATTAAAGCGAATTGGCGAGTTGAGTCAACGGGCATGCTACTTTACAGACAATTATCTGCCCTTATATTTACCGGTTAATGCCTTTGTTGAAGAGTTTTTTAAACAACCTTTATCGCACTCGTTAGCAAAGCTAAAATCAAACAATGTTATCAGTGAACAAAGGCCCGCACATACCACAGCTACTAAGCGAAATTTAACAGGGCCTTCTGTGCGCAACTTATTAGCTTCAATCCCTCATAGCGCGATTGAAGCTAAAAACAGCCAATGTTTGTTTAACACCAATACGCCTGAGCAATGGCAGCAGGCACAACATTTATTATCTTTACAAAGGAAACCTTATGTCTAGTTCATCCTCTATACATTGTGGCGATGCATTCGTCGCATTAAATATCGCTGTATTAACCGTTTCAGATACTCGAGAAGAGTACAACGATACCTCAGGTCAAGCACTCGTCGAACGATTACAAGCAGCAGGCCATAAGTTAGCGGCGAAAGAAATTTCAAAAGACGATGTCTACCAGCTACGCGCGGTAGTTTCAAAATGGATTGCCGATCAGTCTGTACAGGTAATATTGACCACTGGCGGAACGGGTTTTACCGCAAGAGACAATACACCTGAAGCATTATTACCTTTATTTGATAAAGATATTGAAGGTTTTGGCGAAGTATTTAGAACTATTTCTTTAGCCGAAATTGGCACCTCAACTATTCAATCTCGTGCCTTTGGTGGCATGGCAAATAATACAGTTATTTTGTCTGTACCTGGCTCAACTAATGCTTGTAAAACCGCTTGGGATAAATTAATCGTTGAACAACTCGATGCCAGCCATCGCCCATGTAACTTTGTTCCGCACTTAAAATTTACCTAGCATCACGTTATTGATAGCACTTATGCCAAATTTAATGCCAAAGCACCTGTCCAAATTAAGTCAAAAACTCCTGCTGCTAGGTATTATTTGGCTGGCCTTACACGCCAGCCATACTTTTGCTATTGAAAAATCAAAACCGACTAAGCCATTACGAATTGCCGTGGCAGCAAACTTTGCGCCTGCGCTTAAAATACTCTTGGCTGATTTACCCAATAAAGACCATATTAATTATCAAATAATCAGCGCTGCAACCGGAACGCTATATCAGCAAATAAAACACGGTGCACCGTTTGATTTACTTTTATCCGCCGACACAAGGCGTCCAGAACTGTTAGAGCAAGAAAAACTAATCATAACGAATAGTCGTAAAACTTATGCTTATGGGCAAATTGCGATATGGTCTGCTACTCAGCAGTTAAACAACTTAAATGAGCTTAATAATTACTCCGGTAAGTTGGCTATTGCCAATCCAGATACTGCGCCCTATGGCAAGGCCGCGCAGCAAGCACTAATAAATTTATCGCTATGGCCGCAGGTAAAAAACAACTTAATCACTGGTATCAATATCAACCAAACCTTTCAGCAAGTTCGGAGTCAAGCTGTGCCTTTCGGCATCGTAGCTTACAGCCAATTGGTGATAAATAAATATCAAGGACTCATTATTTCCGCTGAATATTATCAGCCTATAGCCCAACAGTTGGTGATTATTAAATCGAGCCACCAAGTAGATGTCGCACAGCAAATAAGCGATTTTATTTTGCAAGCGAGTAGTCAAAAAAAACTACAACGACTTGGCTACTTACCAGTAGAGTCAAGCCATAATCCAAGCAAGGTCAGTGGCTGATATGACTGACATTTCAGCCGACTTACTCGCTCTGATTACCACCTTAAAAATGGCCGCGGTTACCACGGTTATCTTGCTAATATTAGGTACGCCTCTGGCATGGTATTTAGCTAAATGGCAAAGTCGATTCAAAGTTTTTTTTGAAGCTGTGGTTGCCTTGCCATTAGTATTACCACCAACCGTATTAGGGTTTTACTTATTGCTGGCTTTTTCACCTACCTCATTACCTGGGCAGATCTGGCAAAGTACCACGGGCAGCCAATTAGCCTTTAGTTTTAGTGCTATTGTTATTGGCTCAGTACTCTATTCCCTGCCCTTTGTTGTGCAACCCTTACAAAAAGCATTTGAACAACTGGGCGATCAACAGCTTGAAGCCGCTGCTATGCTTGGCGCTGGCCCAATAGATCGTTTTTTTAGTGTCGTATTGCCGCTAACTAAAGCCAGTTTTGTTACCGCAACGGCATTAGGCTTTGCCCATACCGTAGGTGAATTTGGTGTGGTGTTAATGATTGGCGGAAATATTCCCGGTGAGACGCGGGTATTATCTATCGCTTTATTTGATCATGTTGAAGCGTTTAATTACGCTAACGCCCATTTGCTGTCAGCAGGGCTACTCATAGCCTCGCTATTACTATTGTCTTTTGTTTATCTATTAGGTAATAACTTAACTTATAAGCAACACAAGCCTAAAAAGTGATGAGCACCATGACTAAGTCGAAAAATAGCGGCCAGAAAAATCCTATAAACGCTAATCAGCAAGCGACTGGCAATACTCAAGGCTCAGATTTGACTTTGGCTTTTAAGTTGGCCTTTAGTCACTTTGAAATAGCCATTGACCAAACCATGAGCATTTCAGCTATTACCGGAATTTATGGTGACTCTGGCTCAGGTAAATCAACCCTACTGAGAGTCATTGCTGGCCTTGAACATCGAGCAAAAGGTCACCTATCATTAAATGGCACAGTGTTACAACAGAGTGACAACACCGGTTTTATTAGGCCTGAAAAAAGGCAGATAGGACTGGTTTTTCAAGATAGCCGCTTATTTCCGCATTTAACCGTTTATGAAAATTTAGCTTATGGGGCTAAGCGGCAAAAAAATCGTCAACTCAGTATTGAAAAAGTACTAACATTAACGCAATTAAGCCAACTACAACACCACAATGTCACCCAGCTTTCTGGTGGTGAAAAACAAAGGGTATCAATCGCTAGAGCCTTGTTAGCAGAGCCTAAACTACTGTTATTGGACGAACCCTTTAGTGCCTTAGATAAAACCACTAAAGCACAAATGCTGAGCATTTTAAAAGCAATTCAGCAGCAACTTCAGCTACCTATGCTTTATGTCAGCCACAGTTTAAGTGAATTACAATATATCGCAGATCAATTGATCGTGGTTTCAGCAGGACAAATAAGCCAAGCCGCCCCTATTCACCAAGCGATTCACGACTTAAACAGTGGCGGCGAAACTAGCCCTAAAACCAGTTTATCTTTGACTATAGCTGAGCATTTACCTGCTTACGGTTTGACCCGATTATCCTTGCCAAGAGCGCAGAATAGAAACCACAGCATTTACTTACCGATACTTGAAACAACTAATATTCAGCGCTTAATTGGTCAGCAACTTCCCTGTATAATCTATGCGCGTGATATCAGTATCAGCAAAACTAAGCCTGAACAAAGCTCGATTGTAAATCATCTTTCAGCAATCATTATCACAATCCAATACAATAAAACCAACGCATTAGTAGCACTTGAAACCGACCAGCAAAAATTTTATGCCCAAATCAGTTTATGGTCAGCAAAGCGCATGGCACTAGCCACTCAAGAAATGGTATATATTCAATTTAAAGCCAATGCTGTACATAGTTATCATTATACGGAGCCCACAACTGATGTTTAGCCAGCAAGAACAATTACGCTTTAGCCGTCAAACCATACTAAAAGGCATTGGAGCACAAGGCCAGCAAGCCCTTAAAAATTCCAGTGTGTTAATTGTTGGGGTCGGTGGCTTAGGTAACCCAGTTAGCCTTTATTTAAATGCTGCTGGTGTCGGCAGTATTTATTTAGCTGATGGCGACAGTATTGATATCAGTAATCTACACCGACAAATACTATTTAACGAAAAAGATATTGGCAAAAATAAAGCCGATACTTGTGCCGAAAAGTTACAGCAACTCAATAGCAGTACAAATATCGAAATACTCGATGAAATGCTCGATGCAGAACTGGCCGATTACTATTTACCATTGGTTGATTTAGTGCTCGATTGTACCGACAACATAAACAGCCGTTATTTGATTAATCAAAAGTGTCTTGAACATAAAAAACCACTAATTATCGGCGCAGCAACCGGCTTTGATGGGCAACATATGTTTGTTAATCCGAACATTGCTGACAGCGCATGCTATCAATGCTTATTTCCCAGTAGTAAAAATCCCCCCGAAAACAGCTGTCAAACCATTGGAATAATAGGCCCTGTTCTTGCGATTATTGGCGGTATGCAAGCCTTGCAGGCAATTAAGTTTTTAACGGGTAATTCAGTAGCGACAAATCAACTGAATATATTTGATGGTTTGAATAATACCTGGCAGCAATTTAGCTTGAAAAAACAAGCTAAATGCCCTATTTGCTCAGTATAAGGTCTAAGCCTTAAAGGCTATTTCTGCCAATAAAGCGAGTCACTTTAGCCTGATACCCAACGCATTATTGCTGACTTACCTCATACTAAAAGCCTTAACATGAAAAAGCCCTCAAATTTGCGGGCTTTATCTTGGGTGATATTTATCAGTGGTTTAATTATTTAAACAAACCCATGCTTTTATCTGTTAAGGCTTCTCGCCAACCACCAAGCCATTCCGACTTGGCATCGGTATTCTGATAAGGACAATGTTCCTTAGTTCGACCACAAAGACCTGCTTGGTAGCCATTTGAATGTGCTCTGCCTAATTTATCTCTTTTCTGCCTTTTCATGAATAACACCTCAACTCTTTAATAAGTATTTGATCGTTAAATATATTGGCTGAAGAACAATACCTGCAGTTGCTTGGTATCACTTCATTCACCGTTAATTTAAGAACAACAATACGATGAATGCAAGTGGATACTCGGGTGATTTGAGCAAGTTTTCAGGCTATTTTAAGGCAAAATAGTCGCATCAAAAATGCAGTTTTTAACTATGCATTGCAAAACAATTCGTTAGCAAGAACATATATAGCAAACAGATCTTAAAAAGATAAATTAGATAACAAATTAGTTTTAATCAAAGTTCACACATCTTAAGATTATTAGCTTTTTAATAAAGGTCTCAACATATCTTCAAGGCCATTAAGTTTAACTTCATATATTAGCGCCAACTGCTGACCTAATTTTCCTTCAGGAAAGCCTTTTGAGTGGAACCATACTAAATATGGTTCAGGCAACTGCAATAACTTTCTACCACTATATTTACCAAATGGCATAACCTGGTTTACCGCAGCAATTAAATCCGCATTGTTATCTATCGACATAAATTACACATACCCAAATGAGCCACCTAAAATTATTTAATTTCAGCCGCGTATAAGTGAATTTTCTTAAAAATCCCCTATGCGCCTGCTGGTATTGTTTATTATTGCTACTAAATTATTTATTTGACATAAAAATGTCACACCTGCTGCTTATAGTTCCAATTATACCTACATGCAATTGGTATCAAGCTGATGCCTATATTTTCAGGGAATTATTATGTCAATCGTTAGGAAACGCAATGCAGCAGAAAAAGCTTATATACCGGGCAATGCTCGCGACAATCAGTATATTCTCGCTGAATTTACGCTAACAGATCAACTGCTTTCGCAATTACCACGTCATGTCAGTAACAGCGGTAACAGCGGTAACAGCGGTAATAGCAATTATTATGCATGCTATCAAGCATTAACAGACTTATTGTCGACCTTAAGTAACGACTATGCCATCAGCAACAGTATATTAGTTGCCAACGACAAGTTAGTGCGCGTGCGTTACAGCCAAGAAATGCACCAATGGCAAACAAAACAACAAATCATTTTCTATTACGATCCAAATCAACATACCCTGCAAAATTCTTTTTTTGATGCCAATATTAGAGCAAAAAAAATCACCTTAGTATTTTTAGCAGCCGGAACTGATATTAGGTCCGGCGCAGCCAAGTTCCATCAACAAGTAAAAAAGCTCTTAGAAAATTTCTCACAGCAAATAAAATTGCCACTGACTAGCATACGGATGCGCGATCATCAGCATTTAACCTACGATATCTTTGCTAAAAGCAAAGGTTGTAAAACAAGTCAAGCGCATAAGTTCAGATCAATCCCCCTAAGGTATGCAAGCCAGGGGGTTACTTTGGCAGAAAATATGTCGTCTATTACATACGCAATAGTTAACTTGACCCTTGATCATAGGATCAGTCGGTTGGTAGATATAGATTCCACATCTAAAGATCCCTACAATCCACTTTATACTTATTTAACTGACAGCTTTTCATTAGCTGCCAAGCGTTTTAACTTAAATAATGCTGCACTTATTGCCAACGGTTTAGTGCCAATCGTTAGACAAAGTTTGCATGACTTAGTATCAAAAGTTGGTGAATTTCAAATGCTAGGCTATAACCCAAAACAAAGTCCATGCGGTCTGGTCAGCAAATGGAATGCCGATGAGCTGGTTGATAATGTCCAGTTGATTTTCGTTGCTAATAGCGAAAATGGCCAAGAGCAGAGTGCGGCTAAATTTGTCAACCAAATAACGCAAGCGATGCGCTTATTCGCCACTGAACTAGCAATATCAAGCAAAAAAGACCAAGTAACTTTACGGTTTCATCAACACGTGGCTTATAACTTATCTTAGGGTAGCTAATCCAGAAACACCTAGAGTATCTATGTAATAAGCTCTAGGTGAACTTGCCATAAAGAACGAAAATCGATAGCCAATATGCTAGCAAATTAAGCTTATCGCTATTGTAACAAACTATATTTTTTCGCAGTGAACCACGTTAAGTTAATCTGCGTATTGAACAGTGAATGTTTATCTTCACAACAGCTACCTCTAAGCCTTAATTAACAGCAGCGATATTAGCATTTTATCACTGTTGCCAAGATAAACTCAAAATACAAATAAACATATAGACATCTAAACGGCTCAGTGATATCTTTTGCTAATAAACATATAGACGTCTATACGTTTTAAATTTAACAACTAAGAATTAAAGTATTGAAACAGAGTTTTCAGAGGAAAAAGATATGAGCATCGAAACAATTACTTTAGGCGCTGGCTGCTTTTGGTGCGTTGAAAATATTTTTGCCCGGATTATAGGCGTGGTTTCGGTAAAAAGTGGTTACGCAGATGGTGATATTATTAACCCAAGCTACCAGCAAGTTTCTAGCGGCTTTGGTAATCATGCTGAAGTGGTACAAATAGCCTTTGATCCATCGCAGTTAGACATAGAGCAAATATTAACCGTGTTTTTTGCTATTCACGATCCAACAACCATTAACCGCCAAGGTGATGATGTTGGTAGTCAATATCGCTCGACAATTTTATGTCACAGCGCGTCACAGCAAATGACAGCAGTGACGAAAATTGGCCAATTAAATGCTAATAAAACCTTTGAGCAACCGATAGTGACAACGGTCAAAGCAATAAATAATTTTTATAGTGCTGAAAGCTATCACCAAGATTATTTTACCAACAATCCAGACAATAAATATTGTCAGTTAGTGGTAGCGAAGAAGATTCAAAAGTTTTTAAGCGATTTTTCGCATTTATTAAAAACTGAAAGCTTGTTGGATGTAGCCGTACAACAATAGCTAAATTCATAAAACCTAAAACGCGCATAACAATAATATTGCTATGCGCCTTGGTAAGTGAGTTATAACTCAGCTGACATTTATACCTTATCAATACATTAAGGTATAAAGCTTACGTCGGTATTTACTCGCTAATACATCTCCGTCTGGTAACGATTTCAGCACATCAAGTAATAAGTCTTTGCTCGTTACATCTGAACCATCTTTTTGCACTAAGAAAAACAAAATCGCCAGTGCTTCATCATTGCGATTAACTTGGCTATATTGTGCCGCCAGCTTTTGTTGTACTTCAATATTATCAGGCTCATTTTTTAACTGTTGTTCAAGTGCTTGAATTTCTGGCGAGTCTGCAGCTTGGCTTGCTAACTCTAACTTGGCCATTAATGATTGATAATCACTGTCTTGATCGATCATTTTAATACTTTTCAGCAGCGCTTCTGCTTCGGTAATTTTACCCGTTTGAATATAGACATTAGCTAGCACTAACTTAATATCGGCACGTTCACTGTCTAGTTGATAAGCTTGATTAATAAGCGGAAATGCTTCAGCAACTTTATTTTCTGCTAGTAAACCCTGCGCTTGAGCTAATAGTACATCTTGCTCTTTTGGCAAGTGTTTGGCCAAAAATTCATTAACAGTTTCCTCGGTTTGTGGACCCGTTAGACCATCAAGTGGCTGCCCATCTTGCACTAAAATCGCGGTTGGTAAACCTTGAATACCAAACTGCTGAGCAATTTGCCCCTGAGTTTCGCAATCAACCGTGGTAAACAATATCGTGTCACTATAATTAGCCAGCGCAATAGCTAATTTATCTCGTAGTTCAACACTTTCTGGAATTTGCTGAGCCCAAAAATCGACCAATACAAGTTTAGTTTTTGATGCTTCGATAATAACTTGTTGAAAGTTTTCTAAGGTGATCGCAAGAGAATTTGTCATCAAGGCAGTTCCAATAATAAAGACATATGTTTTTTAAGTGGGGTCAAACACTGAAGATACAAGCACCTAAGCTAAATATATATATTCTGCAGGCTTAGTATCTAGCATTTGCTGTCGATCTGTAAAATCATAAAAAACGGACACAAGTTTAGTTAATGTCCGTTGCAACTGGCGGTTATCATTCTTTAAACTTTTTGCAACAATTCTCGCGCAATAATCACTTTTTGGATTTCACTAGTGCCTTCATAGATTGAAGTTACCCGAACATCGCGTGCCATGCGCTCAAGTGGATATTCTTTAATATAACCCGCGCCACCCATTAATTGTAATGCATCATAACAAGCTTTATTGGCATTTTCAGTGGCAAATAACTTAGCCATTGAAGCAGCCATACCAAATGGCTGGCCTTGATCTTTAGTATAAGCCGCTTGCATCAATAGCAGTCGCGCAGCTTCCATTTCGGTATATCGCTCGGCTAACTTCCACTGCAGACCTTGAAAACTTGATAGTGATTGACCAAATTGTTTGCGATCAACAATATAAGCTTTAGCATAATCAAGCGCGGCAAGACCAACCCCTAACGCTAAAGAACCAATACCAATTCGGCCGCCGGCCAGTTCCCCTACCGCTACGCCAAAACCTTTATTTTCCGCCCCCATCATGGCCGATGCCGGCACACGACAGTTATTAAAATGTACTTCATTGGTGGGTGACGCTTTTTGGCCCATTTTTTCTTCAGCTTTACCAATAGTTATACCGGGAGTATTAGCTTCAACAATAAAGCATGAAATACCCTTACCTTTTTTCGCTGCTGGGTCGGTAACGGCCCAAACGACAAAAACATCGGCAAATGAACCACTAGTAATATAAAGTTTACTGCCATTAATAAGGTAATCATCGCCGTCTTTAACGGCTTGCGTTTTCATGCCGGCGGGATCTGAACCTGCGGTGGCTTCCGTTAAACAAAAACCACCCGCACGATATTCACCACTGCAAATTTTTGGTAAATATTTGCTCTTTTGCTCGTCATTACCTACCGCTTGGATCACTTCAGCCACCATATTGGTCACCGATGTGGTAACGGCTGTAGAAGCACAAGCACGTGCTAATTCAGTAATGGCTAAGCTAAAAGCGACAGTACCAGCTTCAACACCACCATATTCCGCTTTAATATTTAAGCCCATAAAGCCTAACTCATTTAATTGTGCTAAATTTTTTAAAAACAAACTTTGATCCATTGTTTCATCAAGCTTTGCGGCTACGGGTGCTAATTCACTATCAGCAAACTTTCGCGCCATATCTTGAATCATTATTTGTTCTTCAGTTAAAGATAAATCCATCGAACTTCTCACTTTTTATTAGCTGAATATCTATCACTATCGGTTAACGCTATAGTTATCCGCGACGGCTAAAAAACCTAACAGTATATTATACCGACCGAACTAGTTTATTGATCACTTAAGGAAAATTAATCGCTTGGCCATACTGACAACCGACTAGATAACGTCATCGCCAATGCGCTAACATTGGCGATAAATATAACAAAAACGCGCCAAAGCGCGTTTCAAAATTTTGGCTATTGTAGCAATTATCCGAGCACAAACCAAAGCAGACCAGCACCAAGAATTAAGCGATAAATAACAAATGGCATCATACCCATTTTACTGACTAAGATAAGGAAGTAGTGAATACACGCATAAGCACTAACAAATGCCAAAAGACTCCCTAAACCTAATGTGCTCCAATCAACTGACTCAGCCGATATTATTAATTTATACGTTAAATAACCACCCGACATAACAATGGCTGGAATTGATAACAAGAATGAAAAGCGCGCAGCATTTTCTTTACTTAGCCCCAACATAAGACCTAAAGTCATGGTAATACCAGAACGCGAGGTCCCCGGTATCAGGGCAAGAGCTTGCGCTAGGCCAATAATCATCGCGCCTTTAAAACCAAGTTTTTCAACCCTGACATTTTCTTTTGCTTTAATGTCGGCAAAGCCCAACAAAACACCAAAGACTAAGGTCGTAATTGCAATAACAGCTGCTGAACGCAGATTTTCCTCGATAAAATCTTTACCCAACAACCCAGCGAGCCCTAATGGTATTGAGGCAATTAAAATCCACCATGCAAGCATACCATCGAAACTATTGTTGTTTTTTTCGGGGCCGATACCAACAGTACCAAACCATGCCATCGCCATACGGCCAACTTCTTTACGAAAATAAAGCACAACAGCAAACAAGGTACCGACATGTAATGCAACATCTAATGCTTGCCCTTGATCTTGCCAACCAAAGACAGCGGATGGCAAAATTAAATGCGCCGAACTTGATATTGGCAGAAACTCAGTTAAGCCTTGAATTATCGCTAAAATAAAAACGTCAATTGTGCTCATATTGGTTATCTTTCCCTATTTTTTTCTCGCCCAAACTAGCGGCACTTTTTTTAATTTTTGTTGTTTTTTATCATATTGTTGCCACAACTGCGCATAACTTTGCCCAACAACAGGGTGCGGTAAATGTTCCGCTATTTCCGCTAACGGCCACAATACAAAGGCATTTTTAGTAATTTCATCACGCGGTATTTGCGCAGGAGATTCAGCAACAATATCGTCATAAAGTAATAAGTCTAAATCTAATGTCCGCGGGCTAAATTTCTTCGCAGTTTTGCTGCGGCCATGAGCAAACTCTATTGACCGTAAGGTTTTTGCCACCTGTGCCAAACTAAGTTCGGTATTGACGCCAACAACCATATTGTAAAATGCTTTACCCGCAAAGCCGACCGCTTCACTTTCAAATAACGATGACAAAGTAAGCGAGCCAAAGGCATCAGTTAAAGCATTAAGGCCGTGCTCAATATAATGTTGACGATTTATATTACTACCTAGCGAAATATAAACTTTAGCCATTATATTTCAGCCATTATGATATTTGGCCTGATAGTTGTTGACCACGCTCTATTTCAACGCCAACCGTGGTGGCATTATGCACGGCAGTGGGTTTCATTAATTTTAAGCGCAACCAAGGAATTTGATAATTACCCATAAGAAAGCCGGCAATTCGTTCAGCAAGTGTTTCAATTAAATCGACAGGGTTAGCGTTAGCAAACTCCACTATAGCTTCAGAAATTTCAGCGTAATCAAGTGTTTTAGCTAACTCATCATTTTCAGCAGCGTGCGCTGTATTCCAACCCATCGCTAAATCAATGACCAGTGTTTGCTTTATTTCTTTTTCCCATTGATAAAAGCCAATGGTTGTTTGAAAGGTTAATCCTTCAATATAGACTTTATCCACACTAAAACCCTTACATGGTTTGGAGCTATTTAGCCACGACGTCAATCAAGATAGCATACGCTGACTTTAGAAAATAAATGGCGAGTTTACCTGTGCGGGTCTGGAAAAACTAGTAAACAACACGTTACAATGGCAAAAAGCCTAAAAGAACATAACTTTTTAGCGCTTTTGCTAAAACCTAGTGATAGAAGGACTGAATATCAGTAGTTTACTTGTAACATTTATAATGGTTATTTTGGCTTACTTAGTAGGTTCAATTTCGAGTGCCATTTTACTTTGCAAGTTGCTGAATTTACCCGATCCCCGTTCAGCAGGCTCAAAAAACCCTGGCGCGACCAATGTTTTACGCATTAGTAATAAATTTGTCGCTGGGTCTGTGCTTATATTTGACATACTCAAAGGCACATTACCCGTTTGGGGCGGCTATTTTTTAGGCTTAGAGCCCTTATACCTAGGGATGATTGCGGTCGCGGCTTGTTTAGGACATATGTACCCAGTATTCTTTAATTTCAATGGTGGTAAAGCCGTTGCCACTGCCTTTGGTGTGCTGTTACCTATTGGTTTAGATTTAGGTGGCTTGCTTATTTTAACCTGGCTATTAGTCGCTAAAGTTACCCGTTACTCAAGTCTAGCGGCAATTGTAACCGTATCCATGGCGCCGCTATATACTTGGTTATTAAAGCCTATTTATGTTTATCCTGTATTAATGTTATCTGGACTGATCATCTTTAGACACAAAGAAAATATCATCAGACTTTTAAGGGGCAAAGAAACAAAAATATCCTTCAGGAAAAAATAGTCTTTATT
Organism: uncultured Colwellia sp.; assembly: GCA_963977145.1. GTDB lineage: Bacteria > Pseudomonadota > Gammaproteobacteria > Enterobacterales > Alteromonadaceae > Cognaticolwellia. The sequence goes on from CAXBNP010000013.1 coordinate 111,029, forward strand.
ATTAAGCTTAGACTGCTACCTTATATTGCTTGCAAGGTATCTAATGGCCAGCGTGGCGTGGCTTTAAAGGTCAAGTCGGTATTTACACCCGCCTTTAAACGTTGCAAGCCAGCATAAGCAATCATGGCACCGTTATCAGTACAAAACTCAGGTCTAGGATAAAATACTTCACCACCTAATTTTTTAGTGATTTCCGCTAGTTTTTCTCTTAACGCCGTGTTGGCACTAACGCCACCCGCTATCACTAAACGCTTTAAATCGCATTGTTTTAGGGCCCGTTTACATTTAATGGCCAAGGTATCAACCACAGCTTCTTGGAATGCATAAGCAATATCAGCTTGCATTTGCGCTTTTTGCTCAGCGGTTAATGTGGCTATATCTTCTTTACGAATCGTATTTGCCGCTGAGGTTTTCAAACCGCTAAAACTAAAGTTTAATCCCGGTTTATCGGTCATCGGGCGTGGAAACTTATAACGACCTTTGCGACCACTTTCCGCCATTTTCGCTAACACCGGCCCGCCAGGATAATCAAGCCCGAGTAATTTAGCCGTTTTATCAAATGCTTCACCTGCGGCATCGTCGACTGATTCGCCAAGTAATTCATAATGACCAATACCATCAACACGCACCAACATAGTGTGACCGCCGGAAACTAATAGCGCGACGAAAGGGAAATCAGGGACATTTTCTTCCAGCATTGGTGCTAATAAATGCCCTTCCATATGATGCACCGGCACAGCGGGTAAGTTCCAACCATAAGCTAAACTGCGACCAATTGAGCAACCGACTAATAATGCTCCAACTAACCCTGGACCTGCTGTATAGGCAACACCATCTAAATCCGCAGGGGTTAAATTTGCCTCAGCAAGGACTTCCTTGATTAAAGGAATGGTTTTGCGAACATGATCACGTGATGCCAATTCCGGCACTACTCCACCATAATCAGCATGAACGGCGATTTGACTATATAACCTGTGGGCAACTATGCCTGCTGGTAAATCACCTTGACCATCATCATAAATAGCAATACCGGTTTCATCACAAGAGGTTTCAATACCTAAAATTCGCATAGTTTTTCTTTACCTAGCCGTGTTACATCAATATAAGGAGTCGACCAATAGCTAACATTAAGCAAGCCACCGTCATCTGGCCGATGATTTTACCTCTGCACTAAGCAACTTTCAATTTATAGCGTATAAAGATAGCTAAAATAATTTTAAAATCTGTATACGCTCGCAAAAGTGCTTATTTAAAGTCACTTAGCGATTAAGACTACCAATGTCTGAAGCATTATTTATGCAGTTATTTATTGACCAATTAACGGAAAATGTTATTACTCCTTTACATTACTCTAGTGTTCGCATTAGAATACCGCACCAATTTTTAATAGAGTGGGTGAAGATGAGGCTATTTAGCTGAAATCAGACACCGATTTAATATAGATTTCTAACTAAGGTAAAACAGTACATGCCAGTAATTAAAGTAAGAGAAAACGAACCATTTGACGTAGCATTACGTCGTTTTAAACGTTCATGTGAAAAAGCAGGTATCCTTTCTGAAGTTCGCCGTCGCGAGTCTTACGAAAAGCCAACTTGGGAACGTAAGCGTAAAAAAGCAGCAGCAGTAAAACGTGCAGCTAAAAAAGTTTCTCGTGAGAACGCTCGTCGCGTTCGCATGTACTAAGACCCCTTAGTAAATCCTAGGTCAACTGAGTTAACTTAAGAGTAATACAATCATGAGTCTACTTAGCCAACTAACAGATGAAATGAAAAATGCCATGCGTGCCAAAGACAAACTTCGTCTTGGCGTAATTCGTATGGCACTTTCTGCGATAAAACTGGCAGAAATAGATCACAATACAGCAGCAACTGATGAAAACATCATTGTTTTGTTAACTAAAATGGTTAAACAACGCAAAGAATCTATCAAAATGTTCACTGAAGGTGGTCGCGATGAATTAGCAGCTAAAGAAGCTGCAGAAATTGTCGCCTTAGAAGATTTTTTGCCGCAGCCATTATCCGCAGATGAAATTAACCAACTAGTTGCAGAAACTATTACCAACACCGGTGCGGCCTCAATGGCTGACATGGGTAAAGTCATGGCGGTATTAAAGCCGTTAATGCAAGGTAAAGCAGACATGGCCGCCGTAAGTGGCCAAGTTAGAGCAACTTTAAACAGTTAGTTAATCTTCCTATTGAACATAAGTGTTCATGCTGAATATAAACCGCGATAGCTTTGGCCTCGCGGTTTTATTTTAACTAGAGTGCAATAACTGACTATTCCGCAAATTTTATTTGTGTAGAATAGTGTTTTATTTGGAAGTAATGGTGTTTATGGCTGGTATGATCCCTCGACAGTTTATTGATGACTTATTGGCACGAGCCGATATTGTCGAATTAATAGATTCTCGCGTACCATTAAAAAAAGCCGGTAAAAACTACCAAGCTTGCTGTCCATTTCATACCGAGAAATCTCCTTCTTTTAGCGTAAGCCAAGACAAACAATTTTATCACTGCTTCGGTTGCGGTGAGCATGGCAACGCCATTTCGTTTTTGATGGAATTCGACCGCTTAGAGTTTCCTGATGCGGTTGAAGAATTGGCCTCTCATTACAATATGGACGTGCCGCGCGAACAAAACAATCGCTCACCCGCCCAGCAAAAACAAGATCAAAAAGCCTATAGTCAAAAACAAGATGACTATGAATTAATGGCGCAAATTAGCCGTTTCTTCCAGCAACAATTAAAGGTTGCGACCGACAAAGATGTCGCGATTGATTATTTAAAAGGTCGTGGTTTAAGTGGCGAAATAGTTAAGCGCTTTGGCATAGGTTATATCAGCGATACCTGGGACGGCATGATGAAAGTATTTGGTCGTAGCGGTCAAATAAATCAACAGCTGGTTGACTTAGGTATGGCCATTCAAGGTGATAAAAACAAACCTTATGACCGTTTTAGAGGTCGTATTCAATTTCCTATTCGCGATAAGCGTGGCCGAGTCATAGGTTTTGGTGGCCGGGTATTAAGTAATGGCACACCAAAGTATCTTAACTCGCCAGAAACCCGAATTTACCATAAAGGCCAAGAGTTATATGGCCTATTTGAAGCGAAACAAGCCAATAAACAACTGACACGTTTAGTGGTCGTTGAAGGCTATATGGATGTAGTCGCACTTGCCCAACATGGTGTTGACTATGCGGTTGCTTCACTAGGCACAGCAACTACGCCCGAACAACTACAGACCTTATTTCGCACCGTAAAAGAAGTCATCTGCTGTTATGATGGCGACCGAGCTGGCCGTGATGCCGCATGGCGTGCCATGGATAATGCCCTACCGCTGATTCAAGACGGCAACAGTCTGAAATTTGTTTTTTTACCTGATGGTGAAGACCCTGACTCAATGATCCGAGAACAGGGTCAAGCGGCCTTTGAAACTATCTTAGACAATGCTACCCCCTTATCGCAATTTCTGTTTGAGCATTTGTTAACACAAATCGACATGAGCTCGCCGGAAGGAAAAGGTGCCGCGGTCGGCGCATTCGTGCCCTATTTAGCTAAACTCCCTGAAAGTAACTTAAAAGACGCTATTATCACTAAACTAGCCAATCAGTTTGGTGCAAGTAACGAAATGCAATTAAAAAAGTTACATAAAAGTTTTGCCAACGTCTCTCAAATTAAGACGAAAATTAAGCGCACAAAAATCACCCCAGTGCGACTTGCTATTGCATTATTACTTGAGCATCCCCATATAGTAGAAACGTTACCTGATGCTAATCTTTTAGCCGATTTAAATATGCCGGGAATTCCGCTGTTAAATCAACTTTTAGCCTTATGTAAACAAAACCCGAAAGTAAATAGTGCACAGCTACTTGAGCACTTTAGAGGCCAGGAAGCGGAAAAACAGTTAACAAAATTAATGTGTATGGAACATCATATTGAGCCCGAAAATGCAGAGGGCACGTTTCTAGATACCATTGAAAAGTTTTTAAATGTTTTTATCGAACAACGCACTGAGCTGTTACTTGAACAATCAAGAAATAGTAAATTAACAGATGAAGAAAAGCTAGAGCTGCATGAATTGCTCAGTTTATAAATAAAACCAAATTCGTTTAAGACAACGAACAAATATAAGAACAGTTTACCGCTGGTAATTTAGTAAATATTTCGCTATAATTTCCGGCTAACTGTTGTAATTTTGATAGCCATAAATAGGTGGACACTCGTCAATGGATCAAGCCCCTCAATCTAGACTTAAAGAGTTAATAATCAAAGGTAAAGAGCAAGGTTATTTAACTTTTGCACAAGTTAACGATCATCTCCCTCAGGATATTATCGATTCCGATCAAGTTGAAGATATCATTCGAATGATTAACGACATGGGTATTCAGGTGTTTGAAAACGCTCCTGATAACGACACGTTAATGATGAGTGAAGCCAATACTGATGAAGATGCTGCTGAAGCTGCTGCGCAAGCACTTGCGACCGTTGAAAGTGAAATCGGTCGTACTACTGATCCCGTTCGTATGTATATGCGTGAAATGGGTACCGTAGAGCTATTGACACGTAAAGGCGAAATTGTAATCGCCAAACGCATCGAAGAAGGTATCAAAGAAGTACAACGCTCTGTTTCTGAATACCCGCCAGCAATTAATTACTTGCTTGAGCAATGGGATAATTTTGAAGCTGAAGAAGTACGCTTGAGTGATATTATCGTTGGTTTCTTAGACCCTGATGCTGAAGATGAAGAAATTCCAGCAGCGGCAACTCATATTGGATCTGAGCTTTCTAAAGAAGAATTAGCGGAAGAAGACAAATCAGATGAGGAAGATGAGGAAGAAGAAGATACCGGTCCTTGTCCTGAAGAAGCGCGTGAAAAGTTCACAGCTTTGCGTGTCGCATATGAGCACGCTAACAAAATCATCAAAACTAAAGGCCGTGGCCACGCTGACGCTCAAGCAGCAATCGATGCTTTAGCGGAAGTATTTAAAGAGTTCAGAATCGTACCAAAAGTATTTGATCGCTTAGTGAAAAACATGCGCAGTGTGATGGACCGTTTACGAGTTCAAGAACGCTTGATCATGAAACACTGTGTGATTGGTGCAGGTATGCCAAAAACTACTTTCATCAAAATATTTCCAGGCAACGAAACCTCAAAAGGTTGGTTTGAAGAACAAAAAGCAGCGGGCCTACCTCACTCGAAGAAAATGGCTGACATCGAATTAGATGTTGAGCGCTGTATTTATAAACTGAACATGTTAGAAGAAGAGACTTATCTCAATGTTCACGGCATTAAAGACATTAACCGTCGTATGTCGATCGGCGAAGCGAAAGCTCGTCGTGCGAAAAAAGAAATGGTCGAAGCTAACTTACGTTTAGTAATTTCAATTGCGAAAAAATACACTAACCGTGGTTTACAATTCTTGGATTTGATTCAAGAAGGTAACATCGGTTTGATGAAAGCGGTTGATAAGTTTGAATACCGTCGTGGTTATAAGTTCTCAACTTACGCGACATGGTGGATCCGTCAAGCCATTACCCGTTCAATTGCCGATCAGGCGCGTACTATCCGTATTCCAGTACATATGATTGAAACGATTAATAAACTTAATCGTATTTCACGTCAAATGTTACAAGAAATGGGCCGCGAGCCAACACCGGAAGAATTAGCTGAACGCATGATCATGCCGGAAGATAAAATTCGTAAGGTGTTAAAAATCGCGAAAGAGCCAATTTCAATGGAAACCCCAATTGGTGATGATGAAGATTCTCACTTAGGTGACTTTATTGAAGATGGTAGTGGTGAATTGCCAGTTGATTCTGCAACTTCTGAAAACTTGAAGCATGCCACGCATGAAGTATTAGC
>CAXBNP010000014.1:0-104266 GCA_963977145.1 uncultured Colwellia sp.
AAAAATAACAAAAATAAGCTAGCTAAGCTGGTATTGATAGGACGTCAATTTGCTTTTTATAAAAAAAACACTGCTTTACGCTACTTTTTTAATATTGTTAATATGTCTTAGCCTATTAAGTACAAGGGTTTATAGCTCATCTATTAAGCCGACTAACGTGAAACTGCAGTTATTTTGGCATCATCAATTTGAGTTTGCTGGATTTTATGCCGCTATTCATAAAGGATATTTTGACAAATATAATATTAAAGTCGAACTACTTGAATACAAACCCATGCTTGATACCACGAGTGTGGTGTTAAATGACAATGCTCAATTTGGCATAGCGGGTACAGAGATAATAGCAAGTTACCATCAAGGTAAAGACGTAAAACTATTGGCGAGTTACTTCAAACACAGCCCATTAACCATCATCACACAACCAGAAATCACATCATTAAAACAACTGATTAACCAAAAAGTATACGGTAATAGTAACCAACTCAAACAAGGTGGCATTAGAGGAATGCTAAATCTTTATGACGTTGACCCAGAAAAAATTAATATCATGATGACCGGTGATGCCGTAGAGCTTTTTAAAAATAAAAAAATAGCGGGAATATTTGCCTTTAAAACCAACCTTCCTTACGACCTAAATCAACAAAACATCCCATATAGAGTATATGATCCAAATCAGTTTGGCATGATTAGCCAAGATTTAAATTTATTTACCACAGGGCGCTTGGCTGAAAATAATCCAGTGTTAGTTAAAAACTTAACCTTGGCAGCAAACGAGGGCTGGCGTTATGCGATTAAGCACCCCAACGAAATAATTAATTTAATAAAATCGAACTACAACACGCAAAAAAAATCGCTAGAAGCGCTTAAGTTTGAAGCAAATGAAACGATAAAATTAATATCACCTGAGTTATTTTCTGTTGGTATTGTACAAGAAAATAAATTAGCTCATATTTCAGAAAAGTTATTTAAGAACAAGATAATACCAGAAATAAAAAACTTAGATGGCTTTATATTTCAAGTTAATAATGAGCGACTAATTGCACCAGAATTACTTAGTTTACTTACCGTAGAAGAAAAAAAATACCTTAGCGAACATCCGGTAATAAAAGTTCAGAATGAAGATGATTATCCACCTTTTAATTATAGTGTGAATAATAAACCCACAGGTTATAGCATTGATTATGTTGAAAGATTATCTGAAAAAATGGGCGTGAAAATTCAATTTATTCAAAATAAGTCCTGGCAACAGTATCTTGAAATGTTAAGCGATAACAAGCTTGATGCTATGGTTAATATTGTCGAAACAACGCCGCGAAAACAATTTTATAATTTCACCTCAGCTTTTGCAGAATCTAATACTATTGCTGTTACGAGCAGTCAGGTTCTCGACAATGTTATTAATGACCAGACCATAAAAAATAAAAAGTTAGTTGTTGTTACTGATTATGCTGGCAGTGATAAATATGAAAAAAAATACCCTTCGATGACTATCATCAAAGTAACAAATGTCTTGCAAGCACTTAAAAAAATCACAGAAAAAAAGGCTGATATTTTTATTTCAAATGATGCCGTGGTCAATTTTTATATTGAAAAGTATTATATAGCAGGCCTGAGACTTATACCTCTCGCAAAAGAACTAGAATATCCCAACTCGTTATTGAGTATTGCGACTAATATTACCAATCCAATATTAGCCAGTATATTTCAAAAAACCATGTCCACGATACCTGAGCATGAAACGTTGGCGTTGAGGAAAAAGTGGTTAGGAGAAATTATAAAGCCAGACAAAATATCGATAAATCTTACGCAACCTGAAAAGCAATACTTACGCAACAACCCTATCATTAGAGTTCAAAATGATGGTAATTATCCGCCGTTTAACTACATGATTGACGGTAAACCAAGCGGTTATAGTATTGATTTAATCAACCTTATGGTGAGTATGTTAGGGGTTAACGTCGAGCTGATAAAAGGTAAAAGCTGGGTCGAATACATGAGCATGCTAAAGCGTAATGAAATAGATGTATTAATTAATACTATTGATATTGAAAGTCGGCGCAGTTTTGCTCGCTTCACCGAACCTTATTTTGAAATTGCCACCTTTGCAGTAAGCAGGACAAATGAATTTAATGCTATTATTTCACGTGATCAGTTGGCCGGTAAACGTATAGCGTTAACCAAAGGCTATGCAATTAACGATAAGTTAAAAGAGCTTTTACCTCAAAGTATTTTTATACCGGTAAAAGATACCGCCGCGGCATTAAACTTAATTTCATCCAATCAAGCTGATGTGTATTTTGAAGCGGTTGCTGTACTTGATTATTATATGACAAAAAATATGATGTCAAACCTGCAGCTTGTGCCTATATCTTCTGATCTTGAAGTCGACAATCAATATTTTAGTCTCGCGACGAATAAATATAATACAAGGCTGTTAAGTATTCTGCAAAAAACACTGAATGCTATTCCTGATATTGAACAGATCAAGTTAAAACGAAAGTGGTTTGGGGGAAGTAAAAACAGTCAGCCAATAAAAGAAAAATTTACCTTAAATGAATTAGATTTTATTTCCAAAACATCGCTTACGTTATGCCGACCAAGCTTGAGTCAAGGTTCAGATTGGCTGATACCATTAATTGATTTAATCACACGAAATGTTGGTTTGAACATTAAAGTCAGTGAAACTTTACAATGGTCTGAAACCTTGAAAGCATTAAATAATAAAGAATGCGATATTGTCCTCGAAGCAACCGAAACTGAAAGAAGATCAGAGTTATACAATTTTACACCTACTTATTTTCGCGACAAGTTAGCTATCACGACAAAAAAAGAACAAAAGACCATTTATGATATATCAGATCATTTATCGGAAAGCTTTGGAATTTTAAAAGGTTCAAGTTCTATTGCGTTATTAAAAAATCATTATCCAAAAATTCAATTGATCGAGGTGGATTCTGCTTTAGATGGCATTGAATTAATTCAAAAAAACATTACGCTTGGCTTTATATATCCGACGAATTTTATTAGTAATCTTTTTAAAAATCACGATCTGAGTCTTTTTAAAATAAATAGTCAACTTAGAGAACAATTTGATGATCTGCAAGCGATAGCCACGAGAAAAGAAGACAATGTACTGCACAATATTTTAACTAAAGCATTAGCGAATACTGATAATAGTGAAATAGTTAAGCTGATCAATCATAGTCATTTATCTAATGCTAATTTAGCCATAAAACTGTCCTCAGATGAACAATCATTGCTAAAAACCAGAGAGATAAAGTTGTGTGCATTCAAGGGTTCTTTAGACTGGATGGGTGCCATGCCTTTCTTTCTGCAATCTATTGATATGCAATTAATTAAGAGCCAAATTTTTACTTGGGAACAAGCTTTGTCAGCATTAGAAAATGGCGAGTGCGATTTTTTACCCGAAATCACACCAACAGCAAGTCGTATAAAAACGATGAGTTTTACCCCTTTAATTCATCAAGAAGAGCATGTCATTGTCACGACCAGCGATAAAAATTTCATCAATAATATTGAAGATTACTCACAAGAAACCTTTACGGTTTTAAAAGGCGATTTACTTGTTGAGCAACTCCTCGAAGATTATCCCTACTTAAAAATACAACAAGTAAATAATTATCTTGATGGTATGCAACTGGTGCAAAATAATCTTGCCTTTGCCCATATTGGCAGTATATCCAATATAGGTGCTGTTATCAGTAAATACACTTTACAAAATCTTAAAATATCTGGCTCGCTTCCTGATAAATTCAATAATAAATGGTCAATAGCAACAAGAAAAGATGATGTATACCTTAACAGTATACTTTCCAAAATCACTTTGTCTTTAGATAAAAAAGAGTTCAGAAAAATGCTTTTTAATGATATTACCGTCAAATATGAACAAGGATTTGACTACACCTTGTTTTGGCAAATGTTATTTGTTGCCTTGGTGCTAATATTCGCGGTGATTTTTTGGAATCGTCGTTTATCGGCATTAAATTTGCTACTAATAATATCCAAGAAAACCGCTGAAGATGCACAGCGAAAAGTAGAGAGTCAAAATCGTGAAATATTAGCAACCCAGCAACAATTAGTACAATCAGAAAAAATGGCATCTTTAGGTACCTTAACCGCAGGTGTAGCTCACGAAATTAACAACCCGACTAATTTTGCTTATGCGGCCGTTTTTATGATGCAGAATGAAATTGATGATATTAAAGCTTTCTTAAAGCAACTTGCTGGCGGTGAGAATGCTGATGATAAAGTCATTAGCGCTTTTGATGTGAAATTTGATAAGTTAATTAAATTAACAAAAACGGCGAGAGAAGGCACTCAACGTATTAAAGCCACGGTCGAAGATTTACGTAGTTTCGCCCGTTTAGATAATGCGAAACAAGCAGAAATAAGGGTATCTGACTTAATTAAATCAACCGTAAATTTAGTTCAAACCCAATATGAAAATATCATTATTAGCACAAACTTTCATTACGACCCCGCTATTAATTGTTTTCCATCTAAACTTAATCAAGTGTTCATGAATATTATCGTGAATGCATGTCAGAGTATTGAAACTAAAATAGAACAAAATCATCTACTTGAAGCTGACCATGAGCTAGTAGGGCTGATTACGATCAGCAGTTATGAGCATAACAACTATTTAGTTATACAGGTAAAAGATAATGGTTGTGGCATGGATAAACAAACTCAGCAAAAGGTCTGCGAACCATTTTTTACCACTAAAGGTGTTGGCAGTGGTACAGGGTTAGGCATGGCGATTTCATTTGGTATTATTGAAGAACATGATGGGATGTTAAGGATAACTTCAACCTTGAATCATGGATCAGATTTTTCAATTTACTTACCCGTTGAAAGTGTGCACCAAATAAGACAAAAAACAATAAAGGAATAATAATGTCTATTTTTGATATCAATAATTTACCCGAGAAGGCAAATAACGAAGTAGAAAAACCCTTGATCATGCTTGTTGATGATGAAATCGAAAATATCAATGTATTAAGGCAATTATTAGAATCAAACTTTCAAATAATTACCAGTCATGATGGCGCAGAAGCGATTGAGTTAATTGACAACATGGCCGATCCAACAGAGATACAGCTCATTATTACCGATCAACGGATGCCAAAAGTTACCGGGGTTGAATTTTTAGAACAAACGGTTGATCGTATGCCAGATACAATACGAATTATTCTCACCGGTTACGCTGATACACAAGTGATTATTGAGGCGATTAACAAAGCCAAATTATATAAATTTATGACCAAACCTTTTGATCCTGTTGAGTTGTCGTTGACAGTAAAAAGAGGTGTTGAGGCTTATCAAATGCGCAAAGCATTGGTAAATTATGCCGCGAATTTAGAACAGCTTGTCGAAGCAAGAACAGAAGAGCTTAATGAAAAAAATCAAGCGCTTAATCAAGCGTTAATGTCTTTAGAACAACTTACTTTGAACGACCAATTAACCGGCACTTATAATCGACATTTTTTGAAAAAATTTATGCCTCAAACATTAGCAAAATTAAAGCGAGAACATGCCTCTAATATAAATGAAGGTTTGGGATTGATGATGATTGATATTGATTTTTTTAAAAAAGTTAATGATAACTACGGACATGATGCCGGAGACAAAGTATTAGTTCAGTTTAGCAAAGTTTTAGCTGAGTGTTGCAGAGCATCAGATTGGCTAGTTAGGTGGGGAGGAGAAGAGTTTGTTATTGTTGCACATGGTCAATCTATTAAGGGATTAGAACAATTAGCAGAAAGAATTAGGCATAAGGTTGAATCATCGCTATTTGATATAGGCTGTCAGCGAACGCTTAATTGTACTTGCTCCATTGGTATCACTCGTTTGCCATTTCTGAAAAATAATGTTGAAGTTTTAACCTGGGAGCAAACATTAAACTTTGCAGATCTTGCGCTATACCTTGCGAAGAATAACGGACGGAATACCTGGGTGAGTCTATTTGAAAACGGCGACAGTGATAATTCAGCACTACTCAATAATGATGACAACAAATTTTATGAAAGTGTTATGACAAATTTAGTGGACCTGATTGAACAAAAGCAGGTTTTGTATCATACGCCGATTGTTGATAAACAGCTTTAGTGCAATTTATTACTTTGATGAATATATAGACTTATATCGATTTTAATGGGTATTAAAACAAGCTGATAAATCGGTTTTTATTTAAAAATTTGCTTTTTTCAAGTCAATAGGCGGCGAAGGTTTATCGCTACAGACTGACGCTAAGTAGCTGAATGTACTTAGGGCAATTATGGCTTGTAGAGCGTAACACTTATGTTGTTCAATTCAATAATATTGGCGATGATTCGCTATCCGCTTGCTGTTAGACAGCTAAACTAGCAAGCCAGTCCTGTGTTAGTTTGCTTTAAAAGCTCAGCATAGAAGGGTTGTAAACAAGCGATGGCTCCATAGGTTTGTACATCTATCTACATTAATGAGAGCATTAGAGTAACGCAGTATAGCGTTGCTGATAATAGCCCTTACCTCATTTGCCCTTGAGCTGAATATCTTGTTTTACGGTGAAATTACCGCTTAAAGCGCAACCTTTATAACGCTAACGCTTCATGGTAATGACCAGGCTATCTTCGATAATTTTTAATTTTTCAAGCAAGGTTTTTCGTGAATCTGCCGACATAAGTACATGACCTATTTCACTACTGGTACTGTCATGTTCGGGCACTACAGCGCCAGATGCGATTTTAAATTTGAATCGCTCAATCTCTTTAAGTTCCGTGAACTTCTCTAGGCCAGCAACTTCATCAACAATACCGGCGCCTGGATGAATCATAAGCACACAAGCGTATTTGTTTGCTTTTACAGGTAAAGGTTTTGGTGTCGCTCCGGTCTCTAGTTCTACATAAGTTTGCCATGGATTAAAGCCATAGGCATATTCAATAAGCTCCATGTAGTAACCACCAGGAGGTCGAACTGCCATCTCGCCAAATACAGGGCCATCTTTTGTCAGATAGAATTCAGCATGGGTCATGCCATTTTGGACGCCAAATCCAGCAATAACTCGATTATTTATTTTGATGATTTGTTGCTGCAAGTCTTGGTCTAAGCTTGCTGGCAATATTGATTTTCTCCATTGGTGAAGGTAATCAGTGATATTGTGAAAAATAGCAATACCGTTATGAATAAACGTTTCCACGCTGACTTCATTGCCTGCTACAAAAGCTTCTGCCAGTAGTCCGGGTTTGGCATGCGCTTTTACCTGCTCGAGGCTTTTTAGCACCATAACGCCCCTTGCACCTGATTCAGCTACAGGTTTAATCACCAGCGGCAAGCTTAATTTTTCGATTAACGCTTCTGGCGTATCTTTTTCAGTGATGAGGTGAAACTTTGTAATGGGCACATTATGCTTTAAAGCTTCCAGCTTCATTTCGTTTTTATTATGTAAAATGTTGGTGATTTTAAGCGGTGTTCCTGAAAGTTTGAATTCCTCGCGAATCATAGCTGCTAGGTCGACACTGGATTCAGTCGCCGCAATGACAAAGTCAATATTAAATTCACGAATAGTATCTATTGCAGATTTTAAAAGCCGTATTTCACAACTTTTAAATACCGTTTCAATGCAACCAGCCAACTTTTCTTTACGACTTTCGTGCAGGGGCCCGTCGCTCCACAGAAACACTTTATGGCCCATATTTAATGCCGCGCGATAACATCGGCCTCTTCTACCAACCACTAATACATTAGCCATTCAACACCTCAGATAATTACAAACTCAGATTCTTTGTCCCGAGTCTAGTCAATCTATATACATTAATATATAAGAATATTGACACCTTTAAGTTAAACAATAGCCCTTAGGTATGTTTACCACTAACTATCGTTAATCATGAAGGTGCGTTTGCTTAACTCAATACCCGCTTGTAGGGAGTTAGCTTGGTCACGACAAAATTTATGACTCCATGGCTGTTAGCTTTGAGCACGAAAATGTTGAATATTAACAGCTTATTTTTAGCGGCCAAACAATTGATTAAATATATTAGCTGAAGTTACGCAGGAACAGGTCTACTATAAGAACACAAGTTAATATTAAAAATTGAACCGTCTGGAATATATACCTTTGTACTGTTTAGCAAAGATCTATTAGCAGCACTTGCTTTGTAAACAATAAAAATAACGTAACTATTGATAATACAATTGGGTTTATATGAAAAGCGAAGAACATCGAATTAATCTCATTGATATTTTAAATCAGAAAAGTAAAGCTTGGCTAGTCTATCTGGTGCTTCCGCTAGTACATTTCGCGAGTGTAAAACTCACTTTTTTGACCGCTTTCTCACCTGAAGGCGAAGTTGTTGTCTGGTTGCCCAACGCAGTGCTCTTAGCCGCATTGCTCCATTTTCGTCATCTAAGAATAGGCTTGTTGATTAGTTTGACCTTCAGCTCAGATCTCATTGCCAATCTGCCGGTTTTTCCCGCCTTTCAAGCCTTTGCGTTGAGTGTTTGTAACGTTATAGAAGTCTTGGTGGCGTATTATCTATTGCGCAAGGCAAAAGCATCATTAAGTTTGGAGCGGATTCGAGGTTTTGGAAAGTTCCTGCTCGCGGGACCCGTTTTAGGGGCGCTGTGCGGTGCTTTTCTTGCCGGCGGTGTCTTGATGACGCTAGATGATAACAGTGCTTCTTATCTTACATTAGTACTATTGTGGTGGTACGGAGATGCTTTGGGGCTACTGATATATACGCCGCTGCTATTATTTTTTCTTCAGTCGTCACCGAGCCGTCTGGATCTAAAGTGGTGGGACGCATTGGTGTTACTGCTTGGTGTGGTATTTGCCAGTCTTATATTCACTCACACCGCGGAGCGCCAAAATGATGGGCTGTTACTGACACCTATGGTGCTATTGCCTTTTATTTTGTATATCGCAGTGCGCTTAGGTACGCGGTGGACCTCATTAGCAATTGCGCTACTGGCACTTGGTACAGCATGGGCGCAAACCACTGGTAATCGGCCCTTTGGTGATGTTTCCGCACATACCATGATTTTGCGTACACAAGAGTTCATCCTGCTGATGAGCACGGTTGGCATGGGGGTCGCTATTTTGTTTGGGGAACAAAAACATTTGACCAAAGATCTTGAAGTAAAGGTGCGCCAACGTACTCTGGCACTTGAGGAAGCTAATAGCTTGTTAATGGAGCTAAGTACCACAGATAGTTTAACCGGTATTGGTAACCGTCGGTGTTTTGATCAGATGTTAAGCAAAAACTTGGCCCGAGCTAGACGCTGCAATGAGCCGTTTACATTGGCGATGTTGGACGTGGATTTTTTCAAAGGCTATAACGACCATTACGGTCACCAAGCTGGTGACGAATGTCTATCTCTACTTGCTAAAATCTTAGCCAGTAACATGCATCGGCCCGATGACTTTGTTGCCCGATACGGTGGCGATGAGTTTGTCATCATAATACAAGGCGCGGATAGAGCGGCTACTTTTGTTTTTTTTCAGACGATTTGTCAAGAGTTGCAGGAAAAAAAGTACCTCAATGCCGTTTCTCCCTTTGGTATTGTTACCATCAGTATTGGCATAGCCTCCATCATACCGAGTGCAGACAATGCAGCTGAAAAATTGCTTAAATGGGCTGATAAAGCCTTGTATGAGGCTAAAAAACGCGGAAAGAACCAAGTTTTTAGTTTTGAAAGCAGCAAAGACGGTTGATTAGTCGGTAAAACTGAGCCATTGTTAGGCGATTTTTTTAGTCAAAAATACCTAAGTTCTCGGTAAAGCCTTTATTGATAAATTTTAAAAGTGAAAACTACTTAGCTAATTTTGTAGAGCAACCGCTTGGCAGTTAGTGGATGATAATTTTTATACCATAGCGAGCATTGTTTTAGTGATTTAAATCACAAGTTCATTGATCTTGTGCTCAGTGGAGATTATCGCCATGGCGCTCGATTGGTCGTTTGTCATAAAAAATCTGCCATTGTTGCTGATAGTACCTCAAGGCTAGATTTTACAGCATGTGGATATTTATGCTGGTGTTGCAATACTCGCTGCAACCACACTGAATAAGAGCTGCAAAAAGGGCGGTAATAACGTAGACGCAGTAATTACTTATTTCAAGCCAAATCAAAGCGGTTTACCAACGTTCTGGTTATAGCTTGTTTAAATCGTAGCCATTGTCAAAATACGTCAAGCATCTATTAATTTTCAAATAACTTAAAACTACCTCTATTTTCATTTTTGACTTTATACATAGCTACATCGGCATTGACCATTAATGCCTTTTCATTATTTCCATGCTCTGGAAACATTGCGATACCAATACTTGAAGAAATTGTGATGCTATTTTTTTCAATATGAAATGGCTTAGCAAGTGCGTTACAAATTCGTTCTGCAATTTTAACTGCATCCTGTGTTTTGGTGATTTTGGGCAGTATAATGACAAATTCATCACCGCCAAGGCGCGCTACCGTGTCACTTTCTCTGTGCACTATATCTGTAATGCGTTGGGCGATTTTTATTAATAATTTATCCCCAATTTTGTGACCAAAGGTATCATTAACAGGCTTAAATTTATCTAAATCAATCATAAGTAAGGCGAGTGATTTTTTATCTCGTTTACATTGAGCTAATGATTGCTGCAAGCTCTCCGATAATAAGCGGCGATTAGGTAAATTAGTTAAAGGATCATATAAAGCGTAATGTTCTAATTTATGTTCATAGGCTTTGCGTTTACTAATGTCTTCAATAATCCCTAAAACAATTTTTCTACCGTCGGTATCTGTTAATGCGACACCGCTAATGATAATGGGATATCTTGTACCATCTTTGCGAATATATTCTTTTTGATTGGGACCGAAATGGCCAGTTTTTTCGAGTTCTTTAATTTGTTGATGTTCCTGTTTCTCATATTCCCTCGGGGTAATATCCCAATAGCTTAAATTAATAAATTCATGTTTTGTATAAGCTGTTGATCTTAGAACGGCATCGTTAACTTCAAGGAACTTTCCTGTTTCTGCATCAACTATTGCCATGCCAACAGGCGATGATTGGAACATGGTAGAAAATTTTTTCTCTGAACGCATTAGCTTAAGTGCTAAAGCATTATCATCATTATCTATAAAGTTTGTCATGTTTAGCTGCACTCGTTACTGCTATAAGCCACTATACAATAAAAACGCTTGGAGTTAATTTTAGCTATTTTTATCTAATCGAGACCTTGTTACTTTATATTATAGTGCGATCTCAATAATTGGTAGATTTAACGTATAGCCTTAGCAAAACTATTTTAAGGCTAAAATAAATTTTATATCGCTATTTTCAGTCATTTCACAGTGGTTTCTTTACTGTTCGGCGTTACGCGCTTGTTAAATATAAATGTAAACAGGTAAACTGTTGATCGTTAACATTTTTCAAAATCTACTGACTTTAGTTTATTATGGCCCTATCAAAATGAAAGAAAACAATGAGCAAGCGATAAACATAAAGAATATTAGCCTTATATTAGTCGCTATTTGGCTGGGTTTAGCCTTATATTCTTTGCTCGCACAAATATCAAATGGGCTGACCAGCCATCACTTTGAAATGAATATATTTGCGCACGTAGAATTCTTCACCTTAAGAATATGGTTGCCTTGGTGGTTTCTCACGCCTATTTCTCTCTGGCTAGCACTCCGCTTTCCTATTAAACCTAAGAATTGGCTGAAAGGGTTATTATTACACGCTTTTTTCTTACTAAGCTTATCAATTATCTCGGGATTATTTATTAGTTTCCATTATCATTTTTTTGAAAATATGACACCAGGAATGGAAAGCTACCAACCTTGGCAGCATGTTGGTCATTTTCTATTTGGCGATAATATCTTCTTATTTAATAGCATTATTTACACTATTTTAGTGACTAATTTAAATGTTAAAAACTTCGCTCAAATTGCCGATAAAAAAGCACTTATGGCCAGCGAGCTTAATAACCAACTTATCGAATCACAGCTGCAAACCCTTAAAATGCAGATAAATCCGCATTTTCTTTTTAATACCCTCAATGTTATTTCAGTACTAGTGATGAAAGCTGAAACAGCAAAAGCCACTGAAACCATTAATCGACTGAGTAATTTCTTTAGAAACTCTCTAGATGAGAAAGAGCAACAATGGATCCCCTTACAAAAAGAGTTACAGCATGTTGAACAATACCTGGCGATAGAGCAGGTAAGATTTGGCGACAGAATTAGTATCGTGAAGCATTACCATGATAATGCTTTACAGATCCTCGTTCCCTCGATGTTGTTACAACCGTTAATTGAAAACGCGATGCAGCATGGTTTGGAAGAAAAAGAAGGTAAAGGCACATTAACGATCAGTTGTAGCGTGCAGGACGAGGATCTAACGATTATTATTATTGACGATGGCGCTGGTTGTAACTTTGAAGATAAGAATTTTAAGCAGGGTATCGGCTTAAGCAATGTGAAATCTAGATTAAAACAGTTATACGGCGCGAGCCATAGCTTGGATTTTAGCAGCAACGAACGTGGCGGAGTTACGGTAGCCTTAACCTTAGCCATTAAGGCTGGAGATAAACAAGCATGACGATAAAGGTATTAATTGTTGATGATGAACCTTTAGCCAGAGAGGGCGTTGCTCTGCACTTACAAGCGGAAAAAGAGTTCACTATTATCGGCGAATGTGAAAATGGTAGTGATGCCATTCGAGCGATATTGTCGTTAAAGCCAGATTTAGTTTTTCTTGATATCAAAATGCCGAAAATCAATGGTTTTGACGTAGTCAATGCCGTGGGTAGCCAACATATGCCGCCGGTGATTTTCTTAACAGCCTATGATGAATATGCCATAGAGGCGTTTAATACTCATGCCTGTGACTATTTATTAAAACCAATAGAGAAAAGTCGCTTTCAAGAAAGTTTAACTCATGCTCGCGAGCAAATTTTAAAAAATGCTATTTCACAACGTAGTGCACAACTCACGCAGTTATTAAGCCAAACACAGGGGCTTAGCCCGCAACCAAGCCAGCAAGCTTCAACTGTTAACCAAAATGAACGCTTAGTGATCCGCGCTAATGGCCATGTTTTCCTGCTCAAGTCAGAAGATATTTACTGGATTGAAGCCGAAGGTGATTATGTTACCGTTCACACGCCAAAAAAATCGCATCTGGTGCGCGAAACCATGAAAAACATGGAAAATCGCTTACATGAGCAAGGCTTTCAGCGCGTGCACCGCTCTTGTATTGTAAATTTAAGCTATGTTAGCGAGCTGATCAGTGTCGACAGCGGTGATTATCAAATAATTTTACGTGACAATACGACGGTAAAACTGAGCCGAAATTACCGAGACATCTTATATCAACGGCTTCATGCGACGCCTTAATCATAAAGTGGTTAAGTCATTATAAATCAAATGTTTGATAGAGGAAGTTATGAAAAAAATCATCATTGTCGTCACCTTGTTACTGCTACTACTTCATGCAAAGGCGCACAGCGAAGCCGATTCAATAGCAAACATTAAAAACTTTAGCTTATTATCTAAGAGGTTAGCCAGTTCAGGGATGCCGGCAGAAAATGAATTTGAATTAATTCGTCGAAATGATTATCAGCATATTATTAACTTAATTCCGGGGGACTTTAGTCAGGAAAAACAACGCATAAACGCACTAGGTATGTCATTTGAACAAATAGCGGTTGACTGGAACCAGCCAACGTTTGACGATTTTCAACACTTTGTTAATTTAATGAAGGCATATCAGCATGAAAAGGTATTTGTCCATTGTCGTTTAAATTATCGCGCCTCTGTATTTACCTATCTTTATCAAACCACGCAATTGGGGATAGATGAATCAATTGCTAGGCGTCAGATGCTTGATATATGGCAGCCGAATGACACATGGCTTGAATTTATTGATAACGTCCATAAAAACTACGCTAATCGAAAGTAATAGCAAAAATTAGGCATAAAAAGTCTGTCTGTCGCGGCTCATCGACAATTTCTGCGCTTCATCGATAACTAACTGAACTTCAACGATTAGCTCAAAATTCATTGTAAAACATCACTAAGCTTAGCTCATCTTCAAAATGCGCAACACGGTGTTACATGCAAACTATTCTTGAGTCACAAAACAATGCAAAAAAGTCGATAAAATCTTATGTAATTATCGGTGTTTTTCTGATTATTTTGCTGCCTTGGCTTGCTAACTCATTTTTCCTTAACTCGACCAAGGGTAAGGCGACTATTTCAGCTCAAGGGCTGGCTATTGCAACGGTAACGTCAGGCGTGCTCATACAGGACGTCAGAGCGCCGGGCAATCTGGTGGCAATAAATAGAAAGTGGTTGTCATCTCGAATAAGTGCCAAAGTGATAAAACGCCTGCTGGAACCTGGTGCTATTGTTGGCCCTGACAGTATCATTATGCAATTGTCATCCCCTGAGTTAACTCAAGAATATGAACGGGTAAAAATCGAATATAAAATCGTGCAAGCCCAGTTGGACGCGCTAAAAGAACTACAAATCACCGAAAGGCAAAAAACACAAGCGAATGTGAAATTGTTGGCAATAGAGAAACAGCAAGCCATTGAAGACGCTGAGGCGAAAAGACAACTCAGAGTCACGAAAATAATCCCACTATATCAATACAGCGAGGCGATATTACGGGAAAAAAAATTAACCCTACAACTGGAAATCGCTCAGTTCGAATTACAGCAATTACCCCGCCTGCAAGCAAGTTTACTTAAGGTTGAACAGGCTAAGCTGGAGCAACAATTATTACGGGTTTCTTTATTAGAACAGCAAGTGAGTAAACTTGCTGTGCGTGCCCAAATGCATGGAATTTTGCAAAGTATTTCGGTGCAAGAGGGGCAAGAAATATCGCAAGGCACTGAACTTGCTCGGGTTGCCGACCAAAAATCGTTAAAAGCAGAGCTACGCGTACAAGAAAGCCAAGCCAAAGATATTGCCATTGGTCAAGTGGTAGAGATTGATACCCGACGCAGTAAAATTAACGGTATTGTCAGTCGTATCGACCCAGCCGTAATTAACGGAACCGTTACCGTTGATGTCGAACTAGCGCAACACTTACCTAGTGAAGCCCGACCTGATCTTCGGGTCAACGGTACGGTGGAAATTAAGCGACTAGAAAATGTCTTACTAATTGATAAACCGAGCCATTGGCAAGCATCAAGCAGCGCTTATTTATTTAAACTTACTGGTGATGCCAAGGCGGTTCGCACAAAAGTAGCTCTTGGCGCTAGCTCAGCCACATCGATACAGCTATTGAGTGGTTTAACACAAGGAGAGCAGGTCATAGTGTCAGACACCTCAAGATTACAACAGTATCCATTACTAACCCTTAATTAGGTCAAAAACTTTACATTAGCATCATTAGTTACTTGTGCTGAGCGGGTTTACTCTATCACTTAAGCAACTGTTAGTGTTTGAAATAAAATAATATTTAACCTTAGGTACTCGATAATGAGCAATAAAAACACACTGATCAAAATCAGCAATCTCCACAAAATTTATCATAGTGAAGGTAGCGAAACTCAGGCGTTAAAAAATGTCAATTTAACCATCTCATCAGGTGATTATGTCTCGATTCAAGGGCCATCTGGCGGCGGAAAGTCTACCTTATTGTCGATTATTGGTTTACTTGATAAAGCAACAAGTGGTGATTATCAAATCAGTGATTATTCGGTCAACAAGCTATCAGAAGCTCAAATGGCGAAAGTCAGAAATAGAGAGATAGGTTTTATTTTTCAAGATTTTAATTTGATTGGCGATATGACGGTTAGTGAAAATGTAGAGCTGCCATTGGTTTATCGAGGTATCAAAAAATCGCTTAGGAAACGTAAAGTTGCCGAAGTATTAAAACGGGTCAATATGTGCCAAAGGGCTGAACATTTACCTAATCAATTATCCGGTGGCCAGCAACAACGGGTGGCGGTTGCACGAGCTTTAGTTGGTAGCCCGACACTATTACTAGCGGATGAGCCAACCGGTAATCTTGATTCCGTTAATGGTGATGCTGTTATGGAATTACTCGGTGAACTAAATGAACAAGGTGTCACCATTTGTATGGTAACTCATGACAGTCGCTACGCTCACTTTGCTAAGCGAACAATTCATTTGTTTGATGGTGAAATAGTCGTGGATCCTATTGACCAACAAGCAAGTAGCAAAGCGCTTGATTCAGGCAAGATTGCTGAACTTAGTTTAGATAAGCACCTAGTAAAAGTAGGGGTATAGCTATGTCAAAAGCAACTAGCTCTTCAGGAACTAAGGCGAAAGTGAATAAGCCACATGTTACTAATACGAATGCAATTAACTCGCAGGGCAGTGGCGAAATCGATAAAAATGAACTTGCTCGGTACAGCATCTGCGAAAATATATTGCTCGATGTTCGCTATGCATATTCACGCTTTATTGCTGCGCCGATCACAAGTTTTATTATTATCATTACACTGGCATTAAGTATTGGCGCAACGACAGCAATATTTTCTGTGGTTAATGGACTTTTATTTTCTGCAACACCATTTAAGGACAGTGCACAGTTGGTTATCTTGCAACAAGAAGATTTAACCAAAAATCAAACTTACGGTTTTTCGGCCAGCGAAATGTTTGACTATCAAAGCCAAGCCCAATCATTTGAAAATATGGCTGAGTATCACCACATGACCTTTACCATGTATGGATATGATGACCCAATAAGGGTGCGAACCGGTGTGGTTTCAGCTGATTTTTTCAAGCTACTAAATTTAACACCTATATTAGGCCGTACTTTTACTGAGGCAGAAGATGATCTAGGGGCAGAGCCTTTAGTGGTTTTGAGTTACGAGTTTTGGCAAAGTAAATTCAATAGCCAAGAAGATATTATCAATCAGAGTGTAGAGTTTAATAATCGCAGTCATAAAATTATAGGTGTGTTACCGCACTTTCCACAATTTCCTGATGTAAATGATGTTTATATGGCGATACCCTCATGCCCTTGGCGTAGTAGTGAGAATGCTCTCGCCAATCGCGGCATGCGCATGATGTCAGCTTTTGCCAAAATAAAGCCAGAGCTATCACTTGCTGCAGTAAACATCGAAGTTGCTAGCCTAGCAAAGCGTTTAACTAACACCTATCCTGAAGCTTATTCAGCAAGTGCTGACATCAGTGCTAGCGCTTTGTCGCTCAACGATGAACTGGTAAAAAGCAGTCGCCCTTATCTATATACACTATTGGCGACCACGTTATTACTGTTCTTAATTGCCTGCGCCAATGTCACCAACTTAACCTTGTCACAACATTCAAAACGTAAACGTGAATTTGCCGTACGGGCATCACTAGGTGCTAGTAAAGCGAGATTAGCGCAATTATTACTTACCGAAAGCCTATTGTTATCCTTACTGGGAGGCAGTTTAGGGTTAGTGTTAGCGTTTTTAGGCTTAGATTTTTTACAAGCTTTCGCGGCAAATTTCAGTTCACTCGCGTCAGAAATTACTATTGATAGCCGTGTGATGTTATTTGCTTTAGCTATCTCAACTATTTCAGGCGTCATCGCTGGTATAGTACCAAGCTTTACTAAAGTTAATTTGGTGACTTCGTTAAAAGAAGGTGGCAAATCTTCTTATGCAACAGAACACGGTTTTTTAAGAAATACCTTATTGATTTGCCAATTTGCTCTATCACTTACGCTATTGATCGCAGCGGGATTAACGATAAAAAGCTTAAACAATTTACAAAATATTGACGCTGGTTTTAGCGCTAAAGGCGTCAATGTTGCACAAGTAGATTTAAATTGGACCGTTTATAATAATGCTCACGCACAATGGCAATTTTCCCAGCAACTATTACAACAAGTTCGTCAGCTGCCTTATATTGCATCAGCAGCATTAAGCTCTACCTATCCTAATGACACTGTTGGCATAAACTATGGTAGTGTTCGCCAAGCTATTCAACTCGATGATCGAGATTACAACCCCGATGAAGTTTTAGCGAATAGCTTTGTTCGTCCCATAACAGAAGGATACTTTGACACCATTAATAGTCGGTTATTACTCGGTAGACACTTTAGTGTTGATGATGACAATAGATCACCTAACGTTATTATGATTAACAGCAAGTTGGCGAAAAAATGGTGGCCTAGTGAAAGCCCGATTAATAAAGCGATTTCATTAGATCAAGGTAAAAATTGGCTGACTATTGTCGGGGTTATTGACAACATCCATGAACGCGGAGTATCAACGGCTGTTAGTTTTCAAATTTATCAACCTATGGCGCAAGCCCCCACAGGGCATATTGCCCTTTTAGCCAAACAAGATGAGGTTAGTATTGGGGCTTTTGCGCAAGATGTAAAAGCTATTATTGCTCAGTTAGACAATCGCCAGCCACTATCAAAATTTGAAACCCTACAACAAGCCGTTGATAATTCAATTTCTTTGCAAAGTTTCTTGGCACAACTGTTAACTATCTTTTCGATTATTGCCTTAGTGATCACCATCAGTGGCGTTAGTGGCGTAATGAGTTATATGGTCAACTTACGAACTCGAGAAATCGGCATTAGAATGGCGATTGGTGCAGATAAAGCAAAAGTTATCAGCTTAATACTGGCTTATGGCGCAAAACTTACGCTGATTGGTCTAGTCATTGGCATTGCTGGCGCTTATTTTAGTGGCCGATGGTTACGTATTCAGTTGTTTGATATTAACGCTTTTGATGCTTTTATTTATGGTATAGCACTGTTGGTTTTATCGATTATCTCGATCTTAGCGTGTTTATTACCGGCATGGCGCGCGAGTTCAATTGCACCGATACAAGCACTCAAGCATTAAAGTGTATTACTGGTAAGCTCAACTATCAATGAGCCAATGCTTTTTATCAGCTTGTGAAGTGAATATTAAATTAGCAACAAAATATTCACTTTCTTCATAGCAAATAATGTGACTTTAGATTAGTGAGCCCAATAATGAATTCGTTGTTAAGTTATAGGCGATAATTATAGCTAATGGTTAACGATATTATTATTGCTTTGTCACTTGTAATCTTTGAAGTTTTTTTCACTTACATAGATGAAATAATAATATTTTAGCTCTACACTCTATCCATCACTTAAAATTTATATGTGTTGTGTTTTGCTATTAAATCATCGAAATACCTTAAACTACTTTGCGCTGATTTTTGGATTATTCTGTGCAACGCCTTTATGGGCCAACGAGAAAGTTGTACTTCAGCTCAAGTGGATGCATCAGTTTCAGTTCGCTGGCTATTACGCCGCTAAAGAAAAAGGCTATTACGCTGAAGCTGGCTTCGACGTCACCATCAATGAAAGAGATCCGTTATTGACGCCGGTTGAAGTAGTATTGGACAAAAAAGCCGATTACGGCATCATTGGCTCTAGTATTATTCTTGATAGAATGAAGGGAGTACCTGTAGTAGCGCTTGGCGCGGTATTTCAGCACAGCCCTTTGGTTCTAATAACCCGTGCAGATAGCAAATTGCTTGGCCCATATGAGTTAAAGGGCAAACGGGTGATGTACAGTAAAGGAATAGATGACGCGACCTTTTTCGCTATGTTTCATCAATTAGGTATTGAAGAGTCTGACTTCGTCCATCTTGGCCATTCTTTTGACCCCGACTCTCTGCTACGCGGTGAAACGGATGCTATCGCCTCCTATTTAACCAATCAGCCTTTTTACTATCAGGAAAAGGGTGTTGATATTCAAGTGATCAATCCGATCAACTATGGTATCGATTTTTATGACGATATTCTTTTTACTAGTGAAGATACGGTACGTAAAAACCCTGCACGTACACGTAAGTTCCTAGAGGCAAGCATGAAAGGCTGGCGTTATGCCCTCGAAAATAAAGGTGAGGTTATCGGCTGGCTAAAAAGCAAATATCCTTCGGGCAAATCGCTTGAACATTTAGTTTATGAAGCGGAACAAACGGAGAAGATGATCCTGCCTGATATGGTTGATATTGGCCATATGAGTAGCGGCCGTTTCCAGCGTATCGCTGATATATATAAGCAGCAAGGTCTCGTTGCAAAAAATGCTAGCTTTGAAGGGGTGGATTTTAAAGATTATCTTAATATTGATAAAGCAATGCCATTTTGGGCGAAAGTTGTCCTCGCGATAGCGGGCGGCAGTTTACTACTGACTTTAGTGCTATTCGGATTGAATCGCCGTCTTAAACATATGGTGATTTTGCGAGCTGAGGAACTCACTGTCGCACAAGCTAATTTAGCCCGTTATATTAATATCGTCGATCTTTATGTTATCTCTTCGCAGACTAACCTTAATGGCGAAATTATTGACACATCTACTGCCTTTTGTGAAGTCTCTGGATACAGCAAAGAGGAGCTTATTGGCCATTCACACAGTATCGTAGGTCACCCTGATACGCCTGCTTCAACCTACGAAGCGCTATGGAGCAGAATTACTAAAGGCGAGGTTTGGGCAGGAGAGTTAAAAAATAGAGCCAAAGACGGCTCATTTTATTGGATTGACGCGAAAATAGATCCGATTAGAAACGACGTCGGCGACATCTGTGGTTATATATCTATTCAGCAGAATATCACTGACAAAAAACAAGTTGAAAAGTTGTCGATTACCGATTCTTTGACCGGGCTTAATAATCGTTTACAGCTTGACCATGTGCTGTCGGATGAGTTCAGCCGAATGACACGTTACAAGCTTGATTTATCGGTTATCATTTGTGATATCGACTTTTTTAAACTGATTAACGATAACTACGGTCATTTGATTGGTGATCAGGTATTAATCTCGATAGCGAAAATATTAAAGCTTTATTGTCGTGACGTTGATGTGGTTGGCCGTTGGGGCGGTGAGGAGTTTCTTATCATTTGCCGCGAAACCAATAGTGACGGTGCTATGGTGGTTGCTGAAAAGTTGAGATCGTTAATTGCCGACCATGTTTTTCCTC
This sequence comes from uncultured Colwellia sp., assembly GCA_963977145.1. Lineage (GTDB taxonomy): Bacteria > Pseudomonadota > Gammaproteobacteria > Enterobacterales > Alteromonadaceae > Cognaticolwellia. The sequence continues at coordinate 20,926 of CAXBNP010000014.1, forward strand.
ATGTCGGTCATAAAACGGCGAGCTTTGGCGTAACACTAGCCGTGCCAAAAGAATCGGTAGAAGAGGCATTACAACGGGCAGACCAAGCCTTATATCGAGCAAAAGAATCAGGTAGAAATAAAGTGGTGTGCTTATTGCCAGCAAAGTCAGTCGCCGATGCATAAGCAGTAACTACCATAGTTCACTTTTTCAAAGCTTAGCTTGTGGTTAGTCGGCAAACTGAGCTATCTTTGAATTCATTGAAATAACATGGGACGTACTTATTGTTGAAATGATTGTTTAAATAATTTTTGCGGGGGTAAAATCAAGATCGCCGATAACGTATCAAAGGCAATATATTATGCTTTAGCTTAACGTTACTGGTGTAGCGCAAACATGGCGGCATGTTTGTAAACAATAACAAATAGATGTAGCATTTTTATTATCCTATATATCGTCTGAATTATCTCACTAGGAACTGTTTTACATGACGCTTGAGAAGAAAAGAAATACAGCTCTGTTAAGCCCGTTTGACGACAATCTGCATGATATTGAAATGTATCTCAATGTCGCGTTCAATAGTACAGGAGACCCCATCTTCGTAAAAGATGAAGAGTGTAGATTGCTGCTTGTTAATGACGCTTTTTGTCAATTGATTGGAGTAGCTAAAAGTGACGTCATTGGCAAAACACTGGCCGAAAAAGTGTCGCAGAGTGAAAGGGAGCATTTTTTAGCTATTGATAGAAAAGTGCTAGAAGAAGGCAAAGAGATTGTCTGCGAAGAAAAACTTACCACCAGTGGTGAGCAAACTAAGACCATTCTGACCAGAAAAAGTCGCTTTATAGACTCAAAAGGTAACTATTTTATTGTCGGCATAGTGCATGACATTACTGAACGCAAACAAGTCGAATTACGTGAAAAATCCCGCACGGATGTCTTAGAGCTAATAACCACAGGTGAAACCTTACCGGCTATTCTGCAAGCCATAGTGCATGTTGTTGAGCAAGAAAACCCCAACATGTTGTGTAGTGTTTTATTACTCGACGAGGCCGGTAAACATTTATTAAACGGCGCAGCGCCCAGTCTACCGCATTTTTATAATGAAGCGATTCATGGCCTAGAGATTGGCCTTGGGGTTGGCTCATGCGGAACCGCAGCCTTTACTAACGAACGTGTTATTGTTGAAAATATTCAGACTCATCCTTATTGGCAGTCATTTAAAACGCTAGCTGAAAAAGCTAATTTAGCCGCATGTTGGTCAGAGCCCATTCACTCAACAAAAGGTAAAGTGCTCGGTACTTTTGCCATCTATCACCGCCAGATAAACTCTCCAACAGCCGCGGATTTTACCGTCATTGAACAAACCGTCAGTATGGCCAGTATTGCCATTGAAAAAAAACAAGCGGAAGAGAAGTTAGAACTCGCCGCCAGTGTATTTACCCATGCCGGTGAAGGCATTATGATCACCGATGCACAAGGTACTATCGTTGATGTAAATAAAAAATTCATGGCAATAACTCAATATAGTCGTGCAGAGGCGATTGGCCAGAATTCGCGCATTTTGCAATCAGAGCGTCAGTCACCTGAGTTTTATGTCAACCTGTGGCAAGCGTTACTGAAAAAAGGTAGTTGGTCTGGCGAAATATGGAACCGTCGTAAAGATGGTGAAATTTATCCTGAAATGCTTAACATTAGTGCCGTCAAAGATACCGCGGGGCAAATAAGTAATTACGTGGCATTATTCACTGATATTACCGTAATGAAAGCGCATCAGGGGCAATTAGAACGCATTGCTCATTACGATTTACTGACCGGTTTGCCCAACCGTGTTTTACTGGCTGACCGGTTATCTCAAGCCATGTTGCAATGTAATCGGCACAATAAGTCACTTGCCGTGGTGTTTCTCGATTTAGATGGTTTTAAACACGTCAATGATACCTATGGTCATGATGTCGGTGATGAACTACTCGTTGCACTGTCAGTTCGAATGAAAGAGGCGTTACGCGAAGGGGATAGCTTAGCCCGAATTGGCGGTGATGAATTTGTCGCTGTACTCGCTGATTTAAACGATGTTGCCGATTGTGAACCGGTATTAGAGCGATTACTATTGTCAGCGTCAGACCCCGTTACTGTCGGGAATCTGGTCTTAAATGTATCAGCCAGTATTGGCGTTACGCTTTATCCACAAGATAGTGTCGATGCCGACCAACTTATGCGCCATGCTGATCAAGCTATGTATGTGGCAAAAGAGTCGGGTAAGAATCGTTATCACTTATTTGATACCGCGCATGATGACGCGGTTAAAATACAACAGGAAAGTCTAGAGGCTATTCGTAGCGCATTAGATAATGAGCAATTTATCCTCCATTATCAGCCAAAAATTGATATGAAGGCTGGTACGGTGATCGGTGTAGAAGCGCTTATTCGCTGGCAACACCCAGAAAAGGGCTTATTAAATCCCATCGAGTTTTTACCGGTCATTGAACATAACCCCATGAGTGTTGAGATGGGGGAGTGGGTAATTGATACCGTCCTGCGACAAATAAAGCAATGGCAAAAAATGGGACTTAATTGGCCGATCAGCACTAGCGTAAATATTGCCGCCGTACAATTACAGCAACCAGACTTTACCCAAAGGTTAGCGACACTGCTATCTGCCCATCCTGATATTGACCCTAGCTTTTTAGAACTAGAGGTACTGGAAACCAGTGCCTTAGACGACATACATCATGTCTCTTCAATCATGAATGACTGCATAGCGCTGGGCGTAAGTTTTGCCTTAGATGATTTTGGCACCGGCTATTCGTCCCTGACTTATCTGAGACGCTTACCGGCATGCTTAATTAAGATAGATCAGAGCTTTGTGCGCGATATGCTGATTGATAATGATGATTTTGCCATTGTAGAAGGTGTGATAGCCTTAGCTAAATCATTCAAACGTGAGGTGATTGCTGAAGGCGTAGAAACCATTGAACATGGCACTGCGTTATTGCAACTAGGCTGTAATTTAGCCCAAGGTTATGGTATTGCCAGGCCCATGCCAGCGAGTGATATTCCTGCGTGGATCAATAATTGGCAACCTGATGCGAGTTGGCAGAGATAAATAGTTCTAAAAATAGTTCGGCTAATTTTGTGTTAAAATAATCGTTAGATAATACCCAATTCATTAAATTATGCCGCACCCATTGCTTACCTGCCGTATGAGGAAAACATTAATTATTATCTTGATTTTAAATTACAAAGATTCAAGTTTCACTAGCGTGTTAAAGATAAAAGCTTAAAACAGGCTAAGTCGAAAGTCCTAGTCTAAACTGAATATAGTTTCACAATAATAATATTTACCAAATTTTATTGTCTCATTATATATATTTAGTAGGAACTATTTAAATGACATTAGGGAAGAATAAAAATAAAGCTGAGTCGATTAAATTTGCCGGAAATTCCCACGATATTGACGAGTATCTGCGCGCTATATTCAACAATACAGGCGAGCCAATTTTTGTCAAAGATGAAGATTTTAAATTTATTCTGGTCAATGACGCTTGCTGTAGTTTTTTTGGCTTACCTAGGCAGCAAATTATCGGTTCAACATTGGCTGAAAAATTTCCAGCGAGTGAGATGGAAGGTTTTTTTGCCATAGATCGACAGGTACTAGAACAAGGACAAGAGATTTTATGTGAAGAGACCGTTTCCCCTATTGGAGAGCAGCCAAAACAGGTAATGACTAGAAAGAATCGCTTTACCGACGCCAACGGTAACTATTTTCTAGTTGGAGTCATTCATGATATTACCGAACGTAAAAAAATTGAAGAAAAGCTCAAACGTGCAGCGAGTGTCTTTAGTCATGCACATGAAGGCATCATGATCACTGATGCTAATGCGGCTATTACCCAAGTCAATGATGCTTTCTGTCGCATTACCGGTTACACGGCTGAAGAGGTGCTAGGGGAAAATGCAAAAGTTCTTCAATCTGGGCGTCACTCGTCAGAGTTTTATACTGAAATGTGGAACACACTGCTTAAGCAAGGTTACTGGGAAGGTGAAATATGGAATCGCCGCAAATGTGGTGAAATCTATCCCGAAATGCTTACCATTAGCGCGGTTAATAATACTGATGGTTTTGTACAGCATTATGTTTCATTGTGTACTGATATTACGGTGATGAAAGAACACCAAAACCAATTAGAGCATGTAGCCCACTACGACCAACTGACCAACTTGCCGAATCGTGTGCTATTAGCTGATCGAATTTCTCATGCTATGTTGCAGTGCAATCGTCAACAGCATTCGCTTGCAGTGGTGTTTTTAGATTTAGATGGTTTTAAGCATATTAATGATACCTATGGGCACAATGTCGGTGATGAACTGCTGATTGCTGTTTCAGTACGTATGAAAGCAGCATTACGAGAAGGTGATAGCTTAGCCCGCATTGGTGGTGATGAATTTGTTGCGGTATTAACTGATTTAGCATTAGTTGCAGATTGTCAGCCGGTGTTAGAGCGATTGTTATTAGCCGCGTCAGAGCCTGTTACCATAGGTAGTGTGGTATTGAATGTATCAGCAAGTATCGGTGTGACTTATTATCCTCAGGATAATGTCGATGCTGATCAGCTCATGCGTCATGCCGACCAAGCCATGTACAAAGCTAAAGAGTCGGGTAAAAACCGTTTCCACCGATTTGATACCGCACAAGATGATGCCATTAAAGTGCAACGAGAAAGTTTAGAAACTATTCGTCGTGCTTTAGATAAAAATCATTTTGTTTTACATTATCAGCCAAAAGTTAATATGAGAACAGGTTCAGTAATTGGTGTTGAAGCGCTAATTCGTATGCAGCATCCGAAACGCGGATTACTAAATCCGATAGAGTTCTTACCTATTATTGAAAATAATCCCATGAGTATTGAAATGGGCGAGTGGGTTATAAATACCGCATTGAGCCAAATGACGCAATGGCAGGAAATGGGGCTTAAACTGCCGGTCAGTACCAGTGTGAACATTGCCGCCGTGCAATTACAGCAACCAGACTTTACCCAGAGACTAACTAAACTACTCAAAGCTCATCCGAATATAGACCCCAGTTATTTAGAACTAGAAGTACTGGAAACAAGCGCTCTAGATGATGTACACCATGTGTCAACCATCATGAAAGCCTGTTTAGCGCTGGGGGTGAAATTTGCTTTAGATGATTTTGGTACCGGCTATTCGTCGCTTACTTACCTTAGGCGGTTACCAGCAAACTTAATTAAGATAGACCAAAGCTTTGTGCGCGATATGCTGATTGATAACGATGATTTGGCCATTGTTGAAGGGGTAATAGCCTTAGCTAAATCATTCAAACGTGAGGTGATTGCCGAGGGCGTCGAAACCATTGATCATGGCACCGCACTATTACAATTAGGCTGTGATTTGGCCCAAGGTTATGGCATTGCCCGGCCGATGCCGGCTAATGAAATTCCTACGTGGATTAATAATTGGCAATCGGATGCAAGTTGGCAAAAGTAAGCCGTTTTAAAAATGGTCGCATTTGAACGAATTGCGCACTGATTTGTGGGGTTTTAGTCGTATGAGTTATTGCGGTATTATTTTAATCTCGGTAATATTTTGGCGATAACAGGGTGTCAGTTAAATGCCCATAGAGAACTGATTTACTTACTGTTCCTATTAGCGTTTAGCTATTTTATCTACTATATAATGCGATAATCATTACCGCAATTAGCACAGTTGTAAGACTGGTGATAATTGCCCTCGTTATTGAGATATTTATGTATAAATTGTCTTGGCCCAACGGGTTAAGCCCGCGGTAACACTACCAAAATGGTCGCCAACAACAATCGGCGTATCTTGAAATTGTTGTTGTAAAAACTGATTTAATACCGGCGATTTAGCGGTGCCGCCGGTAACAAAAACCACGTCAGGTTGGCAGTTAGCCTGCGTAATGGCAGCCTTCATAAGCACGGCAATAGCATTCAGCTCACGTTGACAGGCTTTGGCAAAGCTATCTCTGTTAAGGTTAACACTGAGTCCATCATCGATATCAGACAAGTCAACTTTTTGCTCACTATGTTCTGTTAAAGCAATTTTACTTTGCTCAGCAGCGTTTACCACCCGGTAGCTGAGTTTTTGTTGTTGCACGGTTAATAATCGGCTTAATAACGCTGGTTGCTCAGCATCGCGAATAAGTTGCGTTAAAAACCGGCCATTGGCGGCGCTGTAAAACTCGGTTTGATGATTAATATTGTTAATGGCCATCGCTTGCCAGAAACTGTTGCTGGGCATAGGTTTGCCACTTTTTAATAGACTGTCTAAGCCAAAACTTGGCATGATGCCTTTAAGTGCGAAGGCAATATCAAAATCATTACCACCAACACGCTCCCCGCTATGGCTTAATAAATCACCGGTTCTATCGGTTAAAATAGCTTGCTTTGGTCCCATTAATAACATTGAGCAATCGCTAGTGCCGCCACCAATATCGACCACTAACACCTTGGTTTCCTTATCTAGGCTGGCTTCATATTCAAAGCCCGCAGCGACCGGTTCAAATTGAAATTCGACATCTTTAAAACCGACCCGTTTTGCCGCATTGGTTAATATGGTTAATGCTTGTTGGTTACTTTCTTCGCCGCGCAGGCCTTGAAAGTTAATCGGTCGGCCAATCACAGTTTGGCTTACACTTCTGCCAAGTGCTGCTTCGGTGAGGTTTTTTACATTGCTCATCATAGCGGCAACAATGTCTTCAAATAATTCAATTTGTTGCGGCAATAGGCCACTGGCGCCAAGAAATGATTTCGGTGATTTTATGTAGTAACCTTCATCAGGCTCCTGCAAATAGTTATTTAAGGCTGCTTGACCAAATGATAACTCTGTTGGGTAGCCATCTAAGATTAGTTCTCGTAAGGAATTTTGGCCTTTTTGTAATTGTCTTTGGCGTTGCTGCTGAAAGTTTTTTTGCTCTGCCAAGGTCAAGTGTTTGTGCAGCCAGTTCACGATAATATCACGACTTGGCGCATACAAAGTTGACGGTATGTAGCGACCATGATCACCCAAAGATAAAAGTTTTGGTGTGTTGTTTTCCATCACACCAACAGCACAGTTTGAGGTGCCGTAGTCAAATCCAATCATATAAAGGTCCAATTATCAAAAGGCCGCGTAGAATACTGAGATAATTGGCGCTAAGCAAGAGCTTCGGTAACAATTTTCATTTTAAATAAGCACCGCTGTAACTAAAAACACTTAATTTCACAAGGAATACATCATGCGCTTTTGCATAAAAAAACTAACTTCAACCATTACGTTGCCAATAGTCATTTTATTATCGTTCGCCAGTGTTAATGCCACTGCGGCTGAGTCGATTGCAAGTTATGCCGATAAAACCCAAAAAACTATGGCTAAAATGCAGAAAAAAAGAACCACTTGGACTGATGAGGATAAAGCGATAATGACCGCGGCGAGTGAACAATTGGCCAATGATTTACCTAATCCAGGGTTAAAAGCGGGTAATAAAGCGCCAAACTTTAGTTTGAAAAATGCCTTTGGCGAAAGCATTGAATTAAATCAAGAGTTGGCAAAAGGGCCGATCGTGCTGATTTTTTATCGTGGTGCCTGGTGCCCGTACTGTAACTTACATTTGTATGCGTTAAAGAATAACCTAGCGGAGTTTGAAAAGTATGGCGCGCAAGTTATTGCTATAACGCCACAATCGCCAGATAAATCAGCTGAACAATTTAAAAAAGACGGTTTTCCCTTTCAAGTGCTAAGTGATACAACATCCAGTGTTATGAAAGCTTATAAATTGTATTTTGAACTGCCAAGCGATCTAATGAGAATATATAAAGAGCATGGTTTGGACATTGAAGAGTTTAACGGTGAGGGCCGGAACGGTTTACCAACGCCAGGTGCTTTTATTATCGATAAAAATGGTATTATTCGCACCATGCAAGCAGAAGTAGATTATAAGTCGCGTATGGCGCCCGAAGCGATTATTGCCGCCTTAGCTAAGTTGTAAGTTGCGGGATTATGATAAACGGTAATTGCTATTGTAGTTAAAAGTTAAAAGTTAAAAGTTAAAAGTTTAAAATTAAAAGGCAGCCATTAGGCAGCCATTAGGCAGCCATTAGGCTGCCTTTTAACTTTTAACTATTTTAAAATGGCTCGCAGCAACTAGCCTGAAGTCATGGCCAAAATAGTTTTAATATCTAGCGTTGCTTGATATTGCACAAAACCTTTGGTGCACTTTACGCGCGCTAATACCGCCATTCTATCGGACAGTTCATTGCCTTCGATGTTGGCGTGACCTTTAACATGGCTAATAATTAAGTTAGCTTTTAGCGCTTGGTAGAGCGTAAAACACTGCTTGATCACTTCAAGGTTTTTAATTTCTTCACCTTTGCCGCGCGTCCAACCTTTAGCTTGCCAACCTTTTGCCCATTTTGTAATGCAGTCAATTGAATACTTAGAGTCCGACAGCACTTGTACGGTTTTACCTTGTTTAATGTGAGATTGTGCGTATTTAAATGCGGCAAGCATGCCATTAAGCTCAGCGGTATTGTTGGTGCCCATGGGTTCATATAAACCGTACCAAAGCTCAATCAGTTGCTGTTGTTGATATACTGCCATGCCTGTGCCAGATTTTCCGGGGTTTGGCGAACAAGCACCATCACAATAAATATTAATATCAGCGCTTTTTTTTGCCTGTGATGCGCTATTATCAGCCTTAACGTATGCGGCAGACGCTACAGGTTTAGCGCCACTGCTTTTACTCATCGATCGCTGGGTTAACGCTTTGGTATAAGTTGATTGAAACGCGGCTTCAGCCTCTGCTTTTGATGGGAAGCCCATGTATTGTGCATCTGGGCGTCCTTGGGTGTGACTTTTAACATCATTCCACTGCTCAAAGACCCCGGTTTTTGCGCCTTTCCATACTACGTAATGTTTTTTACTCATAAATTTTTATCGTCACTTTTATTTTTTATGCTGTTGCTTTGTTTAGCATTTTTCAACGACCAAATGATTAAAACAACACCGGCGATGAAAAACGGAATACTCAACATTTGCCCAGCTGTTAAGGCAATGTCAGCGGTATAGGCGGCTTGCTTTTCTTTCAACATTTCAATCAGAAAACGTGCGGTAAAAATTAAAATCAGAAAAATGCCTAACATAGCGCCTTGGGGTGTTTGAGCTTTTTTCTGTTTATAAAAAATCATCAAAACAAAAAATATAGTTAAATAGGCAAAGGCTTCATAAAGTTGAGAAGGGTGGCGTGCCACGTTATCGATACGCGCGAAGATAACGGCCCAAGGCACGTTGCTTGGGGTACCTAAAATCTCAGAGTTAACAAAATTTGCACTGCGGACAAAAAATCCAAACAGTGCCGTACATATCGCCAGTCGGTCGAGTAACCAGATAAAGTTCATCTGATTTTTTCTACAATAAATACCAGCAGCGATAATCGCACCTAAGCCACCGCCATGACTCGCCAGTCCGCCTTCCCAAATAGCGAGTATTTTCATCGGGTTGGCAAAGTAATAACCGGGTTCATAAAAGAAGCAATGGCCTAAGCGTGCGCCAACGATGACGCCAATGACGATATAAACCAGTAAATTATCTAGCGCAGTTACATCTTGTTTTTCGGTCTGAAAAATCCATTTCATCACTTGTAAGCCAGACAAAATAGCGGCAGCGAATAGAACGCCATACCAATGTACGGTCAGTGGACCAACGGAGAAGAATACCGGATTGAGATCCCAAACTAAATGTTGCAAAGCGTAACCCTTAATGTTGCTTAAATTGAATGTTGTTTAATTGCTAATTATTGTTAAACGACGTCTAAATTTTCGATATTCTAGCAAGCTACTTGTGCTTGTGCTGAATTAATTTCTGTTAAAGCCTTAATGACAGCAGTTGGCTGTTCTACGTTGATTAAAACTTGCTCAAACGACTCGACAAAAGCGCCCATCATGCTCCAATACTTTATCGGCTGTTTGAAGGTGATTTTTATATTGTGTTGCTTAGCTCGACCTATTTTTAGCTGCTCATTTGCTTTGGTGTTAGTTTTGTTCATACTTGTGGTTTCATTGCTAGCAGCGGTATTATTTTCGATGACATCTTGGGGAGTGTCAGCTGCCATTAGATCGGCTTGATTTCTGGTAATTGATGCTATGTCTGCGAGCGGTATCACCATGAAATTTAAAATTGTATTGTTGATGATGAGCTTTTTATCTTGGATATAAATGGAATAGTGGCGTGACAATCGGTAGTTTGCGGTCATCAGAATAAAACCGTATAAGATAAATGTCGACGCTATGATAGCTGCAGCTTCGCTCCAGTCAATAAGGAGTTGATAACAAATGGTTGCGCTAACAATTAATGACAGGGTCACAGCGATAAAATGCCAAGTTTTCCCTGTCCATAACGTGATCTTATCTAAGGACTTTATATGGCGCTTAGATAAACGTGGAATAGCGTAGTACCAACTTGCAGGCTCAGTGGCTAAGGTTAACGCCAAGCCTTGTTTTTTCTCATCTTCATACTTGCCAATAACGCTAACACGTGGATCACCTGATAAGTTACGTGCTTGCCATAGTCCTTTGACAATAATATACATCAAATAAAATTCTATGATCAGTAACACCGCAATAATCGGATAACGTAACCAAAGTATAAAATCGAAATATTGTGCGATATCTTCAGGGTAACTATAGCGCGCAATAGCACTAGAAAGACTGAGAATAATTAGCAACTTCCAAGATTTTTGCTTACCGGCTTTTATGATCATAAACCAATAAAGTATGGGTAGCGCGGCAAAGTAAAGGATACTAGCGAAAATCACTGGATAGAGACCGAACTTAGTGTCGGTAGTTTCGGGTATAAACTGAAAACCTAAGTAGTAACAAGTTATGGCAATAAATAAAAATATTAAACGGTATTTTACAGAACGTCTCACAAGCAATCCTTTAGTCATTATTAGTATTATTTAGCATTACGGCGACGCTAAACTTTGCTCAGTATAAAGCACTTTATTGAGTGCTTGAAGTTGAATTATTTGTCGATAAAAAGCGCGTTGAATATTAGCTATTAAATAGCAAGCCTAAGTCGTACTGGTTAACCATTCAATATTATTATCAAGGTAAAGGGGATTTTTGTTTAAAACTTGTCGTTAATTTATTAATTTTTGGCGCTTATATGCTAGTAAAACCGGTTGGAAATAGCATGATTGATGCATCAGCAAAATAACTAAACCTGCTGTATTAATTTAATGAAGATATGTAGTGAACATAAATAGTAAAAAAATAATAACAATCACACAACATAAGCCTGAAATATGGCAACTAGGGTGAAATAAATGAAATCATTATTTAAAGTACTAATTACAATGGCGGCGATTATATCAATGCAAGTCAATGCGGCTAAACCGCAGCTTGATGTCGACTTATCGGTTAGCAATACCGGTAATGGCGATGTAAATGCCACGTTAACTATTACGAACAATGGCAATGGCCAGCAAAAACTTTTAGGCTGGTATACCGACCTTGATGAAGAGCATATCTTTAGCGTTAAGCGCGATGGTCTAGAAGTGGCGTTTTATGGTCCACATTACAAGCGTCAAGCACCGGTAGAAAAAGATTTTATTAAATTAAAATCTGGTCAGTCATTAACTAAAACCTTTGAGTTAAGTAGCTTGTATGACATGTCAGTCACGGGTAGCTATGAAATTAGTTATGACGTTAAGTCATTACACTTATATGCTAACAAAGGTCAGCAGAAAAAAATTGAACGTTTAACGTCAACACCGGTTAACCTTTGGCTTGACGGTATAGCATCAAAAGGTGGCGCTAATAAAGGTAAACCTGGTAGCGGCGGTTCAACCGATTGTGTAGGCGGTACCTGTTTTACGGGTCGTTGTAGCAATAGTGAAAAAACAGAAATCATTAGTGCCTTGGACGCAGCGGACCAAATTACTAATAGCTCAGTGGCTTACTTAAATTCACATTCAGCCAATAACACTTCAGCACGTTATAACACCTGGTTTGGTGCCGCGACGTCTTCACGTTATAACACGGCTGTTGCACATTTTAATGCTATTGACGATGCCATCGACAATAAACCATTAGAATTTGATTGTAGCTGTAAAAAATCATATTTCGCCTATGTTTATCCAACACAACCTTATAAAGTGTATTTATGTAACGCTTTTTGGAGTGCCAATGAGTTTGGTACCGATTCACGTGCGGGTACTATCGTCCATGAGTTAAGTCACTTCAATGCGGTTGCCGGTACAGACGATGTTGTATACGGTCAATCAGGTGCACAAAGTTTAGCGACTTCTGATCCTGATCAAGCATTAAACAATGCCGATAGTCACGAATATTTTGCAGAAAACACGCCAAACCAAAACTAATCACTGGTTTGCTATTTATTTGCGAATAATACTAAAGATAAAAAATCAAATCGACCTAGTTGGTTTGATTTTTTTGTTTTAAATTATGCGATTTATCTCAATTAAATTCGTCCCACAAGACAAGCGTAGCTTGATAGCATCAACTTCATTAATAAGTAGCAAGTTCGCCACGACCTTTCAATAATGACTTGTGTTAGCTTATATCGATCAATTAACTGTCGGCCTTATTAAGTTGATACTTTATTAATATCAATTTAATTGATTAGGTGCTCTACTTAATACGCAGTAGTGGCTTGTTTTAACCAATATAAATGATCAGGTAATGAGTGATGTTGGTATAACATGAGCTGTCTGCAAGGTAATAAATGGGAGTAATAGACAATTGAAATTTCGTCAATTATCAAAAGTAACGGTGATTTATTTAGTCATGCTGTTAATGAGTTGTGGCCAGCAATACCAAGTTGCCGACAGGAATATGCAAGTGGAAGCTAAACAAGATACAAATGAAACCGTACAGCCTGACATCAGCTGCAAACTGAATATCGCTGCGAAACAAAAGCGAGTTAATGGTGTTCTTATTGATTTTTTGCTAACAAATCATAGTGACAATGATTTCTCGGTGTTGACTTGGTATACCCCCTTAGAAGGTTTTTACTCAAATCTTTTTATTATCACTGATCAATTTGGTGAGCCAATCGCTTATCAAGGGCCTATGGTTAAGCGGCTTGGGCCGAGTGCTGCAAATTATCAATTGCTCAGCGCTAATAGTACTGTGTCGACCGCGCTAGACTTGACGTTAGTGTACGATCTGCAGCCTGGCGACTATAAATTACAACTAAACAAGCAAGTCCTACGAGTCATTGAAAATGATCTGCCAATGCGCCTTTACCCATGCCAAACTGATATTTTAACCTTTCAGGTAAACTAAACTAACCTATAACTTAAACGTTCACCGAATGTAATCGCGCTAAATTTTGCATAAACACCAGATATACGATTGTTGATGGATCTTAGTTTAAGTTCGATTAAAATTTATAAAACGATACTTTATGAAGTAACCGCTGCCAGATAATATTAAATTTAAGTCATTGCTGTAACGAAGATAAATACCACCTACCTGATAGATTATTTTAGCTATCTGTACGAGCATGAAGGGGCAGATGTATCTAAATTATCTATTCTAAAAGTGTACATTTGTTAGCACGTGCCAGCCTTTTTTTCTCTATCAAGCTTGATCATTTCTTACTGCATCTTTTTTATTGCCTCATTAACTGCATATCTGCATACGTATTCAGTATTTTAATTATAGATAAATTTATTAAATCTCAGCTAATGGCAGCAATCTAGTTTTGCAGCAGGCTTAGTGTTTTTAGTAACCATGCATAATTTAGCCACTCAGTGCGCCCAATTTATCAAGCCTTTACGGCTAAAAACGAGATAGTTTGAATACGTATGCACAGCCTGTGTTTAGTTAAGTAAGCCCTCTATATTAAATCAGCTAATAAAGTAATGGCTGAGAATTAAAAAACTAAAATCAAAAAAAATTCAACAATGATATAGAGGGGGAATCTATTATGTTTAAATCCAAACGTAGCAGGCTAGCGCTAGCCGTTTCTTGTGGATTATTAACATTGTCTGGCGCTGTTAATGCGCAAGACGTTAATGATAAAAAAGAAATCATAGCTGAAGAAAAAGTTATAGCAGATAAAGATATTGAAGTTATTGAAGTGACCGGCTTTCGACGTTCACTTATCGAGTCACTTAACCAAAAGCGTTTTGCTGATACGGTTTCAGAACAACTGTCAGCTGATGATTTAGGCGGTTTGCCCGATGTCTCTATGGCTGATGCATTAACGCGTCTACCGGGAGTTTCTGCGGTTAGAACTGGCGGACAAGCCGCTGAAATTAATATTCGCGGTATGTCAGGTGGCTTTATTTCCACCACACTTAATGGTCGTGAACAAGTCTCCACCAGCGGTCAACGTAGTGTCGAATTTGACCAATATCCCTCTGAACTTATTTCCAATGCGGCGGTTTATAAATCGCCGAAAGTATCGCTTATTGAAGGCGGTGTGGCCGGTACCGTTGAATTAAAAACCGCCAGTCCGTTAAAAAATGACCAAGAGCATGCTTTTACGGTTAACGCTCGTGGTATGTACAGTGATTTAGCGGGTGATATACCTGATGCAGCGTCAAGCGGCCATCGCTTTAGTGTTTCTTACCAAGGTAAATTCTTCGATGAAAGTGTAGGAATTGCGCTAGGTTATGCACGTTTATTCCAACCGAGCGCCACTACGCAATTTGTTGGCTTAGCCTATAGCAAGTCAAAAGATGTCGACAACCTTGAGAAGGATAGCGGTGGCCCAGAAGATTGCCCTGAGTGTGAATACATTGGCGAAGGCTTTGAGTTACAACACAAAGGCGGCGAAGAAACCCGTGATGGTTTTGTTACGACATTGGAATGGCAACCAAGCGATAACTTTAACTTAAAGTTTGATGGCTTTTATTCTCAGTTTGATTCGAAAGAATTTGCCCGTGGTTATCGGGTTAAACTCGAAGGCGATCAAGCGGCAATCAGCAACCCTATCATACGAGACAATGCCGTTATAGGTGGCACATTTAACCGTACCTCTAATAGCTCAACACGCATAGAAATCGTTAACGATGATAATACCGATTACGATCAAGTTAAAAGCCTAGGTTTAAACGCGGATTGGGATATTTCTGACCGACTTAGTATGAATGTGGATCTGTCATATTCTTCTGCTGAAAGTGAATTTACCAATGGCTTGATTTGGGCGCTTGTTGCGGAAGATGCTAATGCGCAATCACCAAACTTTGATAACAATGTTTCGATAAGCTATTTACTTAATGGCTTAAATTTACCAGATATAGGCTTAAATCAGGCGGATGCTTTTACCGATTTAAATCGCGTGATGGTGACTAAATACGGTATTTATCCTTATGTAAATAAAGATGAAGTCAGCGCAATTCGCTTTGATTTTAAATACCAATTAGACAATGATTACATCTCATCAATTGAAGTTGGCACACGATATTCTGAACGTGAATACAGTAACAACCGAGCGGTTTTTGAATATGGTAGCGATAGTGGCTTTAGTTTATTAGAACCGCCTTTAAACATTACCGATGACATGGCGACTGTGGTTGATTGGCAAGGGGACTTTGCTTATTTCCCGAGCTATTTAGCGCTTGATCAAAATGCGGTACTTAATGCTTGGTTTCCCAACGGTATTCCACAACCTGTACAAACCTGGGGACCAACCGCTGGCGGCGTGGTTAATGGCGCTGGCCGAGGTCAAGGTAATACTGATTGGACAATGAAAGAAAGCGGCAAAGTATTTGAAGATATTTTTGCCATCTACATTATGGCCAATATTGATACCGAAATTGGCGGCTTACCCGTAACCGGTAATATTGGTGTTCGAATGGTTGATACCAAACAATCGGCGACCTCATTGCAAGATGTGGGTGGTGACATTGAGCTGGGCGCGCAAAATATTACTGATGACGTGGGTTTAGTGAATAATCGCTATTTACCAACCATTATCAGCAACAGTTACACGGATTATTTACCACAGATGAACCTGAACTTTAGGTTAACTGATAATGACCAAATACGCTTTGCCGCCGCAAAAGTGATGAGCCGACCTAATATTGATCGCTTAGCATCAAACAGTAGTGTCAGTATTAATAAAGTCATTACAGAAAGCGGCTCATTTGCTGAGATCAGCGGTAACGCGAGAAACAGCCCGCAATTGAAACCCTTTTATGCCAATCAATATGACATATCGTATGAAAAGTACTTTGTTGAAACCGACGGCTCTTTCATTGCCGCACTGTTTTATAAAGACATTGAATCTGCTGGTATCGTCACCCAAACCATTAGTGAATATGACTTTGAAGCTAATGGTTTAGTAGTACCAGATGAGTTTATTGATCCCCTAAGCGGTGTGCCATTAACTATACGTAACGGCAACTTTGAAACGGCCTTTAATGATGACAAAGGGGGTTACATCAAAGGTGTAGAAGTCGCTTATACGCAAATATTTTCATTTCTCCCTGAGCTTTGGTCTGGTTTAGGCTTTACTGCCAGCTATTCACATACAAAAAGTGAAATACAGCAAATCTCTAAATTAGGTGCGCAAAACTTACCAATTTCATTACCTGGGTTATCTGAAAATGTTATTCAAACCACAGTGTTTTGGGCGTATCAAGGCTTTGAAACACGGGTCAATATGCGTTATCGCGATGCCTTTGTCTCTGAGCAGGTCGCTGTTGAAGCGCAAACGGTAAATTACGACGATGAGATGATCATCGACTATCAAGCCTCATATCAAATCAATGATAATTTCGGTGCGGTGTTTCAAGTGAATAATGTTACCGACGAACCGACTAAAAGTTATTTTGGGCTTGAAGCACAAACCGGCACTTTGCAGTATTTTGGTCGTCAATTCTTTTTGGGTCTGACTTATGCGTTATAAGCAGCGCGTTAATGGAGTAAGTTTTATGTTTAATCAAAACTCAATGTTACAGCTGCTTGCTATAGCATTATTATCGTTCATCTTATCGGCGTGTGGCGGATCAGAAACGACTAAATCGGGTCAAAAATTACTGACCTGTGATGTACCTATGGTACCCAATGCGGCCGGCGATACCTGTGTAGCGCCTGAGCCCATTCAATGTCCGGTACCGACAGTACCTGATGCGAAAAATGAGTCTTGCGTGGTTGGCGTTGACCCTAATGCCCCTGCGCCGACGTTTTTCCCTAGCGACAACCAAGCGGTACTCTATTACAACCGTGCGGATGGCGTTTATGATGAATATAAACTGCATAATTGGAATAGCCCAGAGTGTCAGTCGTATGCGGCAGATTCTCTAGCAGCAAGTTGGGATAATGGCTTGGTAAATAGTGGCGTAGATCCCGTCTACGGCGCTTATTGGGTGTTGAATCTAATTGATAACTTTAGCGATTGTGGTCATTTTATTATCCATAAAGGCACGGATGACGCAGGAAAAGAAATGGGCGGTGGTGATTTTAGAATGCCACTTAAGCAAGACGATGCGACATATCAACGGATGAACTTTACCTTTTCTGGTGTTGCCTCTGTTTTTGAATATCCGGTCGCATCGCTGGGTAAGCAACCGTTAAAAATAGCCGGTTTTTCTGGCCATTGGCTTGACCCTAATACCTTGGTGTGGAATATCCCTGAAGGCGTTACTAAGGTTAAACTTCATCATTCCGCTAATGCCGGTATTGCCGCCAATGAAGATGATGTAGTGAGTGGTTCGGTTATCGCCTTAGCTGAGGTGGTATTATCAGATGAACAAAAAGCAATTGCTCCGTTAGTTACGCAGTGGCCAGCATTTTCTGCTGATTGGAGTGTTACAGAGGCTAAAGCCTTATTGAAAAACCAATTGGTGTTAGTCGGTTATAATAGTGAAGGTCAAGCCGTTGCTGGTACTTATCTGCAAACGGCGAAAGTACTCGACGCTTTGTATACCCTAGCTGAAGCCGATGCCAATGAAGCTGACTTAGGTCTAAGTTATTCTAGCGATGGTATTAACGCAGCGTTATGGGCACCCACAGCCCAATCGGTAACGATAAATGTTTATGACGCCAATAAAACCAAGCTAACGAGTGCGGTAATGACGCAAGATAGCCATAGCGGTATTTGGTCATACCAAGGCGATGCGAGTTTAGATCGGTTGTTCTATCAGTTTGAATTATCGGTTTATCATTTTCAAAACCAAGCAATAGAGACATTAACAACGACTGACCCCTACTCAGTAGGCTTGTCGACTAATGGTGACTATTCGCAGTTTGTTAATTTAGCCGATCCTGAGCTAATGCCTGATGGCTGGGACACTGAACAAGTTGCCAGCAACAAACCTTATGAAGACGCGGTGATTTATGAAGCACATATTCGGGATTTTAGCGCCTTAGATGAAAGCACGGATGAAGCTAATAGAGGTAAGTATTTAGCGTTTACCGAAACCAACGCTTTGCCTGTACAGCATTTAAAAAAGCTTGTTGATAATGGACTGACTCATTTTCATCTCTTGCCCACCAATGATATTGCCTCTATTGATGAAGATGCAGCCAATATTGTCGACTTGAGCAATACCGTCGCACAACTTTGTGCCATTAAAGCTAATGCGCCGGTTTGTGGTGTCGAAAGTGCAGATAAAACCCTGCTTGCTGTGCTCGAAAGCTATAACACTTACTCGAATGATGCCGCTGATTTAATCAACGTTTTACGTGATGTTGATAGCTTTAACTGGGGCTATGATCCAAAACACTTTAACGTACCCGACGGTATTTATGCTTCAGATGCTGATGGTGTCGCGCGTATTATTGAAATGAGAGCGATGATCAAAGCATTGCACGATTTAGGTTTGCGCGTGGTACTTGATGTGGTTTATAACCACACAAGCTCTGCTGGTTTATCAGCAAACTCTGTCTTGGACATGATAGTACCGGGCTATTATTACAGTCGTGATATAGAAACTGGCGCTGTTATTCAATCTACTTGCTGTAATGACACCGCACTTGAACATAAAATGATGGACAAATTGATGGTGGATTCACTTAAAATTTGGACGCAACATTATAAGCTTGATGGTTTTCGCTTCGATATCATGAGTCACGGCAGTAAAGCACAAATGTTAGCCGCAAGAGCTGCTATTCAAGCAATTGATAGTGACACCCACTTTTATGGTGAAGGCTGGACTCGTGATGATCGTGGTTTCGAGCAAGCTAATCAATTTAATATGGCGGGCAGTGAAATAGGTACCTTTAATGACCGGTTGCGAGATGGTATTAGAGGCGGCAAACTGTTCAGTAATAATAGCGCTGACAGTGACGCGTTTAAGCAACAAGATATTATTAAACTCGGGCTTGCCGGTTCATTGGCTGACTATGTGCTAAAAAGTGCTAATGGCACGAGTATTCTTGGCAGTGCATTTTCACCAAATATGTACGCTAAAGATCCCGCTGACGTCATTAATTATATCTCAAAGCATGACAACGAAACCTTATGGGATCAATTACAGTTTACCCTAGCACCTGCTATGGCTATGCAAGACAGAGTGAGAGCGCAAAATGTTGCGCAATCAATTGTCCTGCTTTCTCAAGGTATTCCATTTTTACAAATGGGTGGCGACTTCTTACGATCTAAGTCATTAGATCGCAATACTTATGATGCTGGCGACTGGTATAATTTTGTCGATTTCACTTTCAATAGCAATAATTGGAATAAAGGTTTACCGCTTGATAAAGGTGGACGCAGCGACGAAGACCTACTGCGCTTTGCGCTTAACGCTGACAGTAATCTTGGTATGAGTGAGATTACCTTTGCCTCCAATGTTTTTAATGAATTTTTGAATATTCGCAGCACCAGTCCGTTGTTTAAACTTACCACCAGCAAAGACATTATTGACCGTGTCGGTTTTCATAATATTGGCAACGGCCAAACGCAAGGGCTTATTGTCATGAGTCTTGATGATGGCAACGGTTTTGAAGATTTAGACCCAGCCTTTGATGCCATAGTGGTGATGGTTAACGGTTCAAATAGCGCGTTGTCACATACCGTGCCTACTGCCGAGGGCTTTAGTTTACATAGTAAACAACTAAACTCAGTTGATAGCACCGTAGCAAGTGCCAGTTTTAACCATGGCGAAGGCGAGGGTACATTTAACGTACCTGCACTAACAACGGCGGTATTTGTTAAAGTGCAAGGCGAACAGCAAGGTTTGGGGTTATCAGCTTTTGCAACCTCAGGTGCGCCGGATGTTGTGCCTTTTGGCGACACCGCAGTTTACGTGCGCGGTGGCATGAACGGCTGGGGCGAGGTTGACACCTTCACTTATCTTGGCGAAGGTATATATCAAGCCACCATGGTATTAGCGGCCAACGATTATGAGTTTAAAGTTGCCTCAGGCGATTGGTCAACAGTTAATTTAGGCGCACCAAGCACGGGTAATATTGTCGAAGAAGGTGTTGGTTTTACCTTAACCTCTGGTGGCGATAACCTAGCGTTATCCATTGCCGCTGACTCTACCTATACCTTTACGCTTGATGCCTCAAATATCGAGGCACCCGTATTAACGGTCAAGAATGAAGAGCCCTTTGTTGGTACAAGCGTGTATATTCGTGGCGACATGAATGGTTGGGGGGAGACAAACCCCTTAACCTATATCGGTGCGGGTCAATATACCGCGACCTTTAGTGTCGAGGCTAATACTTACAACTTCAAAGTGGCCTCTGCCGACTGGTCGACCGTTAACATGGGCGCGCCGTCCAATGATACTGAGGTACTTATCGGTGAAGCACAATTATTATTAGCCAACAGTAATGATAACTTATCGATAACTTTCTCTGAAACGCAAGAATATACTTTTACCTTTGATGCTTCTGATCTAAATGCCCCAACGTTGTCTGTGCATAAATCACAGATGTTTGCTGAGACCCCTGTTTATATCCGAGGGGACATGAATGGTTGGGGAGAAGTTGACAGCGTGACTTATCAAGGTAATGCCAGTTATTCCGTTGAGATTGAATTAGCGGCGGCCAGCTATGGCTTTAAAGTGGCGTCAGGTGATTGGTCTACCTTTAATTTAGGGGCAGGGCCTGATGGCGGTGTTGTTAACATAGATCAACCATTAAGCTTGTTACAAGGCTCAAATGATAATCTGTCATTTGTAGCACCAGAAGCTGCTAGTTATATTTTTACCGTTACTGGGCCAAATCCGAATAATCCAACGGTAACGGTATCGAAAAAGTAAGACGTTAAATGCTAAGCCGTTGCACGGTATTTGAGTTACTACGGCTAAAAAATGATAAAACGCGCTAGCTTGCTAGCGCGTTTTTTTTGTGCATTATTTGCTAGCGTTTTTATAATACCAAATCTACAGCCGGCGTTATTGATTTTGATCATGTTCCCACATAGATGCCGGACATTAGGGTAACGCAGGAGCAGTTACCGAGAATAACTATGCTCGGCTCTGGCATGCTGCTTCACCCTAGCTTCACCATCCATGGTGGCGTCTTCAATCAATGACTGCCTATATGGATGTAAGTACTTAGGTTTGGTCTGGAACTATAAACCTGTGCCGCTAAGCCTTTTAAATATCACTGAGTGGGAAGAAACTTAATAGAATTGGTATAAGCTAGTGCTGCATAAATTTACCGATTTATGCATACGTATTCAACATTGTTAGGGCAGAGTGGACTGCCACTTACTTTAGTCAAAAAATGAAAGCTAAAACGGTATAAAAAATCATTCAGTTGCACAGCAAGCTCATTAAAGGACGTGGCTTTATGGCTTTGTATTTTAAGGGCTTTGTATCTAGGTGGTCTACATTGTTGATAAAGAATAACGACAATAGCTAATAAGTTTATTCGCAAAAGCACTTTGTTGTGTTAGTTATTAAACGCAGAATGTCGATATAACTTTTTCGCTACACGCTATAAAGCCGTTGATGAATACGTATGTAAGGTGTATTCATCAACGAGCGTCCGCCTTATATTAGAATCGTCTGCAAAAATATGCAGAGAAAAATACAAATTAAATACATCAGCGCAGGAACGCTGAATAATAATTAAAAGCATGGATGTATAGGGGAGTTCACCAATGTTAAATTTTAAACCAAGTCGAGTTACTTTGGCTTTGCTATCAAGCGGATTTATGGCGCTAAGTTTGCCCGCACTTGCTGAAGAAGCGGTAGATAAAAAAGTAGATGAAAAAGAAATTGAAATAATTGAAGTAAAAGGTTTTCGAGGCAGCCTTATAGAGTCAATTAACAAAAAACGCTATTCGTCTAGCGTCGTAGAGGCTATATCAGCTGAAGATATTGGTAAACTGCCAGACTCTTCCATTGCCGAATCATTGGCTCGTTTACCGGGTCTTGCTGCACAACGTCTAGATGGCCGTGCAAGTAAAGTGAGTATTCGTGGTTTCGGTGAAAATGAAAGTGCAACAACTTTTAATGGTCGTGAGCAAGTTTCTATCGGTGATAACCGTGGTGTAGAATTTGATTTATACCCTTCAGAAATAATGAGTGGTGTAACGGTATATAAAACCCCTAATGCATCAATAGAAGGCGAAGGTATTGCTGGTGTTATTGATATGCAAACGGCGAAACCCTTGTCTCAATCTGAGCGTGTTTTACAGTTTAACGGTCAGCTAGAGCAAACCAGTTTTGAAAAATTAAACCCTGATGGTAACGATAGTGGTTTTCGTGGCACATTCGCTTATATGGATAAGTTTGCCGACGACACCATTGGACTAGCGTTCGCGCATTCTAGAATGAGTTCTCCAAACCAAGAGAAGCGTTGGAACGCATGGGGTTACCCTGAATTTACCTATGAAGATGGAACTATGGGTTCTATTCTTGGTGGCGCTAAACCTTTCGTACGTTCTTCTACGCTAGATCGTGATTCGACCATGCTGGTGATAGAATCAGCACCAAACGACAAATTGTTAATGACTTTTGATGCCCTCTACGTCGACTTTTCAGATGAAAAAATTCTACGAGGTATTGAAGTGCCTTTCGCTTGGGGCCAAGGTTCTATTTCTGGTGACTCAGCCACTATTGATCCTGAGTCTGGCTTTGTAACAAGTGCTACTACCGAAGGCCAGCGTGTCGTCGTTCGTAATGACTACGAAGAGCGAAATGCTGAACTGACATCATTTGGTTTTAATACTAAATATGACCTTAATGATAATTGGGCATTAGACTTCGATGTGAGTTACTCGAAAGTTGAACGTGAAATTTGGAGTGTTGAAAGCTACTCAGGTACAGGTCGTGGAGATGCTCGTGGTGTTGCCGATAATTTAGGTTATACCTTTGACGGCGGTAATACTGGTGCTACTTTTACCCATGATTTGGATTACGCTGATTTTAATCTAATTCAATTAGGCGGCCCATTATCATGGGGCTGGAGCCAAGCATTAAATGATAAGTTTGGTGTAACGGGTACTGAATATGAAAATCAGCTACAAGATGGTTTTATCAATGCACCAAGCATTGATGACGAACTAAAAGCGATTAAGCTGGCAGCAACTCAAGAAATAGAAAATGATTTTATTTCAAGAATTACCTATGGTTTCTCATACCGTGAACGTGAAAAAGTAAAAGAATCGGAAGGTTATTTTATGACGCTTTCTTCGTTTTCTCTTGATAACCCTGGCATGATGGTAGTGCCAGAGCAATACCGAGAAGGCACGGCATCATTAGGCTTTATCGGCATGGGCGACATGATCGCCTATGATACTAAGGGCTTAATTAAAGATGGTTACTATAATCTAACCCGCGAAAGTTTAACCAATTCAAGCCATGCGACGAAATCTTGGTCGGTTAATGAAGAAGTTACCGCTTTGTTTGTGCAAGCAGATATTGATACTGAACTCGGTGGTTTCCCTGTCACGGGTAATGTTGGTGTACGTTACGTACAAACTGACCAGAACTCTAGAGGCTCCGCTATTCAAACTATCGATGGCAAAGTCATTACAACACCGACTAACATTAATCATGATTATTCAAACCTTTTACCTAGCTTGAATTTGTCAATGCGCATTGATGATGAACAGAATTTACGCTTTGGCATCGCTAAAACTATCTCTCGTGCTCGTCTCGATGAAATGAATGCGTCAGTCAGTGCTACGTATAACCAGCAACCAGATGATAACGGCAATAACTGGAATGTCAGTGGTGGTAATCCAATGCTTGAACCAAAAGAAGCATTAGGTGTTGATTTATCATATGAAAACTATTTCAGCGATGAAGGTTACTTTTCAACCGCATTTTTCTGGAAAGATTTAGATCAATGGATCTTTGATGGAACTTATGAAGTTGACATGTCTGGCGTTGCAGATCCTGCAACGGGGCAAGTACCTGCAAATCCAATTGCATCGGGTAACGGTAAAGTTAACGGTGGTGGCGGCACACTTTGGGGTTATGAATTGTCAGTTTCATTTCCATTCAAAATTATTGATGAGCGCTTAGATGGTTTTGGTTTAATTGCTAGTCATACCGGCGTTGAGTCAAGTGTTGATGATCAAAATGGCAATGATTATGAATTACCGGGTCTTTCTAGCAAAATTCAAAATTTGACATTCTACTACGAAAAAGATGGCGTGCAATTTAGAACTAGTATGCGTAAACGTGGTGATTTCAAAGGTGATGTTTATGGTTTAGGTTTCTCTACCACACAAGTCGATATTGTTGGCGAAACGGTATGGGATGCGCAAATTGGCTATGACTTCGGTGAAGCCGGTATTGAAAGTTTAGAAGGCTTGTCAGTATTCTTGCAAGGCTATAACTTAACGGAAGAGCCATTTACCTCTCTGCAAGGAGAGAATGCGCTGCAAGTACGTGACTATCAGGATTATGGACGCACTTATTTACTAGGTTTCAGCTATAAGCTGTAAATTGAACTAGTATCTATGTAGCCCTTGTAATATATATTACAAGGGCTTTTTTATTTAGATAATCCGCAGTTTTTCGCTAGAGGTAGTAATGAGTAAAGTTAACGTAACAAATGTTGTTATTGTTGGGGGCGGCACCGCAGGTTGGATTTCAGCCGCTTTGTTAGCTAAAATTTTAGGTAAAGCGGTTAAAATCACTTTAATAGAATCAGAGAAAATAGGCATAGTAGGTGTTGGAGAAGCAACTATTCCGCCAATGATTAACTTTAATAACGCGCTTGGTATTAATGAAAAGGATTTTTTAAAAGCAACAAAAGCAACGATAAAACTGGGTATTCAATTTGAAAATTGGCAAGCGCCAGGCAGTAGCTATATGCATGCTTTCGGTGGCGTTGGTAAAAACTTTCCATTTTGTGATTTTCATCACTTTTGGGTGAAAAGTCAGCAGCTCGGTATAGCGTCAGACTTTTGGGATTTTTCCGTAAATTATCAAGCAGCAATAAAGGGGAAATTCGGTAAAATGCCAAATCTTGAAGGCACAAATATTCCCGGTATTACGTACGCATATCATTTTGATGCGGGTTTATATGCCAAATTTTTACGACAATTTAGTGAGTCTAATGGTGTTGAGAGAATTGAAGGGATTATTGAAGATGTTGCGCTTGATAAACGCACGGGTAATGTTAAAACATTAACCTTAGATAGCCAGCAAAAAATTTCTGGCGATCTCTTTATTGATTGCTCTGGAATGCGCGCAATACTGATAGAAAAAGCTTTAAATACCGGCTTTGAAGATTGGTCACATTGGTTGCCCTGTGATAGAGCTATGGCGATGCCAACCTCATCAACAGCACCGATTAAACCCTTTACCCGCTCTATTGCCCATGCAGCAGGTTGGCAATGGCAAATACCGCTACAACATAGAACCGGCAACGGTATTGTTTATTCGAGTCGATATTTAGATGATGAAAGCGCAAAGAAAATTTTATTAGCGAATGTTGAAGGCGAAGCGCTTGCTGAACCTAAAGTTATCCCTTTTCAAACCGGCAGAAGAAGAAAGCAATGGAATAAGAATGTTGTTGCGATTGGCCTATCAAGTGGTTTTTTAGAGCCACTAGAGTCGACCAGTATTCATTTGATTCAAACCGCGGTAATTCGCTTAGTTAAACATTTTCCTCATCAAGGTATTAAAGTGGAGGAAATTAATGAATTTAACCGACAATCAAAAATTGAAATTGAAAAAATACGAGATTTCATCATATTGCATTATAAATTAAACCAGCGTGATGAATCGCCATTTTGGCGAGAATGTCAGCGAATGGAGATCCCTGAATCGTTAGCGGAAAAAATGGCACTATTTAAATCATCAGGTAAAGTGTTTAGGGATTATGATGATTTATTTACCGAAATAGCATGGCAGCAAGTGATGATTGGACAGGGACTGATACCCAATGATACTCACCCGTTAAGCGCTCAACTTACTAAAATTCAACTAGAAGAATTATTTGATAATTTAAAAGTTTTAATCCAGCGCTCGGTCGATAAGTTGCCGAGCCATGAAGAGTTTCTTCAGAAGGTTTAATTTAAAATAAAGAGTAAAAAAATGAATAAAATATCAATAGGCAAATCCAGCCTTAAATCCTCGCGGTTAATTTACGGCTGTATGCGAATTGCTGGCGACAACAGTGACAGTGATCGTGATAAAGGCAAGCAGGCGATTATGACGGCGCTGGAGGCGGGCTATAATCATTTTGATCATGCTGATATTTATGGTGCTGGTGCCGCTGAAAGTTTGTTTGGTGAATTGTTAGCAGAAAAACCTGAGTTACGTGAGCAGATTATTCTAACCTCAAAAGCGGGTATTCGACCGAGAAATAATGAGCAAGACACTTACGCACCAACGCGCTATGACTTTAGTCAGAAATATATCATGTCCAGCGTTGAAGGTTCATTAAAGCGCTTAAATACCGACTATTTAGATATGTTTTTGCTGCACCGTCCGGATTACTTAATGGATCTCTATGAAGTGGCAGAAACTTTTGCGTTATTAAAAGCCAGCGGTAAAGTGAAGCATTTCGGTGTCAGTAACTTTAAACCTTCGCAAGTTGAGTTATTAAGAGCAGAATTATCGATGCCATTGTTGGTCAATCAAGTCGAAATCAACATCCACAATATTGATACCCTGCTTGATGGCACGTTAGATCAATGTCAGCAACATGGTATTACGCCAATCGCTTGGTGTCCGCTGGGCGGTGTTGCCTATTCTGCTTGGGGTAACACCTTTTCAGTTGACGATGAACTACGTATTGAAAATGAATTAGCTAAACAAAGCGAAAAATATGCTTGTGCGCCGTGGCAAGTCATTATTGCTTGGCTACTAAGACACCCCGCTGATATTTTCCCCATTATCGGTTCGACAACTCCGGCGCGGATCATTGCGGCGAAGCAAGCATTAGCGCTAGATTACTTGCGTGAAGACTGGTATCGCTTACTCGAAGCAAGAAACGGCCAAGCGGTTCCTTAACGATTGGTTTATAGTGTTTTATGATTGTTTATGTTTTGTAGGTGAATGGCTAGCAGCAAGGATGCCATGGTACAGCAAACTATTTATCAATGTTGAGGTTGAAGCTGAATTTTACCAAGTTGATAATGTAGCGGTATTGGCTTTAGCGTATAAAAATCCATTGCTAATTATTGCCGGTGAAAATTATCAACAAGCCCCCGTAACGTTATCTCGTCGCTTATTTGACATTTGTCAATCGCCAAGCAAGCAATTAATCGTGGTCAAAAATGCAAGTCACTCTACTATGTTAGATGAGGCGAAAGAGATAGTATTATATCAAAAATTCTTAGCGAGCCTTTAGCGCTCGCTAGGACTAATATTTGTTGACCCATAGCAATATTAAAGTGCTATCGCTGGTAATAAAAAAGCGCTGATATTTTAAGTTATCAGCGCTTTAACATAGCAACCTTATAAGCTGTATTTAGTTACAAACCATTATGATATTGAATATTAGTCGATTCTGGCACTAAGTTATTCAGTTGCTGTTGCGCGGATGATTGATCAACTGACGCTTGATTAGCTAAAGCTTTATTAGACAATAATGCTTCGAATTGGCTAATCAACAAGGCTTTATCAGGGGATTGTTTATCGCCGGCGCCTATGTTGGTTAAATCAATCATAAAACTGTCGAACAAGTCAGCTAAGTCGTCAATAATTTCCATATTTAAAAACTGATCTTGGTTGTAAATGCTTGGGTAACCGGCTTTTTGTTTATCAATAGCAAACGACACACCTTTGAGGTTAGTGATGCTAGTTGATTTATCACAAGAGAGCATACAACCGTTGTCGATACGGGGTTTTTCACAGCCAACGCTTTGCTGGAAGAAGCACTGGCGGCTGGTCATCAACAAAATAGGGTGGTAAATACTGTAAAACAATTTAAAGTTTTCAGGACGAGCAATATGTTTCATTTGCATGGCATTTATCTCGTTGGAAATAAAGGCACCGCTACAGTCAAAGTCTTCTTTCATGGCTAATAACGCGTATGAATTGGTAGTATTTAAGAACGGCCCAGCTATCCACTTTATGCCTAGTGCATTGGCTTTATAAGCAATACCTGTATTGTTAGTGACAATGAGTGCGGGTTTGACTTGTTCTAAAATAGTGACAGCGGCGTCATAATCTTTACCGATAAGCACGGCAGGAAACCAGGGGATTAAACGCGGATTGTCCTGTAAAAAACCAACATACTTTGTACAACCACGCTTGTAGGCATCGGGCAATTTAAAGTAAATATCAGCATCGGTTAGCTTGGCTAATGCAACATCGGCTTCGTCACAAATCAAAATCGATAATTCAGCTTTTCGTTCAGGGTGAAGATTAACTTTCGGGTGACTAACCAGCTTAGGTAAGCTGACTTCTGGAATAAGTTCAATGGCATTATTCAAGGTACTGGCGATTTGGTTTTTAAGCGCAGTTAACTCTTTAAACGGAATACTTAAGCCTTCAGCTAAGTTATCGCAGTTTAGCTCGGTAAGTAAAAACTCGGCGTTGTTAAAACTTTTAAAACGTTTCTCTATCGTTGCCTTATCAATACTGGCATTGTCGCTAGCGCGCATTAAGCTAGTAGACTGTAACGTGAAGGTATTTTGCTCAATAGAAAAGCCCGTTGTAGTGACGGTAACCGTTAACGGTTGCTCAAGTTGACCGGCAAAACTTAAGGTCAATGGTACTTTTTCAATACTTAAATGCTTTATTTTCTCAACCACTTCCGCTTCAATGTCGTTTTTATCGGTTTGTAGGTTTTGCTCTACATCTTGAATTTGTACCACTGAAATCGCTTGGCTTTCATCGGCTTTAAATTTACTCACCGCATGTACTTTTGAGTTATCGCGCGGGTTATCAATAAACATTGATTGATTTAAGTCACCGCGTAAAAAGGCATTGGAGAAGTCGCGATTAAAGACTTTATAAAGCCGTTCACCATCTTGGGTTAATTCGCCGGTATTGAGAAAACCATCAATTTGTTTACGGAAACTATCAACCACGGTATGGACATAATTTGCGCCTTTAATGCGCCCTTCAATTTTAAACGAATGCACACCCGCCTCGATTAGCGCAGGTAAGTCGAAAAAGGCGGAGTTGTCTTTAATGTTTAGCGGGAAGTTATGACCTGTTGGTGTGGTTTCATATTCTTCACGACACGCTTGACTACAACGACCACGATTACCTGAATTACCGACACTGGCAGAGGTTGAATAACATAAGCCTGAAAAGGCGACGCACAGTGAACCATGAACAAATACTTCGGTTAATACTCCGTATTCGCGACACACTTCAGTAATAGTGGTAATTTCACGTAAATTTAGCTCTCTTGATAAATTAACGCGCGAGGCGCCTAATTTTTTCAAGAACGGAATTTGGCCAACATTGTGTGTGGTTAACTGAGTTGAAGCATGAATATCTAGCGTCGGAAAATGCTTCTTAATAATATTAAACATGCCGATATCTTGCACGATAACGCCATCTAATGTGGTGTTAACCAGCTTACTTAATAATTTAGCAATCGACTTAAACTCACGCTCTAAAATAATCACGTTTAAGGTCAAAAATATTTGGCATTGATACTGGTGTGCTAGACGAATAATACCAATCAGTTGCTCAAAGGATATATTAGCGGCACGATTACGGGCATTTAGTGTGTCTAAACCACAGTAAACCGCGTCGGCACCGGCTATAATTGCCGCCTTAATTGCGTCAACATCGCCACCGGGGGCTAATAATTCAATTTTATGATCCATTTGTACAACTTTTTATTCGCTAAATTTCAGAGCAGGGATTTTACCCGTATATTTACCTAATGAATACCGTTAAAGTGGCAGGATTAAAAGAAAATGAATTCATTAAGCAGAGCATCATGGCACTCCCTATCCTTTATTCGTTAAGAAATTGCCCTTATGCAATGCGAGCACGTATTGCTATTTTTAAGTCGCATCAAGCGGTTGCGTTGCGTGATCTAGTGCTAACCAATAAGCCGGCAGCAATGTTATTAGCCTCGCCAAAGGGCACTGTGCCTATTTTAGTGTTAAATGAAATTAATCTTTCAGCAGATGATAAAAGCGCAGGGGGGCAGGCCAACGTTATCGATGAAAGTCTAGATGTTATGTTGTGGGCGCTTAACGAGTCTGATCCTCATGACTTGCTTCATCGCCGAAAAAATGCTGATGAAGAGCCAAACAACGTGCTTGCTGAGATGTTGGCGTTAATTACTGACTTCGATGTTGAGTTTAAAGTGCGTTTAGAAACCTATAAATGCGCAAAACGTTATCATGAAACAACCATTGACGAGTGCCGAGAGGCTTGCGAGCATTACATTCAAATACTGGAATCGCGCTTAATTCAGCATGATTACTTATTCTCAGCACGAGAAAGCTTAGCCGATATTGCACTGCTGCCGTTTATTCGCCAATTTGCCCGCATAGAGCGCCAGTGGTATTTACAAGCACCGTATCCCCAGCTGCAAAAGTGGTTAAATCGTTACCTACAAAGCCCGATGTTTACTAAAGTTATGGCGAAGCATCCGCTATGGCTTGAAAGTGGTGAAGAAGTGATTTTTGTCGGTAAGTAAACAACGAGCTAAGGTGCAGTAAAAATATAAGAAAAATAAACTGGGCCAAAATACAGTTGGCTTTTTAGTCACTACTTGTACTTATTTTAGCCAACAATGTTTAGCCCATTACTTGGGTATTAGCTATCAAATCAGTCACCGGAGTCTTTATGACAAAATTAGAATTTGCAGAAAAATTAGAAAACTACGAGAAGCAACAACAGCGAAGTAAGCGTTTATATTTTCTCATAGGGGTTGTTTGCTTAATATTGGTATTTGTTCCAGAAGTGGCATTGTTCCTAGACGCGAGTATGTTTGGTTTTACTAGCGTCATGCTTTCGATATTTGGAGGCATTTTTTTGGGCAAAGCTTGGCAGATCCAATCAGGCACTGAAGAAAAAGAACTACTTATTAATGCCCTTGAATTACTTTCAAGTGCTAATGAAACTTAACAAAAACATCATAGCGAAAATACCCCTGGCTGTTTGACTTAGGTTAACATTTTATCTATATTTTTCGCTAACGCTTAGCATTATATTATTTAAGTTAAAGGGACGACGATGAACTCTGTTAGACACGGCCTATCTATTGGCATAGAAAGAACGGGAAATGACTTTTTCCTTTCGTTAAAAGCTATCGGTAAACTTAGCCACGCGGACTATGAAATTATTACTCCTATGATCGATTCAGCTTTAGCAACAGTAACAGCACCTAAAGTTAATGTGTTAATAGATGGAACAGAACTAGAGGGTTGGGAATTAAGGGCTGCATGGGATGACTTAAAACTTGGCCTTAAACATAATAATGAGTTTAATAAGATTGCTATTTACGGCAATAAAAATTGGCAAGAAATTACGGCTAAAGTGGGTTCTTGGTTTATTTCAGGTGAAATAAAGTATTTTGAAAATATAACTGATGCCATGCAGTGGCTTAAAAAAACCAGCTAATAAGTGATGGAGGTGTTGTTTATTGGCTGGTGTTAACCATCGTTTGACATGATTTATCTCCTTTAGTTATCACTATAATTGACGGTGTGGCTAATCACCTTGATATTTTGAATTTTTGCTCTACGAGTTGACAATTTATAGTTAAGGAAGTGCAATAGTCATCTGAGATTATTCGCCGCTAATTATTGCATTCACTTCAATCTACCTAGCATATATCCTCTCGGGTAATATACAGATAAAGTATTAACCAAATTTATGTTGATAGTCAAAACCATCACTTTTTTAAATACCGGAATCAAAACAGAAATGCTGCTATTGAGGAAATAATGTAGCATAAGTATTTTGTATGCTGTTAGAAGACATTACCGTCTTCGCATTTGACTTGCTTTAGGATATAAATAACATGAAAGGTTTTATCACCATTGTAGTCTGCCTGTTAGGCATTATGGTCGTACTTATTGCGCTATTTATGCTGGTATTTCATCAATCCGATAGATCGGTAGCTGAACTAAGCAAGCGATGGGCGCAAGCTCCGTCACAATTTATTGAAGTTAATGGCATGCAAATACATCTGCGTGATGAAGGGCCCAAGTCTGATGCCACGCCATTGGTATTATTACATGGCACCAGCGCTTCTTTGCACACTTGGGATGGCTGGGTTTTGCACTTACAGAGCTTATTGCAAGGCGCAAGTCGAAAGAACCGTCGTGTGATTCGTTTTGATATGCCGGCATTTGGTTTGACGGGTCCTGATCCTGAAAATGATTATTGTATAGAAAATTACGCCAAAACCGTTGTGGCGGTGATGGATGCGCTAAACGTTGAACGAGCCATTGTCGCTGGCAACTCATTAGGCGGTTACGTAGCATGGGCTACGGCGGTTTTATATCCAGAGCGTGTAAACAAACTTATTTTGATAGACGCTAGCGGCTTAGCATTTAAAAGCAAATCGACACCACTAGGCTTTAAAATAGCACGTAACCCGATACTTAATGGCTTGTTGGGTAACACTTTACCTAGGTTCTTGATTCAACGCAGTGTAGAAAATGTCTATAGTGATCGTTCAAAGGTCAGCTCAGACATCGTCGATAGATACTTTGAGTTAACCTTGCGCCAAGGTAATCGCGATGCTTTAGCGCAGCGTTTTTTGCAAACACAGCCGGGTTTGTTGGCTAATCGCATTAGTGAAATTTCACAACCAACGATGATTTTATGGGGCCTAGACGATAACTTGATCCCGTTGGATTTAGGCTATCAGTTTAAGCAATTAATTCCGAATAGTCGTTTGAAAATTTTTGATAACTTAGGTCATATTCCACACGAAGAAGGACCACGGGAAACCGTATCGAGCATTCTTAGCTTTATTGATGAATAAGAATTTTCACCAATATATTAAGGATATATGTCAACTATTGGCGACTGTTGGATGCGCTTAAATAGCTCATTGTTGGTAAAATTAGCTGTCGCTTACTCTGTCGATGTGATTAATTAGGGGTATTTTCTCTTAGATTTTTTCTATTAGTTCTTTATGTCGCTATATCTATATAACTCAAAAAATGCCTTTGAGTTATTCGGTTTTAACGACTGGCTTGGCAAAGAAAACGAATGGAATGGCTAATGGGCCAACGAGCAGTGCTGCTAGCAGCCAAAATATTGTGTTAGCTTGGCGAGATTTTGCGACGTAATAACACAATGCCATACTGATTAAAGTTATAATTAATAGCACTACCATTTGTTATTCCCAGCGATTCAAGCGTAAATAAAACCTAAGTTCTATCAATATCCCATAATTTCAATCAATTGGAAACCATAAGTTTCAGTCGCTATTGAAGTGTCAGCTATGTCTGTGTTCGCTGAGTAACCGGGCGTTGCTTTGAAAATTATATGGAGTGTGCTGGTGCTTTCAAAAGAGAGCGGTACATTAAAAGTGCCGAGTCGATAATTCGCATGAAAAAAACTTATTATTGCGCTTCAATAAAGACCTACTTGTTAGCCTGTTTTGGAAAATAAAAAGTAATTAACCTGACCAATTAGCGTAATAAAAAAGACCACAACGTATCATTGGCTGTGGCCTTGTTAAATTAAAATTTATGGTATTAATGTACTGCGTTATTGTTGTTTTTCATATATCGCAAAACTAAGTGCTGGTAGCTCAATGGTTGTCGCGCCGCTGTTCTTTGGTGTTAGTTTGCTTTCACCGTGCACTAAACGATATCTGGCACCATTAAGTTCAAAGCTTGTTGTCGCCGGTTTATCACTGGTATTAAAAGCGATTAACATTGCTTGGCTTGCGGTCATTGCTTTGTCATTAGCCGCTAACGTGCGGGTAATGGCGAAAATTGCGTTGTTATCGGCTTGAAATAACGTTTTTTGCTGACCTCGACGTAATGGCGGGTATTGATAGAAAATATCTGCGTACTGGGCAAAGCTTTGATAAATAGGATGTTGTGTATCAAAGTTATCGTCAGCCGTTGTCGCGTCGGTAGCTAATAAATCATCGTCATTATAACTAGCAACGAGTGAAGGCATCATGTCTTGACGCGCCGCTTGATCGCCACCATCACCGACAAACCCTTGTTCGTCACCATAGTAAATAATCGGCACGCCACGCATAAAGTAAGTCATGGCTTGGGCGAGTAAGTTACGCTTAATCATTTGCGCTTCGCTGTAATTAAATGCGCTTTTTTTCAGCATATAAGCAAAACGACCCATGTCGTGATTACCAGTAAAGTTCATTAACTGATTGGCGTCGCTGTCGTGATCTAAGTAGTCTATATCATTAGCAAATAATGTTGCTAACGCTTGGGTGCCTTTTTGCTCGATTAAGCTTTGACTGATGGCGCTTTGAAAAGCAAAGTCTAATACTGACTGCATATTACCTGCGGTAGTGTATTCGCTTAGCTCTTTGCTAGTAAAGCTATAGACTTCGCCAAACATAAAGAAGTTTTTGATACCGAGATTTTGTGCGTGTTGAACTAAAGCAGGTGAAAATTCAGCCCAAAATTCAGTGTTGACATGTTTGACGGTATCGATTCTAAACCCATCCGGTTTAAACTCACTGATCAAATTTTTAAAGATATCGATCATACCTTTAAGCACTTCAGGATTGTTGGTATCAATATCGTCAAGGCCAGCGAAATCGCCGCGTTTTGAACTTTCACCTTGCCAGAATGAGTCACCTTGATTGTGATAAAATTTAGCATCGTTTAGCCAAGCGGGGGTTTTTAATTGCTCATGGCCCTGTGGAATAACCGTGGTGTATTTATCACCATTAGCCACTTGCGCAGCTGATTTAAATGGGCAGCCTTTATCTGATTTAACTAACCATTGCAGGCCATCTTCACCATGACATTCTAGGTATTTAATAACATCAGCGGTGTGATTAGTAATAATGTCGAAATAAATTTTAATGTTTTCAGCGTGGGCACTGTTGATAAGATCTTTTAAGTCGTCATTACTGCCTAAATGTGGGTCAATTTCAGTAAAATCTAGCACCCAATAACCATGATAGCCAGAACTGTCCGCTTGCATGGCTTGATTGCGTAAAATAGGGGTTAACCAAATTGCCGAAATACCTAAGTCTTTTAAGTAGGGTAATTTGTCTTTTAGGCCTTGAATATCGCCGCCATGAAACATGCCTTTATTGGTTTTATCGAAACCGCCGGCAGAAATAGCGTCGGTTTTAGAACCTAAGTCATTGCTGGTATCGCCATTATTAAAACGATCAGGCATAACAAAGTAAAACACTTCTTCTTGTACATCACGCTCTAGATAATGGGGTAAATCGGCAGCGGTTCTGTATTGATTTTTTATTGTTGATTTCACTTTTTTTGCATGCGATGCAGCGGCAGAACTTTGCTCAACTTTCGTATCGTTGCGGTTATTATCACTGCCACAACCGACCAAAGCCAATGTGACTAGCGTGGATATTATCAAGGCGGATATTTTATTTTTTCTAAACATATTTTTATTATCCAAAGTTAACAGGTTCATAGTGATTATTTACGTGGGCGAGCAATTTGCATCGCCGCCGCTAAGTCAGTAATTGAGTCAGTTTGCTCAAAGGCTTCAAGCGGCACCGGTAATTTTTGTAGCCAATTAGGGTGTTCATCAATCGTGCCCGGAATGTTGACTTGTTCGATAACTTCTAAGGCATCTTCAAGCGGGATTAATTGAATATGGCTTGGCGCTTGTGCCATATACTTTTGCACAGCAAGGCTTAATTCACGATTCATTACGGCCGGTGCTTGCTCTGGTGCCTTGTTGATATCGATAACCTTGAGATCATCTAAAGCGGAAATTAACAACTGTCGATCTGCAATACGGCTATTACGCTCGTTTTGGCCCATGTTTTCGTTAGGGTAGAGACTAAGCTTTTGTCGCCATTCAAGATCCTTACCTGTCCACCAACCGGCCAGCGTGGGCAAATCGTGGGTTGATACCGTGACCATAGATTGCGCAGGGTACAGCTCAGGACGCATGAAAAAACCAGAATCCCAACGCTCAAAAAATAACACTTTATAGGATAATAAGCCGGCACGCGCCATGATTTCACCAAACCCATCTGGCACAGTGCCCAGGTCTTCACCAATCACTACACAGTTATTTCGACGTGACTCTAGGGCGATAATGCGTAAAATATCTTCCAATGGGAAGGTAATATAAACCCCTTCGTCGGCTTTCATACCGGGCGCGACCCAATATTGGCGCATTAAGCCTAAAATATGATCAATGCGCAGCGCACCGGCATATTGCATATTGCTGCGCAGGGCTTTTACCAGCGGTTGATAACCTTGCTTTTGTAAAGCAACAGGATTAAGCGGCGTTAGTCCCCAGTCTTGTCCAAGGGTATTCATGGCATCAGGCGGCGCGCCAACGGCAGCGCCAGCAACATAAAGATCCTTGTCTGACCAAACATCAACACCTGAGCCGTCACAACCTACTGCTAAATCAAGGTATAAACCAATCGGCATGCCTAAGGCCTTTGCTTGTTTGGCAATGGCCTTTAATTGACGATGTGCCAACCACTGCACAAAGCAAAAATAGTTGATTCGTTCGGCATACTCTTGTCTAAACGCTTTAACTTTAGCACTGTCAGGTGATTGAAATGCGCTTGGCCAGTTCGGCCAGCCAAAGGCGTTAAAGTCAGTTTGTCTAAAGTGTTCGTAAAGCGCTTCAAAGGTAGCAAGTTGTAATAAGTCTTCAGCTTGGCTGGCTTTAAAATCAACAAACTCGGCATGTTCTGCTGAAGTAGTGTTGATAAAGTCTTGAAATAATATTTCTAAAATTTCAAATTTAATATCGGCAACAGCGGGATAATCAATTAACTCAGTTTGTCTAGCGTAAGCAATTTTGTCTTGTATTTCTTCGCTGTTAAAACGGCTTTGCGCGGCTTTACAAGTGGTAAAGTTCGGTACTTGTTTTAGGTCGATGTACAGGGTATTTAAAAAACAACGGCTGGTTGGTGAGTACGGACTGCGATGTGCCGGATTATTTTGGTATAACGGATGTAATGGGTTTAAACCAATAGCGGAGGCTTTTTGCTTGGCCGATTGTTCAACCAGTTTAGCTAAATCGCCAAAGTCGCCCATACCCAAGTTATCGTCACTGGTTAACGAATATAATTGTGCCGCATAACCCCACATTTTATCGCTTGAGGCTTCTTGTGGGCTATAACAGGTTTGTGGCGCATATATTAGCGGGCAGGTAGCGGTACTTGCACCGTAAATAAGGGTCAGTTGGTGATAACCTTGCGCTAAGGTCGGTAATGGCAAAGTATATTTGTTAAATATTGCATCACTCAAGGTCGCTGAATCTACCGGTACTAATGAAGCCAGTGCAATAGCATCGTTAATCTTTTCGCCTGACTCTAAGGTAATTTCCCAGTTCAATGTACTTAAGGTGGATTCTGTAAGGCTAATGGTGACTTGCTGCTGTGCTGATTCAAGCTTTGCAACGTGAGCTGGCGGCAGCATGCTACGCCAAGTTTTCTCTGCTAATTCGGTGATACTAGCATTGATTTTTTCATCCGATGAAAGGTCATAGCCCATGGCATTAAGTAACGAGTGTCTCGCCTCATCTTTGGCGTAAACTTGCTTGCCAAATGAATTGGTATATGTCGCATGGAAGCCAACGAGTTCTGCAAGTTGCTCAATTAAATTCATTCTATTTTTCTCTATGCTTATCGCTTCGCACTTTTGCGCTGGCGTTATTATTATTAAAATTTGTCCCGAATGACTCGAGGTCAACATGGGCGTTTGCTTGTGCGCTATAAAAGCTCAGCACTAAGCAGCTGTGAGCGGCAATACTAATATTTGCAGCTGTTAGGTTTGGTTTTAGCACAGTGGCAATTTCTGCTTCATCAACGGTGTTGATCAATTGCTGCCAATAACCGCTAAGCGCTGGCAAGGTATAATTTATTTCACAAGGATGCGCATTGAATATAACCAAGAGTGCGTCGTCTTGTTCGGTTGCCGTTAACGAATTTACTGGCGATTTTGATGCTACTCTTGCTAACGGCTGCGCTGCCATTGGTATAGCATCTGTTTGAGCTAACAACATGGCAAAGCACTTTATCGCTCGGTCCTGCCAATCGGCGGCTTGCATATACTCGCCACGGCAATTTAGCCAATCAATATCTTTTAAACCGGTTTTTGACGAACGTTGTTCACCATGATGATAATGAGTGCGATTAAGTAACGGATGTGCTTTTCTTAACTGGATCAGCTGTTTAACAAAAGCGAGCTCAAAAGCTTTTTCGTCTTTATGATTGACACTATCGTTATGTGGTGACCAATCGAGCCAAGATATTTCGTTGTCTTGGCAATAGGCGTTGTTATTGCCATTTTGGCTATTGGCCATTTCATCGCCTGCCAACAGCATAGGCGTGCCTTGGGCGATAAATAAGGTGGTTAATAAATTGCGTTTTTGTCTGGCGCGCAAGCGTTTAATGGTGCTGTTTTTTGACTGACCTTCATGGCCGAAATTAGCGCTGAAATTACTGCCGTGGCCATCTTGATTTTGCTCGCCGTTACTTAAGTTATTTGGCGTTTGATAACTGACTAAATCGTGTAAGGTAAAGCCGTCGTGTGAGGTGATAAAGTTAACGCTTGCGCTTGGTCGCCGACTTGCTTGTTCGAAAATATCACTCGAGCCGTGTAAGCGAGCCGCAAATTCAGGCGCTATACCTTGATCGCCACGCCAAAAACGTCGACAAGTGTCACGAAATCTGTCATTCCACTCTAACCAACTTTTATCAAAACGGCCGAGTTGATAGCCGTCACTGCCAATATCCCAAGGCTCTGCGATCAGTTTGCTTTGAGCTAATATTGGGTCTTGCTTTAAGGCGGTAAAGAATGCGTTATTGGCATTGAAATGCGGATTTTCACGGCCTAAGATCGTGGCAAGATCAAAGCGAAAACCATCAACGCCCATGACCTGCACCCAATAACGCAAGCTATCCATGACCAGTTGTAACACCCGTGGGTGGGCAATATTTAAGGTATTACCGCAGCCAGAATAGTTTTCATAAAAACGCTTATCTTGTGCTTGCAAACGATAATAACTCGCGTTGTCGATGCCCTTAAAACTTAAGGTCGGTCCAAGTTCGTTACCTTCAGCGCTATGGTTATAAACCACGTCAAGAATAACTTCGATACCCTGTTGATGAAAAGTTTCAACCATACGCCTAAATTCAGCTATTTCACCTGAAGAACAGTAACTTGCATGCGGAACGAAAAATGACACACTGTTGTAGCCCCAATAGTTGCTGAGTTTTTTTTCTTCGACAAATGCTTCATTTAAAAACTGATGAACGGGCATTAATTCTATACTGGTGACCCCTAAAGCAAGCAAGTACGCTACGACGCTTTCATTGGCTAAGCCGGCAAAGGTGCCTTGTAATTCAATGGGCACATTCGGTTGCTGAGCGGTAAAACCTTTGACATGTAATTCATAAAGAATGGTGTCACGTTGGCGCACTTTCGGATGCGACTGACATAGGGTTATACTTTCACTCTCGGTGACCATGCACTTTGGCATAAGTTGCGCATTGTCTTGAAGATCTAAGCTGAGATCCTGCTGAGGGCAGGGCTTATCTGGGCTGTTTTTTGTCTCGCTTTGCTGAAAAGCATAATGTAGCGGTGAGTTGATAACTTCACCGTGCAATGCTTTAGCGTATGGGTCGAGTAATAGTTTTGCTGGATTAAAACGGTGGCCATTGTGCGGCTCGAACGGCCCGTAAACCCGATAACCATATAATGCACCGGGCTTAAGATTTTCAACAAAGCCGTGAAAAACGTCATCGCTATATTCAGGTAATACTAAACGTTGAATTTCATTTTTACCCGTTTCATCAAACAAACATAACTCGACGCTTTCTGCATGAGCAGAAAATAGCGCAAAGTTAGTGCCGTTTTCCCCTGTCGCCTCAGCACTACCTGCAGTATAGGTAGCACCTAGCGGGTAATGACGACCTGATGTCATGGTAAAGTGGCTCACAGGCTTAATCAGTTCCTTGTAAGCTAAAAATAACCGTTGCCATTGGCGGCACAGTTATACTAATGCGCTGATTTTGACCTTGCCATGGCGTATTTTCGCTGTTAACACCAGTGACATTACCTTGGCCTGAACCTTGATAAATAGTTAGGTCGGTATTAATTAATTCTTGATAAACACCTGCAACGGGTACACCAAGAGCAAAATCATGATGCACTGCATTGGTAAAGTTACAGACCACAACAACCGGCGCGGTGTTGTGACCATAGCGAATAAAGCTGTAGATTGATTGCGCAGCATTTTCATGATCTAGCCATTCAAAGCCTTCAGGTTGGCAATCTTTTTGGTAAAGCGCAGGCGTGTTGGTGTACAGTTTATTTAAATCTTTTACTAAACGCTGAACACCCTTATGCCATGGAATATCTAGCTGATGCCAGTCAAGAGCTTGGTCATGATCCCACTCTTTACCTTGGGCAAATTCACCGCCCATAAAGAGTAATTTTTTACCGGGATGAGCCCACATAAAGCCATAATAGGCGCGTAAATTGGCAAATTGTTGCCATGCATCACCGGGCATGCGGGCAATAAGCGAGCCTTTACCATGAACCACTTCGTCATGACTAAGCGGTAATACAAAGTTCTCATTAAATGCGTAAACTAAGCCAAAGCTGAGTTCGTTATGATGATGTTGACGATAAATAGGGTCGCGCTTCATGTATTCAAGGCTGTCATTCATCCAGCCCATATTCCACTTATAACCAAAGCCTAAACCTCCATGCTCGGTGGGGTGAGAAACACCCGGCCAAGAAGTTGACTCTTCAGCAACAGAAAAAGTCCCTGGGTGCAGAGCATACAATTCTTGGTTAAAGCGTTTTAAAAAATCAACCGCTTCAAGGTTTTCGCGTCCACCGTGGACATTGGGGATCCATTCACCAGCTTTGCGGCTGTAATCTAAGTACAACATAGACGCGACGGCATCTACGCGAATACCGTCAATGTGGTAAGTATCAAGCCAATGCAGGGCACTGGCGCGTAAAAAATTCGCTACTTCAACTCGACCATAATTGTAAATAAGCGTATTCCAGTCAGGGTGGTAACCTTGACGGGGATCGGCGTGTTCATATAAGTGACTGCCATCGAACTGGGCAAGACCATGGTCGTCGCTTGGAAAATGGCCCGGCACCCAATCAATTAAGAGGCCTAAATTAGCTTGATGGCATTGATCAACAAAGTATTGAAAGTCTTCTACATTGCCAAAGCGCGAGCTGGGGGCAAATAAGCCAACCGGCTGATAGCCCCAAGAGCCATCGAACGGAAATTCACTGACCGGCATCAATTGAATATGCGTAAAACCCATATCAACAGTATAAGGAATAAGCTTATCGGCAAGCTCGCGGTAATTTAAATAATGATTGTTTTCATCGCGCTGCCACGAGCCTAAATGTACTTCATAAATTGCAATAGCGGCATCACGAGCGTTACGTTTTTCGCGCTCATCCATCCATTGCTGATCTTGCCAAGCGTAGGGAGTTTCATTAGCGACAATTGAGGCGGTGTCGGGGCGATATTGTGCTTGCATGCCAAAAGGATCGGCCTTTGCCGGCAGTAAATTTCCCGCTTGGTCTTTTAGCAAAAATTTATACTGAGCTCCGGCGTTAATATCTGGGATAAAAAGCGTCCAATAGCCACTTTTTATGCCGTGGTGTATTGCGTTAGTCATTGGATGGACGCTGCCATGCCATTGATTAAAGTCGCCAATAACACTGACTTGACTGGCATTGGGCGCCCAGACAGCAAAACTGCAACCTGAAACCTGTCGACCGCCATGGGTTGCCAGAGATGTTAAATGTGCGCCTAACTTTTTATAAGCACCTTGGTGATTACCTTCTCGTAATAAGTGCAGATCAAGTTCAGCTAAAACTTGTGTTGATGAAAAAGCAAACGCGTCTTCAAATATAACACTCTGTTTTTCATTGCTATGGTCTTGGGTTAAACGCAACTGATAACAAAAAGGTTTTTTTCTTCTCAACTTGAGTGAAAATAAACCTTCATTTGATATTTTTTTTAATTTACCGAGCGACTTTTGCGTTTTGCTATCGAGTATTTCAAGCGTAAAACCATGCAAAGTATTAGCGAATTCAGGTTTAATAACCGAGATCACCAGATAGCCAGATGCCATATCGGTTTTTAAACCCAATACGTTCACTATGTCATGCAGACTAGTCTCTAGTTTACCCGTGTTATCACCGTTTACTGTGGTCATTAAGT
The DNA here is from genome assembly GCA_963977145.1 of uncultured Colwellia sp. Taxonomy (GTDB): domain Bacteria; phylum Pseudomonadota; class Gammaproteobacteria; order Enterobacterales; family Alteromonadaceae; genus Cognaticolwellia. Next base: position 63,575 of record CAXBNP010000014.1, read on the forward strand.
TACCTTACGTTATAGTCGGTATTATTTACTTGCGCTTAAGTGCCATATGTTTTGCACATAGTCTTCAATCGAACGATCCGAGTTAAATTTACCCATTAATGCGGTATTCAATATCGCCATTTTTGCCCACTGAGCCGGATTTTGATATGCCTTGCCTAACGCTTGTTGAGCATCGGCATAACTTTGAAAATCAGCCAGTACCTTGTAGGGATCGCCGCCTTCTAAGAAACAGTTTTTAATGGCAGATAATTCGCCGGGATTACCTGGGGTAAAGTAATCGGTGTCTAACCAATCTAAACAAGCACGAATCTCACTGTTATTTTGATAATACTCGTATGAGTTATAACCTTGTGCATCTAACGCTTTGACTTCATCGACCGTTAAGCCAAAGATAAAGATATTGTCGTTACCGACTTCTTCAGCAATTTCGATATTGGCGCCATCAAGTGTGCCAATAGTCACCGCGCCATTGAGCGCTAATTTCATATTACCGGTGCCGGAAGCTTCCTTACCTGCGGTAGAAATTTGTTCAGAAACATCGGCAGCAGGAATGATTTTTTCGGCTAAACTGACGCGATAATTAGGTAAAAACACTACTTTGAGCTTGTCTTTAATGCGCAGGTCATTGTTGATCTTGTCAGCAATTTTATTGGTGGCGTAGATAATTTCTTTCGCCAGCTGATAACCAGGCGCGGCTTTAGCGCCAAAAATAAATACCCGTGGCTGCATATCAAGCTCAGGGTTAGCCAATAATCGTCGGTAAAGGGCAATAATATGTAAAAGGTTTAAATGTTGGCGTTTGTACTCATGTAAACGCTTAATTTGCACATCAAAAATCGCATCAGGGCTAACGGTAACACCGGTTAACTTTTTAATCTCTTTGGTTAAGGCGATTTTGTTTTGATGTTTAATGGCCATAAACTTTGTTTGAAATTGTCCATCATCAGCAAACGCTGACAACTTACTTAAACTGTTAAGATCTTTTGCCCAATCACCCTTTATAGTGTTATCGAGCAAGTTTGCTAATAGCGGGTTACAGGCTTTTAACCAGCGACGTGGGGTAATACCGTTGGTGACATTGGTGAATTTGTTTGGCCATAATTGGTCAAATTCAGGAAATAGGTCTTGCTTTACCAGCGCGGAATGAATTTGTGCTACGCCATTAACTTTATGTGCAGTAACCACACAAAGGTGCGCCATACGAACCTTAGGTTCATGGTCTTCTTCAATCAAGGACAAGCGCTTACGCATGTCATTATTGTTCGGCCAAAGGGCATTAACTTCGTTATTTAAAAACGCTTCATTAATGTGGTATAAAATTGTTAAGTGCCGTGGCAATACGCGCTGAAATAAAGCGACCGACCATTTCTCTAAAGCTTCAGGTAATAGGGTGTGATTTGTGTAGGCAAATACTTTTTGGCAAATAGCCCAAGCGTTATCCCAAGCAATATTACGGTTATCAATCAGGGTGCGGATTAATTCTAAAATAGCGATGGTTGGATGGGTATCGTTTAACTGAATCGCGACTTTTTCACAGAATGTTGCCCAGTTTTTCTGCTCAGCAATACTGCCATATTGGTTTTCAAAACGGGCAATAATGTCTTGTACTGAACAGGCACAGAAAAAGTATTGCTGAACAAAACGTAACTCTTTACCGGCTTCATGTTCATCATTTGGATACAGGACTTTCGACACCGTTTCTGCTGCCACTTGCTGTTGGTGTGCTTTTAAGTAATCACCATGATTAAACTTATCCCAATCAAAGGCATTATCGGCACGACATTCCCATAAGCGCAGGGCATTAACCGTTGCACAGTTATAACCGACAATCGGAACATCCCAAGGCACACCTTTTAACATTTTCCCACCATGCCAAACTGATTTTGTCGTGCCATCAGCTTGGGCAACTTCTTCAACATGGCCATATAGCGGAATCGTTTGACTAGACTCGGGGCGACATACTTCCCACGGGCTACCAAATTCTCGCCACATATCAGGGCTTTCTATTTGTTGACCGTCAGCAAAACTTTGTTTGAATAAGCCGTGTTGATAATGCACGCCATAACCCATTGCGTTGTAATCTAAGGTGGCAAGCGAGTCTAAAAAGCATGCGGCTAATCGACCTAAACCACCGTTACCTAAAGCTAAATCTGCACCTTGTTCGCATAAGTCGGCTAAATCAAAGCCCATTTTTTTTAAGGCTTTATCTGTGCTCTTGTATAAAGCTAAATTATGTAAATTGTTGGACAGTAAGCGACCCATTAAGTATTCGAGTGATAAATAGTTCACCGACTTCACTTCACTTTGCTGTTGGCGAGCGTTTGTGCTTTGTAGTTTTTCGACAATAATATCGTTCAGGGCCAAAGAAGTGGCACGCCAATAGGCTGGCTTTTGGTCAATATCGCTTAGCTCACCTAAAGTGAATTTTAAGTGGTGCTGAATGCGCTGGCTAATGTCAGCTTCAGTAATTAATGATGCGCTATTTTTCGCTGTAGACTGCACTTTAGTCGATGTTTTTGATTTGGTAACCATATAACTACAAACTCTTCTATCGGACATTTATTGTCGGTAAATTCTCACGGCTAACGTTAACTAGCGCAGTGAAATACGGCATGCCGGTTATTAATAAGTTAACCAGACAAATTATAATGTTAATTTTTTAAGGCACTGCCTAAGTTATTATTAGTGAGCAGGCGACTTATCGCTTTATTATTTAGCAGCTAAGTTGTGGCTTAATTTAATTGATGAATTAATTATGCCGATGTCTGTGTGTAGAGCAATGAACTACATACGTATGCACAGCAGATAATGTTGATAATTTGCATGCATACGTATGTATTTTTAGACAAATACGGCAGTAAAAGTTTTATCAAGGGTAATCCTTAGCCGCTATTGATTTTAGTCGTGGTATTCAAAAAAGAAGGTGATAACTTTAGCCATGAAAGTAGCGCTTTATTGTCTGTGTTTTAGATAATGTAGCCATTATTAAATTATGTACTTAGCCTAATCCCTCAGTTAATATAAGTGAGATATTTTCACTTATGAGTATGCTGTGAGATCAAAACAAACTTCATTTGATATTGCCTATCGTGCTGGCGTTTCTCAATCGACCGTGTCGCGCGCGCTGCGCAATAGCCCTTTGGTTAATGAAGAAACGCGTCGTCGTGTGCAAGCAATTGCCAAAGAGTTAAACTATAAAGTTGATAAAAATGCCAGTAGTTTGCGCACGCAACTCAGTGGTACGATTGCATTATTGCTATTTGAAGACCCCACCAATGACGATTCGTTAATCAATCCATTTTTTTTGTCGATGTTAGGCAGTATTACCCGAGCCAGTGCGAAAAAGGGCTATGATCTTTTAGTTTCATTTCAACAAATGAGTAATGATTGGCACGCTGACTATGAAGATACCCGTAAAGCCGACGGTATTATTTTATTGGGTTATGGTGATTACACCGATTATGAAGAGAAGTTAGTTCAGCTGATCAAACAAGAAACACACTTTGTACGATGGGGCGCTGATGTTAAAGAATTATCTGTGGTTTCTGTCGGATGTGATAATTATCATGGTGGTTATCAAGTCACCGAGCATGTTATTAAGCAAAACCGTCAACACTTTGCCTTTTTAGGTGGCGTGAGTACCGGCTCTCCTGAGTTTTTAGATCGCTACAGTGGGCACTGCCAAGCAATAAAAGATAATAACCTTATTGTTGATAGTCATCGGCAAGTTGACGCTATTTCAACCAATGAGTCTGGCTATCAAGCTGCGCAGCAACTTATTGCTAAAGGCATAAAGTTTGATGCCATTTGTGCCGCCAGTGATTTAATTGCTATTGGCGCAATGCGAGCACTACAAGACGCCGGTTTTAAGGTGCCAGGCGATATTGCTATCGTTGGCTTTGATGACATTGCGACGGCAAGCTCGACCTCCCCAGCATTAACTACTGTAAAGCAAGATACTGTTTTAGCCGGCGAACTCTTGGTTGATAAATTGCTGCAATTAGTCAGTGGCGAAGACGCACAAACGCAATTAATGCCGACAACCTTAGTGGTGCGAAAATCTTGCGGTAGTTAATTAATATTAAGCTTAATGCTCTGATGATTTGATTTTTAATCCCAAGCCGGTGTTAACATTATAGGCTTAAAGTCGGTCACGACATCATTGTCACACTTAATACAATTGAGTTGCTGACCCAACATGGCGTTTCTCGTGCTTTGTTTTAATACCCACGGGCGATTGATAAAGGGCGGCTGGTGACGAACATGTTGAAAGTGCCCACAGTTTAACCTAGCAACCCAATGGTTTTCCTCATCAAGATGATAGTCAATAATCGCTTGTTGCATGTGGCACCTTGTCTTTAAATAACTTTAAATGAAAGCGTGAACAAATTTTAGCTCAAATCACCTTACTGGCTCAATGTTAATCGTTAGCTTAATGTTTATTACCTTAACCACAAATACACCGCTGGAAATGGCGGTTAGCTGCGACTTGATCTTAGCCACTTTTTAACCGGGTTAATCCACTCGGGCAGTGGCTGGTAAAATGCACCATGCTCTTTACCGGTAGAAATTGAGATCTCTTGAAAAGTGTTCACTCCTTTACTGCGATCAATTAAAAACTGACAAGAGCCAACACCATCAGAGGTTTCAAAGACAGAAAGTACATGGCCAAATAGTACTAATTCAGTATTATTTTTAATAAATTTGCTACACCCAGCTAAAATAACAAAATTGATCTTAGCCGAGGCTAAGTAGTTTGAGGTTAATATCGTTATAGCGCCGCCCCGAGAAAAACCAACGAAAGTAATATTTTTCGGTTTAACGCCATTGTTGATAAGGGTATTGGTATTTTCAGTTAACTTTTTAGCAAACTCTCTTGGGTCAGTGCCTTTTGGTCGATGATAAGCAATAAGGTTATAGCTATCATCGGCGAGCGCTTGTTTAATTTCAGGAAAGTCGTACATGCCCCAACGCGAGTTTATTGGCCTAGGGTTTGTACCTTCGACGATCAAGCCATGAGAATAGAAGACATATTTTTCATTTGCTTTAATTTCGCTGGGAAAATTTTCATATATTTTATCAGCAAAGCAGCTTGATGAAAGCAACAAAGCCATAGCAGCAGATATTTGAATTTTGATGACGATTTCCTTTAGTAATTTATGCGCACTAAGACATAAATAATAGTTGTTTAAAAAAAGCGCGGAAGGAGTAAAAGCCCACTGTTTTTTGTCGCTGTTTAATTTCGGGTTTATTGGTTAGCGCTTTTTAGCTATGACACAGACATGTTTTTCAGGATACTGATCTAATTCCATGTGCAACACGGTTAAGCCATTTTCAATAAGTAATTGAAGATTATCATTTATACCGATTGAACTATAATAAAAAATGTCGTTTAGCCATTCACTTGTATCTTCACCAATAGCATTGCCAAAGGTGTAAAATAACACACCACCTTCATTCAGTAACGAGCACAATTTATTAATGACGGGTTTATGCATAGCTAAAGGTAAGTGAAAAATACTATCCCATGCATAGATAAAATCGAATTTTTGATGAGTTTGCCATGCACAAATATCTTGTAAGTAAAATTTGACGTCCGGATGGTTTATTCTGGCAATGTTAATCATTTCTTTAGAAACGTCAACGCCGGTGACATGAGATTCTCTCTCTCTTAGCGCGCGAATAAATCGTCCTCCTGCACCACACCCAACATCTAAAGCGTTCAAGTTAGTGGCACAAAAACTCAACGCTTTTTCGAATTGTTCAACGCCATAGTCAGAGGCAAAATGTCGTTCATGCCACCATAAAGCAATTTTATCGTATTTCTCAGCCAGTTTTTCAGGTTGCATATTAATGTCTCAATAAAAGGCTAAGTAATGCTTGGCTATGATATTTAAAACGTAAATGGCCACGAACCAAGGATTACGCGTGCTACTTTATTGCCTTAGTTGCCGATAGGTAAAGCTGCAGGCCAGTGCCGATTTAGTGTCAATACACTTAAAAATCAGCAATGATGGAACTTTCAATTGCCTGATTTACCTTAGTTAAAGTTTCTGGATATTCCGCCAAATATTTTTTACTCAGGTAGATACCAAACGGTTTTTCTATTTCGATATATTTTTTAAACTGACTTGATGTTAGTTGGTCTTGCTTCATTGCCGCTTCAAAGACTAATTCAGCAATGAATATGGCATCCACTCTAGATCTTATTAACATTTGTGGCAAGGTGTTAGTCTTCCTTGCCGGTTGCACTGAATAACCGTTTGCTATTAACCATTTGTGAGTATTTGATTTAAAATGACTACTGATTTTTGCATCGCGCTTAAAATTACTGTCGTGTGGATGTAGTGCGCTATCATTGAGTAAATACCAACACCAACGATTTATCATTAACGGTTGGGTAAACACGGCGATATTATCTCGTTCATCATTTTGCGAGGCGAGTAGCAGTGCATCCGCTCGACCTTCTTCAAGCTCATGCAATGCCTTGGCATAATTAGGCGCAATACGATAACGCACCGTGATGCCAGCCTGTTTAAATATGTTATCCGCTAGTTCAATACCAATACCTGCAATTTCGTAGTTACTTTTTAATGTGTAAGGAGGGAAGTTGGGCACGATAACAGTCAGCTGTGGCTGAGCTCTAGCTTCTGGGAATACCATGAGTAAAAGGCAAAAAGTAACCATAAAGGTCATTTTTAACCCTTGTCTACTATTAAAATTATTCATTGATAGATCATCACCCATGAACTAAACATTTGATTTTAATGGACTAGCGCAAACTGACCTTATCAGGTTCGTTAAGCTACTTCTTTCAATGTTCTTATTTACCTTCAACTACATTTTGACTTTTAATTTAAAGGGTAGCCGATGAAATGTATCTAAGGAATTTTAGTGAAATGACAGTTTGTTGTTACCCAACATTGATTAGCCTTGCTAAAACGTTAGAAAATAGTTAATTATGCTAGTTCGCTAGTTTGAAATTACTGTCTATAGCATAAAAACTAACATCAACAATGTATCAAAGCAGATTATAATACCTTGATAGCGATTTCAAGATGAATCAATATTACTCAGCCATTGTTGAAGCTTTTGGCTGCCAATGCATACCTTCACACGCTGGACGACTCAGGACAAAACCAAATTTTTTATATAACTCAGGGACATCAGCTAATAGCGTAATATACGCGCCTTTTACAGCAGTTTGCTCAAGATAGAGCATAATATTTTGCATAACGATACGGCCTAAGCCTTTACCTTGATACTGCGGGTCTACCGCAACATCAACAACTTCGAAATTTAACGCACCGTCGCCGACCACTCGGCCCATAGCAACCGTTTTTTCATCAATAATAAGGTGTACGGCAAATAAACTATTAGGTAACGCTTTTTTCGCCGCCGCCTCGGGACGAGGGGTTAAGCCTGAAACAATTCTTAAACGTAAAAAGTCTGCTACGGCCGCTACTTCTTTGATTACTTTTATTTCCATAAATGGCTAATTTTATCCTGAGATGATTAATATTAATTTCATCGGTAAGTTTGTTATTCATTTTTACTGATCATAACCGACTTTTAGCACGATCCCGATATTATCATAGAGGTATTTTCTAACGATAGCATAACCCAAACCATCTTGGTGCTTAAGATTAATCATACGTTTGCCAACTTTCTTTGAGATAATAGCGCTATTATTTCAACATTATCAATTACAAGGTGCCATTCAATGATCGCGCGTAAACATCAAAAGTTACTTTTTCTCTTTATAATGGCTGCGCTAATGTCAGGTATTATGTCGTTTGTGATCACGGTATTTAATCTTGGTTTGGTGAATAATTTACTCATGATTTGGCTAAAAGCTTGGGGATTTGCTTTTTGCGTGGCATTTCCTGTGATTTTGCTTGTATCGCCACTAGCACAAAAGCTGGTTGCTTTACTTTTGCAAGATGAAGAATAAAGGCGCTGATATAGCACATTTAATATTGTGTGGATTATAATTTGCAGCAATTTAAATAAGCAAGCCTGCATCTTACAGGCTTGTTCAGGAATAAGGTCATACGTAGATAGTATTACTTTACTAATTAATATTCAGGCTCTTTCACTCGTAAAGTTAAAATACCTGCAAGTACCATGCTTGCGCCGCCAACGGCGAGGGCATATACCGGTTGGTTGTCAAATACCTTAGTGATTAAAAAGCCTAAAATACTGGCGGCTAATATTTGTGGTAAGACAATAAAGAAGTTAAATATGCCCATATATAAGCCCATTTTTTTAGCCGGTAAAGCATTTGCTAATATTGCGTAGGGCACTGATAAAATTGACGCCCACGCGAAACCAATACCAATCATAGACACGATAAGTAGCGTTGGATCTTTGATAAAGAGGAATGAGATAAAGCCCGCGCCCCCTAAAAATAGGTTGATCATATGGGCAATGCGTAAGTTAAAATGCTTAACGACCATAGGAATGCAGATCGCCGCAAATACAGAGGTTAAGTTATAAGCTGAAAACAGTACGCCTACCCAGTCAGCACCTGCATTAAATGCCGCTGATGTTACATCAGAACTGCCAAAATGGAATTGGGTGACCGCTGCAGTGGTATAGGTCCACATAGCAAAAAATGGAAACCACGAGAAAAACTGCACAAAGGCTAATTGTTTCATGGTTTGCGGCATTGAAAACAAATCTGACATGACTTGCGCAAAACCATTCTGGCTATTATTTTTTGCCATCAAGCCCGCCACCAGCTGGCAAATAGCAAAAGCACAAAAACCGCCAGCGAGAATAAATAAGCTTTTATCCAGGGCTGCAATATTGAGCGCGACTATCGCAAAGCTAACTAAACCAATAACTAACCAAATGGCACCCCCGGTAAAATATTTTTTTGCACTACGAACTACCAAGGTTTCTGTTTTGAGATCTTGATCTTCAGCTTCTTGAAACGCTTGTAATTGCGCGGGTGAGTATTCTTTTGTTGAGTAGATAGTCCACAGCACCGCCAGTAAAAATATCACGCCGCCGGCATAAAATGAAAACTTCACCGTATCCGGTAATAAGCCTGGTGCTGCGATATTACTGATGTTGAACCAATTGGTCATCATCCAAGGCAGTGATGAGGCAACCACCGAAGCAACAGCGATAAAAAAGCTTTGCATGGCATAGCCCATGGCGCGTTGTTTTCTCGGTAGCATGTCGCCAACAAAAGCGCGAAAAGGTTCCATTGACACATTGATCGATGCATCCATTATCCAAAGCATACCTGCCGCAACCCATAAAGTTGGGGAGTTGGGCATAATAAATAATGACAAACTAGCGGCAATGGCACCATAGAGAAAATAAGGCTTTCGTCGACCGAGTCTATTCCAGGTGTTGTCGCTAAAATAGCCAATAATCGGCTGAATAATCAGCCCTGTAACCGGGGCGGCAATCCATAAAATCGCCATATTAGAATAGTCAGCACCTAAAGTTTGAAATATCCGGCTGACATTTGAGTTCTGCAAGGCAAAGCCAAATTGTATTCCGATAAAGCCGAAACACATATTCCATATTTGCCAAAAATTGAGTTGAGGTTTTGTGGTCATAAAGGAACTCTTATTGTAATAAATTGGCGTTAACTTTCATCTTTCTTAGTTATAAAAAGCTTATTGAGTAAAAATAAAGGTTAACGATAGCGCTTGGCATCTTAGCAATAGTCACTAAATTACAACATTGATTGCATACGTATTCAGCGTTAATCAAGGGCAAGGTTTGATATGAACGCAAGGGTTATTAGTGCTTTAGGGTTTGTTCTCGCCATTGTTGCTCGTCGATCGCGTCGCTTTCATTAGCTAATCGTTCAATAAAGGTAATACCATCAAGATGGTCTAATTCATGTTGAAAAATGCGCGCTAGAAAACCGTTAAATGTATGATTATGCTTAATGCCCTCATCGTCTACATAACTAACATCAATGCGGGTATATCGTGGTACCAGTGCACGTTTGCCCTTGACACTTAAACAGCCTTCCCAGCCTAATACTTGCTCTGCGCTAAAGTTGAGTATCATGGGATTTATTATCACGGTTACTGGTAATAACGGCGCATCTGGGTAGCGCTCACTTGGCGCTGAGCACATAAGAAATAAACGCAAGCTTCTGCCGACTTGCGGCGCAGCGATACCAACCCCTTTCGCATGTGCAACGGTGGTTTTTAGATCGACAATTAACTGTTTTATTTCATCAGATGCAATATCGAGTACCGGTTCTGCTATTGCTGATAAAACTGGCGCGCCGCGTTGTAAAATAGTGAGAGAACTCATGATTATACTTCACTTTTCTGGATGTTTTTCTGCTGTGCTTGTGCAGCAGTGATGTCAGCGGCTTGATGAGTTTTTTCACGTTCTTTTTTAAAGTAAAACCAGCTAACGACAAACAAGATAACAATAAAAGGCAGGCTGGTCAGTACGACAACATGCCAACCGGCTTTAAATAATATCCAGCCGGCCATTAATGAAGCGATTGCTTGAAAACCAAAAATAATAAAGTCATTAATCGCTTGTACCTTATGGCGTTCACTGGCGTGATAACTTTGCGGTAACAATGAAGTACCGGTCAGGAAGAGGAAATTCCAGCCAATGCCCAATAGAATTAACGCCCACCAATAATGCATCACCTGTTCACCTGATAAGGCAATGACAGTGACCAGCGCATAAATCAGGGTGCCGGCGAGCATTAGGTTTTTTAAACCTATACGTTTGACCAACAATGCGGTAAATAATGACGGAATAAACATCGCCGCAATGTGGCTTTGTATGACCCATTTTGTATCGTTTAAGCTATGACCATGCAGTTTATGCATGCTTAACGGGGTTGCTGTCATTAGATAACTCATCAGGGCAAAACCAATCGCCGCTGACAAAATGGCGATAATAAAAATGGGTTGTTTGATAATTTCGCTTAATGGCCTAATGGTTCCTTGGTGGTCACTCGATTTTACCTCAGGATCAGTAAAGTTCAGCATCAGTAACATAGCAACAACAAATAGCCCAGACAGCAACAAGAAAGAGCCAGCATAGCCATGAGGCGAAGTTAGCCAATCTTTTGCAGTTACCGCAATTTCGGGTCCTAAAAACGCTGAAAAAATGCCACTGAGCATTAATATTGATAATACCGTAGGCACTTCATTACTGTTGTTTACGCTTTCTATGGCAGCAAAGCGTAATTGTTGGATAAAGGCAGTGCTAATGCCCAGTAACAAGCTGGCCAAAACCAGTAATTCGAAACTGTTGTTTAAAGCGGCTAACGTTGCGACCAAGGTCCCTGAAAAACCTACCGTGAAACCGGCAAATGTTGCCAATCGTCGACCTTTATTTTTCGCTAATAATGCCGCAGGAATAGCACCACTGGCCACGCCAAGTATCATGACGGTAACCGGCAGGGTAACTAGCGCCGGATCGGCGCCCATGCTAGTGGCTAGAATACCGCCAATAAAAACAATCACCGGCGATGATGCCATCACTAATGGTTGCACTAAAAAAAGTAACCAGACATTTTTGGGTAAGGTAAATAGCCGTTGTAAGCCAAAAAAGCTTAACAATAATAAGGCGAGTGTGATGAGTATATTGCTTAGCATGGCTTGCCCTTATTAATGCTCTGGCTAAAATTTAGCCGTGAGAGATTTTTATCCGTACTATCATACCAAACTTGATAGAACGGGTATCATACTGAAGTTTTAAAGCTTTGGGTGAAATTAGCTAGGTTGAATGCGATAAATTCTTTTTAATTAATGATTATCAATCCTTAAACCGAGTGATAAACTGCATTAATAAAAATTAATTAAGCCATAAAAGAGTCGTCATGAAATTTAGTCCGTTAGTTCAAGAACTTATTGATGCTTTAAAATGTTTACCTGGCGTAGGAGGAAAATCTGCTCAGCGTATGGCATTTCATTTACTTGAGCGAAACCGTAGTGGCGGTAACCGGCTTTCAAAGGTGTTAGGCCGAGCGATGGAACATATTGGCCATTGTCAGCAATGTCGTAATTTTACGGAAGAAGCATTATGCGAAATTTGTCAGAGCCCAAAGCGAAAAATAGCCACACAACTGTGTATTGTTGAAACGCCTGCGGATGTTATTGCCATAGAGCAAACGGGTGAGTTTCAAGGGCGTTATTTTGTTTTGATGGGGCACTTGTCACCGCTTGATGGTATTGGCCCAGACGACTTAGGTTTAGATGTTTTAGAAAAACAATTAGCGACAGGGCAATTTAGTGAAGTGATTTTGGCGACTAACCCAACGGTAGAAGGCGAAGCGACCGCGCATTTTATTGCCGAGCTTACCCAAACCCATGATGTTGAAATTTCACGTATTGCGCACGGCGTACCTGTTGGCGGTGAGCTAGAATATGTTGATGGTAATACCTTATCGCACGCATTATCGGGTCGTAAAAATTATAGCTTTTAGCGTTATGCAACTAAACCGTGGCGCTTGGTTAGCGGTGGCTGGTCAATATCAATGATAGGAATAAGTAGCTTGCGAGCAATTAGTGTCATTATCAGCTTAATTTTACTGATGGGCTGTGCAACAAAAAATCAGTTAACTCGCATAGAGCAAGCCGATTCCATGGTGAAATTTAAAGAAAATATCGCTGAGCCCAAGCGCTTCTCTAATTTGTATCCAGGTAAGAAAAACTATGTAATTACCTGCCAAGACGATTGTTATCCGCCCTCGCCGGCGCTTGCATGTGAGTCACCGGCTGAAAACTGTCGCTTTATCGGCGAACAATCGAAAACTGAGGTGAACACGGGGTTTAGCTTTCGCTGGCTCGGACATGCAAGTTTTTATATCACAAGCCCTGAAGGCAGCACCTTACTGCTTGATCCGGTCAGTAAACAATTTGATTGGCCGGTCAATTGGGCGTTTAGATTAAGCGCCGGTTTCAATCGCCATGAACCTAAGTGGCCATCGCGCAGTGAAATTAGCGCTGTTGATGCGGTATTGTATTCGCATATTCATTATGATCACTTTAATAAAGATGATATTGCCAACATTGGCACCGAGGCACAATATTTTGTGCCCTTAGGCTTTGGTGAACATTTTCCTATTGATGGTTATCGCGTTAATGAAATGGCATGGTTTTCTAACACGGCATTGGCTGAGCTGACGCTTAATTTTGTGCCGGCACATCATTTTAGCAGCAGAATATTAGTGCCTTACATTTATGAAGATAATGATGCAACGCTATGGGGTGGCTGGGTCATTGAGCACCAAGGGCAACGGATATTTTTTGCCGGTGATACCGGCTATTCGCAGCACTTTAAAAATATTCAACAACGTTATGGTGATATGGATGTTTGTTTAATGCCAATTGCTTCATATTTTCACCAAGAAAATAGTGCCTGGTATCGCTATGTTCACACCACGCCTGAAGATGCTTTAGTGGCAGCGCAAGAGCTCAATTGTAAAGTGATGATCCCATGGGGCTATGGCAATGCAAGTTGGAAAATGGGCGACCATAGCTCTCACTCTGCGTTGCTACGTTTGTTAAAAATGCACAAAAAAATGAATTCTCAAATACCCTTACATATCTTAAATGAAGGTGAAGAAGTTAGCTTCTAGACTAATTTATTGGTTAATTGACTTGTTCAGCTTTGCGTCAAGCCTTATTTAAGCTCAGTTTCAACAATCACCACCTCAGTATTGCCAATATTTCTAACATTATGTGTCGTGGCCGGCAGGAACAAGGTTTGCCCGTCAGTCGCTACTAGGGTTTTACTCGCTTGACTGGTATCTTGAGGAATTAAGCTCAATTTGCCACCCTTAACAAAATAAACCACGCGATTGGCAAAGGTATGGCTATGCATACCCGATTCGGTGCCAATGGGGTAAGTTAAACGTACAACTTGTACTTGCTCGTTTTCAAGTACTATTTCTCGCTTGGGCTGTGTGCGTTTAATCGTGTCACTTTTTTCCATAACCGGTGGTGTGGCATAGCTCGGCAATGTTGCCAATAATAGGCCTAATAGCGTAATACTAAGTACTGAAATTACCTTTCTCTTAGCCGTCAGCGATTTATTTTTCATTTAGCTTTTCCTTGGTGGCTGTTATATGCCAGTAGTTATATCAAGATCATATTAGCACTTAATAATATGCTAGCAATCGGCTTATTCGTGATAATTAATGAATTGCCCAATGATAAACGAGGATAAATTTGCAAAAGCAAGTCGCTGGATTGAGCCTTACATGGACGTAAGCCATTAGAAAAATGTCGGAGCACATTGTCGAGTAATAGCCGGCTATTGGGATTTAAAGTAATGCCGCTGTTGGATGTGTAGACCGCTTTAGAGTGAGCGATTACTTATTTCAATGGCTATAAGATGCCAAATGGCTAAGTTACTTTATTTCGCACTTTAAATTATTAATTGTACAGTGAAGCTTGCAGAATTGTTTTGATAAAAAACCACCGAAATGTAAACGCTCTATCATAAAATGCCAGGTGTTATTCATCACGAGTATGGCGCGTCATCAAGAGATAAACGTTTTACTAAGCCACTTAAAAACTAAATTGATTATACTTTTAGTCAGATTTATTTAAATTTTTGCTTGAAAATGTTTTCGCTACCCCCACATGTTAACTATCGAGTGAGTATTGAATAATGATGTTTGATATTCACCACAACCAATTATTTTAATATTGTTAGAGTAGGAAGTTTTTAAATGTCAGAAACCGGCCAAAAAGAAAATCATCAGTTTGCAACTGATAATGCGAAGTTACTTAAATTAATGATCCACTCACTTTACTCAAATAAAGAAATTTTCTTACGTGAGTTAGTGTCTAACGCCGCTGATGCTGCTGATAAGTTACGATTTAAAGCCTTATCTAATGCTGATTTATATGACGGTGACGGTGATTTACGTGTTCGTGTCAGTTGTGATAAAGAAAACAATACCCTGACTATTTCTGATAATGGTATTGGTATGACGCATGATCAAATCGTTGATCATCTAGGCACTATTGCTAAATCAGGTACCGCTGAATTTTTCTCACAACTTTCTGGCGACCAAGCGACTGACTCGCAATTAATTGGTCAGTTCGGTGTTGGTTTTTACTCAGCATTTATCGTTGCTGACTCGGTCACTGTGCGTTCACGTGCCGCCGGCGTTGCTACATCTGAAGGTGTTGAATGGATCAGTGCAGGCGAAGGTGAATTTACCACGGCTAAAATCGAAAAAGCTAATCGCGGTACTGATATTATTCTTCACCTAAAAGAAGAAGAAAGCGAATATGCTGATGATTGGCGCTTAAAGACTATTGTCACTAAATACTCAGATCATATTTCTGTTGCTGTTGAAATGTTAACACCAGAAGTTCCTGGCGTAGCAGCAGTTGAGGAAGCTAAAGATGATGAAGGCAATGTAACAACACCGGCTATTGAAGCTCGTGATGCTGTGCCTGCAATATGGGAGCCAGTGAATAAAGCGACAGCGCTTTGGACACGTGAGAAATCAGAGGTTACTGACGAAGAGTACAAAGAATTCTATAAGCACGTATCACACGACTTTGCTGATCCTATGATGTGGGAACACAATAAAGTAGAAGGTAAAACAGAATATACGTCATTACTTTACATCCCGTCTAAAGCACCGTTTGATATGCATAACCGTGAAAAGCAGCATGGTTTAAAATTATTTGTGCAACGTGTGTTTATTATGGATGACGCTGAGCAATTCATGCCAAGCTACTTACGCTTTGTTAAAGGTTTATTAGACTCAAATGATTTGCCTTTAAACGTATCACGTGAAATTTTACAAGATAATAAAATCACGGAAGCAATTCGCAAGGGTTGTACTAAACGTGTTTTAAAAATGCTTGATAAATTAGGCAATAAAGAGGCTGAGCAATACCAACTGTTCTGGAACGAATTTGGTCAAGTACTAAAAGAAGGTCCAGCAGAAGATTCTGCCAATAAAGATGCGATTGCAAAACTGATGCGTTTTGCCTCTACTCATCAAGATAACAGCATACAAAGTGCTTCTTTAGCACAATATGTTGAGCGCATGAAAGAAGGCCAAGACAAAATTTACTACGTGGTTGCTGATAGTTTTGAAGCCGCTAAAAATAGCCCGCACTTAGAAGTATTTCGCAAGAAGGGCATTGAAGTATTGTTGATGTCTGACCGCATTGATGAGTGGTTAGTGAGCCATTTAACCGAGTTTGATGGTAAGCAATTACAATCAGTAACACGTGGCGGTTTAGATTTAGGTAATATGGATGACGCAGAAACCAAAGAAGCTCAAGAAAAACTTGAGCAAGAATTTGATTCAGTGGTTACTCGTATTAAAACAGCACTTGAAGGTAAAGCGAAAGACGTTAAAATTTCACAACGTTTAACGGACTCGCCGGCCTGTATTGTTGCTGACGAACATGATATGAGCAGCCAAATGATGAAGTTGATGCAATCGGTTGGTCAAGAAGTGCCTGATTCTTTGCCTATTTTTGAAATTAACGCTGAGCATGACTTGATCAAGCACGTTGCTGATGAGCAAGACGATGCACAATTCAAACAATGGGTTGAAGTATTATTTGAACAAGCGATGTTAGCCGAACGTGGTAGCTTGAAAGACCCCGCGACTTTTGTTGCTCGTTTGAACAAGCTGATGTTGAGCCTGACTAAATAAAGTCAACTCAGATGAAATAATGACTTAGGTCTAATTGTCGTTAGACTTTAGTAAAAAAAGGAGCTTTTTAGCTCCTTTTTTGTTTTTTTGCGTCGCTTACTACTTGTTTGAAATCCTTTGAAAATGTATAGTGTTTGCAATTTCGAAAACCAATTCATTTATTAAATAGGGTTAGACTAAATGCGCATTATTTTATTAGGTGCACCGGGTGCAGGTAAGGGTACTCAAGCACAATTCTTAATGGCTAAATTTGGCATTCCACAAATCTCTACCGGTGATATGCTTCGCGCTGCAATTAAAGCAGGAACTGAACTAGGCAAGAAAGCCAAAGCAGTGATGGACGCAGGGCAACTCGTTTCTGATGAATTAATTATTGGTTTAGTTAAAGAGCGTATCACGCAAGACGATTGTAAAGCGGGTTTCTTGCTGGACGGTTTTCCACGTACTATTCCACAAGCTGATGCCATGAAAGAAAACGGTGTTTCAGTTGATCATGTCGTTGAATTTGACGTACCTGACGAAGTAATTGTTGAACGCATGGGTGGACGTCGTGTTCACGCGGGCTCTGGTCGTGTTTATCATATCGTTTACAATCCACCGAAAGCGGCAGGCAAAGATGATGAAACAGGCGATGAGTTAGCTATTCGTCCTGATGATGAAGAAGCCACAGTGCGTAAGCGTTTAGGTATTTATCACGAACAAACAAAACCCTTAGTTGCTTACTACCAAGCAGAAGCTAGTGCCGGTGCTTGTACGTATTTAACTATTGACGGTACACAACCGGTAGAACAAGTTAGCGCATTATTAAATGACAAGTTAGCTTAAGTACACATACTTAGTTACAGGTTTTAAAATCAAAGCTCGCTGATGCGAGCTTTTTTGTGCATGCTGCTCGAGAAATCATGAATGGCGTCGTGGTAGCCGTAGGCAATTTATGTCAATGTGAAGCCGTGGCGGAATGGTCAACAAGAGTGTGGCAGTATGACTTAATTGCAAGCTGTATTTGCATAAATGGCGCTATTAATCGACGACCTTAATCGGTATGATTTCGGTAAGTATTAACAACAACAATAAGGAAAAAACATGGTAACGCTTTCATTAACTGGCTTATACGCAGGTTTACTCGGGATACTATATATAGGGTTAGCGATTAATATTATTCGTTTACGTTTACGGTTTAAAATTGGCATAGGCGCTGGAGGCAATGAATTTTTAGCTAAAGCCATTCGTGTCCATGGCAACTTTTCAGAATACACACCGATGGCATTAATATTATTAGGCTGTTATGAATTAAATGGTGCCTCAGCGATGATGTTACATGCCATGGGTGGACTATTAGTGTTTGGACGTGCATTACACGTTGTCGGTTTAAATAAAACCATAGGTGCGTCAAAACAGCGCCAAATCGGTATGTTGTCAACTTTCTTAGTGATACTGGTGTTAGCAATAGAAAATATTCGTCTATTTGTGTTGGCTTAAGCTAAACGCTTTAACGCCATACTTTGACGTATAATGATAAAAATGCAAACCTTGTTTAGATGATGTTTGCATTTTTTACCTAGGTTACTTTATCGCTTTTCAGCATACTAATATGTGGAATACCATCTTCTAAATACATGGCACTAACCCGTTCAAATCCGTGCTGATTGTAGTACTTTTCTAAATGTTCTTGGGCTGATATTTTTACCCTGTCTGCTGGAAAGTATGTTAAGCAATCAGCTAAAGCAACGCGCATTAATTCATGACCAAGTCCGGTTCCTCGTGCACAAGGCGCTACAACTACACGACCAATACTAATATAGTCTTGGTAGGTTAAACCTTTAGGTAAAATGCGTAAATACGCGGTCATAACATCATTTTGATAGCAAAATAAATGTTGCGTTTGCACATGACGATCGTGATCGTCTAAGTCTGGATAAAAACATGACTGCTCGACAACAAAAATATCAATGCGTAATTTTAGTAAATCGTAAAGCTCATTAGTGTTTAGCTGTGCGAATGTTTTGTTTTCCCAGACGATTTTAGTAGCCATAAGTAACTTGTTTAGCAAATTTTTGCTATTTTTTCATGATAGCTAAACGATGTACAGCTTAGCATTGACGAAGTTAAACGTTTATAACCATTAGAATAATCAATCCATCAAGCTAGCGTTTCAGTAGCACACTTAGCGCCAGCATAATGTGTTACGGGTGTAAGTGGAAAATATTCCTCCTTAAAACCACTCAATTGCCTCTAGTTTAGCCAGTCAAATACATTGCTATAATCACTTTAAAGACTTGAAGTATACTTATCTGCTGTAATAGTCCATTTCATTTATGGTAACTGTGAGTACACACCAAACCTTAGCAAAGGTAATGTTTTAGCTGTTAGGGTTTGCTATTGGATGATAATACCTTGCCTTTGGCTCACTAATGGCGCGTAGGAGACTAAAGCAAAGTTGAACGGTCAGGCATAAATGCTGTGGCCAGTTTTATTTGACCACTGCAATTGAGGTTAGAAGGGCTTAAAGCAATGAATGCTATTAACCTTTGGCTTTGCGAGCTAAACCTTCTGATAAAGGTACACCTAGAAATTTGGTTAAAGGGTTTGACCTAAAATATGTTAACCATAACGCTATTGCGATAGCAGGATGAGTAATAGCTTGAGATATAAGAGAGTATTAAGCTTCAGTTGAAAACTCTCAGTGGAGCCTTTAGCTAACGCTGAAAAATACGACATACTAACCCTAAAAACATAAGGTTTTGCTAAGCGGCTAACAATGGTTGGCGATAATAGCGAGGAACGAGCACAGCCAGCTGTTTGTGTCCGTTTAAGCAACTTGATATCTGTTAAAACGTTTTAGATATTTCATTTCTCAATAGTTCAACCATCTTGCGCTTAGTACCCGCAACTGAAATATAGACAAATGATATGTTATCCATTTCAACACACTTAACAGCAGCCTTATTTTTACCAAATACGCCATATACGTAGTTTTTATTCTGAACCACAGAAGTAAAACCTAACGAGTCTAAAGTACTTCTGCCAATGAGAGCACATTCTTTGGCTGTAAGATCTAGTTTTTTGTGAGTAGACCAGAGTTGGGGAGCAGCGCTATTGTCACTTGTATTATCATTCGTTGAAGCGACATTTTTTTTAACTACTTTGTCGCTAGGCAGTTCAACTACTTCTGGATTATCACTACAACCAGAAACGACTAAAAGACATATTAATAATTTTAAATACTTCATTTGTACTCCTTTACGTAAAACATATAAAACACTGACACTTAACGCCCAAATAATGGACTAAAATAGCTTGTTAAACTGTTGAGGCAAGAAACACAGCAAGCTGTTTTTGTCACGTTAATTTGCTTGTTAGGCTACGACAGTTATTCAACTACATCAACAGGGTATAAAATACCAAGCCCATCATATTTATGACATTCTATATCCACTCGTCTAGATGCATTAATAGCTTTTTTACAGGTTACATCTTGGCTGTTTAAGCCGTAACGTTTGATATATTCTTCAACGATTTCATCTATTTCCTGTTTTTTTTTATTCGATGCCGCTTCATAAAATATATTGTATTGCTCTGTCCATTCTTTAACATTTGCTTCTTTAGCAACTCCCAACCACCCCATACCCAGCAAAGTTGATTGTTGGACATGATTTCCTTTTAGGAACATAAAAGCTAAAGCATACTGAGAGCCTTTATACCCCCATGAAGCTGGTTCTTTAAGCAAGTTAAATGCTTCTTCGTAATTACCTTTTTCGTATTGCTTAATTCCATTTATCTCTTTCATTTCCAAAAAGGCCGTACTTTTCCTTTTAATATCAGTTGATTTACATGAAGTTAAGCATATAGAAAAAAATATTACGAATACTAAAGTTTTGATACACATTTAAACTCCATTGAGGCAGTGAAGCGCCCTGTTAGCAGGCAATAAAATAAGCGACGAAGGAGGAAAAGCCAACTGTTATTTGTCCTTTTAAGTGACTTGTTAGCTAACGATTACTCGAGACGAAATAGTAACCATTAAACACAGCATTTTTATCCGGATTTTTAACTAATTGTCTGATCGGAGTATATGCTTTGAAATTTTTTGTATACCCGAATTCACTGACTACTTTGACAATGCCGCTTTCATACGCATTTTTAAGCTCCTGATCTGGTGTTAGCATATACACACCACCACAAAAAAATTGATTATCTTGATTGTAGTTTTCTTGAATATGCTTATTAACAATAAACGAGGCACCTTTTACTTTTGACATTTTGGGCTGTTCTAAAAGCACCCCTGAGAAATCAAAAGGATATTCAATTTTAATGACCTCTTCAGCTAATGCGTTTAGAGATAGTAAGGATAAAATAAAAACTAAAACTTTCATGAAACTCAAAACCTCCAAAGTTAGCCAACTGTTTTTTGTCCTTGTTTAATTTCTTGTTAGGTTTTCTTGTGCACCAATTCAACATCACTACCTTTTAGTTTGAACTTAAGTGGTTCTATTGGCATTACATGGTGCCTTTTACCTTCAGAGTCTTTAGTAGAATAACCACCAGAATGTTGCTCTACACGTCCTTTATTTCCACCACCATGGGTGTTTTGCTGTGAGTTACAATTAGGGCACAAAAACTGTAAATTTTTAGGTGTATTATCACCATTAACCCCATTTTTATGATCTAATATCAGCTTAAGCTCATTGCCATTCCATTTTAATTCTTCAGTAAAAAATATACATTTCGAGTTGTCGCACCTTAAAGGGATTGGTGGTCTTTGATCTAACCGCCACTCAATATAATGTCGCTTAACAGTTTGTTGTGATTTTCTTCCTGCGGAATATTTTAAAACATCATCTTGAGATAATTTTTGAGGCATAGACATCCTTGAAAACCTAACAGTGTATTAATGCGATTTTCGATTTAATACAAATAAAACTCGAATTTTAATGAAAGACAATACACTTTTTTATTAATAATATGAAGACGTTATTAACATCGTTTGCCTTTTCAAACTCTACACGGCTTGTAGAAAGTGAGCATTGAGACATGTGAGCCGTGGCATGGCACATTATATACCATTGGAATAAGAAATATCACTTATAAAACAATAAATTAAAGATGCAGTTCTTAATGTTTATGCGATGTAAAAAACTACATAATATACCATGTCCATGTCATTTTTAAAAAAATAACTATAACGGTATAAATGGCCATTTTTTGATATAAGGTTAAAGCACTAAATAAATCACGTTGTTTAGATTTAGTCAGCGCGCAATTAAGGCCAAGAAGGTGCAGTCTCAATATTCGCTTTAGCGAAATAAAGTTATAAGGTAATCATTGATGTTTAGGGCCGCAATGTTAGAGCATTTGACGTTATAAAAATAAGTGATAACGTCGGCTTACCTATAAGTACTAGAATTTATTGTTGAAACTTGATGCTCAATCTAAAAGTTTTTAGGTACTCGAAGTCGCTGTTATTTAGTGGCAGTTGGGAGGATTTATGGCTGGTAGCGCTACTGTCATCAAATGCAAAACTGATGTTGTTATCCTGCTAAGGTTTAATCAATTACCCATTTAAATTTTAGCCGTTTATTATTTGCTTATCTTAATACTAGGCTAAGTGTCACTATTTTGTTCGATGAGCAATTGCTCAAAATTCTCTTTTGAAAGCGGCCTAGCTAATAGGTAGCCTTGGCCAAAAAGGCAGCCGGCCTGGGTGAGGAATTGTTTTTGTTGTTCGGTTTCTATACCTTCAGCAATAACGTCAATATTGAGTTTACTTGCCATGACTATGATAGCTTCACAGAGCGCGGCATCTTGGTTATGGGCAGACATATTTTGCACAAAACTTTTATCAATTTTTAGGTAATCAATAGCGTAGTTTTTAAGGTATGAAAATGAGCAATAACCGGTACCAAAATCATCAATGGAGATCGCGATACCTTGTTGACGAATTTTATCAAGTGCACTGACAACTTCGTCTTGGTTTTCCATTAACAAGTTTTCGGTAATTTCAATTGCGATGGCTTGTGGTGAAATGTCTCGTGCTTTAAGTGATTCAGCCCAAGTGGTAATTTGCTTACCTTGATTTCTATATTGTACCGGTGAGGTATTTATACTGATCATCAAATCCTGGCAATATGTCTCTCTCCAATATTTAACTTGCTGAGATACTTCATTAAATATCCACTCACTGATTTCAACAATTAGCCCGGTATCTTCTGCAAGCGCAATAAAGTCAATCGGAGGAATCAGGCCTTTTTCTGGGTGTTGCCAACGAATAAGTGCCTCAGCTTTAGATATTTTATTATTTGTTAAGTTTACTATCGGTTGATAAACCATGTGAAATTGCTTCAGTTTGATGGCAATACGTAATGCTTTAATGATTTCCATGCGTTTTAGAAAGTCTGTGCGCATATTTTCGGTAAAGTAGTGGATACTATTACGTCCATGGGCTTTGGCGCTATACATTGCTTGATCGGCATTTCTTAATAGGGCGTCAAGGTCCATGGCATCATTTGGATAACCGGCAATACCAATACTTGCAGTGCAATGAACACTTTGCTCTTCAATTATGTAGGGTTGAGAAAATGTATTTAATAACTTTTGTCCTATGTTATCAATATCGGTATTTGTCGTTATACCCACAAGTACGATGATAAACTCATCGCCGCCTAAGCGCGCAACAATATCATTTTTTCTAATACAACGTTTAATACGCTTTGCACTTTCGATCAGTAAAGCGTCGCCAATGCTATGCCCCAAGGAATCATTAATATCTTTAAAGTTATCAATGTCTAACATAGCAATAGCCAGTTGCTTTTTATCACGTTTTGCGTTCTCGATTGCCGCAGTTAGATGTTCGAGTAATAAGTTGCGGTTCGGTAATTGGGTTAAATTATCAAAGTTCGCTTGATGCCATATTATTTTATCCGCTTTATCGCGTTCAATGGCAATGCGAACAAGATTAGAAACTTGTTCGATTAGCTTAAAATCCGTTGCATTGGGTGTTGATTTTTTACGATGGTAAATAGCAAAAGTCGCTAGTAATTCACCTTTAGCATTAATAATAGGCTCTGACCAACAAGCCCCTAATTGAGATTTTTTAGCGAGTTCTGCCCAAGGTGCCCAATAAGGATGGCTTGAGATATCACTAACAATGACGCGTTTTTTAGTAAACGCTGCTGTGCCACATGAGCCTACGCCATCGCCAATAGCGATTCCGTCTATTGCTTCATTATAAAAACTAGGCAAATTAGGTGCGGCACCTAATACTAAATGCTTAGCTGATTTGTCGAGCAATAAAATACTGCATATCGCCTCAGGATGCTCTTTTTCAATGCCATGTATTATGGCTGGTAATATTTTTGATAGTTGATCTGCACTAGCAATCAACTCTAGAATCTTGTTTCTCAGTTGATTTAATTTTTCATTTTCTAATGATTGTCGATTTTTATTTTGCATGAACACTGAAAATGCTAAGGCAAAGACATTGGTTAATATTAAGGTGACAATAATGCGCGTCAGTATAAAACTGTCAAGCTGTTGGTAGGTAATTAAGCTAACAGCGGCAATTAATAGACTATTAAATACGCTCGCCATTATTGTTGGTAGTAAGTAAAAACTCGCTACTACCACAGGGAAAGCCCAATAGATTAAGTTTGCACCTTTTAACTCGACGGCAACTATGATTATTATTTGCGCGAACACAGCAAGTAGGAAACTAAATATTTTTGTTTTATTGGTGAGCAAAACCCCAGAAAAAATGCTAAATATTCCGATAATAGCGGCAAGGGAAAGTAGTATTTCTGCACTATCTTGTACTTTTATGCTTAAAAAGAGGATGGGAATAAAGCCTACTACTGCCGCAGCGGTTACCGTTAAGAGAATTTTGTTTTCTATTGAGCGATTTTTTATTTTAGCTATCATATAAAATTAACTTCTCATGCCTGAAATTTATTTTTTAAAGCGCAGATGAGCTTATCTATAACATAGCGGAAATTAAACTCAGATGTAATAAAAATAGCCTAAAAAATAATTAGCGTATAGAAAACCACTAATTTAGACGCAATACGATAGTTAATGATTGCTAATTGCTAATTGCTAATTGCTGATGGGTCATGTCGATGTTTAAATTTTGTAAATATCCGTCATATTTTTTGCGTGCAATATAAGCCCCTATTTCTTTTTTATATTGGCTAATATTGAGCTCGGGATATTCGATAAATAATATATTTTTCAGGGAGTTTTGTTCTAGAAAAAGTAAGTAGGCAAGTGGTAAATACTTAGGATTAAAGTCATTTTGGTATACGGTAGCTCTTACTTGTGAGGCACTGTAATACTTTTTTTTACCATAACGTTTTTCAAGCGTTGGCAATAATTTTGCGCCGTACTTTTTAATCGAATAATATTTAAACATCTGCTGTTCCCTAGCGTTGTTTTTACATTCAAAGTGGGGCACATATTATAGAACTCTATGCTTGTGTTCGTCAAGTAAAAAGCGCCACAGGCGCCATTTTAATTGACTTGTGTGGACTTTGTTACACATTTGTTGGCTAGTATATTACTAGATAAGGATATTTTTCGATCGGCGTGTTGATGCATAAATATAACGCGTAAGTTAACTTTAGCTCGGGACAAGGAATTGAGTAAATCGAACTAAAGTTAATTAAATAATGCTTTGACTAGATATTATTGCGGTAACACTAGTGGGGCCAAATTATGAATCAAGGCTAATTTTTCTCATGCCTTGATTGAAGTACTGCCATGACTTCACTTAGCGCAATCTCCTGATCTTGCAGTAGTACCAAGGTGTGGTAAAACAAATCGGCACATTCGCCCAATAAATCTTCTTTGGTTTCAGCCACTGCCGCTAGCGCGACTTCTACGCCTTCTTCACCGACTTTTTGCGCAATTTTAGTTGTGCCTCGTGAAAGTAAATGCGCAGTGTAGCTGTCTTCTGGAGCATCATTTTTGCGACTGGCTATCACTTGCTCAAGTTGACTGAGAAAGTTTTGTTGGCTAATCGCTTGTTCAGGAAAACAAGAATCCGTCCCTAGGTGGCAAGTAGGGCCTTGCGGTCTGCAGGCAATAAGTAAACTGTCTTGATCGCAATCAGTGACTATTTGGCTGACCTTTAAGTAATTACCGCTGGTTTCGCCTTTGCACCAAAGTGCTTGTTTAGCGCGACTATAGAATGTTGCTAAGCCAGAGCTAAGGGTTTTCTCTAAGGCCTCAGTGTTCATATAGCCCTGCATTAAAACGGCACCGGTATCTTGATGCTGAATAATTGCCGGGATCATACCGGACATTTTATCCCAGGCCAATTGACTAATATTGTCTTGTGTAATTAGCATAATCTTATCTCAACTTTTTCATTTTTAAGGGTTTGCTTTAATTCATTCATCGCAATAATACCTTTATGGAAAACACTGGCCGCGAGCGCGCCGTCAACATCGGCTTGCTGAAACACATCGACAAAATGTGATATTTCACCGGCACCACCTGAAGCTATCAAAGGGACATTACACAGCTTTCTCACTTGCTTAAGCTGCTTTATATCATACCCTTGTCGAACACCGTCTTGATTCATACAATTAAGCACAATTTCGCCAGCACCCAACTTTTGCACTTCTTGGATCCAATCTAGCGTGCGCCACTTGGTTTTTTGTGTGCGAGTTTCATCACCGGTAAATTGATAAACTTGATATTCGCCAGCACCCTTATTAGCGTCTTGATTGAAAAAGCTATCAACACCCACGACAATACATTGTTGGCCAAAAATATCAGCTAAACGTGAAATTAAACTTGGATCTCTTAACGCCGGTGAGTTAATTGATATTTTATCGGCGCCCATCATCAAAATTTGCTTAGCATCATCTTCAGTTTTTATACCTCCAGCAACACAAAAGGGGATGTCGATAACCTGCGCAATACGACTAACCCAGCTTTTATCGACCACGCGGTCATCTGAGCTGGCGGTAATATCGTAAAACACCAGTTCGTCGGCTCCGGCTTGTGCATATTTCTGTGCCAGCGGAACTATGTCGCCAATAATTTCATGATTACGGAACTGCACACCTTTGACGACTTTACCGTCACGAACATCAAGGCAAGGGATAATACGTTTGGCTAACATTGGCATAATTCCTTTTTTTCGAAGCAACGAAACTGAACAGCAATGCCTATATCGACGATTTTACCGTCGCGAACATCAAGGCAAGGGATTATGCGTTTGGCCAACATGCGATTGCCTCCTCTAAGGTAAACTTACCTTCTAAAAGTGAGCGACCTAATATTACGCCATCAACACCGGTTGGGAGCAACGCTTTAATATCATCCAATGAGCCAATACCACCTGAAGCTTGCCATTTTATGCTTGGGTATTGCTGACAAAGTTCTTGATACATAGCTACGTTGCTGCCTGTGAGTGTGCCGTCTTTACTGATGTCTGTACATAAAACATGAATCAAACCATCGGTAATATAGTCATCTAATAATGCTTCTAAATTAATGCCACTGTCTTTTATCCAACCGTGCGTAGGTAAGGTTTTATTGCCCCTAGCATCAATTTTTACATCCAGTGCTAGCACAATACGTTCACCACCAAACTCGACCAGCCATCTTCTTACTAATTCAGGCTCTTTAATGGCGAGTGAACCTATAACGATACGGTCAGCACCTAAGTTAAGTAATTGTTGCACGTCTGCTTTACAACGCACACCACCACCGACTTGAATTATCATGCTGTCATGCTTAACTAAGGTTTTAAGCAAGTCTAATTGGCGTTTATTGCTATCTTTTGCGCCGTCTAAATCGACAAAGTGCATGACGGCTGCCCCCGCTTTCGCGTAGGCATCTTGGCGTTCTTTTGCCGTGTATTGATAGTGGGTTTTTTGCTGGTAATCGCCTTGAAATAAACGTACGACTTGGCCGTCGATTAAATCAATTGCTGGGATCATCATGACTTACATCTCCAAAAAATTTTTAATGATTTTACTGCCAAGTGTGCTTGAACGTTCTGGATGAAATTGGCAACCGATAAAGTTGTCTTTGGCAATGGCGGCAGAAAACTCACTACCATATTGGCATTGGGCAATTGTGTATTGAGAAAGTGGCGCGGCAAAACTATGCACGAAGTAGAAGTAATCTTCGGCGTTAATACCTTTAAATATCGGATGCTCACTCACTTGCGTTAAGGTATTCCACCCCATATGTGGTAGACGGAGATTGTTTGCTTGCAGGGGCGTAATATCTGTAGGAATTAGCCCCAAACATTCAACCACTTCATCTTTGCCGGCACCTTCAACAGAAGTGCTAGCCATTAACTGCATACCTAAACAAAAGCCTAATACTGGCTGGGTCAGTTGTTGTAATGTCGCGACTAAAGCTTTTGCTTTGATATTCTCCATGGCGTGGCGAGCACTGCCTACGCCGGGTAAAATCACTTTGTCGGCACTTTTAATGATATTAATATCATCAGAAATGGTGATAGCAAAGCCTAAGCGTTCAACGGCAAACTTTACCGATGACAGGTTTGCACAACCGGTATCAACAATAACAAAGAGAGCTTGTTTTTTCTCGCTCATGCTATAAACATCCTTTGGTACTCGGTAAGTCATCACCTGCAATGGTTATCGCTTGACGTAGCGCACGACCAAAGACTTTAAATAAACTCTCAACTTGGTGATGGCAATTGCCTTCTGTGGTTGAAAGGTGCAGGGTGATTGCCATAGCATCAGCTAACGAACGGAAAAAGTGTGAGACCATTTGCGTCGACATTTGTCCAACCCTGTTATCGGTAAAGTTAGCATCAAACTCTAACCAAGGACGGCCGGAAAGATCAATAGAACATTCGGCGCGACATTCGTCCATTGGCAAGACAAAACCAAAACGGGCGATACCACGTTTGTCACCTAAGGCTTTTTTAAGTGCTTGTCCTAACGCTAAAGCGGTGTCTTCAACACTGTGGTGTTCATCAATGTGGTAATCACCATCAACAGCTACCTGCATACTAAAACCGCCATGTGCGGCAATTTGCTCGAGCATGTGATCAAAAAAGCCTAAACCGGTTTTGATGCTAATATCGCCGACCTTATCAAGATTAATCGCGACATTGATGTCGGTTTCTTTGGTGGTACGAACTACTTTTGCTACTCTTGCATTAGTCAGTAATTGCTCAGCAATATTATTCCAATTCAGTGTTTGACGATCATACTTCAACGCTTTAATGCCCATATTAGCGGCCAGCGCAACATCGGTGTCACGATCGCCAATGACATAAGAGTTAGCAAAGTTGACCTTACCTTGTTGTAAATAGTCACTAACTAAGCCTAATTTGGGTTTACGACAACTGCAATTATCAGCGGCAAAATGTGGACAGAGTAATACCTCATCGAAAGTAATGCCTTGTGAGGCAAACATCGCCATCATTTTGTCATGGGGTAAGTCAAAATCACTTTGCGGATAGCTTGTTGTGCCTAATCCGTCTTGGTTTGACACCATAACTAAGCGAAAACCTTTTTTCTGTAAGGCAATTAACACCGGGATAACGTTAGGTTCAAAAACTAACTTTTCTAAACTATCGACTTGTTTATCGCTAATTGGTTCTTCAATTAAGGTACCATCTCGGTCGATAAATAAAATATTTTCTTGGCTCATATTAGTTCTCTTGTGCCACCGTTTGGGCTGTTGTTGTGATAAAACTATTGATGATAGTTTGTTGTAGTAGTGCAAGTTCGCGTTCACTGCCGATGCTAATGCGTAAGCAGTTGGCTAAGTTTTGCTGTTTAGATTGATCGCGTATTAAAATGCCTTGCTCCGCTAAACTATTAAATATAAAGTCTTTTACCGCTTGGCTCTGACAGCGAAACAGCACAAAATTGGCGTCACTTTTAAATACTTGGTTACACCAACTTTGTTGTGCTAACCATGTGCTTAATTGCGTGCGTAAAATATCAGTCTCTTGCACGCGAATACTCATTTGTTCAAGACCAGATGGTGCTAATGCCGCACTGGCAATATCGGCAACCGGCGCTGAAATAGGGTATGGCGCGATCACTTTGCTTAACATCGAAATAATATCTTTATTAGCCAAGGTAAATCCGCAACGTAAACCCGCTAAAGCAAAGGCTTTTGACAGGGTTCTTAAAATGACTAAGTGCGGATAATTTTCAAGCCAGCTTACTAGCGATTGCTCAGGACAAAATTCGATATAAGCTTCATCAAGCACAACAATGGCTGAGTCAACAAAGAGCTCAAGCGCGGCTTTAATCTCATGTTGAGAAAGTAAATTACCCGTTGGGTTACCTGGGGAGCATAAAAACACCACTTTTGCTTGGCCAACTTGTGCTTTTAAGCCCGCTAAATCTAGTGATAACTCTGTCGTTAACGGTACTTTAATAATATCAGCACCATGGTTTTCAGCGCTAATCGCATACATGCCATAGGTCGGCGGACAAATTAAAACACTGTCTTGATAGGCTTGGCAGAAGGTTCTAATGATCAACTCAATACCTTCGTCTGCGCCACGTGTTGCCAGTATGTTTTCTGCCGCAATGGCACTATATTGACAATAAGCATTGATCAGGCTTTCTGGCTGAAAGTCAGGATAACGATTGATACTATCACTATTTACTTGGTAAATTCCGGGCCCTGAGGCTTCATTGGCGTTTAACCAAATCTTGCTTTGCATCGCGCCACTACTGGCATAAAGTCTGCGCGCCGATTGGTAAGGCACCATATCTATTAGCTCTTTACGGGCAAGTTTGTTTGCTACGCTCATTTATACCTCCGTAGTCTTTGTCGTTGTATTATCTATTGGCGCTTCCAAACGAATGGTGACAGCGCGCTTGTGCGCGTCTAGGCCTTCAGCGTCCGTGAGTTCACAAATACATTCCGCTAAGCTACTTAAGCCTTGACGGGTAATTTCTTGTACCGTAAAACGTCTGGAAAAATCAGCCAATGACAAACTGCTAATCACCTTTGAATAACCGTATGTCGGCAGTACGTGATTGGTACCGCTGGCATAATCACCAGCAGACTCTGGGGTAAATGCGCCAACAAAAATGGAACCTGCATTACGCAGATCTGTTAATAACTGTTGTGCGTTATCGGTTTGTATAATTAAGTGTTCTGGCCCATATTCATTTGATATTTCAATGGCCTGTGCTAAATCTTTTGTTAATATCAAGCGGCTTTGCTGTAAGGCTTTACGTGCTATTTCTGCTCGTGATAACTGATTTAGTTGCTCAGCTAATGCAATTTGTACGGCATTAATCAAGGCTTCACTATCAGATAATAAAATTACTTGGCTGTCTGGCCCATGTTCAGCTTGTGATAATAAATCAGCCGCAACGAAACCCGCATTAGCATTGGCGTCTGCAATAACAAGTACTTCAGAAGGTCCGGCGGGCATATCAATGGCAAAACCATTCACCTGTTGTGATAATTGTTTTTTTGCCTCGGTAACATATTTATTGCCCGGGCCAAAAATTTTATTAACAGCTTTTATCGTTTCAGTACCAAAGGCTAAAGCAGCACATGCTTGAGCACCGCCAACACTGTATATTTCATCGATGTCACATAACGAAGCAGCAACCAGTATCTCGTCGGCTAATTGACCACTCTTATTCGGCGGGCAAACCAATACTTTACGTGGACATTTTGCCAGTTGGGCTGGCACACCTAACATCAACACCGTTGATGGTAACGGTGCACTGCCGGCTGGAATGTATAACCCAACACTGTTAATGGCTTCAGTTTTTAAGGTGCAAACCACACCAGGGGTCGTTTCAACGCGAATGTCTGCACTGATTTGCGCTTGATGAAAACGTCTAATTTGTCCGTACGCTGTTTCAATGGCTTTTAGCCGTTTAGCCGTTAATTTCGCTTTTGCGGTTGTAACTTGTTCAACTGTTACTTTCAGGGTATCAAGTTTTACGCCATCAAATTTTTCAGTTAATTCAAATAAAGCGTTATCACCATTTGTTCTGACATTGGCAAGAATATTTTCAACTTGTTGCGATAACAAGGCACTCTCTGCAATAGCGGGCCGAGCGAGTGCAAAACTACGCTCGACACGAGATAAATCTTCCCAAACGATAAGGTCTTTAAGGCTGTTAATGCCTTGGTTGTTTATGCTCATGGTTAGCCCATCATTTTTTCAATTGGCATGACTAAAATAGAGTTACAACCTAGCGCATTAAGTTGCTCCATAGTTTCCCAAAAAAAGGTTTCTGTTGCCACAACGTGCACGGCAACGAGATCTTCACGACCCGCTAATGGCAGTATAGTCGGGGTTTCTTTGCCCGGCATAAGCGCACTCACTTGGGCTATTTTATCTTTTGGCGCGTGTAGCATAATGTATTTACTTTCTTTGGCTTTCATCACGCCTTGAATACGGGGTAACAAGGTATCAAGAATTGCTTGTTTCGCTGGTACTAAGGCATTGGCCGTTTGAATTAAGGACGCTTTCGATTGAAAAATTTCTTCTACTTCAACGAGTCCGTTAGCTTCTAATGTTGCGCCAGTTGATACGAGGTCACAAATACCGTCAGATAAGCCAACACGAGGCGCGACTTCCACAGAGCCTTTTAGTAAGCAAAATTCGACCTTGATACCATTTTTCTTGGCAAAACGGTTAAGTAATTGCGGATAAGTCGTGGCAAATCTTAGGCCATCAAGACTTTTTATACCGTTATAATTAAAGCCATCTGGCATTGCTATTGATAAACGACAGCTGCCAAAGTTTAAACCAGAGGTACGAATGTATTTTGATTTTTGGTTCATTAAAGCGCGCTCTAATGCTGCTTCTTCTAAGGTATTGTCACCCACTATGCCTAAATCACAAACACCGTCCATGACCAAACCTGGAATATCGCTACTGCGTACACGCATGATATCAATCGGCATATTAGTAACATGAGCGAGTAGGCGGCGATCAGAAACATTAAGCTTAAGGCCACAACGTTTTAATAACGCTTGAGTATCGTCGCTTAAGCGTCCTGATTTTTGCATTGCAATGCGTAAACGTGGTTCTGTAGTCATGTTATTTATCCTATTAAATTTTAATTTTTTTGTGCTATTTAGTCGCTTTTTATGGCAAAAATCACCCTGTATATACAATTCTAAAGCCATAAAAATGCGAAAACCCCCGAAAGAGACGAACTCTTTCGGGGGTTTAGACATTATTTTTTATTTATCTTACACCGCTGAAAGGTTCAAAGCCCCTCAGCGAATAAACCTGAGCAGCTAATCCGTATGATGATGGTGTTGGATGGCAATCAGGTTTAAAGTCATGTTTAATTACTCTTTTAGTATTTTAATAAAGTTGGTGTAAGTTATTTACTATTTATCTTTTTCATTAAAGACTACTTTTCAATCGTTTACTCAAGCCAGAGGGCTTTTTAAAGTAGTTACTTTAATTTACTTTTTTACATTACGTTGATTTTTAGCACAGAGCAAGTGTTTAATTTTAACTCGATATTATATTTTGAACTAAGTTAGTATGGTTTTGTTCTAAGAGGGAAATCGCTACTAAATTAAAGAACAGACTTATATTGCCGATATAACGATTATATTCAAAGCAGGGACATAACCATGGACATTTTTACTACCGCCTTAACACGTGTTGTTCCTGTACCTATCAAACCGGCCAATCTAAAAGTTAAAGCGTTACAGAAAAGTGCTGGCGCCAATGCGGTCTCCGATGATATTGGCGATGTTGAAGAGCACGCGTTGTATTTTAAAAAACCGACAGCTGATAAGGCGCCTGATAAAGAAGAAAATACCGATAATGTAACACCTGAGGTTATTGAATCAACACTGGATTTGCCAGATCATGCGGGTCAACTTATTGATGTTTTTGAAGACAGTGAAATCAGCCCCGAAGATGAAGCTGATAAACCTCATCTAGATATTTTTATCTAACAGCATCCTCTTTCCAGGTTATTGCATTAAAGCCAATTCATTTCTGCTGTTATTTTTGTCTGTGATGATTATAATGAGCGCAAATTTATCTATGTCGTACCTCCATGAGTGCTGTCGAACATGCGTTTTCACATCAAGGTGCTTTAGCGAAAGTCATTAATGGCTTTTCGCCGCGCCAAGCTCAGCTTGATATGGCATTAGAAGTGGCTAAAGCGATTAGCCAAAAAAGCTCCTTAATTGTTGAAGCGGGCACAGGTACAGGTAAAACATTCGCCTACTTAATTCCAGCGTTACTGGCGAACAAAGCCAGTGCTGAAGATAATGCCGGGCAGAAAAAAATCATTGTCTCCACTGGGACAAAAAACCTGCAAGAACAGTTATTTCATAAAGACCTACCGTTAATTCGTAAAGCACTCGCCAGCAATGCACAAGTCGCCTTATTAAAAGGGCGATCTAACTATCTTTGCTTATATCGTATGGAGCAATATCAACAATCACGTGGTCAACTTGATGCGCAAACATTGGCTGATTTTGTCAACATTAGATCTTGGGCCAATGGTACACAAAGCGGCGATATCGGTGAAGTGGTCAATGTCATGGAAGGCTCAGCTGTTTTTCCATTTGTTACCAGTACCGTTGATAATTGTCTCGCCAAAGACTGTCCTAATATTGATGACTGCTATTTAATAAAAGCACGAGAAAAAGCAATTGATGCTGATCTTGTTGTGGTAAATCACCATTTGTTTTTTGCTGATATGGCACTAAAAGATAGCGGTTTTGGTGAGTTAATACCCAAAGCTGACGTGATGATTTTTGATGAAGCCCATCAAATTGCCGATATAGCCAGTGAATATTTTGGCGAGGCCTTTTCTACCCGACAGTTACTTGACCTTTGTAGTGATGTTCTTCAGGTGTATCGTTCAGAATTAACCGACGTAAAGCAACTAGGTAAAGCCGCAGATAAGTTGTTAAAAACCAGTCAAGAATTTCGCTTGCTATTTAATTATGATCCCGAGCGAGGCAATTGGCGCGAAAAACATCAGCAGCAAAATTTTTCCCATGCCTTTACGTTATTAAAAACAGATTTAGACTTTCTTTATCAAGTGATCAAACTTTGTGTTTCACGCAATGAAGCCATTGATAACTGTTTTGATCGAGCGATAAATTTATTAGCGCAATATGAAGTGATGGCTGATGTAGATGCCATGGGCATGAGTTTTTGGTATGAAACTACGCCACGACATGTTGTACTGCACAAAACGCCATTATCAGTCGCGGATAAGTTTGGCAGTTACGTAAAAGAGTCAGGAGCTGGCTGGATATTCACCTCTGCCACACTTGCCGTTGATGGCGCATTCAAACATTTTTCGAGTCATTTGGGCTTGGAGCACTCAGCAAGCTTGTTACTAGATAGTCCGTTTGATTATGCCAAACAATCACAATTAATTATTCCACGTTATTTGCCCGCAGCTAATGATATGAATCGCGCTAAAGCGTTAAGTGAACTGGCGATACCTTTAATTGCCGCCAGTGCGGGGGCTTGCTTTATGTTATTTACCAGTTACCGTGTTATGCATCAAGTTGCTGAATTATTGGCTGAAAGCATTGATAATCCACTGCTGGTGCAAGGACAAATGGGCAAGCGAAAATTATTAGAAGAATTTGTTGAGCAAAGTAGTGCTGTGCTGCTAGCGACGGCAAGTTTTTGGGAAGGAGTTGATGTTAGGGGTGATAAACTCACCTGCGTGATCATCGATAAACTACCGTTTGCTTCACCGAACGACCCTTTATTACAAGCACGTAGTGAAGATGTAAAACGCCAAGGCAAAGACCCGTTTGCACAAATTCAATTGCCTCAAGCGGTTATTGCATTAAAACAAGGGGTAGGTCGATTAATTCGCGATGTTAATGATAATGGCATACTGGTTATTTGCGATGATAGATTGGTTAATCGCCCTTACGGAGAGGTTTTTCTTAAGAGCCTACCTGACATGAAACGCAGTCGAGATATTAACCAAGCGGCGACATTTCTAGCACAACTTGTTGAACGCGAATAAAACCTATCTAAATTTGGCCTTGCTAAGAGCAAAGTTTTCTGGGATTAACACAAAATAATGTTAAACTTGTCCGATAAATAATGACAGTAATTTTAAAAGGTTTTTGACGTGAATTTTCTGGCCATCGATGCCTCAACTGAAGCTTGTTCAGTTGCAATTAAATATTTTGATAAGCAGTTTAGTGAATATGAACTGTGTCCTCAGTCACACAGTTTGCGTTTACTGCCTATGATTGATAGCGTGTTAAAGCAAGCAAACGTCAAGTTAACCGAGCTTGATGGCATTATTTTTGGCCAAGGGCCTGGGAGCTTCACCGGCGTTCGAATTGGTATTGGCGTAACGCAAGGTTTAGCGTTTTCCACTCATTTGCCTGCACGGGGTGTCTCTACCCTACAAGCGATGGCACAACAAGCCTATAATGACCATGGTCAAGGTAAAGTTATCGCGGCAATTGACGCGCGCATGTCTGAAGTTTATACCTGCTATTTTGAAGTTGATGAGCTCGGCATCATGCAAGCGAAAACTGAAGAAACCGTGTTAAAACCTGAGTTTGTTGCACAATACTATCAAGACTTAGAAATACCCGCTTATGGTGTTGGAACAGGTTGGGATGCTTATCCAGCATTGGCAGCATTAAAGTCCAATGCAGATTCGCCTGAAATTTTGTTTCCAACGGCCTTAGCTATGTTAGCTATCGGCGAAGTTGATTTTACGCAACACTGTGTTGACGCTGAACACGCTCAACCTAAATACGTTCGTGATACTGTCTCATGGCAGAAACTCCCTGGGCGTTAGTTACCCAAAGAAAAAATTAGTTACTCGACATATTGATATGCCCGCTAAGCAGCATATCAATAGCCTTGTTAATGCCTTCAATGTCGCTGTTGTGAATAACTTTCTAAAAAATAGTTTTCACCTTGACTAAAAATTTGCTAAATTACTTACTATGCAAGTCAATAATTCTGCCAATTTAGCTTCCCAAGCTCCGATTGCGTTGGGAAATAACTCCTCTGTACAAGCTCAAGAGCAACGTACCAGAGCACTTGCGCGTGAAAACCTTAGCAATGAAGACAGTCAAACTCAAAAGTCACAAGCCGATATTAATACGCGCCAACGCCTCGATATTGATGAACAGGCTATTGCGTTAATAGAACGTGAGCAGGTACCGCCGAGTGATATTAGTAATAACCGACAAGTAAGTAACCCACAAAGTAACCAGCAAAATAGCTATAATAGTGGTTATGATTTGCCATCGAATCAAAATCAATCGGCTGTCGCTGCCTATCAGTCTATTGACGCAATTGCCCAGCGCGATAGCATTCAACAAATTTTTGGCGTTGACTTATTTGCCTGAGTTATCAAATAAAACATCTTATACTTGCTCTGAAAAAGCACCATTGAGCTTTAGTCAGAAATATCAATTTTGGCTAATCTTGGTCACCGCAGTTATTATTTTACAATTGCCTTTTATTTCCATTCCATTTAAATGGTTAGAAAGCTATTTTCATGAAATTAGCCATGGCTTAACCGCGCTGTTAACCGGCGGAAGTATTATAAAAATCCAACTTTTCCCTAATGGTGCTGGATTGTGTACGACCCGTGGAGGCTCAGCATTTTTCATCAGTTTAATGGGTTATGGCGGGGCGATATTATGGGGTTGTCTACTCTATTTTTTAGCTTCTACCCACCAAAAAATAGCACAAGTTTTTTCTGTACTGTTAGTCATCTTACTCGCCTGTAGTATTTTGTTGTGGGTGCGAGATTTATTAACCTTATTTATTGTTTTAGTCTTACTTTGTTTGGTTTTAGCGCAGTTAAAGTATTCATCACAACAATACCTACAAAAGCTATTACAACTGACCGGATTATTAGTGTTAATTAACAGTTTAATGAGTCCGCTTTATTTACTTGATGGACAAGCACGAGGTGACGGTGCCGCTTTAGCAGAGCTAACCTATGTGCCAGAAATAATCTGGGTGGTGATCTGGTTTACAACAGCCTTATTCGCGACCTACCGACTCAGTAAGATGTCGTTGAAGAACAGGCGTTAGACATAAGTTTTTATTGAGGATAGTTTATCGCGCGATTTTTAATAGCGGCTAGATTAATAAAGGAAAGTTATGTCAGACTCTACGGCCATTAAAACAGTTGAATTTGAGGTTAATGGCCAAATAATTAGCGGCATAAGTAATGGCAATAAACAGGGGCCAATGCTTTTGTGTTTACATGGTTGGCTTGATAATGCCGCAAGTTTTCAACCCTTGATGCCATTTTTAGCAAATTATCATGTTATTGCTATTGATTGGCCTGGGCATGGATTATCGAGTCACCGCAGTGCAGATGCGCATTATCACTTTTTAGATTGGGTTTACGATTTAATTAGCCTAGTTCGTTCACAACAATGGCAAAAGATTGATATTGTTGCTCACTCTATGGGGGGAATGGTGGCATCAGCTTTTGCCGGCGCATTTCCGGAACATGTTAAATCATTAACTTTGATCGATACCCTAGGTTTTTTAACCTCAGACGCCGAAACCACCACTGAGCAATTACG
The DNA here is from genome assembly GCA_963977145.1 of uncultured Colwellia sp. Lineage (GTDB taxonomy): Bacteria > Pseudomonadota > Gammaproteobacteria > Enterobacterales > Alteromonadaceae > Cognaticolwellia. The sequence continues at coordinate 101,751 of CAXBNP010000014.1, forward strand.
CAAAGGCATGTTAAGTCGATTAACTCGACATGTAAAACCGAAAAATAATCATGCTAGTATTGATTCGGCCATTGCTGCTAGGATGTTAGTCTCAGATCTAACGAGAGAAAATGCAGCGCTCATTGTTAAACGGGGTATCAAGCAAACCGAGGTTGGTTTTATTTGGCGCTCTGACAATCGTTTAAGGGCAATTTCTCCTTATCGATTTTCCGAATCGCAGGCTAAACAGATCGTTACTGATATCATTACACCGGTACAATTGCTTTACGGTAGCAAAGGCATGGAAATGGTTACTCAAGGTTTAAAATGCTTTGCTTCGTCGTTTAGAATGTTACAGGTAAATAAATTGCATGGTGGCCATCATGTCCATATGGAACAAGCAGAACAAGCCGCTAGGCTAATAGATAAGTTTATTAGCCAGTAAAATTAAGGCCGTAGTTATCGGTTATTGCGAGTCAACTTTTTAACAGTTCAACTATAATAAGTTGATTAATTTATCCAGTTAATTTAAACAAGTGTTTAAATTAACTGGATCGACCAGTGAAAGTTTGATAAAACGTATCATTAAAATTAAGCATAAGAATTATAAGAGGAAAGGCACAGTGGAAAAAATTTGGCTTGAGAAGAGTTATCCTCCCGGCGTTCCATTTGAAATAGACCCTGATAAATACGCTTCAATTGTTGACATGTTCCATAAATATACTGATGTTTATGCAGACCGTGCGGCATTTATCAATATGGGCGCGGAGATAAGCTACCGTGAACTTGCTCAACAAGCCACAGCCTTTGCTGCCTATCTACAACAAGATCTAGGCTTAGTCAAAGGTGATAAATTTGCCATTATGGTACCTAATTGTTTGCAATACCCTATTGCACTATTTGGTGCCTTGATAGCAGGTTTAACTGTCGTCAATGTGAACCCGCTATACACTGCACGTGAGTTAGAGCATCAACTAAAAGATTCAAACACTAAGGCGATATTAATTATTGAGAACTTTGCCAGTATTTTGGAAAAAGTTATTGATAAAACGCCGGTTGAAAAAGTTATTCTTACTTCGCTGGGCGATCGTTTAGGTACGGTTAAAGGTGCCATTGTAAATGGTGTGGTAAAGTATATTAAAAAAATGGTGCCGGCTTTTAAACTTGCTAATGTCGACTATTTTAATAAAGTCTTGGCAAAGGGATATAAATTAAGCTTAACGCCGGTAGCACTTTGTGGTGATGATTTAGCTTTTTTACAATATACCGGTGGCACAACAGGTGTTTCAAAAGGTGCGATGTTAACGCACCGTAATATGGTTGCTAACCTAGAGCAGGCAAAAGCGGCGATTAAGCCCCAGTTAGAAGAAGGCAAAGAGCTAGTTGTTACCGCATTACCGCTTTACCATATTTTTGCCTTAACGGCGAATTGCTTAACATTTATTACGCTAGGTGGTACAAATTTATTGATCACAAACCCACGTGATATGCCAGGTTTTGTTAAAGAGTTAGCAAGGTATGACTTTACCGCGATTACGGGTGTTAACACCTTATTTAATGGTCTATTAAATACTCCAGGCTTTAGTGAACTCAACTTTTCTAATTTAAAGTTATCACTCGGTGGTGGTATGGCAGTGCAACGTCCAGTAGCGGAAAAGTGGGAAAGTGTCACTAAAACACGCTTACTTGAAGGCTACGGCTTGACTGAATGTGCACCTTTAGTAACACTTTGCCCTTATAACCAACAACATTACAGTGGCAGTATCGGTTTACCCGCATCTTCTACCGATATTCGTATCGTTAGAGAGGATGGTAGCGATGCCGACATAGGTGAAGCGGGAGAAATGTGGGTTAAAGGCCCACAAGTGATGAAAGGTTACTATAATCGCCAAGAAGCTACTGATGAAATTTTAAAAGATGGCTGGTTAGCAACAGGCGATGTTGCTTGTATGGACGAAAATGGTTTCTTTAAAATTGTTGATCGCAAAAAAGATATGATTATTGTTTCAGGCTTTAATGTTTATCCAAATGAAATTGAAGAAGTACTAGTGAGCCATGAAGGTGTATTAGAAGCGGCTGCCATTGGCGTTCCTCATGAAGCGTCTGGTGAAGTAGTGAAAATATTTGTTGTTCGCAAAGACCCTAACTTAACTGAAGCCGCGTTGATTAAACACTGTCGTGAAAACTTAACTAATTATAAAGTACCCAAAATTATTGAGTTTCGTGACGAATTACCAAAAACTAACGTCGGTAAAATATTACGACGTGAACTACGCTAATGTAACGCTATAGCTTTACGTTAAACGTTAGAGAATAAAAAGGCCAACATCTGTTGGCCTTTTATGTTCAGGATGAACGGTATGTTGTGATCACATGGATGTGAAATAGCAACGATGTTCAGGCCTCTCTCAGACATCCTGTCTTTCAAGGCATTAGACCATCCCTGTACGTCTATGAGGGCTATGTTTTTTTCAGCCTAAAGTTAAGTCTATTTAAGAACATGGTTCCATAGTATTAGTTCGTCGATAGACGTCGAT
>CAXBNP010000015.1:0-102265 GCA_963977145.1 uncultured Colwellia sp.
TACTTGACGATTGGGTAGGGGAGTAAATTTACATGCCAGATGTTAACAATTACGCTAGCTATCAGATTCAGGCGACCAGTGCCGATAAAGGTGCAGTACGTAACCGCGAGTTCGTCGGTGAGCCTAATGACTGAAGTTGAACAACAAGCGTTAGTGCAAGCGAAAACTAGGCAAGAACAAGCGCTAGATTATTTACGACGTATATTACTCGCGCCGGTTTATGACGTTGCCGTTGAAACCGCATTAACGCCGTTAACTAAACTGTCCGCGCGTTTAGGTAATCAAATATACCTTAAGCGCGAAGATCAGCAACCGGTACACTCTTTTAAATTACGTGGTGCTTATAATAAATTAGTTAATTTGTCTGAACAGCAATGTTTGCACGGAGTTATTGCCGCGTCTGCCGGCAATCATGCGCAAGGCCTAGCATTAGCGGCCCATAAACTAGGCATTAAAGCGACCATAGTGATGCCGATCACCACTCCGGATATTAAGGTCGATAATGTTAGGCGTTATGGTGCAGAAATTCGCTTAATTGGTAAAAGCTTTAACGAGGCGCAACAAGCTTCAGTGGCCTTTGCCAACGCCGAACAAAAAACTTTGATCCACCCGTTTGACGATATTGATGTTATTGCTGGTCAAGGTACGGTTGCTAAAGAGTTACTGCAACAAAACCCTCACACCGATGTGGTGTTTATTCCGGTCGGTGGTGGTGGTTTATTAGCTGGCATGGCGGTTTATTTAAAACAGTTACAACCGAAAATTAAAGTTATTGGCGTCGAAGCTGAAGACTCAGCGTGTTTAAAAGCGGCATTGGCTGCCGGTAAACCGGTAGATTTAGACCAGGTTGGTTTGTTTGCTGATGGCGTCGCGGTTAAACGAATCGGTGAGCAAACCTTTGATGTCATCAAACATTATTGTGACCATGTTATCACGGTTTCAACCGACGAAATTTGTGCGGCTATAAAAGATATTTTCGAACAAACGCGAGTCATTTCAGAGCCCGCTGGCGCATTATCTTTAGCGGGACTAAAAAAATACTGCCAAACCAGTCCAGGTGGTGAAGCGCTTGCTGCGATTCTTTCTGGCGCTAATATGAACTTTCATACCTTGCGTTATATCTCTGAACGTTGTGAATTAGGTGAGCAAAAAGAAGCGGTGTATGCGGTTAAGATTCCAGAAGAAAAAGGCAGTTTCAGAAAGTTTTGCCAAGCGCTTGCTGGCCGAGTGATCACCGAATTTAACTATCGTTATGCGAATAAAACTGAGCTTTCAACATCTGCAGCTAAGGCCAATATTTTTGTCGGTGTGCGTTTAGGTGGCGAGCTTAATGACAGAGCAAAGATCACGGAAAGTTTGCAACAGCAAGCTTACCAAGTAACTGATTTTACCGAAAATGAATTGGCAAAGTTACATGTTAGATACATGATTGGCGGTAAAAATGAATTATCAGCGCAAGAACGTATTTTTCGTTTTCAATTCCCAGAATACCCGGGCGCTTTAGAACAGTTTTTAGATACTTTGGGTGAGCATTGGAATATTACTCTTTTTCATTATCGTAACCATGGCGCGGCCTTTGGCCAAGTATTGGCAGGATTTGAAGTGAAAAAAGCGCAGGAAGATGATTTTTTTGCCCACCTCAAAGCCTTAGGTTATGAATGGCAGGAAGAAACGGCTAATAAAGCTTATCAAACCTTTCTCACCTAATATTGTCTTGGGGTTAATTTTTTTCCTAGAAAAGTAGCGGATAGCTGCTTTTTTTAATCGTATGCTTGATATTGCTTAGCATAAAAAAGTCATAGCATACCAATAAAAAAGGACATTTTATGGCAGGTCTTCAGGCTGATACGCCAACAGCGTTGATTAAAAATCTAGCCCCCATTGCCGTTAGCCAGCGTCTTATTGCGCTGGACATTCTTCGTGGCTTAGCACTCGCGGGCATTCTATTTATGAATATTGAGTGGTTTAATCGTGCCATGGCGAGTTTAGGTAGCCAAGATACCAGTTTAACGGGGCTAGATCATGCGGTTGCGTGGCTGATTCGTTGTTTTGTTGAAGGAAAGTTCTATACGTTATTTGCTTTGCTATTTGGTATGGGTTTTGCGGTTATGCTGCTCAAAGCTAAAGCTGCCGAGCGACCCTTTAGTGCCTGGTTCTCGCGTCGAATGATTGCGCTAATCGTCTTTGGATGCTTGCATATGGTATTTTTGTGGGGCGGCGATATTCTCCATGATTATGGTGTTGCAGGCCTACTGCTGCTGGGCTGGGTGACTTTACTGCAAAAAGAGCGCTTTAAGAAATATGATAATCCCCAATCATTTTTTAAACTAGCCATGGTGTGGTTATCTGTGCCTATTTTTGTCTCTATCATGAGTGGTATTGTTTTTGGCGTAAGTCACGACACACAAGCGCTAACCGAACAGTGGTATGAACAAATAAAAGTAGCCAAACGTGTTGAGGCGATTAACCTCGCAAACGAAAAAACCAAATTAAAAGTAAATGAAATTCAAGCTGAATTAAGCGCAGTATTAACTGGTAACGTGAATGAAGCCATGCAGCTAGAGCTTGCATCAGTGCGTACAGCAAGCGATAACCTTGATGATAGCAATCTAAATTCTGATCAAGCGTTTGAACATTTAATAGAGCAGCAGGCACAAGCCATCGTGACTCAACAAGCAGAAATGCGCACCGAGCAGTCCGAAGAAGTCAGCGCTTTTACCCAAGCTAGCTACTGGCAGGCTACAGAGTTTCGGCTAAATTTTGCCTTATTTATGTTGATGTTTACCGTACCGTTTTCACTCACTATGCTAGTACCAATATTTATTTTAGGCTATTGGTTAGTCTCTAGTGGCATTATGAAAAACTATCAAGAGCACAGCACAGCGTTTAAAACTATGGCCTATGTTGGCGTTGGTTTTGGAGTCGCATTCGAAACCGCTGGGCTGTTAGTCGCACAACATCCAGCAGCCAAGCAAGTTATGTTGTTGCAGGCAGTAGGTGACACGTTATTTTTCATCGGTCAGTTGGTGATGACCGCAGGCTATTTTGGCCTAATAATGTCCTTATTGACGGATGAAAAGTGGCACAGGCGATTAGCCATATTTGCGCCTATGGGTAGAATGGCATTAACCAACTACATCATGCAGTCAGTTATTTTGACCAGCATCTTTTATGGTTATGCTGGCGGTTATTTTGGTGAAATATCTCGAGCGCCACAAATGCTCATTGTTTTTGCCATTATTGCTGTGCAATTATTATTTTCTTCTTGGTGGCTAACTCACTATGCCTTTGGTCCATTAGAATGGCTATGGCGTTGTTTATCTTATAAAAAAATACAAACTATGGGTAGATAAATTAATTTACTGCCAAGGCCTGTAGATGAATTAAAGCTTTTGAAGTCACTTTACTCTGTGCTTAACTTTGCTTCTAATGCCGCAACTTTTGCTTCAAGATCAACCAATTTAGCACGAGTTTTAATCAGCACTTGTGTTTGTACGTCGAATTCTTCACGTGTCACAACGTCAAGTTGTGACAGTTTACGCTGCAAGATAACCTTAGTTTTATCTTCCATGTCATTGGCAAAATCTTTTAAGCCAGCGGGAATTGAATCGGTGACTTGTTTGGCAATTTCTTCTATTTTTTTGGCGTTAATCATTTTAATGCTCTTAAGTGATAAGCGATGGCATTATTGTAACCAATCTAAGCGCTATTGATAACAATATCACTGATAAAGAATGTAAAAATTTATCCCTAGTTGTTGAAAGTTGATGTCGTCTGGCAATAAAAACAGGTAAAATATGCGGTCGACTATTTAAACCAATTGAGTTAACTGCAGCAATGAAATTAAACGCAGGTCAAAATGAAGCAAAAAAATATGTTGACGGTCCATGCTTAGTATTAGCGGGAGCGGGCAGCGGTAAAACTGGGGTTATATGTCAGAAAATTGCGTACTTAATTCAAAACTGCGGTTATAAAGCGAAAAATATTGCCGCGGTGACTTTTACCAATAAAGCCGCGCGTGAAATGAAAGAGCGTGTCGTTAAGATGATGGACAAAGCACAGACTCGTGGCTTAACGGTTTGTACGTTTCACTCGTTGGGCTTAGACATTATTCGTCGAGAGTTAAAAACCTTAGGTTATAAGCCTGGTTTTACCTTATTTGATGATCAAGACAGCCTAGCGCTATTAAAAGAACTGACTCAAGAGCAACTTGATGGTGACAAAGACTTATTAAATAAATTACAAATGATGATTTCCAGTTGGAAAAATGAATTGTTATTGCCTGATGCCGCGATTAAACAAGCCAGTGATGCTGATGCCGTACTTTTTGCTGAATTTTATGCAAGGTATCAAAAGCACATGAAAGCTTATAACGCGTTAGACTTTGATGATCTGATTTTAATTCCAACGTTATTAATGCGTAATTATCCCGAAGTACGTACGCGCTGGCAGCAAAAAATTAAATATATGTTGGTGGACGAATATCAAGATACCAATGCCAGCCAATACGAATTAGTTAAACAAATCACCGGTGAACAAGGTTTGCTAACGGTCGTTGGTGATGATGACCAATCAATATACTCATGGCGTGGCGCTAAACCGCAAAATTTGGTGTTGCTGGGAGAAGACTACCCCAACCTTAAGTTGATTAAACTTGAACAAAATTATCGCTCCAGTGGCCGTATTTTAAAATGTGCCAATATTCTTATTGCCAACAACCCGCATGTTTATGACAAAGCACTCTTTAGTGAACTAAATTATGGTGTTGAGTTACGTGTACTGCAAACAAAAAATGAAGACCATGAGGTAGAGCGAGTTGTGGGCGAGCTGATAGGCCATCGCTTCTTAAATAAGAGTAAATTTAAAGATTATGCGATTTTGTATCGCGGCAACCATCAATCGCGTCTACTCGAAAAAGCCTTGATGACCAACCGAATACCTTACAAAATTAATGGCGGAACCTCGTTTTTCTCACGGGCAGAAATTAAAGATATGATGGCATTTCTGCGCGTGCTGGTGAACCCAGATGATGACAACGCATTTCTTCGTATCGTGAATGTACCCCGCAGAGAAATTGGCCCAACAACACTGGAAAAACTCGGCAGCTATGCCAATATGCGCCAAATTAGCATGTTTGCCGCCAGTTTTGAACTCGGCTTAGAGCAACACCTTACCGGTCGCGGCCTTATCAGCGTACAAAAGTTTACCCATTGGTTGGTAGCAACCGCAGATCATGCCGAGCGTGGTGATACCTCGGCGGTATTGCGTGCTATGGTACGCGAAATTAACTATGAAGATTGGCTATACGATACCTCGCCTAGTGCCAAAGCCGCTGAAATGCGCATGAAAAACGTCACGCAATTGTTTAGTTGGGTAACGCAAATGCTCGAAGGTGATGAGGATGAAGAGCCGATGACGTTAGCGCAGGTGGTCACGCGTTTAACGCTACGTGACATGATGGAGCGTAATGAGGATGAAGAAGATACGGATCAAGTTCAGTTAATGACGCTACATGCCTCGAAAGGTCTGGAATTTCCTTATGTATTCCTTATTGGTATGGAAGAAGGTTTATTGCCTCATCAAACCAGTATGGATGAAGGCAATGTTGAAGAAGAGCGTCGTTTAGCCTATGTGGGTATTACGCGTGCGCAAAAAGAGTTGATTTTCACCTATGCGCGCGAGCGTCGGCAGTACGGTGAAGTATCTCGCACTGAAGCCAGTCGATTTTTGCATGAATTACCACAAGATGATTTAAGCTGGGAATTGACCCAAACCAAACAAAGTATAGAAAAAAAACAAGCAACGGCAAAAATGGGTGTGGCAAATTTACGCGAGATGCTCAAGCATAAAAAATAATATAAACTATCTTTAATAGCAATTGCTATCATATTTTTTTTAGCTCAAAGAACGCTAAATTAGTTCTATTAGTCGTGCATTATCTATTTGAATTTTCAATTAGATTTTTCTATATTAGGGTGATTGTCTGTATTTTGTAGTAAGTGTCAGTTAGCGTAAGGGAAATAAAATGACGGAACGTTCCACATCAGAAAAAATGTTACTGATATTAAGTGCGTTTGCTGCTATTGCTATTACCCCCTTTGTTTATTTACGTTGGCAAGAGGGAGATATGATCATGGCGTTTATTGACGCCGCACTGGTCATTGGCACGGCTGGGTTTTTTGTTTTTGTTTATTATACTAGAAAAGTGAATACTGCCAAACTTGTACTATCCTGTTTTTTTGCCATTGCGATTGTGACCATTGTTGCTCTTCGCGGACAATCCCATCTATTTTGGCTATACCCATGCATGATCGCATTTTTCTATATTTTACCCGCCAAACCGGCAGGTATAATATGTTTTATTGCTATTGCGCTCATCACCATCATTTTATTTCCTAGCACCTCTGCTGTAGAGTTACTAACCATAATGGCAACTCTATTTTTAAACGCTTCATTTTCTTACGTAATTTTCGATAATTATAATAAAACCAATAATAGATTAGCACTACTAGCCAGCATTGACCCGCTAACGTCATCAGGCAATCGTAGAGCCTTAGATAATAAGCTTGAAAAAATTCTCGCTGATCAAAATAGAGCATCCTCTAAAGTATCATTGCTGCTATTGGATTTAGATCATTTTAAGAAAATTAATGATAATTATGGTCATGCAAATGGTGATATTGTTTTAGTCGAATTGGTCGAGTTGATTCAAAAATCTAGCCGAGCATTGGATGCGCTATATCGCTATGGCGGGGAAGAGTTTATTCTTTTACCGTTAAAAGTTGATTTACAGGAAGCTAAACAGGTCGCAGAAAAATTACGCGCCCTAGTTGAAAGAACTATCTTTGCCGATGATATATCAGTAACCGTATCTATTGGTGTCGCACAATATCGTGCTGGAGAAACCGCAGAAGCATGGATTAGTCGAGCTGACGCGGCTTTGTATGTCGCCAAAGATAACGGGCGTAATCGCGTCGTTGTCGAGGCGGAAATTAGCGCAGAAAAGATAAGATAATTTAGCTTGAAAAAAACTAAGCCGACGGTTTATAAGGCGTATTTAGTTAATATGCTTTGATATTGACCTGATTTTTTAATTGCAGCTAAGGCCTGTGCTAATTGCTCAATTATTGTTTTTGAAGTTGTTAAACCAGTCGCGATATAAAGCTCGTTGGGGAAGTTCTCCAATGATAAGTATGGCGTAATACTCTTAGCATCAAAGCCAGCCTTGTTTATATCTCGGTCTAATGCCATATAATTGGTTAATACTAAATCTATGCGTTCATTAAACAGCATTGCCCACAGGTGCTTACTCGTGACACTTAAGGATAAGTTTTCTTGTTCTGTAAAACCATTTTCATGCAAAAAATAATCAGCATGATAACCCCGTATGGTGCCAATAATATATGGCTTTGCACTTTCAAGTGAAGTTAACTTGATATCTTGTCGATTTTTCAGCCCAACAAGTACCGCAGAGCTCTTATATGTTTGGCCAACCCATTGAAATTTTTTCTCGCGGTCTGGAGTTTTTAGCAAAGAAAACATAAAGGTGTTTTTTTTATTTTGGGTGTTTTGATAACTACGAGCGAACGGCTGTATTGCAATACTTCCGGGCAGGTTCGCCTCAGCTAGTATGGCTTGGGTTATCTCAACCAAGGCGCCAGTGACTTGACCTTGGTTATCAATATAATGATATGGCGGCAGTGCTTCTGCTAGAAAAGTTAGTGGCGTTTCCTGAGCATAACTATAGGCAGCAACACTAGAGCATAATATTAAAGACAAAAGCACGCTTTTAATAATCGACATTTTATAACTACAGCAGACTGTTACTGCCTACAATATAACCTAAGCGCAGAGCTAGGTAAATCGGTTTTATGGCCTGGTAGATATAAGCGCTGATTATCTAGGTGGGGTAGCTAGATAGATTAAACACTACCTAGCTAAACAAGTGCTACTCTTTTATTTCTTGAATTTCTTGTCGATTTTTTAAATGTAAACCGTTAAAAAATTTCAATAAGGTTTCATCATTACAGACACGGAAGTGTTTGTGTTCTGGTTTGCGAAAAAAAGCACTCAGTTCATGCTTACTTAAGGTTAATTCAGCAGAGTCGAGCAAGCTAATAATATCGTCAGCTTTTAACGCGAGGGCAATTTTTACTTTATTGAAGACGATATTGTTATTGACGGTTTGATTTAACTGCGCTTGAGCACCGTCTTTTGCTCCTCGAAACTCTATGATTAGGCCGTCAAGAAAGCTTGCTAAGGTATTATCAGCAACTCGAGCGAATAATTGTTCACCGTTTTTACGAAAAAAGTTACTAATTTCTTCATCGGTTTGTAGGCATTCTGCCAGTTGAAAAATAGCCACAATTTTTTCATTGTTTAAGGTAAATATATAACGAATATGTTGTAAAACTTCGTTGTTAGTCATGTTTTTTCCTGTTGTATTAAGCTGTTTTTTTATTACTTAAGACTTATTGTTAAGTACGGTGTTTGGTGGTTTTCTTTAGCTTTATAAAGTCATTAAGTAAAGCCAATGGTTAAGCAAATGGCGAGTGTGGCAATAATGACCAGTTTTATTATTTGCTTGCTGTGTAGCTGTTGCTGACGCTGTATTTGTTTCAGTGTCATCAATTGCCGACGTTGGGCTTCTCGATTAGTTTTTAAGTAATCGTAGACTAAATCAGGGATTTCCGGCAGTTTTTCATTCCAAAAAGGTAAGTTATCTTTTATCTTTTTAAAAACCGCTTTAACACCCATTTGTGCTTTGACCCAATTTTCTAAAATTGGCTTTGCTGTTTGCCAAAGATCTAAAGCAGGGTAAAGTTGACGACCTAAACCTTCAATATAGAGTAGTGTTTTTTGTAGTAATACCAATTGCGGCTGTACTTCCATATTAAAGCGGCGTGCCGTATTAAAAAGGTTAACCAGTACTTGGCCAAATGATATTTCAGACAAGGGTTTGTTAAATATTGGCTCACAGACGGTACGAATGGCAAATTCAAATTCGTCGACACATGTATCGCTGGGTACCCAGCCTGAATCAACATGTAATTGGGCAACTTTACGATAATCACGGTTAAAAAAAGCAACAAAATTTTCGGCTAAATAACGTTTATCTTCACGGTTTAACGTACCAACAATGCCAAAATCAATAGCAATCCAAGTCGGGTCAGCCGGGGTTGTCGCATCGACAAAGACATTGCCTGGGTGCATGTCGGCATGAAAAAAGCTATCACGAAATACTTGCGCAAAAAACACTTCAACGCCACGTTCAGCAAGCAGTTTCATATCAACATTTTTTGCCTGCAAAGTCTCAACTTCACCGACGCCAATACCGTAAATACGTTCCATTACCATGACATTTTTAGAGCAGTATTCGCTATAGATATTAGGTACGTACAGCACTTTATCGCTATCTCTTCCTTGGTTAAAGTTACGCTTTAGCTGAATGGCATTACCGGCTTCACGGTTTAAATCTAATTCTTCTAAAATGGTTTTTTTATATTCGGCGACCACTTCAACAGGCCGTAAACGTCTACCGTCAGGTAACCAGCGGGCAATAATTTTGGCAAAAATTAACATCACATTGAGGTCTGCTAAAATAGTTTCTTCAATGTTGGGTCGTAGCACTTTTAGCACTACAGCTTGCTCGCCATTTTTATGCAGCATGGTCGCTGTATGTACTTGCGCAATAGAGGCGGAGGCTAAAGGGATACGTTCAAAGTCTTTAAAATATTCTGCAAAGATCTCAGCACCAATGGCGGTAATAATAATTTTTTCGGCCTCGGCGCCAGAAAATGCCGGTACTTTATCTTGTAATAAGGTTAGTTGATGAGCAAAGTCATCGGATAATAAGTCTCGTCGAGTTGAGAGCATTTGACCAAACTTAACAAATACTGGCCCTAATGTTTCTATCGCTAATCGAAAACGCTGTGCTTTGCTTTTATCTTTATGTTTATTTCTTAGCCAGAACAATGAACTGCGAACAATTTTGACGTACCAAGGCAAATATTTTTTCGGTACAAGCTCATCCAGCCCAAACTGAAGGAATGTTTTTACTATCTTGTATAAACGTTTACTACTCACCGTATTGCCTTATGATATATGATACCAAGTTGATTAATTACCTGCTCATTTTTAATGGTCAAAATGAATAACTACGGCGTTATAAAATTTATAAGTAGAATAACTACATAGTAAATTATATGGCTTGTATTTATCCCTTTATCCTCATGAAAAAGTAGAACACTTATTTAATCAAATTGGTATGACTTACGCGATTAATTAATTCGTCTAGTCGAGAGCTTAAAGTCGCCACTTGTTGCACTACTTGCTCAACATCGCGATTAAAATAAGATAACTCTGCAGCGGTTATCATCAGTCTTTTTTCATGTACTAACCACTCACCGGCATCTGCTTGGACTTGGTTGCTGGCAAAGCTTAATTTTTCTCGTAGCTGCTGACCTAACTGCCCTAATTTATAGGTAGGAATGTCACCAATACGCTTTGCTAACTCACTTTGCCAATCAATATCGAGGGATTGCGCTATGTCGGCGAAGCGCTGAGCTACCTTTAAGTCACCTAGAATATCGAGTTTGTTATTTTTAATTAAATCTGTGAGTTGTTGTTCTTTTTTTAATTCAATTAAGCTACTAATACTGGTAATTAAACAACAATCGCTATGCTCATCATTAATGGTGACATGAATTTTTTCATCACTAACGCTAAAGCTTAATGGAAAGGGTAATTCAGCCAGCTGCACGGTTAAAGTTTTTTCAGCCAATGGCTTTAATGCCCGTGTGCCGTGCAAATTATAGCGCAGAAACTGATTGATAACGGTTTCAAGCAGCGCACTGACACTTTGCGCAAACATCAGCTGCTGACGGATTGTCTGAGGCATAAGGTTAAAATTTATAACCTTTATGCAGCGCGACCACACCACCGGTTAAGTTTTTGAAGCTGGTTTGTTCAAAACCTGCCGCATCCATCATGGTTTTCAAGGTTTCTTGATCGGGATGCATACGGATAGATTCCGCTAAATATTGGTAGCTTTCGCCGTCTTTAGCCACTAATTCGCCCATTTTAGGTAAGATATTAAAAGAATAGAAGTCATAGGCTTTGTTGACTAATTCATGTTCGGGTTTAGAAAACTCTAAAACCAATAAACGTCCGCCAGGTTTGAGTACACGATACATCGAGCGCAATGCCATGTCTTTATCGGTAACATTTCTTAAACCAAAGGCGATGGTAATGATATCAAAAGTATTATCTTCAAACGGCAGATATTGCGCGTTTGCTTGTACATATTCTATATTTTGCACTAAACCACGGTCGCGTAATTTATCGCGTCCGACATTAAGCATTGAGCTGTTAATATCCGCTAAAATGACTTTGCCTTCACGACCGACTAGCTGGGAAAATTTTGCCGTTAAGTCACCGGTGCCACCCGCTAAATCTAATACTTTGTTGCCTGGACGCACGCCGCTGGCGTCGATAGTAAAGCGTTTCCACAAGCGATGAATACCAAAAGACATCAGATCATTCATGACATCGTATTGCTGCGCAACAGAGTGAAAAACGCTAGCTACTTTCGATTCTTTTTCATTTTTTTCGACCGTTTGAAAGCCAAAGTGCGTCGTATTATCGTCACTTTTATCCTGGTTAATCTGATGATTTTGATCGTGTGCTGACATCATGGTTTCGCTATTGACTTAAATTACCGTTAGTTTACCGCATTTTTTTAGATTAATTAACACTTGAGATTCAGCGGGTAGTTATAATCAGCGCTATTATTGAAAATATCGCTTGATGGACTATTAAATATGCTACTTGCTGTGTGATGTGCAGTTAAATTTTTATTATTACAGCGTTAAGCATTTGAATATTTTTCTCGATTAGCCAGCCAGCGATTAATCAAGGCACTGGCTTGTTCAGGATATTTTTGCCATATCAGGCGGGCATGTTGCTGAACTTCTGGTATCAAGTGGGCATCGCGTTGCAAGTCGGCGATTTTTAAATCGGCAAGACCGGTTTGTTTGGTGCCGAGTAACTCGCCCGGGCCTCGAATTTCTAGATCTTTTTGCGCGATAACAAAGCCATCATTGCTTTTTCTAAGGGCATTTAAGCGTTTAGTTGCTGTTTTAGTTAAAGGCGCTTTGTACATTAGTACGCAGTGAGAAGCGACTGAACCACGACCAACGCGGCCGCGTAATTGATGTAATTGTGCTAGTCCTAAGCGCTCTGGATTTTCAATTACCATCAGGCTTGAATTGGGCACATCTACGCCAACTTCGATAACGGTTGTGGCTACTAATAAGTCGAGTTCACCTAGTTTGAACTGCTCCATTACCGATTGTTTTTCATCAGATTTCATTCGGCCATGCACCAAACCAATTTTTAATTCTGATAGTTGCGCTTGCAAATGCACGGCAGTATCTTCAGCCGCTTGGCATTGTAGTACTTCAGATTCTTCAATCAGTGTACAGACCCAATAGGCTTGGCGTTTATCGTTTGTGCAGCCTTGGCGAATGCGTTCAATGACATCAGCTCTGCGCGTGTCTGGTAAAGCAACCGTTGTAATAGGGGTGCGTCCTGGCGGGAGTTCATCAATCACTGAGGTGTCTAAATCTGCATAAGCTGTCATCGCTAATGTACGGGGTATAGGTGTGGCCGTCATAATTAATTGGTGTGGATAATTACCCTGCCATGCGCCTTTTTCACGTAACGATAAGCGCTGATGGACACCAAATTTATGTTGTTCATCAATGACAATGAGCGCGAGCTTATTGAATATTACCTGCTCTTGAAATAATGCATGGGTACCAATAACCATTTGCATACTGCCATTAGCAATATGCTCTAAGGCATGTCTTCTTGCTTTTGCTTTGGTTTTTCCAACTAGCCAGCCAACCGAAATATCCAGTGGTTCAAACCATTTTTGAAAGTTAATTGCATGCTGTTCGGCCAATATTTCTGTCGGGGCCATTAAAGCAACTTGAAAACCTTGGCTTATAGCGGTTAAGGCTGCCAAAGCCGCAACCAGTGTTTTACCTGAACCGACATCACCTTGCACTAAACGCATCATCGGCATCTGCTTAAGCAGATCTGTGCGTATTTCAGCGGTAACTCTTGCTTGTGCGCCTGTCGGTGAAAATGGCAAAGATGCTAAAAATTTTTCTTCCAGCTGTTCATCAATAGCTAAAGAAACTGCCGGGTGATGATCACTAGAGGCACGTAGTTTCAACATGCTGAGATTATGGGCTAAGAGTTCTTCTTTGATTAATCTAAGTTGTGCAGGGTGTTTTCCTTCCTCCATTAATACCACAGAAGTATCGGGCGGTGGTCGGTGAATTAATGCCAGTGCCTGCGCTAAAGTATATCGGTGCTGACCGATTTCAGCGGGTAACAACTCCTCGACTTGGCCTCGTTGTAGGCGGATTAATGCTTGTTCAGTTAAGTTACGCAAAGATATTTGTCGTAAACCATCAGTGGTTGAATAGACCGGTGTTAAGGTTTCTTCAACGGCTGTTAGCGGTTGATCTTGATCTAAGGCTTTATATTCTGGGTGCACCATCTCAAAGCCGCGCATGCCACGATTAACTTCACCATAACAGCGAATATTAAGGCCAACGGCGAGGTTGTTTTTTTGGCTAGCGGAAAAATGAAAAAAACGCAGATTGATACTGCCAGTGCCATCATTGATGGTGACGAGCATCATTCTGCGTTTGCCTTGTATTATCTCATTTTGCGTAACTTCACCAATAATATTGGTGTAGAGACCGGACATAAGATCACGAACAGCGGTGACACGGGTGCGATCTTCGTAACGTAATGGCAAGTGAAAGAGTAGGTCTTGCAGCGATACTAAGCCAACTTTTTCCAACTTACCTGCCATGCCTGGACCGACCCCTTTTAACGAGGTGACTGGGATTTGGGCTAAATTAGTTAACGCTTCCATTTGCCGAGGCACTGCAGATTTCCTTAATCGTCGTCAATATTTTGCCAAGCATCTTGGGTCATTTGCATTTGCTGCCACCATTGCTCTGAGGCAACAATTTGGCCTGCTTCATCTATTTCTGGGTACGCTAAGCCTTTACGTTGGCAAGCTTTGGCAAAAATAGGATGGCCACCTTCAAATAATACGCGTTGTCGGCGTTGTTGGCTTAATCTTGGCTGTTGATATAATCCCGCGGCTTGGCGCTGGCGTTGCGCTTCGTATAACACTACAGAACAAGCAACCGAGACATTTAATGATTGCACCATACCCACCATAGGGATAACGATGTCGTAGTCAGCCATTTCCAGTGCTTTTTCTGAGGCACCAAATTTTTCCTGTCCAAGCACTATGGCGGTTGGCTTGGTATAATCAATCTCGCGAAAGTCGACTGCAGTCGCTGATAAATTTGTTACCAACACCTGCATACCTTGCTTTTTTAATTCGTTAATAGCGTCTTCAGTACAATTATAATTATGCACATCAATCCAATTTTGACTGCCGGCAGCACTGCCGCCAGAAAGGCGCATGGTTTCATTTTTCCATACCGCGTGCACATCGCTCACACCAACAGCATCAGCGGTGCGAACAACTGCTGCTAAGTTATGGGTTTTGTGCACCCCTTCCATACATACGGTTAAATCAGGTTGGCGTTGATCTAACATGCTGTTAATTCTTTGTAATCTATCCGGGGTCATATACTGATTCTAAAGTTGAGTTAAATATTGGCAAGCTTAATGAGTGTTGCTTGCCGGTAAAAATTGACGAGTTTAGCGTTAACTATAATTTGGTAATTCCATAATGCCGTCTATTTCAATCGCGACATCTTTTGGCAGCCTCGCTACCTGTACTGCGGCTCTTGCTGGATAGGGCTTTTGGAAATATTGGCTCATAATTTCGTTTACCGTGGCAAAATTAGCGAGATCTTGTAAAAATATATTCACTTTCACCATATCATTAATATTGCCGCCTGCCGCTTCACATACCGCGACAATATTTTTAAATACTTGTTGTGTCTGCTCGGTAAAATCTTCAGAAATAATTTCCATCGTTTCAGGTACTAGGGGGATCTGGCCTGATAAATAAACCGTATTATTGACTTTTACGGCTTGGCTATAGGTGCCAATTGCACTGGGCGCAAGATCTGTACTAATAATAGTTTTCATAGTGTTTCCTAAGCTATTCTATTTGTTACGGACAACGCGTTGAACGTCGCTCATAACTTTAATTTTTCGGATTATGTCGGCAAGATGAACCCTATTTCGACAGGTAATTTCCATATCGATTAAATACAGTCCAGAATCTTTTTCACCGGAATTAAGTGAGTGAACGTTTGAGCCACAGCGGGCAATAACATTAGTTAATGCGGCCAAGGCACCTTTATGATTGAGAATTTCGATACGTAATTTGGCAATGAAATCGCGGTCGATATCGGTATCCCATCTTACCGGGAACAAGCTACCTTGCTCATGGCCTTTATTATTGCGACAACCTTGTTGATGTACCATCAAGCCTTTACCTGGGCTTAAGTAAGCCAAAATAGAGTCACCTGGAATAGGACGACAGCATTTGCCATAGCTTACCATCATACCTTCAGTGCCTTTAATCGGCATTTTGCTCTTAGTGGTGGTTGGTTTCAGCTCCGACTCTTCGGTAAATTCATCTTTTAGACGTTTAGCAATACCTATACTGAGTGCATTGCCTAGACCGATATTGATCAGCAGTTCTTCAACGGTTTTATTGCCAGTGTCTTTCACGACTTGTTTTAGTTTTTCTGCCGCAATATTTTCGAGCTTGGTAGCGCCTAAGGCATGGCTAAGTAGGCGTCTGCCTAGGGCAAGCGACTCGGTTTTTTCTTGTGAACGTAAGTAAGTGCGAATTTGCAAACGCGCTTTTGAGGTCACAACAAAGTTTAGCCAAGTCGCGTTAGGCCGCGCAGCAGTAGAAGTAACCACTTCAATGGTCTGGCCTGAATCTAATGGCTTACTTAACGGAAAGGGTTTACGCTCTACTTTTACGCCAACGCAGGAGTTACCGACGTCGGTATGCACGGCATAGGCAAAATCGACCGCTGTTGCTCCCATCGGTAATTCGACAATACGGCCGTCAGGTGTGAAAACATAAATTTCTTCTGGAAAAAGATCTGATTTTACATTTTCGATAAATTCAAATGAGCTACCAGCACTTTGCTGCAATTCTAATAAACTTTGCATCCAGCGTCGTGCTTTCATTTGTGCTGTGGTGCCGGTGTCTTCGCCGTCTTGTTTATATAACCAGTGTGCCGCAACACCTTTATCTGCCATTTGATCCATATCGTGGGTACGGATTTGAATTTCTACAGGAATACCATGTGGGCCAATTAAAGAAGTATGCAGCGATTGGTAACCATTGGTTTTAGGGATGGCAATATAATCTTTAAAGCGTGATTCAATCGGTTTAAATAAGTTATGGGCAGCACCTAAAGCGCGATAACAGTCATCAATTTTATCACCAACGATAATCCTAAAGGCATAAATATCCATCACTTCATTGAACATAAGTTCTTTGTTTTGCATTTTACGATAAATCGAATAAAGATGTTTTTCACGGCCAATGACTTGCGCTTTAATGCCACTTTCAGCTAAACGACTGGTGACCTCTTTTTGAATATTATTGATAATTTCTTTGCGGTTGCCACGCGCTTGCTTTACCGCTGATTTTAAGGCTCGAGCACGCATCGGATAAAGTGCTTCAAAACCTAATACTTCTAGTTCGTTTTTGACATCATGAATACCCAGACGATTGGCAATCGGGGCATAGATCTCGAGTGTTTCACGGGCTATGCGTCGACGTTTATCTGGGCGTAGTGACCCTAAAGTGCGCATGTTATGGGTTCGGTCAGCAAGCTTAATCAAAATGACACGGATATCTTGCACCATGGCTAAAATCATTTTACGGAAGTTTTCCGCTTGCATTTCTTCTTTATTATCGAATTTTAGCTTGTCGAGTTTACTGACACCTTCAACCAGTTCCGCGACTGTATGGCCAAAAAGTTCCGCTAATTCATCTTTAGTCGTCTTGGTATCTTCAATCACGTCATGTAGCAAGGCTGCCATTAATGTTTCGTGATCTAGATTCATTTTCGCAAGATTGAGTGCCACGGCTACCGGATGGGTAATATAGGGTTCACCACTGGAACGCATTTGGCCATCGTGTGCTGCGCGCGCGACAATATAAGCCTGTTTTAGCAGGTCAATCTGTACTTTTGACAGATAACTAGATACCTGTTCTTTTAGTGGTTCAAAAAGGTACACCCAGTAATTCCTTGGTTGTGCTTTAAATTTTAACGATAATAAGTTTAGAATACGATTATTTTGTCGCTATGCCAATGTTTATGGACACTAGAATGGATTTAAGTGGTAAATTTTTAAAAAAGCACCGATGGTAAATAGTGCAGACAATAAAAAACGCGTAAATCACAATGTTGCAATTTACGCGTTTTCAATGTTGTAGCTAATTTAAGTTTTAGCTTAAATTATTGGTTACCACCAACAATTGCTGCAACAGCCGCTAATTCAGCAGAATCTTGCTGCACTTGCTCATGCTTATCTGAACGGTCCATTACTTCAGTGGTAATGAGGCCAGCTTCGATTTCACGTAAAGCAATTACTGTTGGTTTGTCATTTTCAGGGTCAACCAATGGATCTTTTCCGCCCGTAGCAATTTGACGAGCACGACGAGATGCAATTAACACCAAGTCAAAACGATTACCGACTTTTTCTACGGCATCTTCAACAGTTACGCGAGCCATTTGGTCACTCCAACAATTAAATTTATAAAATAGTCGCGTAGTTTACTTGATCCACAGGTAAGTAAGCAAGCGCTCTAGGTTAATAATTCTGTAAATAAGTTCTGATGCTGGCAGGCTTGCTGACTGCGTTTCAAACGTTGGTTGTTCACTATGGTAGTTAAATCCGCTAACGCTTGCTCGAAATCATCATTAATAATGATATAGTCAAACTCTTGGTAATGTGAACATTGCGCCTGCGCTTGCGCCATTCTCTCTTGGATAACTTCTTCGCTATCTTGTCCGCGGCTGCGTAAACGCTTTTCTAATTCTTGTTTCGACGGCGGACTAATAAATATCGTAGTCACTGCTGGCTTTTTCATTCTGACTTGCTGCGCACCTTGCCAGTCAATATCAAGAAAAACATCAATACCTTGAGCAAGTTGTTGATCTATCGCTATTTCACTGGTGCCGTAAAAATTACCGAATACTTCAGCGTATTCGTAAAAGTGCTTTTCAGTAATAGCACGCTTAAACTGCTCTTTGCTAACAAAGTGATAGTGCTGGCCATTGATTTCACCAGGACGCGGATCACGAGTCGTATGAGAAACAGAAACCTGCATGGCTCTTGGCGATGCCTGCTTAAGTAAAGCAGAGATTAAGCTCGACTTTCCTGCGCCACTAGGGGCAGATAGAATGAAAAGATTGCCTTTAGTTTTCAAAATTTATCCTTTATGGCTCTGAGTCGGAACTAACTTAGTGGGTTTAGTATTCATCGTCAGTTTTAATGGCGCGCACTATACCTAATATTTGCCATTTTTCCCATTAATTTGTCCTCAAAAAGTGTCGTGTTTTTTACTTTAACTAGGAAATATCAAGCGGAATTTGCTGATTGTATTGATTAAGCTCCAGCAGGCTAACGGCATTTCGAGAGCCATTTTTCACTAAATATAACCTTTCATCGGCTTGTTGCATAACTTGCTCTATCGAGGTATTTTCATTCGGAATGAGCTGAACCGCACCAATACTGACGGAGACATGGCCACAGGTGTCGAACGCGTGATGCGGAATGGCTAGCTGTGTGACACTTTTTAAACAAATAGCCAATGTTGCTGAGGCAGTAGCGGTTTTTTCAATGGGAAAATAAAAATAGAACTCTTCTCCACCACAACGAAATATGGCGCCACCATAATCATATAAATTTCTTTGAATGGTATTAGCAATTTTACGTAATACCACATCACCTTGCTGGTGACCGTAATGGTCATTGTATTTTTTAAAATGATCAACATCGATAATGCCATACACCATCGGGCTTTGATTCACTTTCGCGGTTAGCCAATACTTACCACTGTCTTGTTGCCATTTTCGTCGATTAGGTAGTTCGGTCAGGCTGTCGAATAAGGCAAATTTTTCTAATAAATTACGCTGGCGAATAATTTCTAAATGGGTATTAACCCGTGCCCGAACTATACCGTAATTAAACGGTTTTTGAATATAATCACAGGCCCCCATGATTAAGCCTTTTTCTTCATCTTCAGCGTCTTGTAAGCCGGTTATGAAAATCACTGGAATGTGCGATAGCTTAGGATGTTTTTTTAGCTTTGCCATTAACTCAAAGCCATTCTCTTCTGGCATTAATATATCTAGCAAAATAATATCGGGATTTTCCTGCACTGCGCGCTGCAAACCTTGTTTGGCACTTTTACAGGCCACAACGTTGTAGTGATCTTTGAAGATAGAGGCCAATACTTTTAAATTGACGCTTTCATCATCAATACACAATATTGTGTAGTCTTTCTCACTAGCCCTGCGGCGCTCGTCCTTGTTGAACGGTTGCATTATTTACTACCTCTATCACAGTTGAGCTAATTAGCATCGACTATTTTTTGCTCTAAGGTTAATAATGCCGCTAAAGCATCGTCAAAGTCAAAGTCATTGACCAACTTTTGCAGGTCATAAATTTGTTGGTGGTACGGGGTTTCATGACCCACGGCCATTAACTCTTTAATAATATCCTCCGCCTGAATATTCGCTGAAATTAAGCAAGGCTTTAATTTTTCTATAATTTTTTCAGCCCGCTTGAGGTCAAATACTTGGTCAGTATTAGCCGAAATTACATGCTGATAAATACGGTTTAATTGCGCAATAATAAAATCTAAATGTGTGGTAACTTCAGAGAGTTTCAATTCAACATGTAAGCCTTGATGATGAATTTCGTTTTCGAGGTCACTAGCGGACGTTGCTAACTCATAGGCGCCGATATATTGTGCCGTTGATTTTAACGAATGGGCACTACGATAAAGCAGTTCCGTTTGCCCCGACTTAGAAAATTGCTGCATTTCTTCTGACAACGATTGATATTTCAACCAAAAATCATGGATCAATTCAGTATAAAGACCTTCTTTACCTTGGATTCGTTTAACCGCTTCATCTACCGCCAATCCAGTTTCTTGTCGTAGTTTGGCTAATTTTCGTTTTATTTCGCTCGATGGCTCTGCGCTAGTAGGTTTATTGTTTAGTGTTTTATTGGCTTTACCCAAATATTGACTGAGCGTTTTGTATAATAATTCCGGTTCAATAGGCTTAGTTAAATGCTGGTTCATGCCTGCAATAACACTTTTTTCGATATCGCCTTCCATAGCGTGTGCGGTCATGGCAATAATGGGTAAGTCTTGCAACTGCAAGGTTTGGCGAATTTCTTTCGCGGCGGTTAAGCCATCCATTTCTGGCATTTGAATGTCCATCAATACTAAATCGAAAGCTTGGCTGGCAATTTTCTCTAAAGCAACAAGGCCATTTTCTGCACATTCGACCGTAATTTTAGTATCGGCGAGAAATTCTTTCGCTACCTGTTGGTTGATCATATTGTCTTCAACTAATAAGACCTTATAGGCACTTAAGTTTGGAATATTAAGCACAGGCGGGGCACTTTCGAGGTTAAATTTTTGGTCTCTTTTACTTAATAATCCAACAATGGCGTCAACTAGCACCGATTGATTAATCGGTTTTTCAAGAAATTCGTCAATACCGGCATTGATAGCTAATTCTTTTGCTTCATCTTTATCGTAAGCAGAAACCATTAATATATGCGGATGTTTATCCCTTGTTTGTGCTTGAATTTTTTTCGCTGCTTCGATGCCATCCATTTCTGGCATCTTCCAATCCATCAGTACGATATCATAGGGATTGCCACTTTTTTCCGCCGATAATACCGCGGCTAATGCTTGTTCACCATTTGCTACCCCATCAGCAGAAATTTCAAGATAGGCTAATGCTTCAATTAAAACCTTTCTGGCAATTTCAATATCGTCAGCCACCAAAACTCTTAAATCAGTGAGCATTTGGCGATTAACCGTTGGCATGGTTTTAAGTGCTTGTTCTGCATGTTCAAAGATTGCGGTAAAACTGAATGTTGAGCCAACATTTAATTCGCTGGTCAGTGATATTTCTCCACCCATTAACTCGGTCAGTTGCTTGCTAATGGCTAAACCTAAACCTGTGCCTCCGTATTTACGCGTAACGGAATCATCAGCTTGGGTAAATGATTGAAATAGTCCTTGTTGTTGTTCTTGGCTCATACCTATGCCGGTATCGTGTATCGAAAATTTTAGGCAACTGGTTTGGCTATTTTCACTGTGCTTTTTAATGCAGATATGAATAGACCCTGACGGCGTGAACTTTACGGCGTTGTTGGCTAAGTTGATGATAACTTGCTGTAAACGTAGTGGGTCCCCAATTAAAATTTTCGGGACATCTGGGGCGATATCTATCACAAACTCTAAGCCCTTCTCATGCACTTTAAAAGTACAAACATTCACCACGCGCTGAAGAATTTCAGCTAAAGAAAATGTAATGCGTTCTAGGGTTAATTTTTGCGCTTCAATTTTTGAAAAATCTAAAATGTCGTTGATTAAACCCAATAATGACTTAGATGCGTCCTGGATTTTTTCAACATAATCTTGTTGTGTGGCTGACAGTTTAGTACGCAAAGCTAATTGACTTAAACCAATAACAGCGTTCATGGGGGTTCTGATTTCGTGGCTCATATTGGCTAAGAAATTAGATTTAGCTTGGTTGGCTTGTTCCGCCTTAATTTTTTCTGCGGCTAATTCTTTCGTGCGCTCATGAATTTGATTTTCTAGGTTGCGATTGTAACCTAATACTTGTTGATAAAGTTTGGCATTGTCAAATGAGATAGCGGTTTGATCCGCAAGCAATTGTAAAACATTAACCCTTTCATCGCTAAATGCGCCTTCAACATCGTAGTGCTCAAGATAAACAATACCTTGTAGGTTACCTTTGACGATGCTCGGAATACAGATAATTGATTTTGGCTGATGGTCTGCAAAATAAGGATCAGATAAAAATTGCTCTTGGACGCTTATTTTGGTTAATACTTGTGCTTTTCGGGTACGAGAAACAAAGTTAATAATGGAGTAAGGCAGTTGTTGTGTGGTGTTAGCTATACCATCGCGAGATAAGGTGATTTCGATATTTAAAATACCGTCACTTTGTAATAATAAGACACCATTTTGCGCGCCAGCGTTTTCAATGATGATAACCATCATCCGGTGCAAAAACGCGGTTAAGTCGACCTCGCCACTTAAGGTTTCAGAAGCTTTTAGTACCGAAGCAAGATCAAGGACTTGGGCGTTATGTTGCTGTTGATATTTGGACAGGTTATCGCGGCCATGGCGAGGGGTTACTAAAAGTGATTGCTGTAAGCGTAATAATTGTTGCGCTTTATGGTTTGCGCCCCATATTTGGTAGCTATTACATGCTTGCTGATAATGTTCTCTTGCCAACGACTTTTTGTTGGCGGCTAACCAATAATTACCAGCGAGTTCATTAGCAATGGCTAAATGATGATTCGCTGAATGCTGCTTTGCGAGTTCAATCGCTTGATCATAGCTTTGCCATGCGGCGCTATCGTGCAACAAAAACTGTAATTCAGCGCGAACCATTTTTGCTTTGTGACAATAGTTTTTTGCCGAGCTATCGGCCCATTGCTCGATTAAAGTAAGACTAGTATTTATCTGAGTGATATTTTCATGGTAAGCGCTACTGTGTTGTTCAGTTTTTTGCTGGCGGCAATGCTGAGCACGTATCAGCGCAGCATAAAAATGAAATTCACCAAAATGATATAAAGAAACCACAGAGTTTTGGTAGGGTTGGGCGAGCAGCATTTGCGCATAGGCCTGGGTGATATCGTTAAATAGGTAGGCTTGGATCATACGCGCTAAATGATAACTAAATAGCGTGGTAACGTTTTGAGTCTCAATCAGAATCGGTAATTGTAATGCTTCATCAAAGTACTCACCCTGTAAATTATTTATCGCAGTATTCTCACTTGTCAAACTACTCATTAACTGTTGCCATATCTGCATCATGACCAGTTGATAATACTGCTTTTTATTCTTCATGATCTCTACATGGCTAGAAAATACCGTTTTACAGCGCATAAGTTCTTCACCGCAGAGTAAACTATGCATGCTTTGAAATAGCGCTGAGTGCGCGGCATATTCAATACTGCCACACTCAATACCATGGTAAAAATTTTGTTCCAATGGCTTCAATGTTGAATTAAGCGGCGCAGTCCAATGGGAAATCGAGACATTACGGGTGAATTCAATTTCTACATGAATCGCTTCAGAAGGATAACTTTGATTTACCCTGGTTGCTAAATCAGCAAACGCTAAGCCCTCTTCAAAGCGACTGAATGCGCCACATAATAATAAGCCATGAGTAACAAATACTTTAGCACTTAGCGCTGATAACCCGGCCGTTAAACATAACTCAAGTGAAGTATAAGCTATGCGCATATATTCTATTGGGCTTAATAAGTAGGCGGGGGTTTGGATTGCATTGAGAATATCTAAGGCTAGTAACTGTCGCTTATCTGTCATTGCGGGTAAATTCGCAAGCTCGACAATGTTATCAGCTTGATAGTGTTGCTCTATGGTCAAATAATGGAGCATTTCACAAGTTTGCGGTAGCACTATATTTATAGTTTGTAAGGTCGCAATGCCTAAATCGAAGGATTTTTGCATTTCATTTTGTGCAATAAATGATAAAACTTGAATTTTTGCAAAATTAGCCTGATCAATAATGTCGGTAATTAATGCACTGTGTTGTTGAAAATGTAAATTACCTTGGCAGTAATCTTGGGTGAAATAAAGCACATTGGCTTTGCCTAATGCAATACTAAGGTTTAAAGCATAGTATTGCCGCCAACTTTTATTGTCTAAATAGCTTTCAGCCTGCTCGAAGTAATAGAGTGCGCTATTGTAATCATTTGCTTCTAAAGCTTTTTGGCCGGCAATATTATTAGACTGCGCTAATAATATTTCATTATTTTGTTCAATATACAAAGCACAAGCCAAATTCAAATGCTCAATGTAATCAAAAATATTATCTTCAGTGCCTGAATTATTGTTGGTTATGGTCTTTTTATCGGTTAAATAGTACTGCGCCACTTTGTAATGAATCAGTGATTTTGGCACTGGATTGGTAAGTAAATAAGCCGCTTGTTGTATTTTATCATGGGAAAATTTAATTTGTTCCAACGCATCCATTTGTTGATCTTGCGAATAGGCAATCAATAAACCATCAGCAATTAAAGGACGTAATTCTCGTTCAATTTCTTTATTGCTTGTGCCAAGCACTTTAGTTAATAAATCAATAGCAATTACGCTGCCGATACACGCAGCGTGATGTAATATATTTTGACCTGCTTTAGAAACATGGGTTAATCGTAATGCCATTAGTTCAATAACGTTGTCGGTTGCCGCAAGTGCCTGAGTGAGGCGTTCATCCCAATGCCATTGATTTTTTTTGTTTTTAGTTAATATACCTTGCTGATTTAGCGACTTAATAAACTCTTTGATAAAAAAGGGGTTACCAGCGGTTTTTTCAATAACGATATCAACGAGCGGTTGGATTTTATCAAGTTTAAGTGATAATGACGCGGCGATAAATTGTCCAATTGCTGTCGAATCTAGTGGCAATAAATTAATGTGGCTATTAAAGGCTGTGGTTTTCTTTATATCAATTAACAGTTGATTTAATGGGTGCGAAGCACTGATCTCATTGTCGCGATAGGCAAATATGAGTAATAAATTAGTACTATCGCTGGACTCGACTAGGTGCTGTAATAAGTTAATAGTCGCGATATCAGCCCATTGCATATCATCAATAAAAATCGACACTATGCTATTTTGCTGTCCAAGTGCTTGGAAAAAGTGATGCATTGTCAAATGAAAACGATTGCGCGCTTCATCGGGTGGTAATTCTACTAGTGTTGGTTGCAGACCAATGATTAGTGCTAGTTCAGGCACCAGTTCTACCAGTAATTGTCCGTTACCTTGCAATGCTGTTTCAAAGACACTTTTCCAGTGCGCAAGACTTTCTTCGCTTTCGCCTAATAACTGTTCGACTAAGTTGGTAATTGCTTGAATTAATGCAAAAAAAGCGGTGGTCTTTTTGTATTGTTCATATTTACCAGAAACACAGTAACCTTTCTTTTCAATAATAGGGCGCTGTAGCTCTTTAATGAGTCGAGATTTGCCGACGCCAGAGTAACCACTAATTACACAGACTTGGCTAGTTTTTTGTTTTTCAACATAACGAAAGGCTTTGAGTAAGGTAGCTTGCTCTTTAGTGCGGCCAAAAATAGCCGAAGAAAAAATAAGTTTATTGCTGAAGTCATTAGTTCCTAAAGGAAACAGCGGGATATTGTTAAGGTTTTTTAAGTCACTAGCACATTGAACAAAGTCTGCTTTAAGTCCAAGCGCGGTTTGATAACGTTGGTGAGGCTCTTTTTCTAATAATTGTGCCAGTATATTGGCAATGACTACTGGCAGGTCGGTTTTATATTTATTGGCGAGTTTAGGTTTTTTCGCTATATGGGCATGGACCAATTCCATATCATCAGCGTAAATAAAGGGTAAGCGGCCGGTAAATAATTTGTATAAGCTAGCGCCAATAGAGTAAAAATCAGCGTAAACTTCAACCGCACGATTCATTCTACCGCTGGCTTCAGGTGCTAATGTTTTTAAATACTGACGATCAACACCTATGTTTGCCGACTTTTTATGTAATGCAGAAATTTTTGTCGCAAAACTTAAATCATATATAAGTGGCTGAAAATTTTCATCAATATAAATATTATCAGGGCATATATTATTCACAATAAAGCCTAGTTGATGTAACTGGGCATAAAGCTGACAAACATTAATCGCAATCTGTAATTTATGGGCTAATGAAAGTTCGGTTGCTGATAACTCAGACAGGGATTTAGTTTTTGGAGAAAAAGGAAATAGCGCATAACAATATTGCTGTTCGTCATAAATCTCAAGCGCTTTAACTAAAGGCTCGATAGCTAGCTTACTTTGTAATGCTAAAAAACTTTTAAAGCGAACAAGTGCTTGGTTATTATTAGTCTTTGTTAGGCGTTTAACTAAGAATTTTTGCTCTTGATCATTTTGTACAATAAATAACTGTACTGAGCTTGAAATCTCTTGTTGTTCCTTAACTAAGGTATAGCCTTGAAAATGTAGCATTGCTAATACGTCAACCTTACTAAATTTAAGTTATTTGAGGTAAACCCAAGATGAGTTTTTATTGTAATTTGATTTTAAAGTGCTATCTATTATTTAGTTAGCTTAGCATCGCGATATTTAATGTACAGATGAATTAACCCCCTGATTAGAAAAACGGCGGTTTTTAAGCATTTATAATGGGATAAATAGCTTAATGTCGACGAAATTTGCTATTAAGATATTTTACTTAGATAATGAAATTATACTTTAGCTGTTGCCCTCAAACTGGAATTGATAACAACTTTAAGGTCATCTTGCGTTCATTATGTCGCTTCGATTAATATCGAAATTTATATTTGACCTGCAGCTATAAAATTTTTTAAGCCATGGTCACAATGGTTAGAAATAATATTCTTGAAGGGAAATAAATGTTCAGGTCAAATCTACTATCCGCTGCCGTAAGTGCCGCTTGTTTTACTTTGTTGCCGTTTTTTGTTGTGGCTGAAAGTGATGTTGATAAGCAAAAATCTCTCGCGCTCGCCAATGAAAGCAAGCTTAAAGATATTGAAGTTATTGAAGTCTATGCGCAAAAGCGTAAACAAAATATTAATCAGGTCACGGTGGCGGTTTCAGTACTTGATGGTGAAGCAATAGCCCGCCAACAGTTAAAAGATACTACGCAACTTGCGGGCTTGGTGCCGAATCTAAAAATCAGCAATAATGCTGGTGAAGGTACCCCCCCCGCGTTCAATATTCGCGGTGTCGGCATGATTGATTATAACACCTCCACTATTTCGCCAATTGCAGTCTATGCCGATGATATTGTTAGTGGCAGCGCGAATAACCTCTCAGTTAATTTATTTGATTTAGAGCATGTTGAAGTGTTGCGCGGTCCGCAAGGGACATTATTTGGTCGAAATACCACGGGTGGCGCTATACTTTTACGCTCAAAACAACCGACAAATGAATTTGAGGGTTATATTAGTGCCGGTGTTGCCCAACATGACACGCGCACTTTAGCAGGCGCTGTTAATATACCGGTTACTGACGGTACCGCAATGCGCTTTGCTTTTAGTCATCAAGACTATGAATTTTCTACTGAAAATCAAATGTCAGGGCAACCTGATGGTGGCTTAAAGCAAACGAATCTGCGCTTAATTGTAAAATCAGAATTCGACAACTTCACTATCACCAGTAAGTTTCACCTAGAAGACTGGTCAGGTAAACCAAAGCCTGTTGCCAGCTTGGGTATCAGACGTACCGATGGCAGTGGCGATTGTACGCCAACTCAGGCAGGTTCAAGCTTGTGTACGGACAATTTTGGAGATCAAGTGGGCGGTGATGATTTTTGGGCGGTAAATGCCGATATCGCCGATCGCAAACATGATACCGATAGTTGGGGGGCAAGTGTTAAACTTGCATGGCAACTCCAAGAAGATGTACTGTTAACTTCAATAAGTGGATACCGTTCTTTAGAGCGTTTTCACTCTTTCGACGCCGATGGTCCTCGTAACCTGATTGAAGGTGCTATGGGCACTGACAATACCTTATTTAGTCAAGAGTTGAGTCTAGCGATTGATTTTGGCGCTAACCATTGGGTCAGTGGCGCATTTTATATCAAAGAAGACATCAAACAAGATAACAGTTTTGATTTATTTCGAGATTTTCGTCCTGTGCCTGGTTTTGAGGCAATAGCGGGACAATTTTTTTATGATAATCGCTTAGAAAATAGCTCCTTTGCGCTCTACTCACAAATTGATCATAAAATTAATAAAAAATTTACCCTGACAGCGGGCTTACGTTATACCAATGAAACCACTGATTATCATGCCAATGCCGATTTGGACACAGTTAATTTATTTATACCAAATTTGTGGGACATAAAGGGTAGCGTAAAGGATGATGAATTTTCAGGGAAACTTGCTCTAAACCAAAAAATAGATCAGCAAACTTCGATTTATTACAGTTATTCACGTGGTTATAAAAGTGGCGGCTATAATGCCGGTTATTCCACGACTGAACTGCAAGCCGCTGAATCTGACTACGCGCCCGAAAAGCTTGATGCTTATGAAATTGGCGGTTATTTACAGTTTTGGCAGCAAAATGCACGTTTACACTTAGCGGCATTTTATTATGACTATAAAGATCAACAGGTATTTATAAACCAAACAATCGACGCCATTCCTTTGCATGTTTTAAAAAATGCAGGGGACTCGACGATATACGGTTTTGAAGCAGAACTTATGCTAACGCCAAGTGTTGATTGGGAGCTACGTTTCAATGTTGGCTATTTACCTGAAGCCAAGATGGGTGAATATAATCAAAATGGTGTGGTGGTTGAAGACAATAGATTACCATTTGCCTCAAAGTGGAATGTCAGTGGCGCTATCGTTCATGACATGGTGCTAATGGGACGAGATTTAACGGCGCAGCTTAGTTTTGATTATCAATCTGACTTTTATTTTGATCAAGAAGAAAACGCTTATACCGAACAAACCGCCTTTGTGGTTTTTAATGGCCATATTAGCTATGAATTGAATAACGCTTTAACCTTAACGCTTTGGGGCAAAAACTTAAGCAATACCGAATATAGTGAACTAAGGTTTAATTCAATTGCGGCGCTGGGCGCCGTCACCGAATTGAAGGCGGAAGCTAGGCAGGTCGGTATTGAAGCCAGTTATAAGTTTTAATCGTTAAAGTTGTAATCAAAAAGCTGAGTTTATCTCAGCTTTTTTTTGCTTTTGCAGTGGTGGCTATAAGTATTGAGTTGAGCTAAGGCCGACAGGGGTTATTTGTGTTAACAGTCCTTATCGGACCATTTACTTTTGGCTAATCGCTTGATACTTTATTAAAACAAAAACAAAAACAAAAACAAAAACAAAAAATAAAAATAAGAGATCACTAAAATGAAATGGAAATTACTTTGGCCAGTGCTACTGACCTTGCTCATTCCGCTAATTGTTGCTTGGTTTATTTATCCAAGTCATCTACCACCACAATTTGGTGTTTTTCCTCCGCAATTTGTCGCTGATGCCCCAGGTTTTAGTTTGCCCTACTTTTTAGTCATGCTCGCTGGGGTTATCTATATTGGTGGCTTGATTCTTATGCCGAAGTACTTTGGCTTTAAAGGTGCTCCAGTGGTACCAAGGCCAAAATCAACAAAATCTTTACCTTGGTGGTTTTGGGTCGGTGGCGTGGTCATGGGCTTTTTTTGGTGGTTAATGTGGACTCGCGTAACGCCGTTTGGCAATTTAGTACATTGGGCTTTTACCCCCTTGTGGTGGGGCTTTATCTTTTTCTTAGACGGTATTGTCTATCAACGTAATAACGGTGCCTCTTTGTTTTCTAAGAAGCCGTTAACGCTATTGATCTGTGGCGGTATTTCTATTTTGGGTTGGGTATATTTTGAATACTATGACTATTTTGTTTTAGGTAATTGGTACTATCCTAATGCTGGCCAGATGCCTTGGTCAAAAAGAGTGCTTACGCTTGAATTTTTAATTACCTACTCGACCGTTACGCCGGTAATTTTTCAGTGGTTTAACCTGCTAAACACCTTTCCGAAAATGACTGTAAGATATCAAAATGGTCCGAAAATGGCACTTAATGGCAACTATATGCTGTTAATTGGTGCCGCCTTAATCGCCGCGATGGTTTATTGGCCTTATGAATTATTTTGGGCAGTATGGATCGGACCATTTGCGGTAATGACCGGTATTTTAATGCGGCTAAATATTTGGAATCCGTTTACTGATATTGCGCAAGGTAATTGGACCGCAGGGGTATTAATTGGTGTTTCATCACTGCTAAATGGCATGTTTTGGGAAATGTGGAATTATGGCAGTAATGTAAATACGACTTTACCTATTACTAACCCTAATTATTGGGTTTATGATATTCCCTACGTCGATGTAATTCATATTTTCTCTGAAATGCCATTATTGGGTTATTTTGGTTATATTCCTTTTGGTGTGCTGGTTTGGCAGGTATTTATTTGGAGTGGCAAATTTAGCGGTTTTGATGCCGATATTTTGATTAAACCAGTACCACAAGCAACCGCAGAAACGACGAGTCAAGACCCACAAGTTATTAAGTCTTAACTCGTATGGCCGCGACAAGCTATGACCCTTTACCTTCGTGGCACGAAGGTAAAGTAAAACAACGTATTCTTGATTTTGTTAGTCAAGTGACGACGCCAGGTTCTGAGCACTATGTTGCAGAAAAGGATCGCATCGCAACATTTGATAATGACGGAACCTTATGGGTTGAAAGGCCTTTACTCGCGCAAATGGCCTTTTATAAACGAGAATTGCTCGATGCTGATATTCTTGATAATGCGTCGACATTAAGACGGGCGCTTAATTGGACTAGAGAAAGTATTCAAGACATCGCGGACTTAACGCTAATGCTTGTGAGGTACTTTCGCTCCGGCATAACTACTGATGAATACCGCACAAAAGTTAGGCAGTGGATTGCACAAGCACAACACCCCCGATACCAACGCAAGTATACTGAGCTTGTTTATCAACCTATGCGGGAGGTGATGCAACTTTTTGAACAGCATGGTTTTATTAATTATATTGTTTCTGGAGGCAGCGCTAATTTTATTCGCCCGTGGGCTGATGAAGTGTACGGTATTCCAGAAAATCGTATCATAGGCAGCAGCACTAAAACTCGTTTATCTAAACGTGGTGAAATACTTGCCGTAAAATTAGAACCGATACCATTTTCATTTGAATATCGCTCAGGTAAAGTTTTAGGTATTGAGCGTAGACTCGCTAAGCGACCTATTGCTGCTTTTGGTAATAGTTTAGGTGATGTTGATATGTTGCGCTGGGCACGAACAACGCAACAATCTTTGTGTGTACTGATTCACCATACCGATGAAATACGTGAATATAAATATGGTCCGGATCCTCGATTGTACTTTGGCAAACCCACGCTAACGTTTGCTGAAGAATTGAATTGGCAAGTTGTCGATATGAAAAATGATTGGCGAACAATATTTAGTTTTGAAGCCACAGAAAACTACCAAAAGGAAGGCAAATGAACGCAGTTCCCGTACATTTTACCGTGGTTATAAATTTTATTTTAGCTTTTATCCCCTTCGCACTAGCATTTTACTTATTTAAAGTAAGCCATCAGCGTAGTATTATTTGGTGGGTACTGGCATTAGTTTTTATCGCATTTTTACCAAACAGTGCCTACGTGCTTACCGATATTATTCACTTGTTTGCCGCGATAAAATCCCCCGATATTTCTACAGCTTATGTGCTCTGTGTGCTGATACCGTTTTACATCATATTTTTATTGGTGAATTTTGAGTTTTATGTCATCTCAATTCAGTGGGCTGAACAATATTTAGCCTATTTCAATCAGGGTTTTTTACATAAAGCCTTTGTCCCCTGTATTCATCTACTAGCGGCTATTGGCGTGTATTTAGGGCGTTTTCAACGCTTAGAAAGTAGTGACATTATTCATCAACCTATTTTGGTTTTTCGTGATGTTTTAGTGGATATCAGTGGCGGTAAAAGTTTACTCATTATTGTTGGATTATTTTTATTATTTTATCTGTTATATGAAGTGTTTAGTCGAATGAATAATATTATTAAATCGGTAATAAAAACGCGCATGGCAAGACACCCGTTAAGTAAAACCGGTTTATCAGTCAATTAAAAAATCATCATGACTTTTGAATAATAGCCAACTTAACGCTAAGCGAGCTAGCAAAGTAGCGGTTAAGTCAGCGACTATTTAGCAGCGTTTGGCGCTGCCATGCAGTGTGACTAGTTGTTGCTAATGCGTTAAATAACCGGCAGACAAGGCATTAGTTAATTAGTGCGGTAAAAATGATAATAGATTGACTGGAAGATACTTTAGAGCTATTGAAGTCATTAATTTAATAGCTCTAAGCCCAACGGCAAAGACAGTGCGGATATGACCCTTGATTTATGGTTTGTGTTAATTGGCGCGCTTATGTTGAGTATGGGCTTTTTTGCCGTGATAATAAATCGGCTGGCTATTACCTCATCGATGCTTTACCTTGCCGTGGCTATAGTGATCGGTCCAACAGGTTTTGCGCTTTTCATTTTAATCCCATAGAGTAATCTAGATTGCTGGAGCTTTTGAGCGAATGCGCAGTGTGAAGTGTTTTATATCATCGCGCGCAGTTCAATGTTATTGCCGGCAATATCTTTTAAATACAGTGAACGTCCCATCCCTTGCGCACCATATCTTTCTTCAAATTCACCAACTTCTACACCCTTACTTTTTAGATAGGATTTTAATTCTGCCTCATTAAATGCTTCAATTTGCAGGCAGAAATGGTCAAGGTTGTTGCCGGTAGATTTTGGCGCAGGACCGCCCGCTTTGCCTAGCTCACCATGTAAGACATCTACGATATCGATCAGAGCAGAACCGGCTCTTAGCTGTGTTAAGCCAATATTATCTGGTAATACGCGTTCGACGACACAGCCTAACACGTCGCAGTAAAAATCAATAAGCGCTTCATATTGCGCTGTGCGTAATACGATATGATCTATGGCTGTAGGTTTAATCATTGATATATTCCTTGAGTAAAAACTTGGGTTATTAACACCTTACCAGTCAAGGCTTAGCGGTTTTTTGAATAGCACATTGGTCTATTTTAGCTATTATTTTTTCTTGGCAACAAAAGTTTTATTAATAATACGCCAGTCATTTTCGCGCTTGTACATCACCAGGTAGTCAATGTAATGGGTTTTTGGGGTGTTAAAATCAAGCTTTACCATGGCCATTTTATTATCGACGATATCAACAGACAAAATATTCGCTTGCCAAGTATCGGCCGTAGCTTTTTTGAAGTAGCCAGAAAACTCTTTTAACGGTACCGTTCTAATGCTTTCTTGGCCAGAGTCTTGGTTAACCGTAATCATTTTCACATCACCAAACTGCTGATCAAAAGCCTTTGCAAGCAGCTTTTGGTCACCGTTAGCTGCGCCATTAAAATAATTATAGGCTGTTGCTACCACAGCTTGATATTCTTGACTGGTTATAGACTCAGCCTGGCTAGGCGCCGATAAAAAAATGCTTAGCATTCCCGCTATGATTGAAAGTAGTTTTATTTTGTTCATTTAATTTTTGCCCGTTCCATAAGTGTAGAGTTGCACGACTAAAGTACAAGGCTATGGCAACACAAATGCAATCACAAATATTAAGTGATTAAAATTGTTACAATTTATGATGATATAATTATCAGGTAAGGCTATGGCGATTAGCAAAATACGGCGCACGTGGACTGCTATGCCAGCGACGATTAAACGAATTGCTAATAGCGGAATGAATAGTTTAGCCAAGTATTTTCAGCCACCACTTATTGAGCAACTATATGAATGTATGCTTTAGGTTTTTTCGCATAAAAGCCAATACTCACAATTAAATATGAAAAATCATCAGTAAAATTAACACCATATTCCTGTTCAGCTAAAGCGGTTAGCTGCTGCTAAATAAAGCTAAATAAAGCTATAGAACGTGCTGAAGTACGAGCAAGTATAAACTTATGTAGCGGCCTTTTTTGTCTTGTCAAAAGTTACTACTACCTTGGTTTTATTAGGCTTTAAGCCAAATAAAAAACGGCAGGTATTAAATGGCTTAATGAGCAATAAGCAAATTGCGCTGGTAATAACGAATGAAAAAACCAAAAGTGAAATTATTTTAATCGCTATCGACGTTTGCCAAGTAATGATATAAAAACCAAGCACCACTATTACCGTTTGATGGAAGATATAAAATGGATAAATGAGTTCATTACTGAGCTTGAGCCACTTAGGTGTCTTGGTTAAATAACATTGCGCGTAACCTAAAATAGTTAAAAGCGCAGACCACGACACTAGACAGCAAACCACCCACCATATTGACCAACGGACATTTAATGACATGTATTCACTCAGGTCAGGCGAATAATAGTAGCCATAAAAAGCTATGGTGCTAAGCAATAATATAATTAAATGGTAAAATCGCTGTTCGCAAATTGCTTGCCAGATAGTTTTATTACTAATAAACATCATGCCGGTGAGGAAAAAGAAAAAGTAATACATTGAAGAAGACAAATTTTCAATTTTATTATCATCGCTTGGCAACATGAGAGAAAAAAATACTTTTACCATGATCAGCAAACTAACCAATAAAAATAAGCCACCTTTAACTTTAGCCAGAATTGCTAAACGTGTAACGACGGACACCCCAAGTTGAGAATTTAAAAATTTATTGATAGCAATGGCAAAGCACGCAAAGACTAGCAGGTACTCTATAAACCAGAGATGGTTGGTTTCAAATTTCAGGGCCAGTGTTGGATACTCTTGCCAGTAGGATTGCAGGTCATTAATATTCTCGATATAAATCTGCGGTGGGATGACCAATAGCATACCAACCAATAGTGGCACAAATAGCCTTAATATTTTGTCTTGTGCAAACTTTTTAACGGTTATTTTCGACAGTAAAATTACTGACCCGACACCAGAAATGAAAAATAAAATCGGTAATCTGAATTGTTCAAAATAAACCATAACATCATCAAGTAACTTACTCGATTCGTTATTCATGATATGCCAATTATCACCATTAAAAGGCATACACACGTGGTGCAGGAATACGGCCAAAATCAATATGACCCTTAACCAATCCAATTCAGATAATCTTACCGTATTTTTCAATTCCATTTGATATCCCTAATACTTAATAGGTATGAAAATCGCCGTACTTTATGCGATGCTAACGGCTGATAATAGTTGGTAAAGTTTTTGAAGTCAATTTTAGTGCTGGGCACTAAGAGCTTGTTTAGGCGATGAACTGGTTTTTATGCAAAGGCTTGAGGGAGGCCGAAAAATAAAATATTATTAAGGACTTACCGCCGAGAAATAACACGGATGTAAGCCATTAATAATATATATTTCGTTTTAAGGGCAATAATTTATAGCACTTTCGCGATTGATTGCGCCAAGTAATCGACGTTGCGATTAGCAATGCCAGCAATACTCATACGGCTTGAACCGACCATATAAATACTGTACTCATCTTGTAATTGCTGTACTTGCTCAGGGGTTATCCCTAAGAACGAGAACATGCCTTTTTGGCGTGGAATAAAGCTAAAATCGCGTGTTACGCCATTTTCAACTAGCTTATCAACGAGTAACTGACGATTACCGTTTATGCGGTCACGCATCTCTTTCAGTTCACTGTGCCACTGGGCGCGTAATTCATCAGAATGCAAAATGGTTTCAACTAAAGCAGCACCATGCGCTGGTGGCATAGAATAAATACAGCGAATCACGGTCAATAGTACCGAGTTAGCTATATCAACACTGTGAGAGCTTTTCCCGATAATGGTACAAGCACCAATACGTTCGCGGTATAAACCGAAATTTTTCGAACAGGAGCTACAAACGATCATTTCTTGAACGCTTTCAGCCATTAAACGTAAACCATAGGCGTCTTCGTCTAAACCTTCACCAAACCCTTGGTAAGCCATATCAACTAACGGCAAAAAGCCAATGTCTTTCGCCACTTCTGCAACTTGCTGCCATTGTTCATTAGTTAAATCCATCCCACTGGGATTATGACAACAAGCATGCAGTAATACCGCATCGTCAGCTTTAACTTCTTTTAGCGCCGCAAGCATACCATCAAAATCTAGGGTCTTGTTTTCATAGTCGTAGTACGGATAGGTTTTAACGATTAAGCCTGCCGCTTGGAATAAACCCGTGTGATTTGCCCAAGTAGGGTTACTAACCCAAATAGTTGCACCGGCTTTGCAAGCGTTAATAAATTCAGCAGCGACCCGCAATGCACCGGTACCACCGGGCGTAGAAACGGTACGCGCACGATTTTCCAGTAATACTTTATGATGACCGAAAACTAATTTCGCCATCTCTTCGTTAAAAAGCGGTGAACCCGTTGGGCCAATATAAACTTTGGTATCTTCGGTATCGAGTCGATGTTTTTCTGCGGCTTTGACACAAGCTAAAACAGCCGTATGGCCGGCTTCATTTTTGTAGACACCAACACCTAAGTCGATTTTTTGAGGATTTGAATCTTCACGATATTTAGCCAACAAGCCTAAAATAGGATCGGCAGGCAACGCCGTTAAGCTACCAAACATTTCTGGGTTTACCTTAAACGAAGAGAGGGAATTGAGCACTAGAACTCCGAGCTTGGAGTCGTGGCAGTAATCCCTGTGATTAAAGAGCTAGCATAGCGACAATAAGGTTGAAATTAAAGCTTAAAGATTAAAAATTTCGCCAGTTAATAGTTGAAACTACTTTACTTAGAATGAGAAGTGCAGAAAGGGCAGAAAGTCTGCCACTTAACTGACCTTGTTGCTTTAACATTGATATACAGCGTCTGTCTCGATGCTAGTCTTGGTTTTTAAAAGTGGTAACGCGATAAACCAAGAATGTAAATCTTGAATCACTTTATAGCCACATTTTTCAGCGACAACTGCACCTCTAATAACTTTTTTACCTGAGCCGTTATCAATAAAAAATGTTTTAGTGCGAGTTTTATTTTTTGCATAACGACCGGTTAAATCATCTTTAGCAATGCTTATTGCTGTTTTCAGTAAAGCGGCTAGCTGTAGGGTTAAAAACTCTTCATCACCAGCAATTAATTTTTGTTGTTGTAGTTTATTTAATTTTTCCCCATAAATATGAATCATATTTTTATAGTTAAATTTTTGTTTTTTCCTACTATTTTTATGCTGCTTTGGTAGCCAAACAATTGCTTTTATCGATAATTCTGTCATGTCTTTATTACTAAAGAAAATAGGTTTTATTCGCACAATTTTCGCATCAATAGTTTCTAGACTGGTCCATTGCGACTTATGCTCGCCAATAAGATCTACTAGCGCAATATCCTTTGTTATGTTTATCAAAGGTAAAATGGGCTGATTGGCTTGCTCTTGTGCTATGGCAAGTTTTTCGTTTCTTTGCGCGCTCACCATAGTGCTATGAGTTCCAATTTGAACTAACAAACCCGCTAAGCCAGCGCCACCTTGATATAATATTGGCGATGCATTAGCGGTATCATTGCGAGAATATTGGCCGCGTAAATCGACATGGGGATTTTCTACAAAGCTAAATTTAAAATTAGATTCGTTGAAGTAACTATTCTTCATTAAATTGACATGTTTTGCGTAATCATCTCGATAGGGTGTGCTGCCACACCCTACTAAAAGCAAAGCAAAAATTATTAGTATCAGCTTCATCATTATCATTTAGCTAAAGGCTAAATGGCATCCTTTATTTTTTGTTTAGCGTTTTCGACAGCTTGATAATAGGAGGTTGTGACACTAGGGAAGGCCGGTGCTTCATCCCATTCTCCAGAAGGTTGGATTTTTTCGTCAATTGCCAAGTATTGAATGTACGCATTTGTATTTAAATCTATAGCATAAAGTAAGCCAGCAATGTGGCCTTGTGGATCGCCATTGGGGATATAATTACTGAAACTACGGAAAGCACCGTATCGATAAACATCAAAAACAACAATAACATCAACAGCTAAAGTTTCCTTCAAAACTCTAAAGTCTTTTTTAGCAAAGCCTAACTCACCTTTAAACTTTTTAAGTTTTTTGATAGGTGTAGTTAATGTGACAAACTCGACACTATTTGAACGTTGACTGTACTCTGAGAGCACAAGCTCTTTTAAAGAGATTAATTCACTTGTATCTATGGTGTTTTCTAAATGTGTATCTAATTTGTTAGTTAACGTTGATGCTACACCGTAACAAAGTAGACAGCCCGCGCCAAAAATATGCGTTGTAGCTTTGTCGTCAGGTTCGTTATACACAATACCAATTTTTAACGCTTTGTTAGTCAATGCATTAGTATTTAGTGCCACTGTTGGCTGTGGTGTACTTCCACATGCCGCTAGAACTAACACTAACCCAGCAATAATAAGTTGTTTAAAGTGTAAATTTTTCATTTTTTCTCCGAAGGTGTAGCCAGTAATATTTAGCACAAACAAGTCATGACTCTCCTGGGAGCATGGCTGGTTGGGACAATTAAATTAATTGGATAGCGACAATAGAAGATTTGATAGGTAATGAAGTTATAAAGTCCATTTCATTTGATCGAGAGCTTCCAAGCAGCATCTAGTTTAATGATCTTGTCTAAAACTAGGCTTTATTATTTATTTTTCGCTACTTTAAATTCAATAGTGTATTAAATCAATAACAAACTTATGGTGTTATTGATTTAATACACTACGGGAAGGAATATTTTTACAAATTAATTGCTCGGTAGTTTAAAGATGCCTTCAGAGAACAGATTAATAAAGACATTTTGCTTTTTTTTAAATAGTTAAAGCATAATAAATAACAAGGCTTTAAAATTTAGTTGATATAGCGGCGATAAAACCGATAACGCCGCCAAAAACACCACCCCAAACGACTAGCCAGCCTAAGTGCTCGTGGATCATTTTTTCGACAATTTCTTTCACTAATTGCGGTGTTAACTCATTGAGGCGCTTTTCAATAATATCACTGACTTTGTCACGCATGCCGGCCATGATGCTCGGTTGCTCTAACTCTTCACGAAGAATGGCATTAAATTCTTCACTTTGGCTAATTTCGATAACAGATGCACGCATTTTTTCAATAAAGGGTTCACGCATCGGTTGCAGTGCTTCCGTGCCGCCCACCATGGCTAACATGCCGCCAAAAGAGGATTGTTCAATAACGCTGACTAAGTTATCAAAGGCCGGCGATAAGTCGACTTTATTAATCACCGGTGCCAGATCAATTGCTGTGGCAGGATTATCGTTGCCAGCCAAAAATCGGTCGATATTTTCTTCGGTGAAAAATTGCTCCATCATTAAGGCACGAATGGCAATTTTGAAATCTTCAAAACGCGCGGGAATAACCCCTGAACCATACAAAAAAGGTACGCGTTCGAACAGCATATGTATGGCGAGCCAATTGGTTATTGCACCTGATAGAGCAAATAAACCTATGGTGAAAATAATATTGTTGGCGATAAGGTAGCCAATAATGATAGCGATTAGGGCTAAAAAGTTGCTGATAAAACTCTTATTCACAAAAACTCCGTCAATGTTAGGTCAGTGATTTTAATATAGTTTTGCTTATGGTATCAATTGACTGTTGTTGCGCCAATAATTCATTTGCTAGATACTACTTTTAACAAAAAACTATCAGGAAAAACTGTTTTCTAGTTTGCTTTTTATGGTGAAATATTAAACAATCGACAACGTAGTCATATAAAAAGAATAATAAAAATAAAGGGTTTACATGAAATTTCAGCAAACATTTTCAAATCTGATGATGGTTTTTTCCGGCCTAAGTCTATTGCTAAGCACAACGGTGAATGCCGAACAAAATGTTCAATCGGCAATAAAAGCCAAAGCTGTCAGCCAAAATGCGGTCAACAACCAAGCTCAATGGCGCACTGTCGCTATTGAAAACATGGTGTTGTTAACCTTACCGCACGGCAAAGTGGTGATTGAGCTTGCGCCACAATTTTCTCCAAAGCATGTCGAACAATTTATACACTTAACTAAAACTGGCCATTATGACGGTAATAAATTTTATCGGGTAATCGATGGCTTTGTCGCGCAGGCGGGCCCCGAAGACGGTAGTCGTGCTGATAGCTCGATACCCTTATTGGCACTTGAGGGAGATTGGGCAACGGATAAGCACTGGTCGTTTACCTTAGTACAAAATAATGATTTATTTGCGGAGCAAACCGGTTTTAAAGACGGCTTTGCACTTGCTCATAATCCTAGCGAAAATCGCGCATGGCTAACGCATTGTCCAGGCGTTATTGCCATGGCACGTGGTAACGAAGCGAACTCAGCTTCGAGCCATTTCTATATTATTAATGGTCAAGCGCCGAGATATCTCGATCGTATCATGAGTATATTTGGTCGTGTTATTTATGGCATGAATCATGTGCAAGCAATCACCAGAACCGCCACTATAGAAGGCGAAGTTGCAGTTGTCAGTGCGGCTCATACGCCGATAGTATCAATGAAAATGATGGCAGATCTGCCCGTGGCTGAACAAATACAGCTGCAAGTGAAAAATACTGAAAGTGAGTTATTTGCCACTAGCTTAGTGGAACGTATCAAACGTGATAATGCTTTTTTCTTTAAGAAACCTCCGCCGGTGCTTGATGTTTGTCAAACACCGGTATTAACTCGTTTAATAGCTCAGTAGGAAATTAAAAACTGCCGTAAAGCAAAGTTAATGGCTTAATTTTAAACTCTGTTAAGGCTCAGTATTACGTTGTTTATATTGCATTTTTGCTTTGCGGCCTTTGCGATTAAGGGCTGGTCGCAATGCTCTACGTAACGCTGGAAATAGATACGATATTGTTGTTAACCAGCCGCTGGCTCTCGGTAATGATATTTCGATTGCTTCACCACGCGCGACACTGACAATGGCGTCAGCTACTTGTTGGGCGCTGCTCATCGGTTGTGAAAAGACAATATCTTCTACTTGATCTATTTCTGACATAATAAAGCCGGTATCAATAGGCCCAGGTGAGATCACACCAACATAAATCCCGGTACCTTTTAATTCATCTGCTAGAGAGTAAGTAAATGCTCGCAAACCTGCTTTCGTAGCCGCGTAAGTTGCGGCGCCTTGCAACGGAGTTCTGCCAGCAAGCGAGCCAACATTTACTATGGCGCCACCACCAGCTTGGCGTAAATACGGTAACATTAAGCACGACAATTGAATCGGCGCACGCAAGTTAACGTCAACCATTTTTGCTAATTCGTTTGCTTGGTTTTGTGCTACCTCACCGCGCTGATGAAAACCGGCATTATTGACTAAAACATCAACCGAACCAAACGCCTGCGCTGCTTTTTTCAATAGCATTTCATTAGCCTCCGCGTCATTAATATCCATAGCAATATTGATGACCGATGTTAGCGGTGCTAATTCAGCGGTAATCTTATCTAACGCCGCTTGTCCTCGCGCAACTAAGACTAAATTTGCGCCTAAGTGGGCAAAGGTTCTTGCCGTTGCTGCGCCAACACCCGCAGATGCACCGGTAATGATGACTGTTTTACCCATAAAACCATTATGCATAGTGGCTAATTCTCTTTTAGTTGTTGCTCTCTTAGGCTTATAAAATTAATGATGTCCCTGCGCAGTGACCGAGTTGTGTGTAAATTTTTTGTTAATATGGTGCAAAAACC
Source organism: uncultured Colwellia sp. (assembly GCA_963977145.1). Taxonomy (GTDB): domain Bacteria; phylum Pseudomonadota; class Gammaproteobacteria; order Enterobacterales; family Alteromonadaceae; genus Cognaticolwellia. Next base: position 41,498 of record CAXBNP010000015.1, read on the forward strand.
TCTAAGATAGCAGCATAACAATAAAGGGACCGACAATGAAAATAAAATATTTAGCGGCGGCTATTGTCGCCAGCTTCACGCTCTCGGCTTGTGTAGCTACTCAAACTAGCCATAATTCAGCAGCACAAAGCGCAGCAGTTGCCAACAATAGTAATAAAGTATTTAGCCAAAATTATACTTTTAAAGAGTTGAAAAATGGCTTGCGCGTATTGATTGTTAAAACTGATTACCCCGATCTTGTTTCTGTACAAATTCCGGTATCAGTGGGCTCTCGTGATGAAGATGAAGTCGGTAAAACTGGTTTCGCCCATTTTTTCGAACATATGATGTTCAAAGGTTCAGATAAATTTCCACAAGCGCTTTATGCGGATTTGTTTAAAAACGCCGGTGTTGACAATGGCGCATACACCACGAATGATTACACTAATTATCATTTAGACTTTTCCAAAGATCACTTAGAAAAAGTATTAGAAATTCAAGCGGATCACTTTAAAAACCTAACTTATACCGATGCACAATTTAAAACCGAAGCGTTAACGGTAAAAGGTGAATACTTAAAAAATAATGCCAGCCCAGTGCGCAAGTTACTTGCTGCCGTGCGCAAAGAAGCCTTTGATACTCATACCTACAAACACACCACCATGGGTTTTTTTGAAGATGTAGAAGCGATGCCTGAACAAATTGCATACGGTGAGAAATTCTTCAAACAGTTTTATAAGCCAGAATATGTGTCATTAGTGATTGTCGGTGATGTTGAGCCTGAAGCGACGATGGCAATGGTAGAAAAGCATTGGGGTAGTTGGCAAAAAGGTGATTTTGTTAATGACATTACGCCAGAGCCAAAACAACAAGCGCCGAAGTATGTCCATGAAAAATTTGATGGTTTACCGGGCCATTGGTTATTAGTGTCTTATAAAGGTGCTAATTGGCAACCGAAGCAGAAAGATCGCGCGGCACTAGATTTAATATCAGAACTTTATTTTTCAACTAACTCAGCGTTATATCAAGAGTTAGTGGTCGAAAAGCAGTTGGCTAGCCAAATGTTTAATTATAACCCGCAAACAAAAGATGCTGGTTTACGTCACGTATTTATTAAAGTAAATGACGAAAAAGATTTAGCGACTGTGCGTGACGCGGTTAATCACACTTATGTCCAGGCACGCACTGAAATGGTGTCAGCAGAAAAACTTGATAATTTAAAATCTAACTTAAAGTATAGCTTTGTTAATGGCTTAGATTCTTCGGAGTCAATTGCATCAACGCTAGCAAGTTATATGCATTTTGATCGTGACCCAGAAACTATTAATCATTTGTATAACAGCTTTGATAATATTTCAGTTGAAGATATTAAGCGTATAGCGAACAAATATTTTATTGATGAAAACCGCACTACGGTGACGTTATCAGCATTGGATAACGTCGCAGGTTTCGAACAAGATGTTGCTTTAAATGCTGCGGTGGCAAAACTTGAAATGGCAAAGTCGCAGCCGAATACACCACAGTTTTCGGTATTAGATAAAACTAATGATTCGCCACTAATCGATGTTAACTTTTTGTTTTATACCGGCGCAGCAGCCGATCCAGCAGGTAAAAAAGGCGTGGCGGCATTAATGGCACGAATGTTAACCCAAGGTGGTTCACAAACACGCAGCTATAAAGAAATTCAACAAGGCTTATACCCATTAGCTGGACAGTTTTCGTCGCAACTTGATAAAGAAATGCTGTCGTTTACCGGTCGTGTTCATAAAGACAATGCCGTGCAATGGTATCAATTGATCAGTGATCAATTACTTCATCCAGGCTGGCGTGAAGATGATTTTAAACGTCTGAAAAAAGAGTTAATTGATGGCATTAAATCAGAACTAAAATCTTCAAATGACGAGGAACTAGGTAAAGAAGTGCTTTATAGCGAACTTTACCAAGGCCATGTCTATGAAAACTATAACAGCGGAGACTTATCTGATTTAGCGGCGATAACCCTAGATGATGTCAAGGCATTCTATGCCACGCAATTAACACAAGCGAAGTTACATTTAGGCATTACGGGTGCTTTGCCAAGTACTTTAAAAGCGCAGTTAATGACTGACCTTACGGTATTACCGATTGGCGATGAAAAACGCTTAACTATCGCGAAAGCGCCGGCTTTGAAAGGTCATCATGCGACAATTGTAGAAAAAAATGCGCAATCAACAGCGGTTTCTTTCGGTTTTCCAATCGATACCATCCGCAAGGATAAAGATTGGGCCGCACTATGGTTAGTGCGTTCTTATTTTGGTGAGCACAGAAGTTCAAATAGCTACTTGTATCAACAAATACGCCAAGCTCGTGGCATGAACTACGGTGATTATTCGTACATTGAATATTTTCCTCGTGGCATGTTTCAAACCAAGCCTGATGCTAATTTAGGCCGTTCTAGCCAAATTTTCCAAGTATGGTTACGACCATTACGTTCAAATAATGATGCGCATTTTGCTACCCGTGCCGCGTTATATGAACTAGATAAATTGATTGCCAATGGTATGAGCGAAAAAGACTTCCAAGCAACGCGTAATTACCTAACCAATTACGCACCACAACTTGTTGCCAGCCAAGACCAGCAGCTAGGTTACGCACTTGATAGCGAGTTTTATCAAACTGATGAGTTTGTTAACTATGTACGTGAACAATTTGCCAAGTTATCTTTAGTGGACGTTAATCGTGTTATTAAAGAAAACCTACAAACTGATAATATTCACTATGTGTTTATCTCGGGTGATGGCGCAGACATGAAAAAACGTTTGCTGTCAGAACAAGTTTCACCCTTGAAATATAATTCAGATAAACCGGCTGAGTTACTCACAACCGATAAGATTATCGAAAGCTACAAGCTGACTTTACCCAATAAAAATGTTGAAGTTATTGCGGTTGATGCGGTATTTAAATAGGCGGACTGAACACTAGGTTAACTAACTTTATAGCTTGACTCTATAGGGTAAGTATTTTTATAAAACACCACGCTAGCCGTGGTGTTTTTATATCCAGTCGCTTTCAGATATCCGGTCTTTAGAGGCGTTTTTATATCTCGGTAATAGCTTTAGCATTATGCTAGTAGACAATATCTAGATCGAAACATGTACGTCAGATGAAGGATCGCTGTCTATTGAACTTTAAAGTGTTATTTGTTATTGGTTAATTGCTACAATGATTTTTTTCTCGTTCATCGACCATTCATTTTCTGTTGGTATGATGAATACCACTGGTATTATTTCTCTCTAAGGTTATATTCATGCAAGCAAAAAAATCCATCATCAGTTTAGTTGTTTTGTCGTTAGCATTCACAGGTTGTGCAAGCACGAATACAGAAAAAGGTGCTGCAATTGGTGCCGTTGCTGGCGCCGTGCTTGGTAAGTCGACCAGTAATCATAAAAACAAACGTGCCGTTTGGGGCGCAGCCATTGGTGCTATCGCAGGTGCGGCTATTGGCGATTATATGGATAAACAAGAGCAAGAATTTCGTGATGAATTGTCAGGCTCAGGTATTGAAGTGGTGCGCGAAGGTGATAACTTGCGTCTGATCATGCCGGCCAATATTACCTTTGCGACGGGTCAAGCTTACATTACGTCTGGTTTTTATAATACATTGGACGCTATCGCACGAGTGTTAAATAAATACGAGAAAACGCTATTAAGTATTGAAGGCCATACTGATAGCCAAGGCGCGGCGCAATTTAATCAAGATTTATCTGAGCAACGTGCCGGAAGTGTTAAACAATACTTAACTAATCAAGAAATTATTGCTAGTCGATTACAAACCATAGGTTACGGTGAGTCACGTGCTGTTGCAGATAACGCTACAGCTAATGGCCGCGCACTTAATCGTCGGGTTGAAATTCAAATTGTTCCCAATCAAGCTTAGTTAAATTTGTTAGCTGAATCTGCTCAGTAAATAACTAGACTTAAAATACCGCGCCCTGACGCGGTATTTCTCTTTACAGAGTGCCCCGTTCAAAAGGGATAACAGCAAAGTCATTTGCAAATTATGCTATCAAAAAGCAAACTCGGTTATATAATGACCTAGTTATGTTCAGCTGATATTGAATAATGGGGGTTATGGAGTTTCGTGGTTGGCTTTTAGTTTATCTAAATAGTCGATGCGCTTTGTATCATGACCTTGTAACACTTAAAACCATCGCTAGGGTTAAACATAAGTCGGCAAGACTGATTTAATCCAACGGATATTAACCGCGAAACTTGAGTGAATACCGCTTACCCTTGTTCAACACCGCGTAACGTTTCGCTTTACAGAAGCAGTTTTATATCGTGTTTTTGAGCTAATTCTCGCTAGCATAGCCAGGTATTTCATTATATTATTACTGGATAATAAGTCTTTCATTGTATGCATTCTTTGCTACTAATACCGCCATTCACCTTTAATTACCAAACCGACAATAGAAGTTATGAAAACAAAATTAATCACTCGGCCCGGCTATATTTTACTGCAAGAAGAGTTAAATACACTTTGGCGCGAAGATCGTCCAGAAACCACCCGTAAAGTTTCGTGGGCCGCAAGCTTAGGCGATCGTAGTGAAAACGCAGACTATCAGTACAACAAAAAACGCTTACGTGAAATTGACCGACGTGTGCGCTATTTGCGCAAAATACTCGAAGAATTAAAAATTGTTGATTATGGCCCTCAGCAAGAAGGAAAAGTGTTTTTTGGCGCTTGGGTGAGTTTAGAAAATGATGAGAATGAAACGCTGAAGTTTCGCATTGTTGGCCCAGAAGAAATCTATGGTCGTAACGACTATTCCTCAATTGACTCGCCCATTTCACGCGCTTGCTTGCAAAAAGAACTTGATGATGAAGTCGTGGTAAAAACGCCAACTGGGGAAAAAGTTTGGTACGTTAACGATATTCAATATGAGAAGTAATTAGTACAAATCCAGTCGTGAACCAAGCCTTGCTATTTTCTATTTTATGCCCATATTGTTCGGAAGCAATTCTTAATTGAATAAATACATTAATTCTGCGCTCATTGATACGACACCTATGCTGATGCGAGTTTTTTTGGTCAGAAAAGATTGTCGATATGGCGGATGTCGTCACTCTTACCCGAGGCTTGCCATTTGTAAGTGTAGACAGTACTGATGTCGATGACAGTTTGCATGCGGTTGACGATGTACTACAGGTATTGACGAAAAAACCTGTGTTATTGCTAGTTGTGAATTACTAGGCATGCCTTCAACGTATAGAGTATGCCGGTTGTTTGCTAAAATAGCGTGTTACTAGGCTATTTTTATAGCGTTTTAAATAACGAAAAATAGCCATTGTTGTGGCTAATATAAATTAATGTCCTACGGCTAAAGGAGCTGTGTATGTCGGCAGAGAAAACCCATCTAGAAATTTGTAACTTAACCAAAGAACAATACCCACAAATTAAAACCTTGATGGATCAAGCCTACCCAGACTTAGGTGGCGCATGGCCAAGTCATACGATTTTTAGGCTTATTGAGCAATTTCGAGAAGGCCAACTAGGTATGGTGGATGATGGTGTATTGGTTGGCATTGCACTGAGTGTGCAAGTTGATTACACCCGTTTTTCAAATCCACATACCTATGAAGACATAGTCGACAGCCACGACCGTGTTTTTAGCGACGCTAAAGGTGATGCCTTATATGGTTTAGATGTGGTTATTTCACCGAGCCATCGCGGTATGCGTTTAGGTCGTAGGCTTTATGACGCGCGGAAAGAGTTGTGCCGCCAATATAACCTGCGTGCTATTTTAGCGGGTGGGCGTATTCCACGTTATTACAACCACAGCAGTGAAATGACCCCTACAGAATACATTGCAAAGGTTGATCAAAAAGAGCTATACGACCCGATATTAAGCTTTCAGTTATCGAATGACTTTCAGGTTAAACGCTTGTTGAAAAAGTACCTGCCAGAAGACCAAAACTCGGTTGGTTATGCCACGCTACTTGAGTGGAATAACATTATGTTTGAACCGACCGACACGGTACTTGAATCAACTAAGTCGATTGTGCGAGTAGGCGCAGTACAATGGCAAATGCGCCGGGTTGAATCGGTAGAGGAAATGCTTACGCAAGTTGAATACTTTGTTGATACCGTGTCTGATTACCAAAGTGACTTTATATTATTTCCTGAATTTTTTAATGCGCCACTCATGGGACTTACGGAACAAAAAAATCAGACGGAAGCCATTCGCTATTTAGCTGAATACACCGAAATTTTTCGTGATGCGATGTCGCGTATGGCGATCGAATATAACGCTAATATTATTACCGGCTCTATGCCACTAGCGGAAGGGGATAAAATATATAATGTCAGTTATTTATGCCATCGCAGTGGTAAAATTGATGAACAACGTAAAATTCACATTACCCCACATGAGCAAAATGACTGGGTAATACAAGGTGGTGATAAAATTGCCGTCTTTGAAACCGATGCTGGCCGTGTCGGTATTCAAATTTGTTACGACGTTGAATTTCCGGAGCTGTCGCGTATTTTAGCGAAGCAAGGGCTCGACATTCTTTTTGTGCCTTTTTGGACCGACACGAAAAATAGTTATTTACGTGTCCGTCATTGCGCACAAGCGCGCGCGATTGAAAACGAATGTTATGTGGTGATTGCCGGTTCAGTGGGTAATTTACCAGAGGTAGAAAGCCTTGATGTGCAATACTCGCAATCAGCCGTACTAACGCCGTCTGATTTTTCATTCCCACACGATGCCACGCTCAATGAGGCAACAACGAATACTGAAATGCTATTATTTAGTGATTTAGATATGGATAAACTAAAAGTACTGCACAGCGAAGGCACAGTGCGTAATTTAAAAGATCGCCGTGAAGACCTCTACGAGGTCATCTTGAAAAAACGAGAGAGTTAATGTCATCGTGTCTTTAATTTTTGCCAGCGGGCTATAGTGCAGCTGGCCGGTAAAGGCAACAACAAAACTTATGCTGTAAAATTCTGAAAAATGGCAACAAAAAAGCCAGCATTAACACTTTGCTGGCTTTGTTTTTTTTCTTATCAGAAAAATATTATTGCGCTATTTTTACGCGAATTTTATTGTTTGAAACTTTGCTTTCATGCAGGTTAGACAAAGCTACTTTCGCTTCTTTTTCATCAGGCATAACAACAAAACCAAAACCTTTTGATTTTGCGGTTGCTTGGTCTAAAACTAAGTTACATTCAGTGACAGTGCCATGAGCAGAAAATAAAATACGGAGTTCTTGTTCTGTGGTTGAACGAGAAAGGTTGCGAACTAAAAGTTTCATAATGGACCATTGATGAGTGATTTCTAGCTCAATTATCTCATAGTTTCGCCATAGACCAAGTACTTTCTGCATTTGAGTAAAATAATGCTGTTAATTAATTTAGATTAGTAGTGCCTTGTCGGTTTGTAGTTTTTCTGTCAGCGCGATAATTTTTGGAAACCTTTGCTGAAAGGCACTTTTATTATTAAATGCGTCAGTTAATATCGGCAGCTTGATTTTTTTGCGATCTAAAAAAGCGTCAAATTGTGTCTCTCTAACACCTTTGCCGAGGGGATAATCTTTGAATTCACCGCTTGGTTCAAGCGTTGCTAGCTCAAGATTATGCCAGTGTTGATACCATCCGACATGTTTGTCTTTGACACTTAAATTAGCGGCTAATGATAAATTCACTACCAGGCTTTGGAACGGAGCATATTGATTTCTTGCGCTTAGAAAAGCTGGTTGCATAGATGCTTTTGCTAATTTTTGTCGTACCAGAGCTAGCAGCTTGGTACTTTCAGCGCTCAAGTCATTATTCATTTTTTTCAGTATGTTGGCACTATGGTATAGCGCTAAGTGTGTTAAATAATCTCGCGCTTTGGTCGCCATGTTTACTTGCTCTGCTATAGCGGCTTGCCATAAAGTAACTTCTGCAATGCTGGTATTTTGTGCCGCTAAATCAAATGCTGTCTGCAATGCTTTAATGGCTCTACTAAGGTGCTCTACCGTGGTATTAACCTCAATTAAATCCCAATTACTGACCGGTAATACACTATATTTCTGAAATAAATCGGTGAGTTGCGCAGGGCGATACTGAAATGAACTATCAATACTCATTTTCGCTTTTAATAATGGCAATAAGTTTTCTCCAGAGCGGATGAGTATTTTTTTCGCGCTCGCGTTAGGTACGCTACGATAAGATGCATGGCTTGATAAATAGGCATCATAATCATTTTTTGCTGCTTGATGACTGAAAGCCTGCTCAAGTAATGTGTTTGCTTGTTCGGCTTTGACATACTCAGCCTGATACGTTTCAGGAGCTAATTTAGCTAGGGTATTTAATGCACAAATTAAATCTTCAAGGTTTTGCGTCGACTTAGCTGATTGGTATGCGCTTAGTGCCGCCCTATACTCAGCTGAAGAACATGATGTCAACAGTAAAAGTACCATTATCAGTAAAATATTTTTCCAGCTTTTCGACATGTAAAGCGCCCTAAATGTTAACTATTCTTTGCTACTAACGACATTATCAATCTAATTGTTTAGCGCTATAAAAGCAATTCATTGTTTATTAAAGGGTTTTAATTTAATGTGTAAAATTTAATGATCAACTCAGGTTGTCTCCTAAACTAAGGTTTAATCGATAACTGTTGGTAGTAAAAGTGAATTAATCTAGTTGCTACGGTATAAAAGTTATAACGCGCTGTTGCTATTGAACGACATAGCTTCTTCAGCACTAATAGTGGCAATTGCTAGGAGAGAATGATGGAAGGTAAGAAAACCTATTGGTCAGAGAATTTACGGCTAATCTTTATATGTTTAGCCATTTGGTTCGTGGTGTCATTTGGTTTTGGTTTGATTCTGGTCGAGCCATTGAATGCAATACGTTTAGGTGGCTATAAGTTAGGTTTCTGGTTTGCTCAGCAAGGTTCAATTTACACCTTTGTTGGTTTGATTTTTTGGTATAGCAAAAAAATGAATGACCTTGATAAAAAATACCTTGTTGAGGAATCCTAATGGATCAGTTAACACTTTATACCTATTTTGCTGTATTTGGCTCTTTCGCTGTTTACTTTGCTATTGCTTGGTGGGCGCGTGCCGGTTCAACCCGTGATTTCTATATCGCCGGTGGTGGCGTTACGCCGATGCAAAATGGCATGGCAATTGGGGCCGACTGGATGAGTGCAGCATCATTTATTTCCATGGCAGGCATGATTTCTTTCTTGGGTTACGGAGGCTCAGTATTTCTGATGGGCTGGACCGGTGGCTACGTATTACTCGCTATGTTGCTGGCACCTTACATGCGCAAACACGGTAAATTTACCGTACCTGAGTTTATTTTTGACCGCTATTATTCAAAAACAGCCCGTGTGGTTGCAGTGGTTTGTTTAATTATTGCTTCCTTAACTTACATTATCGGTCAAATGAAAGGTGTCGGTGTTGCCTTCTCACGCTTTTTAGAAGTTGAATATGACAATGGCCTTTATATCGGTATGTTTGTTGTGTGGGTTTATGCGGTATTAGGTGGTATGAAAGGCATTACTTACACCCAAATAGCGCAATACTGTGTGTTGATTTTCGCCTATACAATTCCTGCAATATTTATCTCGATACAGCTTACCGGTAACCCGATTCCGCAACTGGGTTTAGGTTCAACATTAGCTGATGGTAGTGGCGTTTATCTGCTTGATAAACTCGATATGATAGTGACTGATCTCGGTTTTAAAGAGTACACCACGGACAATATGGGGGGCACGGTTAATATGTTCGCCTATACCATGTCATTAATGATAGGTACCGCTGGTTTACCGCACGTAATTATGCGCTTTTTTACTGTGCCTTCGGTAAAAGCGGCACGCCAATCCGCCGGTTACGCGTTAGTTTTTATCGCTTTATTGTATACAGTTGCCCCTGCCGTTGGTGCGATGGCGCGTTTGAACTTAATGAATACTATAGCACCAGCAGCGGGTCAGAATATGGTCTATGCTGAGCGCCCTCAATGGTTTAAGGATTGGGAGCAAACGGGTTTATTGCAATTTGAAGATAAAAACGCTGATGGTAAAGTGCAATACACGGCTGATAGTGCAAGCAATGAAATGGTTAAAGTTGACCGCGACATTATGGTCTTGGCTAACCCTGCTATTGCGAACTTACCAAACTGGGTGATTGCACTGGTCGCCGCGGGTGGTCTGGCTGCAGCGTTATCAACTGCTGCCGGATTGCTATTAGCAATATCGTCCGCTATTTCTCACGATTTGATGAAAGGTATATTAACGCCTGATATGTCAGAGAAAAATGAGCTACTTGCTGGGCGTGTCGTGATGACCCTAGCTATTGTTGTCTCGGGTTATTTGGGCTTGCATCCGCCTGGCTTTGCTGCAGGAACTGTGGCGCTAGCCTTTGGTTTGGCGGCATCATCAATATTTCCTGCATTAATGATGGGTATATTTGCTAAGAAAATGAGTGGGCCTGCTGCGGTAGCTGGTATGGTGTCAGGTATTGGCGTCACTATGTTATACGTATTCCAACATAAAGGTATTATGTTTATCCCAGAGACATCATTCTTAGGCGATATGGCACCTAATTGGTTCTTTGGTATTTCACCGAATGCCTTTGGCTCAGTTGGGGCAGTCGTTAACTTTGCGGTCGCGTTTACGGTATTGAAATTCACCGGCCCAGCGCCCGCTCATATTCAGCAAATGGTTGATAACTTCCGCAGTCCAAATGGCGCTGTGGCAGCTGCACATAAAGACTAAGTCTTGTTATGGTAACTAATAGCAATTGAATAAATGAATTAGTCTACTCGACATTAACTGAGCTTATTTTAGCAAACAGGGAACTAAGAGATAGCGCGCGATAAAAATAACGCGCTATTTGTGCACTATGCTTTTTCTGGAATATTCGCTAATACGGCGAGTAATAGCTGCCAATATTGTTCAACAGCGGCAATTTGTACTTTTTCATCAGGTGAGTGTGGAAATTTGATGGTTGGGCCAAATGACACCATATCCCAATCAGGATAGGCACTTTTGAATAAGCCACATTCAAGACCGGCATGTATAACCATAATATCAGGCACTTTATTAAATAGTGACTGATAAGTATCACGCACCGTTTGCATTAATGCCGAGCTAGTATCGGGTTTCCAACCAGGGTAGGCGCCAGAAAATTTAATACTCGCTCCTGCCAATTCAAATACGGATTGCACCATAGTTTGTGCATCTAAGCGGCCATCGTCATGTAAGCTGCGGATCAAGGTCATCGCGACAAACTTATTACCTTTGCTGCGCATAACGCCTAAGTTTAATGAGGTTTCGACAATACCTTCAATGTCATCACTCATACGTAAAACGCCGTTAGGGCAAGCGTTAAGGGCACGTAAAATGGTATTTTGTGTGGTTAATGTCCAACATTCATCAAACGTTTCTGGCGAAATTAATAACATCTCGATATCAGTTTCGATTGCCGCTAATGAGTGGCGTACTGTTGCTAAATACTCAGCTAGCTTGGTTTTTAACGCATCGATTTTTGCGCGGCTAATAACAAAGCTGGCATCGGCTTCACGTGGAATGGCGTTGCGTAAGCTGCCACCGTTTAATTCTGTTAAGCGTAAACCGAGTTCGTTACTCGCGTCGAGCAGGAAACGCACCAGTAGTTTATTGGCATTGGCGCGACCAGTATGAATATCAACACCAGAATGGCCACCTTTTAGGCCGGAAATTGACAAGTTAAACGACTCAACATCATCAGCAACATCTTCATTACTTATGGCAAAAGTACCTTCGCCATCGATGCCGCCAGCGCAACCCATATAGATTTCGCCTTCTTGCTCCGAATCAGTATTGATCAGTAAGTCACCATCCAACCAACCGGCTTCAAGACCAAAAGCGCCGGTCATACCCGCTTCTTCATCAATGGTGACTAGTACTTCTAGTGGACCATGTGGAATATCGTCACTGGCCAATACAGCTAACGCAGATGATAAGCCAATACCGTTATCTGCACCTAAGGTAGTACCTTCAGCGGTTACCCAATCACCATCCGCTTCAGTAATAATGTATGGCTTGATAGCGTCGGTAAGAAAGTCATGGTCAGTATCTGCATTTTTCTGCGGTACCATGTCCATATGGGCTTGTAAAATAACGCCCTTTTTACTTTCCATACCGGCAGTGGCTGGCTTCTTAATAATTAAGTTACCAACGGCATCTTCTTGAACGTTTAGTCCTAGCTCAGTGGCCCAAGACTGGATCCAAAGTGATATTTTTTGCTCGTGTTTTGACGGGTGTGGAATGCTACAAATCTTATCGAAAATTTGCCATAACTTGTTCGGTTTTAGTTGTGCTAGCGTGCTCACTGGAATTCCTTAAATTTTTGACCCTAAATTACATTAGGAAGTATTCGACAACAGGCGTTAGTGGCTATTACTTATCAGCCATTAAAAATTGCCATTGCTCATTAAAATCATGACTGGGTTTTTTACTAAAATCAGAACGTACATATTGATTAATTTTACCTTCAGCATAGGCCATTAAAATATTGGCTAAAGCCTGTTCTGAAATAGTAAAACCTTTGCCTTCTCTGAGCTTTCGTTCACGTAAAACTTGCTTAAATTGTGACTCTAATTTTTCGAAAAATTGATTAACTCTGGCACGTAAGCGTTCATTTTCACCCATTAAGGCGTCACCAGCAAGAATTCGGCACATACCGGGATTTCGCTCGGCGAAAATAAGTAAGACATGCAATATATGATGACAACGAATAAGGGCTTCTTTATGATCGGTTAATATTAGGTTTACGCGCGAGAAAATTGATTCTTCAATAAATTCTATTAAACCTTCAAACATTCGCGCTTTCGAGGGAAAGTGGCGATAAAGTGCGGCTTCAGAAACACCAACTTCGGCGGCAAGTTTTGCCGTGGTGATCCTTTGCCCAGCACTGGTCTGCAGCATATGCGCAAGACATTCTAAAATTTGTTGTTTACGATTAGGTTTTTGAGTCACCGGCATAATACTGATTCTCTATTTTTGTTATATTTTAGTGTTGCCACTGAAAAATTAGCGTGATTGTATAGCGTTATTCAACCTATGTTCAACAATGAAATCAGCAAAGCCTTAATTAATTTTTTATTGAGTTTTGTAATGCTTGCTGAATATGTTGTACCAACTGTTTGGCAAGCTCACTTTTGTTCATCAAAGGTAATACTTTTTCATCATTGGCGGTAAACACCGTTAAGGCATTGTCGTCACTATTAAAGCCTTGTCCGGCCGTAGCAACATTGTTTGCGGCAATCATATCAAGATTCTTACGGGCTAATTTATCACGAGCATAATGTTCAACATCTTGGGTTTCAGCGGCAAAGCCAACGGTAAAAGGCTTGTTAGCCATTGCGGCAACATCAGCCACTATATCAGGGTTCTTAATCAGGTTAAGTTGCATGCTATCGTGAGATTTTTTAATTTTTTCACTGGCAATATGAGCAATACGATAGTCAGCTACAGCAGCACAAGCAACAAATACATCTGACGCGGGTGCATGGGCTAAAGCTTGTTGATGCATTTCTACAGCGCTAGTTACTGCTATCTTTTGGCAGCCTTGCGGGGTAACTAAATTAACCGGTCCTGAAATTATCGTCACCTCAGCGCCCAAGTGTTGCGCGGCACTGGCAATGGCAAAGCCCATTTTTCCCGAACTATGATTAGAAATATAACGCACCGGATCGATAGCTTCGCGTGTTGGTCCAGCCGTTATTAACCATTTTTGTCCGGCTAAAGGCTTTTGCCCCGCGGGGTCATTGTTATTCATTCTGACGATTGCTTGGCAGGTTAATTCGACTAGCTCAGGCACATCTAACATGCGGCCTAAACCGACATCACCACAGGCTTGTTCACCAGCGCCGGGGCCAAAAATTGTGTAATTCCATGATATTAATGTATTAACGTTGACCTGTGTGGCTTGGTTATGCCACATCTGTTGGTTCATGGCGGGCGCAAGTGCAATAGGAGCGGCTGTTGCTAAACACAAGGTAGTTAATAGGTCATTCGCCATGCCCGCGGCAATTTTAGCTATAATATCGGCTGTTGCCGGGGCAATTAATATAAAGTCAGCCCATTTTGCTAGTTCAATGTGGCCCATCGCTAATTCCGCTTGAGTATCCAATAAGCTATCGGCCACTGCATTAGCAGACACGGCTTGTAAGGTTAATGGTGTAATAAATGCTTTAGCGCCTAAGGTCATCACGACACGAACATCTGCACCATGATCTTTTAATCGGCGCACGAGTTCTGGCGTTTTGTAGGCGGCAATACCACCACTAATACCTAATAGGATTTTTTTACCCTGAAGAATCTGCATAAACTGCTAATCTTAATAACGACAATGAGCGATAAGATAGCATTATTCATACTTTTTTTAAAATCACTTTGCAAGGATGCATTTATGTTAAAAGATTGGCCGGACGGCGAAAAACCGCGAGAGAAGTTACTGCAACAAGGCGCGAAAAGTTTAAGTGATGCCGAATTACTGGCAATATTTTTACGCACCGGTGTTAAAGGCTGCCATGTTGTTGACTTGGCGAGAAAGTTATTAAAAAGTTTTGGCAGTATATCGCAAATATATCAAGCTGAATTGGCTGACTTTTGTCAGCACCATGGCTTAGGCGTAGCAAAATATGTTCAGTTGCAAGCGTGTTTAGAAATGTCTAAACGCTATTTGGCCGAACAAATACAAACGGGACAGGCGTTAACGTCCTCACGCAGTACGCAGAATTTTTTAACAGCTGAGCTGCGCCATGAAACTAGAGAGGTATTTGCCGTGCTGTTTTTAAATACTCAACACCAAGTGATAAAATTTGAACGACTTTTTCACGGCACTATCAATGCAGCGGCGGTGTATCCACGTATTGTGGTTGAGGCGGCAATAAAATATCAAGCGGGTGCGGTTATTCTGGCTCATAATCATCCTTCTGGTATTGCAGAACCCAGTATTGCTGATAATCAAATAACCATGCGCTTGGAGCAAGCCCTTGCTTTAATTGATATAAAGGTGCTTGATCATATAATAGTTGCGGGTTGTCATTGTTATTCGTATGCTGAACACGGTCGAATGATTGAATAGTAAGTTAGCTTTCATAAACGTAAGTGCGGTAAATAAGGAGTCTCTATGAGCGATATTGACAAAATAATAGATAGCGAAGAAAACGAACGTCGGCGATCTTTCCGCTTAGACATGGAAAAAGAGTTAATTGATATTGTTTGGACAGACGGCGATGGCCGTGAACAACGCAAGAAAATTGCCTGTTTAGATTTTTCTCGTGGTGGCTTGAAAGTAGATTGTGACTGCGATATTGCGGCAAATACTCAAGTAACTGTTATATTTAAATCGAGGAACCCAAATAGCCAAGAAGTGCTCTGTAAAGTAATACGCTGTATTAAACAAGACAATGGCTGGTTTGAAGTTGCCATGCAGCTTATCGATCTTGCTTAATATTGAACTATAATAATGTGGTTGTTGTATTTTAAGTAGTAAACAAGGAATTACCAAAATGATGATTTTAGTAGGTGGTGAAAAAGGTGGTAGTGGTAAAAGCTGCTTAGCACAGAATTTAGCTGTGTATTTTGCCCGAGAGAAAAAAGCCATTGTATTGATGGTTGATTGTGATCCCCAACGCACTACGTCTGATTGGATACAAGCAAGAAACTCCGATCCGTCGCTGCCAGCAATAAATTGTATTCAGTTATACGGTAAAATTCGTAACGACTTATTAAGCCTAAATCAACATTATGACTATGTGGTTGTCGATTGTGGCGGTCAAGATAACTTAGCACTGCGTGCAGCAATGTCAGTGGCTGACCATGTCGTTATTCCATTAAGACCAAAGCGTCGTGATTTGAAAACCGTGCCACATATGGAAGATATGCTCAGCACCTGTAAAATGGTTAACCCTAAAATGTTAGCGTCATTTGTTATTACTCAATGTCCTTCGTTACCTAATCAAGCGGGTCGCATTTTAGAAGCGAAAGAGGTTTGTAGTTCATACGGAATTAATGTTTTAAATGCGGTGACTTATAGTCGTAATGTTTATGATGACAGTGAAGAACTTGGTTCATCGGTGCTAGAAATTGAACCTGACAGTAAAGCGGCGGTAGAAATGATTGCAATAGCAGAAGAGCTATTGGCAATGAAACCGGACAATTCCCATGAGTTTAAGTGATTTAAAAAAATCCACGGATGGGCCAAAAAAGAAGAAAAAGTTCACGGTTGATGAGTTTATTGCTGACGCTGAAAATTACGCACAAGGTCAGCCAAAAATTGTCAGCCGAGAACATGATAAACTGTCATTACAGCAAGCTGTTTTGGCCGCAAAAGCACACGCGACCCGCAAAGAAGAAAACACCGCTGAAGGTGGCCGTCGTTTTCGCCCCGCAACATTTACTTTGAGTGAAGCGGCAATAGAACAACTGCAAGAATTGGCCCTTGATACCCAATTAGCCAAATCACATATTATTCGTATTTTGATTGATGAATTGTGCAATAAAGATCAGAAAGAAAAACTGCGCAAATTATTAGACTCTAAAATAGGCTGATAATGCGGTATTATTATTCGACTCGGATAATAATACCGCTAAAAATGCAGTGTTTAAGGCCGTCTATCCAGTTAAGTTGTTGAAATTTATTGTTTTTCAAAACTATTCGCTTTAAGGGCGATTAATACTGGCATTCGTTTTTCACTTTCACTATAATATGCCACCTTTTTCAGGATCCCGAGGCGACGGTCTTGGGGAAATATAGCACGACCTGAAATTAATTTTGGAGTACTCATTATGTCTAAAGTTTGCCAAGTAACAGGCAAAAAGCCAATGGTTGGAAACAACCGTTCGCACGCAAGAAACGCGACTCGTCGTCGTTTTTTACCTAACCTTCAAACTCACCGTTTTTGGGTTGAGAGTGAAAATAGTTTCGTTAAATTACGTTTAACTCCGAAAGGAATGCGTATTATCGATAAAAAAGGTATTGATGCAGTGTTAACTGATATCCGTGCCCGTGGCGAAAAAGTTTAAGGAATTGCAATGCGCGATAAAATTCGTTTAGTTTCTAGTGCTGGCACTGGCCATTTTTACACTACAGACAAGAACAAGAAAACTATGCCTGAAAAGATGGAGATCAAAAAGTTTGATCCTCGTATCCGTCAGCATGTTATGTATAAAGAAGCTAAAATCAAGTAATTGATTCTGCTTATTTAAAAGCCCGGTTTTCACCGGGTTTTTTATTGCCTAAAGAAAACCATTAAGCTAAATTTTGCGTAATGAATGCTACCAGAAAATAGCCTAGTAGCGTTTTCATTAACTTCGCCTCAGTTGAACAAGTACGCAAAGCTGAGTGGTATCCACAGAAGCCTAACGGGCATTTATACCAATCTCACTAATGTTCTGATCATTTATACTGGTTAAAATAACCAACGACTACGTTATTTATTTAATAATTAGCACCACTCGTTATTAAAAAAATGCCTTATATTTGGCCATTTATCCTGCGCTTAAAGTAGACCACCTAATTAATGAAATTGGTATTATTAGCCGTTTGGTAGTTATTTAAGTGACGGGTAATACTTGATAAATTAGAGCCTTATTAGTTTTTTTGTAGCGTAAATAGCAAAAAACAGCAGCAAGTACCTAATGTACTTGCTGCTGTTTCAGCCTAGGTCATAACCTTAGACATTACGATTGTTGTTGCTTGATCCAGGCTAGGGTTAGCTCTTCAAGTAATGCCATAGGTAAGCTGCCATTTTTTAGCATTTGATCATGAAACGCTCTGACATCGAACTTACGACCTAAAGCTTCTTCTGCTTTCGCACGCAATTGACGAATTTTTATTTCACCAATTTTGTATGACAGGGCTTGTGCTGGCCAAGTGATATAGCGGTCAATTTGTCCAATGACATCAGCCATACTTAAGGCAGTGTTTTCGGCTAAGTAATCAATCGCTTGTTGGCGAGTCCAACCTTTGGCATGAATGCCAGTGTCGACCACTAAGCGGCATGCACGCCAAGCTTCATAGGTTAAGCGGCCAAAGTCACTGTAGGGGTTCTGGTAAAAGCCCATTTCTTTACCTAAACGTTCAGAATATAGCCCCCAACCTTCGCCATAGGCTGCGTGATATAAAGTTTTACGAAACTCTGCCATATCGACCTCTTGCGCAATGGCGCTTTGGAAATGATGACCGGGTTCAGCTTCATGAAAAGTTAATGCTTCTAAGGTGTATAGTGGTTGGCTGCTCAAATCTTGCGTGTCTAAAAAGTAGGTGCCCGCTGTCGTGCCACTGCCATCGGAGGAAACGTAGTATGCACCGCCGTTCGGACTAGCTTTAATATCAAAAGTTGAACGCGGTAATACCGAAAACCACTTCGGTAATTGTGCCGCCATTTTACGGGTGATATAGCTGGCTTTTTCCATCATATCCAGCGCGCTATCAGTATAGAATTGCTTGTCGGTGCGCAGAAACTCAATAAAGTCTTTAAACTCACCTTTAAAACCTACGTCTTTAATAATGCCCTGCATTTCCTGACGAATACGTTTAACTTCATCTAAGCCGGTTTGATGAATGGCTTCAGCAGATAAATCTGTGGTGGTGTAATATTCGATTAAGTATTGGTAGTAATCTTCTCCGCCCTCAACACTACTGATACCGGCAGTGGTTCGACAGTTAGTCATATATTCTTGGGTAAAAAAGTCATAAAAGGCTTGGTATTCGGGTAGCACGGTATCTTTAATCAGTACGATTACTTGCTGGCGATATGTTGCTTGCTGGGCGGGTGAAATTACTTTTGGCATATTCAACATCGGCGCGTAAAAAACACTGTCTTCAACATTAGCGACTAAATGCTTACTGATTGATTTTTCATAGCCTTTGAAGCTTTCACAGTAATGAGTATGACCTAAGGCGACAGCTTTTTTTAGGTCAACAATATGCTCTTGGTTGTAACGTGGATAATCGGCGAGACTGATTAAATAATTACGGTAGTCTTGTTCAGTTAAAAACGACATATTGGCTGGCGCACCAGCAAAGTAGCTGTGAAAGCCAGAATAATAGGTTAACGGATAAAGGTGGTCTTGAAATTGATAACTTTTTGCTTCCGCCTGACGTTCATATTTAAATAAGCGGTAGCTAACTTGCTCAGTGGCAGATAATTGATCAATATTGATACTTTCAATACGAGTAAGTAGTTCATTGTTGTACTTTGACCTACGTTCGCGACCCGTTGCTGACATTTCAGGTAATTTACCATGCATGCGAAATGCGTCAGGGTCCTTTCGAAAGAAAATTTGTTCTGTGTTTGCCCTTTGCCAATGTTCATCAAGCAGTTGTTGAAATTGTTCACTTGCTTGGTTGGCAAATGCATTTGCTGTGCTAAATAAGCCAGAGAGCACTAACACGGCGACACTTAATTTTTTTAGGTTCATATGAAAGCCTTAACTTAGCTACTTTTTATTATTGGAGATAATATTTATGACTCTTAGTGTAAAGCTATGTACTGACAATACCAATTGAAATAATCAATTGGTCAATTTAGCACCGTTGCTGTGATGAACTCCTAAACCGCGAGTTTAAAAGGCTTATAACCTGAGTTGCCGATTTCTAGTAGGCTCCTATCGGGCAGTAGGACATTATTATAATACAGCCGCTGTTACCGAGAGTATCCATGCTCGGCTCTGGCATCCTACTTCGCTCTACCTTCACCATCCATGGTGTTGTTTTGAGCTGCTCTAGATGATCTTTAGGCGCAAGGCAGGATGCCAGTGGTAATTAAAATCCGTCGTAGCTGGATTTAGCTCCTTAGCTTCAGTCTGGAACGTTGAACCTGTGCCGATAAAGTTTTTAATGCACACTAAGTGGTGAATATATTAATTCAATTGGTATCAGCTCAATTTTTTCGTATCATGAAGCTAGTGAAGAGCATTGGAAGTCTACTATGGTAAAACTATCTAAAACGGGTTGGAATAATGTCATTATTATTGTGGTCATGGGCTTTATTTTATTGATTAACGCGACTAACAAAAAAATTTACTCGTCGGATGAAAATGCCGAAGCCAATAGCGGTGATAATATTGCCCTCGTTGGACAACAAAATGTTATTTTGACGCTGAGCATTGATAAAGTTGTCGCGATTGAGCGCATTGGTCTTACTTGGCGCGCAACTCCGACGAGTATTTCAGGACAAGCATTAGCACAAATGATGATGTCTTGGCAGCAAAGTGGCGGCGAGGCGATGGCGCAAGCCCCGGAAGTTGATCGACAATTCTCGCTTGATGTTGAACTTGATATAGCTGGTCAAACGCTGCCATTGCAGTTAAATTTTTATGCCACGGATGAGCAATTATTAGTCTTTAATCAAACATCGAAACAGTGGCTTGTTATGCCGTTGGCTATGTACGGTCAGTTATTTCCGCAAGCCATATTTGCTAGTTAAATAACGTAAGTTTTATTCACCTTCATCACTAAGTATAGGTCGTTAATTTTATGAGAAAATGCGCAATTTTATCCATGGACAGTTTGGCAGATTTTGAAGCTTATGATTGCTTAATTGATGAGCCTATGCGGGTTTTAGGTTGGCAAACTGAACTCGTTTCATGGCGCCGTGAAAATGTAAATTGGTCAGACTATGCCGCGGTTATTATTCGTAGCCCATGGGATTACCAAGATGATATGGAAAATTTTCTCAAGGTACTGGCGAATATTGAACAATCAACAGCTCAGCTAGAAAATAGCTTGAGTGTGGTTACATGGAATATTAATAAAAGTTACTTAAAAAGCTTAGCGGCAGAGCAAGTGACTATTGTACCAACGCTATGGCCAGCAGATTTTGACGTTAACAATATGGCGGGGTATTTTGATCATTTTTTGACTGAACAAATAGTATTAAAACCACGGGTGAGTGCTAATGCCGACAATACCTTTTGGCTCACTAAAGACAATTATCAGACTAAAATACTTGAATTAAGCCAAGCGTTTGCTAGCCGTGAACTCATGGTGCAACCTTTTATGGCTGATATTTGCCAAGAAGGTGAATTCTCGTTGTTTTATTTTAATGGTGCATACAGCCATACCATTTTAAAAACGCCAGCTCAAGGTGATTTTCGTGTGCAAGAAGAGCATGGCGGTGGCTTATTGTCGGTAACGCCGGAGCCCGCATTAACTGCAGCGGCAAATCAAACCATGCAAGCCATTAGTAAACTGCACGGTGAATTACTTTATGCTCGTATTGATTTTGTGCGTTATCAAGACACTTTTGCTCTAATGGAAGCGGAATTAATTGAACCTTCGCTTTATTTTAATATGGATGAACTTTCTCCACAGCGATTCGCCAAGGCTTTTGTCGCTCGTATGGCGGCTAATGAAGCTAAATCAAAAAACGCTGAGCCTCAAGTTGCTAGGTTACCGCTAGGAAATACGTAAGATGCCTGAGTTACCAGAAGTAGAAGTTTGTCGCTTAGGTATTACGCCACATATTGCCGGCCAGAAAATAGTTAATGTAGTGGTACGTAATGCCAAACTACGCTGGCCTATTCCCGATGAAGTACATAGCGTGGTCGGTAAAACCTTAGAAAAAATAGAGCGACGTTCAAAATATTTATTATTAAGGTTCTCTAGCGGCACATTGCTATTACATCTAGGCATGTCGGGCTCAGTACGTATTCTAGAGCAACATACGCCCGCGGCTAAGCATGATCATTTTGAAATGTTATTTGATAATGACAAAATGTTGCGCTTGAATGATCCGCGCCGTTTTGGCGCTGTGTTGTGGTTTCCTGAGCATCACGACCTGCAAGGCTTGTTAACAAAATTGGGCCCTGAACCACTAACTAACGACTTTACTTACGGGCATTTATTTACCAAAGCCGGTAACCGTAAGGTGCCGATTAAAAGCTTTTTGATGGATAATCATGTCGTTGTAGGCGTTGGTAATATTTATGCAAATGAAGCGCTTTTTATCGCGAGTATTCACCCTGCTACGCTAGTGAATAGTATTAGTGAAGAGAAGTTTAACCAGCTAACCGATATTATTAAGCAAGTATTGGCTGCGGCAATTGAACAAGGAGGTACAACCTTAAAAGACTTTACGCAGGCAGACGGTAAACCAGGCTATTTTTCTCAAAAGCTTTTTGTTTACGGACGTGCAGGTGAAAAATGTGATGGTTGCCAAAGCGTATTAGAAGAAATTCGCCAATCTAATCGTAGTTCAGTGTTTTGCCCACAATGCCAAGTGCAAGTTATAGCTAAAAAATTAGTGAAAAAACAAAGAAATTCCGGCGAAAAAAAGACTGCCATTAAGAAAAAACCGGTTCAAAAGATAAGTGCTAAATAAGTAGCTGAAAGGTTTTATTTCATGCTAAAGGCATTAATGCCTGTTAAGAGCTCAAGACATTAGTGCGCTTGCTAGCAACTACTTTATATAGATAAATAGGTGATTTATAGAAATCATCTAGCTGTATCACTTTGTCGGCTTGCCATGATGGTAAAGCAAAATTATTACTAATGAGAAAGTCGACGTTAAGTCGGTTTAGCGTTAAATTACGCTGGATTTTACTCATCGCCTCTGGATACAAATAGCAGACTAAAACAGAAGCTTCTGGCAGGTTTACGCTAAAAAAATTTTGACGATGTAAGGTTAGGTTATTTAAGCGAAATATTTTTTTAAGCAAGATTGATATAAGCCAAGGCAAGAAAGACAATTCATAGCCAATAACTTGCCTTTGTGGTTTGATTTTTGCCATAGGGATGACGAAATTCCCCCAGCCACTACCCAAGTCAATGATCGCTCCTGTACCGGTTTCATCGATTAGTTTTAGTATCGCGGCAGTGGCTTTTTTTGAGCTCGGCATAGGTGATATGCCCAACTTCAGCGTGTTATATATCAGCGATACAGTAATAAGCATAGTCACGATTAACAACAAAACATCAAATATTATCAAGGTATAATTCCGAAATAGCTTGTTTTATACTCATCAGATTAAGATGTTAGTCCGATTGATTTTAGCTATATTTGTATAATACGTTAACTGTGATACTTTTCTTAAGCAATGCAAATCGATGTTCGTAATGCATTACTACAGTGCGGTTAAAAATCATCGGGTTGATGCTCAAGTGAAGTCTATGCAAAGGCTGTTGAGCTTTTGATACGGCTTAAAGCTAATTACTGGCGAATTAGACTAGGCCAGTTATGATTTTTTTACCGTCAGTTACCGTAGGTGAAATAACTCAGTGTAAAATGGCTATAGCTATTGTATAGCATAGCCTTTATAGCAATTAATCGTGCTTGAAATTGACGGTATTTTAAGCCTGAAAAATAAATAGCCACGCGTATTTTAAAAACTAGTTAGGTCGAAAGCTATTTACTCCCTTTCATTCACTGTATAATGATTTTTTATGTATGCTGGTTAGACTGATTTTCTGCTATTGCACAGCGCGTGCCTTGTTTCATCGTCAGATAACCCTATAAGAGTTAAACAACTTAATGAAATCTTATGAGAATATTGCCGAATTAATTGAAAACTTAACGTTGGAAATTAAATCAATTACCGAAGAAATTACTACCCTGGAAAAAGAGCCTGAAAATTTTAATGAACAGGTTATTTTGAAATACATTGATACCGGTAGTACGGGTAAAACAAAAGATTTTGTTAGATCGTTAGGCGTGAAGTCTGAGCGTGGTTCATTATTCTCCTCAGGTGATGTCAGTAAGCTCATAAAAGCCGGATCTGAAGATATTTCACCTGAATTACTTGCTATAGCGAGAAAGGTGGCTAATATGAAAAATAAAAACGGCAAGAATCGTTAGCCTTTAAGATAACTTATGGCTTAAAATAGCTCAATTAAATTCAAATTCTGATTTTGTAATGGTGATAGCAAATTAGAATTATATTTTTCACCAAAGATAAAGAGAACATTATGAGTAAAGGTATAGTTAAGTGGTTTAATGCCGATAAAGGTTTCGGTTTCATTTCTCCAGAAGATGGCAGCAAAGATTTATTTGTTCATCATTCAGAAATTCAATCAGGTGGCGAATATGCTACATTGGCTGACGGTCAAGCTGTAGAGTTTGAAGTAGGCCAAGGACAGAAAGGTCCATGTGCAAATAAAGTTGTTGCTGTTTAAACACTAGCACACAGTAAGCGGGTGCGTTTAACGCACTCGCTTATTTATAAATATCTAGAGCATATCCCGCGTTATTCCTCTCCCTTATTTTTACTATAAACTTTGTGTCTTGTCTAGGGTATTTGCCGTGCAAATTAATCACATGACATTAAAAATAGCGGCAACTATGTCATTATATTTTTTTAATCGTCTGCTCAAGTGCTTGTTTAACAATCGGGTGAACAAACTGGCCTACATCGCCACTGTGCAACGCTACTTCCTTGACTAAGGTTGAAGAGATAAAGGAATTTTTTTCGGCGGGAGTTAAAAATACTGATTCTAAATCAGGGGCTAAACGTCGATTCATGTTAGCTAATTGAAATTCATAATCGAAATCGGAAACCGCTCGTAAGCCGCGAATCAAAACCTGTGCCTGATGCTCTTTAGCAAAATCGACTAATAAACCCGTAAAGCCTACTATGGTTACATTCGGTAAATGTTGTGTTACCGCTTCAAGCAAAGCAACACGTTGCGCTAAATCAAAGTGTGGTTTTTTACTCGGGCTAGCAGCAATTCCAACAATAACCTCGCTAAATAAGCGACTGGCGCGTTCTATTAAATCGGCGTGACCATTGGTGACTGGATCAAAGGTACCAGGGTAAATTGCTTTAACTGACATAAATTTAAATTATTTCAAATAGGTTAAAAACCTATTGTAATTGCAGTGACGATTAAATTCAAAGTAATCAAATAAATAAAGTAACCGGCGACTATTTTAACTTATCTAACATGGCAGTCATTTGGTCATTAATCATATTCAAGGCTTTATATGGCCTAATCATTACTTTGAACTCAGTAATTTCCCCTTGCTCATTCCAGGTGATCATATCAATACCATTGATGTCGATGCCGTTTATACTTAATGAGAACTCTAATACGGCTGAATTTTTGCCAGTAAATTCTCGGTCATATTTGAAGGTACCATTTAGAAAGGTATGAAATGCCGCGGTTAAATACATACTCACCACTTTTTTTCCTTGGATTGGCGTATGAATAACCGGCGAGAATAGCGTCACGTTGTCAGCGAGTAGGGTAGAAACCTGATCAACGGCTTTTTTTGCTATTAGATCGTGCCATTTTTTAAGCATTTTTATTATTCCTTTGCGGTTGTTTTATATCCTATAAGCTAAGATGCAACCAAATCTGACAAGTGTCAACATTAAAATTACTTAAAGTATTTACTCGAAATACTTTAATGTTGGCTGATTTTGATAGTATGATAGAAAAATCTATATCAACAAATACAAGAAGTAGTATCGATGAAAACTCGGGATAAAATAATTCAAGCGAGTATTGTATTATTTAATGAACAAGGGGAACGTAATGTTACCACCAATCATATTGCCGCCGATCTTGGCATAAGCCCTGGTAACCTTTACTATCACTTTCGTAACAAAGAAGACATTATCCTCTCGATCTATGAAGAGTATGCCCGCAATCTTTTGATAGAGACCATGCCGGAAGTTAGTCCTGACGTAAAACCGCTTGACGCCATTATTTTGTATATGGATGTGGTCTTTCAGGCAATGATGAAGTTTCGATTTTTTTACAGTAATTTACCGGTATTGCTGGCGAAAAATCCCTTGTTGCACGATAAATATGTTGAAGTACAGAGTTTCATTGCCCAACGTGTCAGCGAATTGTTACTGTCCCTGCGTGACGCAAATATGATGGACTTTTTAGATGAAGATTTACCTGATATTGTTAGTATTCTTCGTTTAGTGAATACTTTTTGGTTGAGTTTTTATCAAACCCAAAATAATGATAACGAAATTAATGACGCAGTATTTTATCAGGGCGTATTGAAAATATTAGTTATTATTCAGCCTTATATAAGCGACAACGCGAAAAATGAATTTTTAACGGCACGTGCTATGTACCGTCAACGCTGCCAAGATAGCTTAGATGCAGCGTAAACCCTATAATACCAATCTCACTAATTATCGGAATATTTGTATTGGTTAAAATAACCAACGACTGCGTTATTTAATAATTAGAACAACTCGTTATTAAAATAAACACCTTATATTTGACCATTTTTCCTGCGGTTAAAGTAGAGCAGCTAATTAATGAAATGGCTATAAGACTGAGCTTTATTCAAACCACTAATTTCTTAAGACAGGTAACCGTTTAATAACGCTTGCCAGTTTTTTTCACTCCACTTAAAGTTAGCTATTTTGTTACTTTCTTTGTGAAACGATCTAAGTAACCTAGCCATATTATCTTCAGGCCATTTAATTTGCTGTGATCGTTGTTCGCCACGATCAAAGTCAATAAGCCAAACCTTGTCATTATCATCAAGTAAAATGTTATGGGCATTTAAATCGTGATGATAAATCCCCTGCTGGTGAAATGACTTTATTACTTTGCCAATTTTTTGCCAAAGTAACTCGTCGATTACTTGCTTACTCAGTATCGCCACCAGATCACTGGCATTTTCAATACGTGACGACAATAAATCTGCACGATAAAATAAGCCGTTTTTAATAATACGAAAAGCTACGGGTTTTGGTGCTGGTAGGTCTAATGCTCGCATTGATTTCAGTAAAGAAAATTCGCGTGCTGCACGGGTGTTCGCCATACCTGTGTATAGGTATTGATCGTTAATAATTTTACCAACTAAGCCGCCACGATAATAATGACGCAAAACCCAGTTCCGCATCTTGTCAGCAGAGTTTTTGGTTGCAATAAACCACGTAGTACCACGACCTTGAGCGCTGCCCACTATGGCGTTTCTGGTTTGCCAATAATCGCTATTGAGCATTTCAGCCATAAAAGTGCTAACTTCATCACTGTCATATCGACAATAAACATTGCCTTGTTGAAAAGTTTTTTCATTACAGGGTTTTACAATTGTGGGCTGGTTCAAGATAATAGGCCTATATTATAGTTCTGCTCCTATTGTGGTGAATCCTTTATGCTGGGTCAATTATCTGCTCCGAAAAATTTATGTTTATTACGATTATCTGCCATTGGAGACGTCTGTCATGCCGTTGCTATGGTGCAAAGTATTCAGCAACAGTGGCCAGCAACCAAAATTACATGGGTAATAGGTAAAGTTGAAGCTAACTTATTGCAAGGCCTGGATGGTGTAGAATTTGTTATCTTTGATAAACGTGCGGGCCTAAAAGGTTATCGCGACTTGCGACAAAACCTTAAAGGTCGTCAGTTTGATGTTTTACTGCATATGCAGGTGGCATTACGAGCGAGTATTGCCAGCCTATGCATTTCAGCCAAGGTGAAAATTGGTTTTGATAGCCAACGGGCGAAAGAAGGGCAATGGTTATTTACCAATAAAAAAATTGCCACGCAAAATCAGCCTCATGTTTTAGATGGCTTTATGGGCTTTGTTAAAGCGCTTGGCCTTGAAGTTAATGCGCCATTTTGGGAAATGCCGCTATCTGACGATGACGAGTTATGGGCGAGTGAAACGCTTAGTGATGACAATGTCGCAGGAAAACCTATTGCAGTCATCTGTCCTGCAGCCAGTAAAGCTGAGCGTAATTGGCATGCAGAAGGTTATTCGCAAACGGCGGAACATTTAAACGCACGCGGTTTTAAAGTGGTGATATGTGGTGGCCCAACTACCATGGAAAAATTACTCGCCGAAGCAATCATTAGTCGTAGCGAATTTAGTCAGGGCGACAACGCCATACAAAATTTGGTTGGCCAAACCAGTCTGAAACAGTTATTAGCGGTATTAAAACTTGCCCATCTAGTGGTGGCTCCTGATACCGGCCCTGCTCATATGGCGGTTACCGTGCAAACACCTGTTGTCGGCTTATACGCTCATAGTAACCCTAAACGCACAGGCCCGTATTTATATCCTCAATACGTTGTTAGTGCTTATGTACCCGCGATACAACAGCAATACAAACAAAGCGCTGAAACGCTGCCATGGGGCACTCGAGCGAAAGGTAAAGATTTAATGATGCAAATCAGTATTGCTGAGGTGCAGAAAGCACTTGAACGCGTTATAAAACATCACTATCCGGAATTATTATAGACCAGCATAAGGACCTTGTGTGAAAAAGTATGTAACGGGTTTGTTGTTTTCACAAGACGCCAGCCACGTGGTGTTAATTAAAAAAATAAATCCGCTTTGGCAGCGAGGTTTATTCAATGGCATTGGCGGTAAAATTGAAGCCGACGAGTCATCTGTTGATGCTATGGTTAGAGAGTTTTTTGAGGAAACTGGTGTTATAACAAATCAAGCCGATTGGACCTGTTATGCGAGAATATTTCGACCCAAGTGTTATGATGTTGATGTCTATTTCGCGCACTCGGATCTCGCTTTTAGCGCTAAAACACTTGAGCAAG
The DNA here is from genome assembly GCA_963977145.1 of uncultured Colwellia sp. GTDB lineage: Bacteria > Pseudomonadota > Gammaproteobacteria > Enterobacterales > Alteromonadaceae > Cognaticolwellia. Next base: position 69,983 of record CAXBNP010000015.1, read on the forward strand.
AGCAAGTGCATATTATCAAGTTGACTGAGCTACCGAGCAATATCATACCGAATTTACAGTGGTTAATGCCATTAGCGTTAGATAAACAGGCTGACTTTTCGACGCCAGTGTTACTGCAAGAAGTGGCACAAGAACGTACAAAAGCATAATCATTCATTATCAGACTTATGCTTACAGCTATCATACTGAATACAAAATAAGAAAAATAATAATGAAAAGTAGAAAACTGCACAAGCTAATTGGCCTGATTTTAGTGTTACCTATGTTGGGCTGGACGCTAACAGGTTTAGTATTTTTTATTAAACCTGGCTATCAAGGGGCTTATGAACAACTGTCAGTCAAAAAATACCCTCTGAGCCAAGCAATTATATTTACTCCGCAAGAAAACTGGCAAGAAGTGCGGTTAGTTAAAACCATCTTAGGTGAACATTTACTGATAAAGTCCAATAGTAAAAGTCAGCACCTAGACCCACTAACATTGCTTGTTAAGCCTAAGCCAACAAGTGCACAATTTAAAACCTTATTAAGCGATGCCTTGGTCAGTAATAAAGCCCGTTATGGCGAAATCGAGAGCATTAATGATTTGTCGGCGCAAACAACTACCGGTGTCAAAGTAACGCTTGATTGGCATAGCTTAAGGTTAAGTCAACAAGGTCAAGATACCCATTTAATTAACTTACTGTACCAAGTGCACTATTTACAATGGACGCCCTTTAAAGAGTTAAACCAAGTGTTAGGCATATTCGGTTTGATCTTGCTGATTTCAATAACTCTTTTAGGTGTTAGGCTTTACATAAAAAAATAAAAAATATGCTGTAAAGTGGGCAAGTAGTATGTTTAGCTGGCCAAATTAATTAAGAATAATTATACCTTCACTGATAAGGATATTTACGTGAAAAAAATTCTGCTTACCTGCGCGCTTTTATCATTAGCGTCATATACTCAGGCTGCAAATCTTATCAACCATGCAGAGGTGCAAGCGCAACGTGACTGTTTCCGAGGAAACTACAGCGACTATGCTGCTTGGCGTGACAGTATGGTAAAAAAGTATCGTAAGAAGCTGAAAGCAGAAGAAAAAGTCATAGCGGTATTAAATCGATTTGATCAAACCTATAGTGAAAAAGCCTTTATCACTTACCAAGAAAGGCTTACCTGTCAAACCTTCAGTTATTTAGTTAACGGTCATAAAGTTTATGGCTTTATGATTAAACCGAAAATGGTAGAGAATAAATTACCTATTTTGGTTTATAACCGAGGTGGTAATGGTGATTATGGTGCAGTTACCTTCGCTGCCATGATGCGAAATTTGTTTCCGGTTGCTGATAAAGGCTTTGTCATTATTGGCAGTCAATACCGAGGTACGTATAACAAAAATAGCCTTGTTGATGATGAGTTTGGCGGTAAAGATATTGCAGATGTAACCACACTTATCAAGTTAATTCCTCATATTTCGGTCGCCGATGAAAAGAGAGTCGGCATGTTTGGCGCGAGTCGTGGTGGCATGCAAACTTATTTAGCCTTAAAGCAAAGCGATAATATTAAAGCGGTGGCGGTAATCGCGGGCAATGCAGATTTAGTGGCCGGTTTAGAGCAGCGACCTACAATGGCAAGGGTTCATAGAAAGCGCATACCCAATTATGACAATAACCAACAAGCAGAACTTGCAAAGCGCTCAGTACTAAAATGGCTAGATAAGCTACCTCAGGATGTACCCATTTTATTGCTTCATGGTACATCTGATCAGCGTGTCTCGGTCGAGCAATCGATAACCTTGGCTGACGCTTTAGACAAGTCAGGTATGCCTCATAAGTTAGTGCTTTATCCTGGCGATAACCACGGGCTTAGTCACAATAGAACCAAAGCGAATCAGGAAATTGTCAATTGGTTTGAAAAATACTTATAAGCATAAGCTCGCTGGCTAGTTACATCAGTATTTGCAATGCCGCAATCGAACGTTGTGTTGCGCCTTGGTTTTCTTGCACCACCTTATAGCTATTACTGCCCAATGCTTGTGCGCGAGCATGGTCTTTAAATAAGCTCAATACGGCATCGGCTAAAGTTTTTGGCATATCGTCATTTTTACTTAGCTGTAATATGCCCTGTGCAGAAAATAGTTGCGCTAAAATCTCTTTAAAATTACTCATATTTGGGCCAACGATAACTGGTTTTTGAAATAATGCCGGTTCTAATGGGTTATGACCACCAATATCGCTAAAACTTCCGCCCATGGTCACTACATCAGCTAGTGCACATACTGGTAGTAATTCCCCTAAGGTATCAATGACCCATACGTTGGTGTTGAGAGTTACCGGCTGTTTTTGGCTGCGCGTGATAACGTGATTACCTGCGTCTTGTGCGAGCTTAGTCACCTGTTCGAAGCGCTCAGGGTGTCGTGGCACTATAATTAACAATGCCGTACTATCTTGTTGCTTTATTTGCTCAAATGCGGCTAATGCCAGTGTCTCGTCGCCAGGGTGTGTGCTGGCGACAAGCCAAACCTTACGTTTTGCTGTTATTAGCCTTGCTAGCGCTTGTTGTTTAGCAACTAGGTCATTGCTTAAGGTAACATCAAATTTTAAGTTACCCGATAACGCACACTTTTCGGTGCTTGCGCCCATGGCTAAGTAATTATCTTGGTTAATTTGGCTTTGGGTTAATATTTTGTCAAAACCTTGAATGGTCGGCCTGATCAACCAAGCTAACTTTTGATAACTAGTCATGGATTTATCCGACAATCGAGCGTTGACTAGCAGCAATTTGCTATGGTGACTTTTGCACTGAGCGATTAAATTTGGCCATAACTCTGTTTCCATAAAAATCATCGCTTTTGGCTTTAAGCGCTTTAAAAATAGCCTGGTAAAAAAAATATTGTCCAATGGCAGGTAGCAATGTTGTACTTTATCGCCAAATAACTTTTGCACTTGAGCTGAGCCAGTTGGGGTAAAGGTGGTTACTGTGATCGGTAAATGGTTATAGTTGCTAAGCAATTGCGCAATAAAAGGTTTTAAGGCAATCACTTCACCAACGCTCGCGGCATGAACAACAATGCCATGCGGCTGGAAATTTTTGCTCAGTATGCCTAAGCGCTCGGACAATCGCTGTCGATATGCTTGTTGGCTAATCGAGCGCAGCAGTAACGTCACTAAAAGTAGCGGTGTTAGCAGAAAAAATACTAAGCGGTATAAAACTAAAGCGAGGGTAAAGCGCACGTAACGAGCTCAAAAATCTAAAAATCAATGCACAATAGTATACCTAATATCTTGCTTAAAAAAATCAAGCAAGATATAAAATAGCTATACTTAGGGTTTTAGCGCTAATTTTAACCAGTCGCTGACTAGCTAAAGGATGTTATGACATACTCTCGACAACATACGCTGATAAACGTTAAGCGCATAACATTGCTACTTATTGCCTGCTCTGTGTGGCTTAGCATTATTCTGTCGATATTAGCTCAACCGGTATTAGCGCAAGCTCAGAAATTTACCGAGCAACGAGTTGAAATCGTCGCGACAGATAATTTCAAACTGTCGGCGCAATTCTTTCCTGGCCTCACGACCGCAGCAGGTGTGTTGTTTTTACATGATTGTCAACATTCAGTAATAGACTTTCAGCCTTTGTACTCTGCACTTATACAAAGAGGCCTTTTCGTTTTAGCGCTCGATTTACGCGGTTATGGCAATAGTCAAAGTACGCTTTATTCGGCACAAAAAATTCGTCTGCAGACCAGTGATATTGTTAGCTATCAAGGTCAGTTAGCGGCTTTGATGATCAATTGGCAAAAAGATGTTTTTCAGGCTTATCAGTATTTACAGCGCGCGATGAAGAATAATCAAGCGATTAGCATAGTCACCAGCGGTTGCAGTAGTAATCAAGCGATTTACTTAGCGGAGAAAGCTGCTTTAAAAAGTTTGGTGATGTTGGATCCTGAACTGAGTTATGGCGATAAAGAACAATTTAAACGTTTAACTGACATGCCGATTTATCTGATCAGCACCAAACATCAAACAGGCGCTATGCTCAATGCGCAAGAATTGTTTGAATGGAGTGGAGATAAACACTCGGTTTTGCAAACCTTTAAAGGTAACGGCTCAGGTTATGATTTATTAAAGCATCAAGCTTATCTTAACGAACATATTGCCACTTGGCTGCAAAGTAGCTTAGAAAAACAGTAAGTTAACGTTTAAAAATAGTATCGAGAATAATCGATGAGTTAGTTCTGGCGACTCCTTCAAGTGAGCACACCATATTCAGTACTTCACTTAATTTTTCTAAGGTGCTGGCTTGTATCGTCACCAATAAATCATATTCGCCACTGATGGAATAAATGTGGCTTATTTGGTGAACTTTGCGCAAGGCTAGACAAATGGTTTGGCGTAAATTAGGGTTTACTTTTAACGACACGTTAGAAGAAATTAAGCCACTAGTGTATTCACTACCTAACACCACGCTATAGGCCTCGATAACATTATTGTTCTCGAGCTTATTGAGTCGGTTTTGAATCGCGGTTCTTGAAACGCCTGTTGCTCTAGCCATATCAGAAACACTTGCCCGAGCGTTTAGTCGTAATATCGACAGTAGCTCTTCATCTTTTTCGGTTAACAATGACTACTCCTGAGTGCTAGAAAGCAAAAAATAGCCTTGGATATTACACTTTGACACATCTAGATGTCAATTTGACTATAAAAAAGGACGATTTATCACGTAATGTCACTTTGCTAATAAACTCGTCTAGGCTGATAATACAACTATTGCAAGCTACTAACTTTTTAAGGAATTTCTGTGACTGATTCTGCTAACACGAATAATTTTTATGACCACTTAACCGCGCAAATAAATCAAGTAAAAGAAGATGGTTTGTATAAGGCTGAACGGGTAATTACCACCGCACAACAACCGCAAATTTCAGTTAATACCGGTGAAGCTGTAGTGAACTTTTGTGCCAACAACTATTTAGGTTTAGCCAATCACCCGTCATTAATCGCCGCTGCCAAGCAAGGCCTTGATGAACACGGTTTTGGTATGGCTTCGGTACGCTTTATTTGTGGTACGCAAGACATTCATAAAACATTAGAAAAAAAATTAAGTGCTTTTTTAGGCATGGAAGATACTATTTTGTACTCTTCATGTTTTGACGCTAATGCCGGTTTATTTGAAACCTTATTAGGGCCAGAAGACGCTATTATTAGTGATTCACTTAACCATGCGTCAATTATTGATGGCGTGCGTTTATGCAAAGCCAAACGCTTTCGTTATGCAAATAATGATGCGGCTGAACTTGAAGCACGCTTGATTGAGGCGGATGCCGCTGGCGCACGTTTTAAATTAATTGCCACTGACGGCGTATTCTCTATGGATGGCGTTATCGCTAACCTAAAAGCCGTGTGTGATTTAGCCGATAAATACAATGCTATGGTGATGGTTGATGACTCACATGCAGTGGGTTTTGTTGGTGAACAAGGCCGTGGTAGCCATGAATACTGTGATGTTATGGGTCGTGTTGACATTATCACAGGTACTTTAGGTAAAGCCATGGGTGGTGCCTCAGGCGGCTACACGGCAGCAAAAAAAGAAGTGGTTGAATGGTTACGTCAGCGCTCACGTCCTTATTTATTCTCTAATTCACTAGCCCCAGCGATTGTTAATGCGTCAATTACCGTGATTGATTTGTTAGCCGAAGGTGGAGAGTTACGTAAAACCTTAAAAGACAACGCCGCGTACTTTAGAGTGCAAATGGAAGCGGCAGGCTTTACTTGTGCCGGTGCCGATCACGCGATTATTCCGGTGATGCTCGGCGATGCAAAAGTGGCCAGTGCCATGGCTGATCGTTTATTAGCAGAAGGAATTTATGTTATAGGCTTTTCTTTTCCAGTTGTACCAAAAGGCCAAGCACGTATTCGCACACAAATTTCTGCTGCACATACTAAAGCTGAATTGGATAAAGCCATTGAAGCTTTTATTCGCATTGGCAAAGAAATGAACGTGATTGAGGGTTAAAGATGAAATCTCTAGCGAAATTAAAAGCAGAACCCGGCATTTGGATGACAGATTCGCCAAAGCCAGAAATTGGCCATAACGACCTGTTGATTAAGATTAAGAAAACCGCTATTTGTGGTACTGATATCCATATTTATAACTGGGATGAATGGTCACAAAAAACTATTCCTGTGCCTATGGTTGTTGGCCATGAATATGCCGGTGAAGTGGTCGGTATTGGTCAAGAAGTTAAGGGTTTTGCCCTTGGCGATCGAGTGTCTGGTGAAGGCCATATTACTTGTGGTCATTGTCGTAACTGTCGTGGTGGTCGAACACACTTATGTCGTAATACCGTTGGTGTTGGCGTCAATCGAGCAGGTTCTTTTGCTGAATACTTAGTGATCCCCGCCTTTAACGCCTTTAAATTACCGGATGAAATTTCTGATGATTTAGCGGCTATTTTTGACCCCTTTGGTAATGCCGTCCATACCGCGTTGTCGTTTGACTTGGTGGGCGAAGATGTCTTGATCACCGGTGCTGGACCTATCGGTATTATGGCGGCGGCAGTAGCAAAACATGTTGGTGCTCGCCATGTTGTGATCACTGACGTTAATGAATACCGTTTAGATTTAGCTCGTAAAATGGGCGCAACCCGTGCGGTTGATGTTACGAAAGAAAAACTTGCTGATGTCATGGCGGATTTAGGTATGACCGAAGGCTTTGATGTTGGGATGGAAATGTCAGGTGTGCCGATGGCGTTCACTGATATGTTAGCCAGTATGAACAATGGTGGAAAAATTGCCATGCTGGGTATTCCGGGACAAGATATGGCGATTGATTGGAGTCAGGTTATTTTTAAAGGCTTAACTATCAAAGGTATTTACGGCCGTGAAATGTTTGAAACTTGGTACAAAATGGCAAGTTTGATTCAATCAGGCTTAGATTTAACGCCAATTATCACTCATCATTTTAATATTGATGATTTTCAGCAAGGTTTTGATATCATGCGTTCAGGTCAATCAGGTAAAGTTATTTTAAACTGGGAAACATAATGGCAACTAGTGAAGAACATTTTAAACACATGAAAATCAGCGAACTGCAGCAAGTGTTAACTGATGAAAGTCATGTGGTAGTTGATATTCGTGATCCCGGCTCGTTTCAATCGGGCCATATTCCGAACGCTATCCATTTGAGCAATGACAGCTTGCCAGAATTTTTGCGTACTGCTGATTTTGATGCGCCAGTAGTTGTGTGTTGCTATCACGGTATTTCAAGTCAGCAAGCGGCACAGTTTCTGATCAGTCAAGATTTCACCGATGTTTACTCTTTGGATGGTGGCTTTACTGATTGGCAGCTCCAGTATCCTGATGCTGTTGCCCGTTAATGTTGGAGCAAGAGTTGCGTCCATTAGTGAAAGTAACGCAACATAATATTGCGTTACTTTTTTGCAATTACCTGCAAACGCTGCAGGTTCAGGCGCAAGTTAAAAATGAAGACGCTGGTTTTGTTATTTATTGTCAGCAAGATAAATATGACTTTGCTCAACAAGAGTTTGAGCAATTTATTGCCCAACCTTACCAAGCTAAATATCAACAAGCTGCATGGCAAAGTGGCAATGTAACTGCTGTTAGTTCCCATGCGCCAGCGTTATTAACTAGCTTTAAAAGCCAGTTCTTTTCCCATGCTGGCATCGTTACTTTAGTGGTTTTCGCCGTATGCTGGATGGTTTTTATTGCCAGTAATTTAGGCTTCGCTAATACGCTATTTTATCATTTACAGTTTTATCCACAGCTAAGCTTTGATGCGGTATTACATGCACCTCATCGTTTACTCGGGCCGGCTTTTTTCCACTTCTCATGGCTACACATTGTCTTTAATACGATGTGGTGGTGGCAGTTGGGTGGTTCGATAGAAAAAGTGACGGGGAAATATAGTTTAATTATCTTGTTAGTTATTTCTGCACTAGCGTCTAACCTTGGTCAGTTTATCGTTGATGGTCCTAATTTTGCTGGCTTATCGGGGGTAGTTTATGCACTGGTTGGCTATGTCTGGTGGCTGGGCTGGTTAATGCCTGAGAAAGGCCTGTCGCTGTCTAAACCGATAATAGGTTTTATGTTATTTTGGCTATTGTTAGGTTACACCAACATATTGCCGATTAATATGGCGAACACCGCACATTTGTTAGGCTTGCTCAGTGGTTGTCTGCTAGCTTATTTGCAGGTTTTAAAAGCAAAAAAACACCCGCGTTAATCGAAGCGCGGATGTTTTAGTATTTTAATTTTGAGAGTTAATTATCTAACCATTGGGTAAATAAGAGTTTTTTAATTAATGGTTTACCGGTTTCTTCGGTTAATAACTCTTTCACCCTTTCTTCGCATAAACGCTGTATTTCATGGCGACCATTGATTGATTTTACTTTTGCTTCTGGCTGTTGACCAATAATATTGATAATAGCGTCGCGTAATAATGGTGCATGATGTTCAACAACCTCGTAATTACTCGACTCTTCGATCATAAGCTCTACGGTTAGGCGAACATAGCCCATCTTTTTCTTTACCGCCACGTAATTAGTGACAATGGATGGCTCAAAGCCAAAGTAAGCATAATCGGCTGCTTTAGCCGATGTGGTGCTTAGCAGCGCTAAAAATAGAATAATGGGCATTTTCATAACACTAAAACTCGAATCATAAATAGTTAATTATTTAAGCTAAATGCTTAAAGCAGATAGATAAACTTCGTTATTATCTCCAATAATAACGCGAATTGTCATCATGCGCAGAATTATTTAGCGTTTTTTTCTCACGCTAATTTTATGAGTCCGACAATGGCATAAATTAACCACTATCAGTTATGGGCGGTCGATACCAAGAGAGGCTATCTTTTCGTGAAGACAATAGTATAGATGGTGCGAGGAGAGCGAAGCATGATGGCAGCGCCGAGCATAACCATTATCAGGGTATGGCGTCTTGAATTGATTCTTTAGCTTAGCGCTAAAGCTACACCTTGAAGTGGAGCGGCTATAAGCGCTATCATACGTCGTTTTTCGTTAAATAGTTCTTCAAGTATGACAACAGAGCATTCATTATTTCCTGTGCAAATGACCGCAAACTGGCAAGCGCCAGCTACGTTTACCCTAGCCGATAATTTACGAGACTGGTTACTTGACCCTAGTTCATTAACCGCGCGGCTAAAATGCCATTGTCAGCACTTTCGCGTGCAAGTATTAGGACAAAAAATTGCAGCCTGTAGTGCTGTTGAAGCCAATGACGACATTATTACCGGTGAGCAAGTCTTAGTGCGTGAAGTATTATTATATTGCGATGAAGTTCCGCAGGTATTTGCCCGTAGTTTATTACCGCTGCATGCACTAACAGGTGATCAACAGCAATTAGCGCACTTGGGCACGCAGTCGTTAGGACAGGTGTTGTTTAATCATCCAGATTTAGTGCGCAAAAAAATTGAAGTGGCAGCATTTGACCAGCACAGTAGTGTTGCTGCTTTGGCTAATCATTTATCATTAAAAACAAGTCAGCAAGCACTTTGGGGTCGTCGTTCGGTATTCGTACTGAATGCTAAGCCGTTAATGGTGGCGGAAGTATTTCTGCCCGGCGCTGTCGCGTATCAAAAATAAAAAGGTATTACATTGAGTGAGTTAACAAAAAAGCTAACCGCTATCAAGCAAATTACTCGTATGGATAAACCCATTGGCACCTACTTGTTGTTGTGGCCGACCTATTGGGCATTGTGGATTGCTTCAGATGGTTGGCCGTCATTACAACTGTTATTGGTGTTTAGTCTAGGTGTATTCTTAATGCGCAGTGCTGGTTGTGTTATTAACGACTATGCCGATCGTAAAATTGATGGCGCAGTAAAGCGCACGCAAAATCGCCCGCTAGTCACTGGCGCACTGTCGAGTAGTGAAGCTTTGCAGTTGTTTGCTACGTTTATTCTTTTTGCTTTTGGCTTAGTACTGACGTTAAGTAGCTACACCATTATACTCTCGGTTGTCGCGGTTTTATTGGCGGCAAGTTACCCGTTTATGAAACGTTTTACGCATTTTCCTCAGGTGGTGTTAGGTGCCGCCTTTAGCTGGGGCATGATCATGGCCTTTGCGCAAGAGCAAGGACAGATACCTGTGGTGGCTTGGTTGTTATTCAGTGCTAACCTTTTATGGACTGTTGCCTATGACACTATGTATGCCATGGTTGACCGTGATGATGATATAAGTATTGGTATTAAGTCAACTGCGATTGTTTTTGGCGAGAATGACAAGCGTATTATTTTATTTCTACAGTTAATGACCTTAGCTTTATTATTTACCGTTGGTGATATTTTGGCCTTTGGCTGGCCTTTTCAGCTCTCACTTGTCATTGCTGGCGGTTTTTTTAGTTACCAACAAATTTTAATTGCTGGCCGTGACCGAGAAAATTGCTTTCAGGCTTTTTTAAATAATCACTATGTTGGCTTGGTCGTTTTTGTTGGTGTGGCGGTGGAATATTTATAATTAGCCACCGCTAAAAAATGGACTAAGCAAATGCGCTGTTGAGACAGTCGCAAATGCTTGCTTTTGACTAATGCTGAGCGGAATCAACTTATCGTACAATACTCTGTAAAACTTCGATATCAACCAGGTTACTAACCGAGCTTTTTAATAAGCCTAATGTACTGCTATCAATTAATTTATCATTTTCATCAACCGCAATATAGCCATGCTCTTTCATGGCAATAATCAAGGTTGATTGCGCTTTTTTATCAATAAACTCAGGAGCATTAATGTTATTGAGTACTGATAAACGCTGAGCGATAGCAACAACCTTGTCATCTAAGTCAGATTTCTTAATCGGTGCCAATTGGCTTAGCAGTGAGGTAATAATGGCGAAGCGCTGCATGGTTTCATTAACACATTCTGCCATTAAACGTATTTTTGCACGTGTTTCATTGTCAGTACTGAGTGACCAAAAACCGGCTTTAGTTTGTTTGGCAATGTGCCCAGCCGCTAAAAAATGACAAACTGCCTGCACTTGTATTTTAACGTCATCCGCTGATTGCCATAAAAATAAATCGGTTTTTAATAATTGCACTAAACGTTGAATTTGACTAACTAAATCATCCTGACTAATTTTTGCGTTACGCTCTAATAAACGACAAACTAGTGACGGTAAAATAAAGCTGTGGAGGATATTGTTGCGATAGTAGCGTAACTCTAATATGGCACTGTCAGTTAAGGAAATAATGTCACCAAAGCTATCTTGGTTAATGGTGATTTTATCGAGCAATATGACGTGTGCTAATAATTGTGCACCGGTTTCTTTTGGTATGGTTAATTCTGCGTGATAAGGCGCAGCACGTTGCAATGCCATGAAGAAATCAAGTTGATTGATTAATTCCGCTTTGGTTAGCGCCTTGTTATCGGTGGCATGTAAAATTAGTGAAACTAAGGCGACGCCATTTAATGCTGCACATTGATTTATTGAGGTCATGACCTGCTGCGCTAGCATATTAACACTGGGCGTTAACCATTTAGGTTTTTGTGGGTCTATTGGATCTATTGCTTGTTTCCAGTCAGCAACCTGATTATTTAAAAACTGATTAATATTAATAGGTTCACCAAAATTGACGTAGCCTTTACCGTAATTACGCAAATTTCTTATCGCTTTAATAACGCCAAATATTGACTCACCTTTCTTTTGACTACCACTTAATTCTTTATGATAAGTGCCAACTTCCATAACGTGTTCATAGCCAAGATAAACCGGTACCAAGGTTAACGGTCGGTCAATACCACGTAATAGACTTTGAATAGTCATGGCGAGCATGCCGGTTTTTGGTGCAAGTAAACGTCCGGTGCGGCTACGACCCCCTTCAGAATAATATTTAACTGGGTAGCCACGTTCAAAAAGTAAACCTAAATATTCACGAAAAATGGTCGAGTAAAGGCGATTACCTTTGAAGCTACGTCGGATGAAAAACGCGCCGGCTTTTCTAAAAATGGGGCCTGCTGGCCAAAAGTTTAAATTAATGCCGGCGGCGATGCGCGGTGTCACTAAGCCCTGTTGAAAAATCACGTAGGTCAGTAACAAATAATCCATATGGCTGCGGTGACAAGGCACATAGATAATTTCATGGCCTTCTTGGGCTAAATTACGTAAACGTTCAGCTTTATTGACTTCGATACCATTGTAGAGCCGATTCCATAACCAGCCCAGAATACGTTCACCAAAACGCACGGTAACATCGCGATAATCACCGGCAATTTCGTCCATTATCGCTAAGGCTTGCTTTTTAACTTCAGCTTCAGTGATATTTTTGCTTTTGGCTTCTTCACTGATCAGGCGGGTAATGGCGGGATTGACCATTAAGTTCTTAAACATTTGTTGACGATGCATAAGCCTAGGCCCAGTGGCAGCAATATTTTGACGGTGAAAATGAAAGCGCGTAATACGCATCAATTTTCGCGCACTGGCTGCATTACTACCATGCTTATCCGCCATATGGCGAAATGAAATGGCTTCACTAAAGCGCACCATGGTGTGACGACCTAAAAATAACACGATAAAAAACTTTCGCAACCAGGTAGGTGACTCTTGATCGGCTAACAGGGTACCGACATTAGTGTTATTTTTCTCTTTGGTCGGCGTGCGCCCCCAAATAACATTAGCTGGAATAAGTTGTGCGTCTAAATTTTCATTATTAGCATGGGCATTGAGTAATTCAAAACCTTGCGCTATCGCCGTAGTTTTTGTTGATTTTCGCCAATGAAATAAGCTGGTTGGTTTTTCCAAAAATAGTAACCGTGACAAGGTTTTTCCGTCAATACTTACCTCTTCTAATGGGTCAGGTAAGTGAGCTTTTTTACACGCGGTACGTAACGATAAAACATCACTGGCCGATTGATGGCGCAACACATAAAATACCGGCTGTTCAGCCTTTAGTTTATTGGCAGGAATTATTTTGTCGGCAACAACTTTGCAACGCACTAATAGCGTTATCGGTAAACGTAGTAATAAATAAAATAATTTACGAACGACTAACATCTTGTTTTACTCAGCTTTATTTGACTGTTTATTGTAGCACTTAGCTTAATTATACTGATACTACATTTTGTATGAAATGACAGGCATTAGCAGTTAATAATTAACTGTTAAAAGCACTAAAACCAAGTACCATAATGAAATATAACGAATTTATTCAAATGAAGTCAAAATTTGGTTTCATTTAGCAAATAGGATTTTTATGCAAAACTGCCCGCAAATACCCAAAATTGCCATATTTGTTGATGTACAAAATATTTATTACACCACCCGAGATACCTTTCAGCAGCAATTTAATTATCGAGAATTTTGGCAGCAAATCAGCCAACAAGGCGATATTGTGCTGGCTAATGCTTATGCAATACAACGCAGTGATGACCAACAGCATAAATTTCAAAAGGCCTTAAAACACATAGGATTTAATGTAAAGCTCAAGCCCTTTATTCAACGCCGTGACGGTTCTGCCAAAGGTGATTGGGATGTGGGGATCGCGGTCGATGTGATGGAAATAGCGCCTGACGTTGATATTGTTATTTTACTTTCTGGTGATGGTGATTTTGATTTGCTGCTGAGAAAAGTTATGTCTCGCGATAAGGTAAAAACTCATGTTTATGGTGTTATGGCGTTAACGGCACAGTCATTAATTAATGCCGCAAGTGATTTTTATCCTATTGATCGCAGTTTACTGCTCTAGGTTATGTCATGTGATCGGTATATTTTATCTGTCGGTGATCATTTAACTGATCGGCTAAAGCTAAATTTGTAATTAATGTTTGAGCTTAGTATTGTATTAGTTAACGTTGATATAAAAATAATTATAATCGAGGAATAATCATGTCAGTAGAAGCTTTATATAAAGTTATTTTATACCCTTTTATTAATGAGTCACTTGCCAGTTTAAAAGCGATGACTAATCTTGTTGGTGAAGCTGGTGAAGCCTTTGTAGACGACGTTAATCAATTTCGTTTTAAAGGTTATGCGGTATGCTCTGAAGTTACTGGTGGCTTAGATGGTGTGATAATGATGCATCATTACCCAGAAACCGCTATTGCAATCGGCAACTCCGTTTGTGAGCATATGTTCGAAGAAAAGTATGAATATACTGAAATTAACGAAGATTTAGGTAATGCACTAGCGGAATGGGGTAATACTATCGTCGGTCGTTCGACCGATTTACACGGACGTTATAGTTTAGATTATAAGTTTTCTAGCCCGTACTTTGTTCATGATGTTAATGATATGGAAAAATATTTAGCCGGTGTGACCGAGGTTATTACCGTGCCGATCACCATCGAAGGTGTGGGCCGTTATTATTTTAATCTGTTGATCCGCAGTGTTGAATATCAATCTGTAGGTATTAAGCGCGAAGCCAGTAAAGGCATTAGTAATCCTCACACCAAAGCATTACCACTAGAAAGTAAAATACTCTTAGTTGACGATAGTGGCATGATCCGCAAAGCGTTAAGACGTTATTTATCACAGCTGGGTTATAACAACGTTATTGAAGCTGATGATGGTTCGGTGGCAGTCACTATGGTGCAGGAGCAACAACCTGACTTTATGTTTATGGATGTTGTCATGGGGCAAATGAATGGCGACCAAGCGTTAGAAGCCATTCGCGCTAATGGCAGTAACGTACCTATTGTCATGCTCTCATCGGTAACAGACCAAAAATTAATTAAAAGCTGTGAAAGTCAGGGAATTTCCGGTTTTATCTTTAAACCGATACAAGCCGATACTGGCGCAGAAATCGTGAAAGAGTATTTGAAAATAGCGTAAATCAACAAGCTGATAACACGACGATTATTAAAGGTTAGGCTTTATAATCGTCGCTTTATTTTTAATATATCTAAAAGTGTACATCAAAGATTAGCAGACCATTGTGCCGCTTTAAAAAGCTTAATTATCGCTCCGCAACTTTTCGAATAACATCGCATCAAATTCCGCACAGCTATATAGACCAAGTGATTGAGCCGCTTGCGCTAGCGAGATTTTTTTATCATTCGCCTGTTTGACAATACGGGCTGTTACATCATACCCCAAGGTTGGCGCTAGTAAGGTAATTGCTGACAAATTTTTCTGCATATTCGTGGTAATTTGCTCTTCATTTAACGCTAGGTTGCGGACACAATGATTAGCAAATGAGGTCATAGCATCGCTCAATAACTCGATACTCTCCATGATGTTGTGAATAATAACGGGCCGATAAGTGTTCAGTTGTAGTTGACCGTTTGTTGCGGCCATTGACACCGTTAAGTCGTTACCAAATACTTGCAAACACACCATACTTAAGGCTTCGCATTGTGTAGGGTTTACTTTTCCCGGCATAATTGAACTACCCGGTTCATTAGCCGGTAATAACCATTCATTAAAGCCACATCGAGGGCCGCTACCTAATAATTTAAAATCATTAGCCATTTTAAATAATACACTGGCTAATTGCTTTAATGCACTGCTGTAGCGTAGTAGGGCATCTTCACCAGCAACTGCCGCATAAGCATTATTATTTGCTGCAAAAGGTAATTGGTAATGCTGTGCCAAAATTTTCGCCACCTTTTCACCAAAGCTAGCGGGCGCGTTATCGCCACCACCGACTGCGGTGCCGCCGATAGCAAGTTGATATACGCCGTTTAGCGCCTCAACTATCGCACTTTCAGCTTGCGCTAATTGCGCACAGTAGCCAGAGAAAATAGCACTAGTTGCAAGCGGTAAGGCGTCCATTAAATGGGTTCTCCCTACAGTAAATACTGTTTTAAACTGGCCTTGTTTATCTGCAAGTGATGTCGAAAGTTGAGCTAGTGACGGGCGTAAAGTCTTTTGTGTTAACTTAGCAACAACAACATGCATGGCACTGGGGAAAACATCATTGGAAGATTGCGACATATTGACATGATCATTGGCATGAATGGGCATATTCTCAAGGGCAGGCAAGGGACTGTTTAAGCTTGCTTGCGCTTTATAGGCATTTGCTAATGAAGCGATAACCTCATTAACATTCATATTAGTTTGTGTACCTGAGCCCGTCTGCCAAATACGTAAGGGAAATTGCGCCGAATAGTCGTTAAGTAAGAGCTCATCACAGGCTAGTAAAATAGCGGATAGCAGCAGCTGGTCCAATAGCCCTTCTTGGTGATTAACTTGTGCACAAGCGCGCTTAATACTGATGAGCACATTGATAAACTCGAGCGAAAAACAATGTCGACCAATATTAAAAAATTGCAATGACAGCTTTGTTTGCTTGCCCCACAGTACATTGTCAACTTTTTGTTTTTTTTGCCGATGATTGAAGGTGTTTTTTTTCATAGCAATAGACTCACCAATTAAGACAAGCCCCTCTAGCCAAAAAATATTCGTACGTTAGCGTATCACGATGCTTAATTTTACCATACTTCTGTGTAGCTGAACCGTGATTTGTGTTTAATGAAATAGCAAATATTAATAAATTAAAGTTGCACAAGGTGAAAAGCGGTTAAGTCTTATTGAACTGGTCAGCATGACCATTCGTTATCGAGTGCCTGCTTAGCCTTTGACATACTTACCACGCAAAACAAATTATCAACCACAATTCATGCCAAGGACAATGGCATCTGTATTGCGCCAAAATATCACCAATTCATTTTCGACATATTTGAAAAACTGCCCACCACACAAGGTACAGGTGTTGGTTTGAAGATAGTGAAAGCAAAGCACCATGGTCAAGTATTAATCGATTCACAACTTGGCGAAGGTTGCTGCTTCGCACTTTACTTTCCAATATGGTCCAAGGCAAAGGTAAAATAGTTAGCTGAAAAATCCAATATTAATTTCTCGGCTAACGTAAAAGCTTAACTACGCCAATCGACGATAAAAGTCTTGAGTTTTGGCTGGCATTGTTTAGCAAGGCGTTATACTGAGTCTAATGTCGGCAACCGTTATTTCAATGTGCCATACTTTGCTGTATATCTGATGCTAGCCAGTTCAGGTCATTATTATAAAATGATACGGTAGCTGTGCTTTAAATACTAACTTTCTAGTATAGAGTCAATACGTGCAAGCTAGCACAGGTTACTGAAATGAATATCTCAGTGCTACAAATACAGCTCTAGGTTCGCCAACAAAATAACGATAATTTCCAAAACCGAAATCAGCTCGTTCCGCATAATCTTTATTGGTAATATTAAGTAGGCGAGCACTGACTGACAAGTACTGATTCAGCTGAAAGCTTGTTCTTAAATTTAACAGATTATGGCCGCTATATTCAGCGGTGTTTTCAGGGTTAAGGTAGTACTTGCCCAGATGGACCCACTCTAATTCTATTTGACTATTCTGGTCATTACGCCAACCTAATTGCATGCTTGCCATCTGTTTTGGCGCAGTGTCGATATAATTGCCGTTAATATCGGTATTACTGATTTTAAGCGCAGCGTCATATTTATGTTCAGCTAATGTACCACTAGCCTCCAGATAAAAATTCTCAGGCAACTGATAACTAAAGGTAAATTCCACACCCCGATGGGATGTTTGCCCTTCACTAATATTCTGTCTATTGGTGTCTTGAAAAATAAAATTGTCTTTGTACATTGAAAACGCACTAATATCATAAAATAACTTGCCATTTTGTCCTCTAAAACCAACCTCTGTAGACTCTATCTGTTCGGTCTCTAAATCAGCAATAATCTGCCCCGCTTGTAATCGAAACAATTCAGTGGCTTGCGGAGCCCGATAGCCGGTTGAAAACTGGCCATATAAATTATTGTTTTTTACAAGACTATAATTAAAACCAAGTTGGTAGGATGTTTCTTGAAAGTTGATTTTTTGACTTTCAGGGCGACTAAAACGGCAATTTTCAACACCTAGCATGCAGGCACTGCCGGCACTTAATTTATTATTATAATCATATGTTGTGTGTTCATATCTCAATCCTGCACTCAAGTGTAATGCTGGTGTGGCAAACCAATTGATTTTTGCAAAGGGCGCATAAATATCGGCATTTACGTGGTAATCATAGTGCTCGCCTTGCGGTATTGTTGGCGAAAAAACCTCGGCTTGTGTTTCAACTAAAGCCCCTTGGGTAAAATCAGAGTCAAACCCGATAAGCCAGTTGAACTCGTTGAGATTTATCTCTAGTTGCGCCTGAAATCCTAGACCCGTTTGCTTATTATCTTCAAGTGATTGCCAGGGGAGAAAGTGCTGTAAAAATTGTGTCTCAGCCCAACGTATGTAAGGCGTAATGCTAATGGAAGTACTCTGGTCAATAAAATATTGTATCTGGCTATAGGCTCTAGCCGTTTGATTATTTCGAAACGCTTCAGGGTTAGGGTTGCTGCGCTTTAACGATTCATCCTTGTAGGCATGCTCGCCTTGTATAAAGCCTGCGGTCTCTTGGTTTAAATTGGTCATAGCAAAAACGTTCTTTATGGCTATTTTTGTTGTTTGGTATTGATGTATAAAGTTAATTTTTTGCTGTTCAAAACCACTGTCATTTTTAAAGCCGCCATCGCTAGTACCGTTGCCATAAACCATAAAACCATGATTTTTATGGTGACTCGTGACGCTAAAGTCGCCGCGGTAATAATCATGAGGTCCAAGCGTTAAGCCAATATTTGAACTGCTATCCGTTAAAGCGTTTGGTGTGAAAATATTAATCACCCCGTGTACCGCATTAGTACCATATAAAGTGCTAGCAGGGCCTCTTAGTACTTCGATTCGTTGAGCCTGTTCTGTATTAGCATCCATTAATTGATTAGCATTACAAAACCCTGGCGCGCGCAACGAAATACCATCTTGAGCGATAAAAAAAGCGCCACAGCCACCTGCACCCGTTAGGACCGGAGAGCGGATGGCGGTTAAGTGCTCTTGACCATTGCCCCGACTTATCCACCCACCAGGCACACGTACCATCGCTTGATTAATATGTTCGGGCTCAATCAGCGCCAATGCCTCATTATCAATAATGGCTAGGTTACTATTGAGGGATAACAAGGAATGACTATTACGTGTTGCCGTTACGGTGATCTTTTCAATTTCGTCATCTAACGTTTGCGCAGGCAATGATAAATGACAAAAAACAATCGATAAAATCAGTGTATATGCTTTCAATTATTGTCCTTGCGGACTTATACCGCGTTAATTTTTTAACTTAATAGTATACTAAGGAAGTAAACGGAAAATACCTTTACCATCCACCCCAAGGTAGATGTAGCCGTCACTGCCCTGAATTATATTTCTAACTCTACCACCAATATCTGCCAGTAGTTTTGTTTGTTTAACTACTTTATCATCAAGGATATCTAACAAAACAAGATGGTTAAACTTCATCGAACCCAGTAAAACTTTGCCTTGCCATTGCGGGTATTTTTTACTATCAATAAAGGCCATACCTGATGGAGCAATAGAAGGCAGCCAATAAAGTTTAGGTTGCTCCATACCTGCTTTTTCGGTCAGGTCAGTGAGTTTTGTATTATTGTAATTAACGCCATAACTTATGACGGGCCAACCATAGTTTTTACCGGACTGAATTAAATTAACTTCATCGCCACCTTTCGGACCATGTTCATGGGACCATATTTTACCGGTATCAGCCAATTGAATAAGTCCTTGTGGATTGCGGTGACCATAAGAATAAATAGCTGTTTTGACATGGTCATTTTTAGCAAATGGGTTATCAAGCGGAATAGAACCATCAAGATTTAAGCGGTAAATTTTTCCACCATCGCGTGATAAGTCTTGTGGGTTTAGTTCTCTCGCACCTCGATCACCAATCGAAAAATAGATATAACCGTCCGCTATCACTATTCGGCTACCATAATGCGCCCCTTTGGTGCTGTTTAATTCTGCTTTATACAAGACTTTTTGCTCAGTGAGGCTATGTGTCTTTAAGTTTAGTTTAGCCTGCATTAACGCGGTATTACTGCCACTACCTTTACCCTCAGGGCTCGCATAGGTAAAAAATATCAAACTATTGTTGGTAAAATCTGGGTGTAAAGTAATATCAAGTAAACCACCTTGGCTATTGGCATGAATATCAGGCAATCCTGTTATTTCAACCGCGGTTTTATTTTCTGTTAATAAAAATAATTTACCCGCACGCTCGGTTGCTAACATGCGACCATCAGGCAATATAACCATGCCCCAAGGTATGGATATTTCAGACCACAATAGCTCGATATTATAAGGTGCTTTATCTTCACCTAACTCAAGAGAATGTTTGGCCTGAGCCGCACTTGATGACATCATAATTAAAACAGTTACCAGCCAATATTTCATATTGCACCTCATAAATTTTTAGGACTTTTCATTATCACGAAAATCTTCTATATGAACAATGTCGACGTTATTAAAAAAACAGCAATTGGCGACGAAAGTAAGAGATTAATTAGTGCCACTCTATTGAATTTCATTAGACGATGATTAAAAATGAAATATTTATAATTTACATACTTATCGATAATTGAGCAAATTTATCGATAATATAACTGTTAGCTTACTAGCGAAAAAGCGCCGGTATTAGTGGGTAAATTATCGTCAACGATAACGCTAAGAAGCAGGGCAGATAAGAGAAATATAATGGGGTGTTGTGCGTCTATAAATATAGAGCTTGAATGAGCTGCTGAAAATCCCATGACTATTGAACTGACGGCTAATTTAAGGTTTTTTCGAGAAAGTATAAAAGAATGGGGTGGCTAAAGGGACTTGAACCCTCGACAACCGGAATCACAATCCAGTTGTCGGTTTAATATTTCATTGGATTAACATACACTAAGCTAGATGTTACAGCCTCTTCATCTGCCATATCTTGTATCTAAATGTAATTTATCTGCTTTGCAAACTCACAGAAAAACAACAACAAATTATTTTATTAAACCTGTTGTGGAAACTATACTAGCCTCTCACTTCATTATACTCTAAATATTTGAATCGTAATCTTATTGAATAAATAAGCAATATAAAAAGGCGAGTAATTTTTCCTTCATTGCTCAACATCGTTTGTATCTTGATCCTGAGTTATTACTTTCAAAACTTGCATTGGAAAGTGGTTTTGCTAAACATCATTTATCACAAGTCATTAATCAAAACGCGAACAAAACGTTTTTTGATTTTATTAATTGCTTGCGTGTAGAACATGCAAAATCTTTATTACATGCGGATAATAATCTGAATATTTTGGATATATCGATTGCGGTAGGCTTTAATTCTCGTTCAGCTTTTTATAATGCTTTCAAAAAGGATATGCAGTTAACACCTAGCCAGTTTAAAGAACTACCACTAACAGCATCATGTGCTGTCTAGCTTTGTGGGTAGCTAGATCAGAGATACAGCTATAAAAGACAAAATAAATTTGTCCTGCTTTGTCGGGAAAGACAGAAAATCCAACCATCTATGACAGGGTAGTGGCTACTTACAACATTTAAAGGTAGTTACGCTGTGTTTAAAAAAAACAATATAATAAATTTTTGGGTGCTAAGTTTTACTTTTAGTTTAGCTGCTTGTGGCGGTTCATCTGATTCAGCAGAGAAAAAAATAGTGAGCAAAACAGCACCTGTTATTACACTTGCTGCTGACAATATTGAATATATGCAAAGTGCAAGAGTTACGTTAGCAGCGAGCATTAGTGATCAAGAGAATAATGTTGATGCGATAAAATGGACGTTGCTCAGTAGCCCCGAAGGTGCAGAGATCAATATTGAAGACAACACTAAACAAAATACTCAGTTTCTTGCCCCTAATGTTCTAGGTGAATATAAACTTAACCTATCGGCAACTGACACTGACGGGTTAGAGAGTAATAAGGAAATGTTAGTTAACATTGTTAGCTTAGAAACGTATTTAGTGCCAAAACTAGAGAAGTTAATAAATAATCATTATGAAAAACATAAGGCGTTAGTATCTAATATGGCGCTAAGGGTAAATTTCGAAGACTTTGATTTTGTCTGGCAATCAGCCGTTGGTTTAGCTGATACGTCTGAGCAAAGAGAAATGACAGAATATGACTCGTTTAGGATAGCCAGTGTTAGTAAAAATATCACCGCAGTAACGGCATTAAAATTGATTGATTTAGGACATTTTGAATTAGATACCCCTATTGGCGATATTTTGAGTGATTCGGATCTACCGGATGGCTATACAGTCGATGATCTTCATGTAAAGGATGGTATCAAACGAGGTAAAACAATCACCATACGCCAGCTTATGGATCATAGTTCAGGCATACGTAATTTCATTTCTTATCTAACCGATACTGAATCACCCGACTATTTAGAGTTTGAGTCAGCATTATCGGATGAGCCAAGAACGTTGCCAGCACTTTGGACATCGCAACTCATTCTGTCAAATATACTCGATAGAGGCTTAACAAAAAACCTTGATACTCTACCCGGAGAAGCGTTTCTTTATAGCAATAGTGGCACTCATCTTCTGGCCATTGTAATTGAAAAAGTAACGAATACTTCGATTCATGACGCGATGAAAAATTTGGTATTTAGACCTCTGAATATGAACGACACATACATGGATATGTTCCAGCAAAGTATAGCCACTCCTGTCGATCACTTTTTCGATGTAAATGAGTCAGATTATAGTAATAGCTTACCTGAAAATATGTATGGCAACCAAAACATAATAGAGCTAAATATTAACACGTCTTATAACCCTGCGGGGGCAGGAATCATATCGACTTTAGCCGATTTGGACCGTTTTTATGCAGCGTTAAAGCATAATACTTTGATTATTAATGAAGCCCTGCAACAAGAGTTGCATACTTGGAAGCTTGATGACGGTGACGGTGGTGCTTATGGATTAGGTTTGGACATAAGAAGCTATATTGTGGGTAATTCAACCTATACCCATAGAGGACATAGTGGCCTTTGGGGAGTAGAGGCATTCGATTATCAGCCAATTGATGTTCGTATCATTGGTTGGGTTAACCAAGCAAATACTGAAGCAGACTTAAACCTAGAAGTATTAAGCTTGTTAGATGAAATTGGATTTAAATATACTTCTTTTTAAGTAAATTTTAATTCATAGCTAAAGTAAATTAGCCATTAACTTTAGCTATGTTCGTTCAATGATTAAAGTGGCTACTATCTGTGGTTATAATTTGATTTAGTTTGCTTCTCTTGAGCACAGAAATTACACAGGAACGATTATAGAAAACTCGTGTTTATAGTGTATAACAGTCTATATGTATTGGTTTCAAAGGGGAGAAATGGGGTGGCTAAAGGGACTTGAACCCTCGACAACCGGAATCACAATCACGTTATCGGTATAAGATTTACTTGGATTAACGTGTACCAAGCTAGATATGGCGTGTACTGTCCATATCATAGTTTGGCTTTATACGTAATTTATTAGCCTTCCGTTTCGCCAAATTCTAATGCTTTGGATACCAACTTTGTTTAATTGATAATAATACGAAAGATGAATAAATTAACTAGCTTCTGAAAAAACATTACTTAGTTGCACGCTAAGCATTTTCTACCTACTATACAATACCTTATATGCATCGCCTGATTATCAATGATTGAATTTATTTTGCTGCTGTTAGGCAGTGCTCATGGCTTTTATTTGTCTTTTGCACTGCTAACTAAAAATAATAAAGAAAATAACGCTAATTTATTACTAGCTTTGCTTATTTTTAGTTTTACCCTAAAAATTTTCCTCATCTTCTTAGATGTCGCCGACATTCCAGCCATTTTTGCACACTTGATCGCGTTGGATGCACCAATTGCCTTTTTATTCGGGCCCTTGCTGTATTTGTACGTGCAAAAATTGACTTCTTCATCGTTTTATAAAGTTAACTTTCTACATTTTCTTCCGTTTATACTGGCAATTGTTATCTCTGTGCCTTTCTATTGGCAAAGTGCAGAATTCAAACTCGCATGGCTTTTTGATACACCGACGTCCCAGTTTGGGCTATGGTATTTGGCCCTGTTTGAAACCATATTTGTTTTTTTTAAACTCGTGCTTACAAGTATGTACTTATTTGTTGTGTACCAGCGGCTTATTCGACACAGAAAGGATATAACTGATAGCTTTTCTAATGTTGAAAAAATAAATCTCACTTGGCTAATAAGATTATCTAGCGCCATAGGTTTTATATACTTGTGTTGGCTTTTGAAAGAAGTCATAGAGTTTTATTTAGCCGCCTGTTCTGAGAGTATCATAGGCATTACTTGTGGCGTGCTTGAGTCGACAGCGGACCGTTTAATGAGCATAACTGAATACAGCCTAGTTTTTTGTTTTTATTTGATCAGTATTTACGGGTTGAAGCAACCCGCAATATTTAGTGATAAGAGTGGAACTCGTTTCATAGCAACGACTCAACGTCTAAATAACTCAAAAAACGCAAATAGTATTATTGATACGCAGGAGCAACAAGTTAGAAAGGAGGGGAAATACCACAAGTCATCCTTAACAGAAGAGTTATCAACAAAAGTATATCAGGAGATAAGTCGGTTTATTCATCAGCAGAATTTGTTTCTAGAGCCGGAACTATCACTCTCACAACTTGCATTGGAAAGTGGTTTTTCTAAACATCACTTATCACAAGCGATTAATCAATGCGCTAATAAAACCTTTTTTGATTTTATTAATTGTTTACGTGTAGATCATGCAAAATTTTTACTACATGACGAAAATAAAATGAATGTCTTAGAAATTTCCCTTGCTTCAGGCTTCAATTCCCGATCATCTTTTTACAATGCCTTTAAAAAGCATACCCAATTAACCCCTAGTCAGTATAAAAAGCAGAGAACAGCAAAAACCTGTTCTGCCTAGTTCAATTGGAAATACAGAGGAAAAATAAAAAGTAAATCTGTCCTGTTTTATCGGGAAAGACAATAAACTCAACCATCTATGACAGGGTAGTGGCTACTTACAACGTTTAAAGGTAGTCACGCTGTGTGTCTTAAAAAATCAATGTTACCGTTAGCCATAATCGCCACTGTCCTCTTTGGCTGCAATAGTGAACATGTAGCCAACAAAGAAGAAATCACCCTTGACCCATTCTTACCCCTAAATCAAGCAGGGCAAACACCTCCGACTTACAAAAACCGTATCGTATTTGACAACGTCAATGTGATTACGATGAATGAACAGGAGCAAATACTGACTGATCAGCGTGTTGTGGTAGCGAATAATAAAATTATCGCTATCGGTAATAAAACCACCATAGAGCTAGGAGATGCCGAGCAAGTAATCGACGGTAAAAATGGTTATTTACTGCCAGGGTTTATTGACTCCCATATGCATATTACTCATGAGGGTTCTGGAAACCCTAATATTCAAACTTTCACCGACCCAGCACAAATGTCGATTTACTTGCAGCAAGGAGTAACGACTATTCGTTCTTATTCAGGTACCCCCTATAATCTTGAATGGCGAGATAAAGTTGACTCAGGACAGTGGCTTGGTACACGCATAGTGACCAGTGGGCCTATATTTAGTCATTATCAGGAGCTTGAAGATGCAGCAACTGCTGCTGGCATAAAAGTAGACGATATCGCTGAAAGCTTTTTAGCAAAATTGTATTCTACTTACCCTAAAGATCCCGCTGCCGCTATAACTGAAGTAAGTAGGCAAAAACAATCGGGTTATAATTTTCTGAAAGTTTACTCTCAATTACCTCAGCCAATATATTTGTCCGTTGTGGAACAGGCAAAAGCGGAAAATTTATTTCTCGCGGGTCATATTCCTGATGCACCGTTGGATATTGTTTTTGAACATCAGCAAGAAATAGCCCATATTCTCGAACTAATGGAGCACTATGCTAGTTTTAACGGTTCTTGGGATGAGTATCAACAATGGGTTATTAGCGCCTTGTTGAAAAATGATATTTCTATTATTTTTAATTGGTCAACTGACGAAGTAAATATGGAAATGTTTCAAGGGGTAGATGTATATAGCCGTAAGGGTTATTGGGTAATACCCGATATGATTCTAGCCAATTGGTACAATAAGCCAGCTAATGAAATTACACCTCAACAGCATGAAAGAGCGAAGACTTTCGTTAAAGCACTTGTTGACTCTGGTGTGGTAGTGCAAGTAGGGTCAGATACTTCAGATGCAGGTTCTCTTCCTGAATTTATTCATCGCGACATGGAGCTGATGGTCGAAGCAGGCGTGAGTCCCTATCAAGCACTACTTGCCAGCACACGAAACCCAGCCAATATTATTGCCAAAATTACTAAACAAGCAAAAGACCGCGGAGAAGTCACTGTGGGTTATTTCGCCGATCTAGTCTTAGTTAAAGAAAATCCTCTCGACAATATTTCACATACCCGAAACCACCATGGTGTGATGGTTAATGGCCATTGGTTAACGGAAAAGGAGTTAACTAACATGGTTAGTCACTTTATTACCTTGCCTGTAACTCCATTACTAGTTGAACTAAAAGAATAATAAAGAAATGAATATGAGGAAGAAATCAATGCAACCATTAATGAAAACATCAATAATATCAGTGAAAAAGCCGAACAAGATAGCAAAGTTTAGTCTTATAATTTCTTTAGTTGCAGTGATATCACTACCGCAAGTTAACGCACAAACTAGCGATAATGATATAGAGCGTATTTCAGTTAGCGGTAGTCAATACACCTTAATGGAGTCGGTATCAGGTGTTAACAATTATTTGTCAAAAGAGAGTATCGATAGAATGCCGCACATGGCTGATGACGTTTTTCGGATCATGCCGTCATTACCTGGTGTCAGTGCTGGAGACTTTTCAGCTAACTTTTTTGTTCGTGGCGGTGAATCTGACGAAGTTTTGGTTTTACTCGATGGTATGCAGTTATACCGCCCTTTTCATATGAAGAGTTTTAATGGCGCCTTTAGTATTATTGATACTGAGAATGTTGGTGGAATCGAGTTTTCCAGTGGCGGTTATTCAGCTCAATTTGGCAATAAAATGAGTGGCGTTCTAGATATAACCAGTTTAATGCCTGCTGAAGAGTCTAAAACCAGTATTGGCGCCAGCTTTATTAATGCACGTGCTGGCTCTCAGGGAAGCTTTGATAATGACCGTGGGTTTTGGTTAGTGTCTGCTCGTCGCGGTTATATAGATCTGATTTTAGCTGCAATGGATGATGAGGCTACCAAGTTTGAGCCGACCTTTGGTGATGTCTATGCAAAAGTAGGTTATGAAATACATGATCAGCATATGCTTTCTATGAGTCTTTTATATGCTTATGATGATGAAATTTTAGATGATACTTTTATGGATAATAATATTGAAATAAAAGAAAAAATAGCAGGGAAATACGACAGTAGTTACTTGTGGTTGAAGCTAAATTCACAATGGAGTGATACTTTATCATCAGACACTTTAGTTTCTATTGGAAAAATTACCGAAGACAGGCACGGCGGGGAATATGATCCTCTGGAGATCTGGTTAAGTTTACGTGATGAAAAAGAGTTTAGTGTATTACAGTTTAAACAAGACTGGCAATGGCGAGTATCAGACGACCAGCTACTACAACTCGGCCTTAATACTAAGTATTTGGATGCTAAGTATGATTATAAAATGCAAGTCTGGTATATCAATAATTATCATGACGATAATACAAACATAGATAATATTAATACGACTGATTATCTATGGCGTAACACTGGCATCAAAAGTAAAGGCAATGAAATTGGTTTGTACGTCAATCATAAATTTCGTTTTAATGACAAACTTGTTTCTGAAGTTGGACTACGTTGGGATAAGCAAGACTATATGGGTTTTGATGATGAGCAAATGAGTCCCAGAGCAAGTTTAGCCTATAGTCTTTCGCCTGCAACGCAATTACGATTTAGCTGGGGACATTATTATCAGGCACAAGATATTCTAGATTTGCAGGTAGCTGATGGTGTTACCAATTTTGTTAAAGCCCAAAAAGCAGAACATCGTATTATCGGCTTAGATACCGTGCTTTTTCAAGGTGAGGGCTATCAAGATCAAGCATATAAAGATATTAACTTACGTGTTGAGGTTTATCAAAAATTACTGTCGTCATTAAAGGGTCGTTATGAAAATGCTTTTGACCGCTATGAGTTTTTTCCTGAAGGACAAGCAGACAGGCAATTAATTGCTCCTCAAAGTGCTGAGATTACAGGCGTTGAGCTAAGTTTACATCAACAATTCAACGACAAATTTTATTGGTCAGCGAGTTACGTTTGGTCAGAGGCTACAGATGAAATTGATGGTAAAGACTACTTGCGAAACTGGGATCAAACTCATGCGGTAAATTTATCGATAAATTACTTGATGGACAACGGTTGGAATATAAATGCGGCTTATAGCTACCACTCTGGCTGGCCTATTACTGGGGAATATGGCACCACAGAATTACAATCTGATGGTAATTATCAACTTACAAAACATATTGGTGAAAGAAATCAGCAAGCACTAAAAAGTTATAATAGAATTGATTTTCGCGCATCAAAAACCTACCAACTAAATGACAGTGTTTTAACGTGGTTTTTTGAAGTCACTAATCTACTCAATACGGACAATGAATGCTGCATAGATCAAAGTTTTTATGATGTGAATAATAATGGTGTGGTAACTGTAGTACAAGAGCGAGGCTCTTGGTTACCTATGATCCCTTCATTAGGTTTAAAATGGCAATTTTGATATGCGGGAAAATTCAGGCAACTATGACCAGGTAGTATTCTAAAAATATCTATGAAGCCACTGCAGTTAAAAAGAATGCCTAAATCGCAGATAGGGCATTCTTCCCTGTAGCGCAAATAATTCACTTTGGTAATAAGGAAAGCCTATATTGGGATCATTAGGCGGTTTCACATCAAACAAATTGATGACACCAAAAGTGATTTTTCCCTTTGAAGAAATCTGCCAATTCGAATTGAATTCAGTTAAGATCCAACTATTGAATTTAACCCCAGCGTTTTCTGAAGCTGGAACATAATTAATTTTTAGTCTAGCGTCAATATCATTGCTTTGCCAATCAATACCAAATTCAGCACGTCCATCAGAGTCACCTTCGATGTCGCGAAAACCATCGCCTTTAAGTAATTCTGCTTGATACTTAATTACGGCCGTTGCACTGACAAAATACCCCCATCTTCCTGAATGGTTATCAATTAAGGTGTGGGTTAACTCAAGATCAATGCCTTGGGTTTGTACACCCGAAAAATTGTCATAATTGAGATCTATTGACTGAATAATGCCATTACTATTACGGTGCACGCGTTCGTTTGCTCCTAATTCTGCCTCTCGTCTAGTGACCTCCTCAGGGGGAAGTCTTAATATTTGATTGCTAAATTGTTGTAAATAAAAATTGAAAGAAAACCTTAAGTCTCTATCTGGCTGGTATACTGAGCCTATACTTAGCGATTTAGATTTTTCTGCATCTAGCGCAGAGTTACCTTCAGTGACTGTTTGGACCCTTACAGGTGAACAAGGGTGTGCTAGGTTGAAGTTAAAGCCAGCTTCTTGATTATCGAAGCTGCCATTAGCATTAATATCTGCCTTGTCGCAATTAAGTTGATCTATCACCGAGATAAATCCTTGATTCTTATCGCTAAATAGCTCAAATAAACTTGGAGCCCTAAAACCAGTAGATATTGAAGTCCTCAATATCCAATGCTTAGATAATTTGTAGACCAGCCCTAATCGTGGATTAACCGTCGAACCAAAGTCGCTGTATTGATCAAAGCGAAGCGCCAGATTCATTGCCAAACTTTGGCTAAGTGGAAAGTTGCTCTCACTAAAAATTGAAAATACATCTCTTTTTCCGTTTGCATTGCCACCACCGGCTCGGCCATCTAGCTGGTTCCCGGTTAAGCTGTCTTCAAACATGCTCCTATAGTCATAAGTGATGTATTCTAAACCAATAACACTATCGGGCTTGTTGATATTTTCATTAAACCAATCAAATTTATAATGACCACGAAAACCTTTAGATTCAAATTTAGCGGAAAAGCCGCTATCAAATCGAAAACTTTTTGCTAAATTATCATCGGTTTCATTATTAACTGAAAAAAGATCAAAACTAGTATCATTTATGGCGGCTTGCAGTAAATCCCGACGAGAAAGACCAAAAGTATCTTCATCACTGGTGTTATTATCATAAAATATCGACAGTTCAATTTCACTATTATCGCCACCGAGATCATATTTCCAGCCCAACTGACTTGACGTCATTTTGTCGATTACTTTTCTCGACCTTGGACCTGCGGCAACATTTCGAAAATAAATGTCAAGGTTGAATGGGCCGGTAAATGGCGTATCACCATCACCATCGCCACTGGTATCGAAGAATAACGTTTGATCGATTGTCGGATTATTAGGGTTTTCTGCCGACATAGTAGGTAAAAAGGAAATTCCGCCAGCATGAGGTGTGGGTGCCGACATGCCGTACGTTGAATTTCGGCTAACAAATAGCTGGGCATAGAATTGTGATTTGGACGATAAATTCAGCTGACCGTCAACCATTACTGAATCAAACGTCGATTGTGGTTGACTAGTGCTCGCATCGGCAAAATTATACTGACATAAATTAGCTTTTACTTGAGAGCGTGGATAATTTTCATCGTTGCCCATTTTTAAAGGGCAGCGGCTATCAGGAACCGTTAGGCTATATAATTCGCCTGTGTTTTCATCTTCAGTAAAAGCAGTATAGCTGCCAGGATAGCCAAATGGGCTCAAACCTACCTTAGTGATTTCAAAATCGCGATAATAAAGCGCCTGTTGTTCGCTATGACTTAAAGCATACGAAATATTGGCTTTATTAACACTGAAACCACCGGTAAATTCAACCGAATCAACATCACCACCCTGTGATTGAGGTCGGCTTACTTTAATACTAACTTGATGATCAGATCTGTTTTTATAGAGAATAATATTGACTACGCCCCCTAATGCGTCTGCACCATAAACCGACGATGCACCGTCTTTCAGTATTTCAATGCGTTCTATTGCAGCTAAAGGGATCAAGCTAATATTTTGGCTGTCAGGTATTGCAGCAGAATTTGCTATGCGTCTACCATTAATCAAAACTAGGGTGCGTTGTTCGCCAAGTCCTCGCAGGTTTACCGTTGCTTGTCCCTGCTTTCCACCACTGGAGCCACTGTTGCTATTTCTTGCTCCTTGAGTATTTAATATACTGCCTTGCAATAATTCAGCTAAAGAACTTGCGCCACTTTTTTCGATGCGCGCTCTATCAAACACTGTTATTGGTGATGCTCCTTCCAAAAAAAGCGCTTTAAGACGTGAGCCTGTAATTGTTATAGTTTCAATATTTTCATCAACTGCTTGTTGATAATCGCGTGCTGCTGTAGGTAGGACTAATAACCCTAATAGTACAACCGTTAACAACAGGTATTTATAAAAAATAAAATTAATTATTTGTGACTCCAAATTTTTCTATGTATTGAGACTTTAGCCGCAAAGTGCAATTTACACGGAATACAATTTTTTCGGCGAAAACAGCTAATTTATTTTGCTTTACTATAATCATTCAAGTGCCATTATCAAAGGTGGCTAGAGTATACACCCCAACTTTAGTGATGTCATATCCGCTTTCAATGCCATCACTGGTCTTGCTATATGGCTTATGGTTACTGGTAGTTTTACGCCGGGTTCACTATTTTTATTAATTGTTGGTGTGGTTGGATTATTAACAGTAAACGAAGCTATTTAAAAAAATGACGGAGTAGATAAAGCCCTAGAGGAAGCGCCAGTAGAAGCCAATGAGTAATGAGTACGCTTATTTACCATTAGTACTTGCACTAATTAAAGGCGTTGATAACCCTAAAACGGCAGTAGTTGCGGTATTTCTATTATTATTTCTTGTTAAATGTGTGGGGTGATTAATGTTATCTCTATTGATGGGTTTTATTGCCTTTGTTGTTGTGACGTTTATCGTCGGAGCGTTATTAGAATTACCGCCTAAAGTTACACTGTTTGGTTTTGCGATAGGTGTTTGGTGGTTGTTCTTTTAAAACGCAATTTAAATCAAAAGCATTAATCACTTACCTATTATAGTGGTTTCTAATGAAAGATCAGTAGCCCTTACTTCTGGTCTTTTTTTTGTAAAAAGTACCAGAACTAGACAGTAAATTTCAGGACTGATCAAAAGGAATTACTTTAGGTCAATGATGACAGTATAAAACTTGATTTCGATATAAACGTAACAAACTAGATTTAGTTTGATTCATGTACTCACAGAATATGCACAGATGCGATCATCAGTAAGCGCCGATTATAGTAAGAAATTGCCCAGAGGCTTTGAATGTAAAGGGAAAGAATGGGGTGGCTAAAGGGACTTGAACCCTCGACAACCGGAATCACAATCCG
>CAXBNP010000016.1:0-96830 GCA_963977145.1 uncultured Colwellia sp.
TCGTATCTTAGTTACCATTAATTGAGATGATTATTACTTATGATTTTAAACCGCTTTTAGCTTGCAGCTGCCTGTCAGATTCAGTCCCCCTGAGATTAAGAGTCCTTAGTCTAGTATAAAACACTACAGCAAAGAGTGCCGCATGCAAGCACATCATACCGTTTTTCCTGAACATCGTCGCTCTTTCACATCCATGTGATCACGACATACCCTTCTTCCTGAACATCATCGTTCTTTCACATCCATGTGATCACGACATACCCTTCTTCCTGAACATAAAAAGGCCGGTGAAAAACCGGCCTTTCGTTAGACGTTCGATATCCTACATATCGCAATTACGGACAGGGAATAGCAAGCACCTGTTGCCCTGCTGTCTGTGGTTCAAAACGAAGTTTACTTATCGAAAGCTTCGCGGTGCCTGCAGTATAAAGTGCAAATGGTGAAACTATTTCATTCATTTTCACACCTTGGTCTGCAAAGCACTTTAAGCTAATAGCGATATTTTGCCATTGCCCTAGTGGCAAAGCTTGCAGTTGCTTTTGAATATCAATAGCAGCTCGACAGCTGCCTAAAGCATCTCCTATCGACTCACAATGCATTTCAACAGCAACGGATTTACTGATGTCACTGTCACGCTTTATCGTCATCACTAACGAGGATTTTTGCTCAAGTTCAAAAGCAAGATCTTCTCTAAAGGCACTTGAAAATATGACGCCAGCTTTTGCACTACCATTGGTTTCAAGGCGAAATGCATCTTCTTGTACCACTTTATCAACGGTTCTATAGACCACGCCTGGTAGCCTAGCACTATTAGACTTTAATTCAGTTGATTGCTGATTTGAGGCTAAAAACATCTGCCAAGGCTTAGCTACTTTCCCAGAGAATATTACGGTGTTTTTCACCATACTTACATCACTGCTAACCTCTTCAGATAAAGTATCCGATAACAACGTTTTTTCTGCGTTGTTTTGATAGGTTAAACCAAAACCATAAGGTAATAACGGCTCGTAAACTTCATCAAATCGGTTCGCCGTTTGTGTCGCTGTTTTTGGCCAAGAAAAAGACAACTTGCCCTTAAAGTCATGTTGTATCTTATTGTGCTGGTCGGTTAATAAGACATCAGCAACGGCTTTACCTTCTGAACCGGGTAACCATGCGGCGACAAAAGCATCGCTGGCATTTAGCTCAGCATTTACCCACATAGGTCGACCGCTAATGAATATACTCACCACAGCAATGCCTTGTGCTTTGAGCTTTTTCAATAAGGCTAAATCTGTTTGCATGCCGCGCTGATAGGCTAAATTGTCTTTATCACCATGGCCTTCTGCATAGGGTTCTTCACCAAAAACTACGATAGCTACATCAGGTTTATCGACAAAGTCACCCTGCTCACTCAAGGTAATGTTACCGCCAGCAGCTTTAACTTGTGCAGCTAAGCCATCAAAAATTGATGAACCGCCGGGAAAGTCTTCGTTACTATTATTAGTGCCCTGCCAAGTAATACTCCAGCCACCTGACTGCTTACCTATGTTATGGGCCGCATCACCGGCCACTAAAATAGTTAACTTAGGTGAAAGTGGTAATATATTGGCTTTATTTTTTAATAACACCAAAGACTCACGAACCGCTTGTCGAGCCACTTCACGATGCGCTTCGCTACCCACTAACTCAGTTTTCCCAGAAAACAGTCTATTCGCAGGACTAGGTTTATTAAATAAGCCTGCGCGTAGTTTAACCCTTAGTATTCGGCTGACCGCATCATCAATGCGAGCTTGTGGAATAACGCCTTGCTTAACTTGCGCTATGGTATTTGCCATTAACGGTTTCCAAGCATCGGTGGGCACCATAAAAATATCTAAACCGGCATTTGCCGCTTGTGGACAGTTGTCATTAGTACAGCCAACGATTTGTCCGTGACCATTCCAATCACCAACCACAAAACCATCAAAGCCCATTTTGTTTTTCAATACATCAGTTAACAAATAGCGATTACCATGAATTTTATCACCATGCCAACTATTAAATGACGCCATAACAGATTGCGCACCGGCCGTTAAGCCGCCAACATAACCTTGGGCATGCAGATCATATAACGCTTGCTCTGATGCTAGGGTATCGCCTTGGTCATCACCGGCAACGGTGCCGCCGTCACCAATAAAATGTTTAACGGTACTGATCACCCGATCATCACCTAGAAAATCATTACCGGCGTGGCCTTGTAAACCTTTCACCACTGAGGCTGCGTATGATCTTACAATTTCAGGATCTTCAGAATAGCCTTCATAAGTACGACCCCATCGATCATCTCTGACCGTTGCCACGGTTGGCGCAAATACCCAATCAATGCCAGTAACCATTACTTCTGTCGCGGTAATTTTTGCAATTTTCTCGACTAATTCAGGGTTATTTGCCGCACCTAAGCCAATATTATGTGGAAACAGTGTGGCACCAATTACATTATTATGGCCATGAACCGCGTCTGTGCCCCACATAGTGGGAATGGTTGAGCCATCTAATGAGTCATCAATCGAAGCTTGATACATCGCCTCGGCTAAAGCGATCCAATCTTGCGGAGTTGCATGCTTATTATTGTTTGGAAAAGCACCACCACCATTAAGATAAGAGCCAAAACCATATTTACGCATATCTTCTGGCGTAATATCGCGAATTTCTGGTTGGATCATTTGTGCTACTTTTTGCGCTAAGGTCATATTCGCTAACAGCTGCTGTACCTGACGTTCTAGCGCAGCATCTGTTTTAACCTCAGAGCTAATTGTCGGCCAAATTGCCAAGTTATTTTTAGCCACCGCTGATTTTTCTACCGAGACCGGCTTAAGCTCGGCTTTAGTTGCTGTGGCATTGAGTGTCGTGTCGGCATTACAAGCGATTAAGCTCAGTGCTGAAGCCGTTGATAAAAATAAAGCAAACTTATTCATTATGCTTGCTCCTTTAAAACTCTGCCATTGGCTTTAGCACCACTTAAACCGTAATAAACAATATAGCCGTAACAAATCACCGGCAATATAAAGGATAATTGCACGCCAATCGTGTCAGCAAGAACGCCTTGTAGTAAGGGTACAATAGCACCACCGACAATCGCTAAACACAGAATCCCTGCGCCCTGACTAGTATGTTTACCCAAGCCATTTAGCGCTAAGCTGAAAATGGTAGGAAACATAATAGAGTTGCACAGCCCCACCAAAAGAATCGCCCACATCGCTAAACTGCCACTGGTTAACATCGCTATAGTGACTAAAGTTACCGCAAAAAAAGCATTGAAAGCGAGTGTTTTACCGGCATCAATTTTTTGCATTACCGCCGCACCAATAAAGCGTCCAACCATGGCTCCGCCCCAGTAATAAGTTAGGTATTTAGCCGCTTGTGACTCTTCTAAACCCGCAATATTAGCTTCGCCAAAAAAGTTAATTAAAAAACTACCAATTGACACTTCAGCGCCAACATAGACAAAGATGCCCAAAGCGCCTAAAACTAAATGGCGATATTGCCAAGCTGAGCCGGTTAAAACTTCGTCTTCTGCAGTTTCTGCACTGGCGATATGCGGTAGTTTAAGCCAAGCAAAAATAGCCGCTAATATCAGTAAAGCAGCGGTAAGGATTAAATAAGGTACTTTTACAGAGTCTGCAGAAGGTGCTGCAGCCATCGAATTAGCGGCTTCATTTAGAATAAACAAGCCACCTAAATATGGTGCAACCGTTGTGCCTAAAGAATTAAACGCTTGGGTCATAGTCAATCTAGAAGAAGCTGACTCTGTTGGCCCGAGTAAAGTAACATAAGGGTTTGCGGATACTTGTAAAATAGTGATGCCACTGGCCAATACGAACAATGCCGATAAAAACATCGCATAACTATGCATTGATGCTGCCGGGTAAAACATTAAGCAGCCTAACGCGGCGACAACTAAGCCGGCTACAATACCTTTTTGATAACCCACTTTTTTAACTAACTGACCGGCAGGTAACGAAACGATAAAGTAGGCACCGAAAAAACAAAATTGTACCAACATCGACTGAGTATAAGTTAAATCGAAGATGGCTTTTAAATGTGGAATAAGAATGTCGTTCAAGCAGGTAATAAAACCCCACATAAAAAACAAAGAGGTTAATGAAATCAACGCAAAGCGATTTTGCTTAGGTGCACCAATATCAGCGATGCTTTGTTGTTTGTCTAATACGACTGAGGTACTAGCCATAAGATAAATTCCTAAATTGAGAACTACTCTATGTGGTCTGCGCCATGGTTATACGCTTAAAAGCGATTGACGCTAAACCGACATTGAAGAAAGAAAGAAAGAAGTGCGCTTATATTATGTATAAGCGCGGCTTACAAACGTCTATTATTTAAAGCTCTAAAACGCTACTGGCGTGCCATTGGAGCTATATTGTCGATTGAAGGTAACCTTCTTTACGACTATTGCCCGCGCCACTTAACACATATAAAGCGGCGGTTATTAAATGAATAGCGCTAAACTTAAATGACGGTTAATTATCCATGGTGTATCTGAAGCCAAGGGTATATCTTGGACCGTACTGGGCAGCACTCAAGAATTGGCTTTCGAAACGGCTAAAGGTACGCTCAGTTTCATTGGTTAAATTAACACCTTCGAAAAATACCGTCATACTTTCATTCACTGCATAGTTAACACTTAGATCCCATTGAAGGTAAGCTTCGGCATATTGTGGTGGAGCACCTAGAGCGTCTGGTAGACCTTGACCAATTAAATACTGATCACGCCATGCACCCGTTATTTTGACCGACAAGCCATCTTTCTCATAAAACCCTTGCAAGTTTGCAGAGTCACTCAAGCCAGAAAGTACGGCTTGAGATGCCAGTTGGTAGTTGTCGTATTCAACATCACCATCAACAAAGGTAGCATTGAAGCCAGCACCAAAACCAGATTCACCAAACAAATGCTGAATAGATAATTCAATACCGTTGACCTTACGTGCACCGACATTCTCTGGCGAACTAATGGTCCATTCAATTAACGGATCAGTTGCCGCATCAGGTAATATTCGATTGTTTTCTCCAATACCGACACCGTTAGCAACAATCTCATTGTAGATGGCTGAATCCGTGGCTTGTTCACCACGTGCTTCTAAGGCTGATACCGCATTATTCCAACGTTGACCTAAGTAAACATCATGTAAGCCATCAAAGGTTGTTTTAACTTCAGAATTATCAATCCAGTCATCAACATCCTTCCAAAAAAGCCCTATGGCAGCATAACTTGCTTCGTCATAGTAGTATTCAAGTGTCAGGTCGATATTAGTCGATTTAAATGGCTGTAAGTTTGGATTACCGCGACTACCACTTCTAGAGTTAAGTTTTGGCGATGATGTTAAGCTAAGGTTACCAAGCATATCGCCCAATGTCGGTCTCGTGATGGTTTGTCCCCAAGATGCCCTTGCAACTAAATCATCGCTAAGATCGACCTTGATATCTAACATTGGCAGTAGTAGATCGTATTTACCTTCATACTCCACTTCAACCAATTCACCGCCACTGGCAAACTGCGTGATCCATTCTGAGCCACCGGCCCAATACACTTGCTCAGCAACTCGACTTTTTGCAGGGCTAACAACGTCAGTTTCTTCATAGCGAATACCAAAGTTAACCTGAACATCATAATTGCTCACTTGAAAAGCCCAAGCTGATGAAAGATATAAACTGATGGTTTCTTCTTCGACTTTGTTGACTGGGAAACCGTCAAAACTGCCGATTTGGTATACGTCACTGCCAACCACATCGGCAGTCAAAAATGCACTTTGCCTCGCGAAGGCTTCATCAAGGTCAAATGTATAGGCGTAACCTGGCGCTACACCGTTAGAGCCAAAAGAAAATTCATCAAGAAAACCACTCAGGTCAACGCGTTCAAACATGCTATCAGGAAATATTTCAGCAAAGGTGCCATTATTGAATCCAGGCGCATTGGCATTGTTAGAACCGCCCCAGCCTTTCAACGTTTGTTTGGTGTAAGCTACACCAAATTTTAGCGTTTCTAGGCCAAAATCGGTCTCTGTTAACAACTTCCCATCTAATTGCACTTGTGATACTTCTGACTCTCCTGGCGTTCTGCTAAAAATACTGAAATTAGAACCAATTTCATTAGGACCAACCTCTTGAGAGCCATTGTTCCAGTTAACGTTAAAACCGGGGACATCACCGTCTCTAAAAAAGTATTCTTTACTGGCAAGATCAGCAGATCCTAAAATGATTCTTGCATTGGCATTAAGTCCTGCGTCTTTGCCATTGTCGGTAGTCGTTTTTGAAGTATGAGCATCAAAATTAAAACTTAAATCATCCGTTGCATACCATTCCACGTTAATACCGGTAGCTTTTGAATCAACTTCACTGGTCTCACGAAACGAGGTAAATGACGCGTCATCACCGGCAGAGTTATAATAAATGGCCGTACCATTTTCATCTAATTCATAGGCATTGGCATTACCACCAAACGAGCCATTCCAAATCCCCCAAGAAAGAGAATTGTTGCCTGTTACCGCATTTGATACCGTATGATCTAGGGTAAAAATTAAATCATCCGTGGGCGCAAATTGAAATGTTACCTGAGCATTAGTGCGTTCACGTTGAATATCGTCTTTTGCAAAACTGACTTCTTGCGGAAAGAAAGTAGCAGATACGTATTCACCATTGGCCCCTTCGTTAGGATCAAAAAACTGCCTGGCAACGTTTCCTTCTGCATCGAGTGGACGGTTATCAATGATATTTTCAGCATCGACGGTTAAGCTTGGATTGACTAACCATGAACGCACATTCGCAGCTTGTCTTTGAAAGTCCCTGCGATGATAAGAGAAATTTGCCGAGAGTCCAAAGCGCTCATCATCAAAAGTATTACTATATATACCGGCAATTTCTGGTGTTACATCATCACCGTCTTTTACCGAGGTGTCATGGATCCCTTTTGCCATAAAGGAGAATTTTTCGCCTGGATTTTGTAATGGTTTCGCCGTGACAATATTTACCGTCGCGCCCAGTCCACCTGTTGGTGCTTCTGCACGCGCTGTTTTCATGATCTCTAGTGAGCTGACCCCCTCAGATGACAAATTTTCAAAGTTAAATGAACGCGTAAATCCTGTGCCCGCCATTTGACGACCATTTAATGTCACTAAGTTAAAGTCTGGTCCAAAACCGCGCACGGTTATTTGGCTACCTTCACCATTACTGCGACTGACCGAAACCCCGGTAATACGCTGTAAAGACTCGGCTAAATTAGTATCGGGGAACTTACCCATTTCTTCAGCAGAAATCGCATCTACGACCCCTGACATATCACGTTTGATATTCATCGAGCGAACTAAGCTACCGCGAATACCCGATACTGTGATGACTTCAACATTAGCTTCTTTTTCTGCTAATGCCTCTTGGTTTACTTCTTCAGCAAACGCCTGTTGGCTAAAGCCAGAACTTATAATGGCTGATATACACACAGCTAGGTGTTTTTTCGAAAATGTTAAATGTTTCATATTAACCCTACTTAGTTAAAATTAGTCTCAGCGGGCGACTATTCGCCGCACAAGCTTTTTAATTACGTGTTTATGGTGCAGTTATTGCGACATTATCTAGTCGATACACTGCTCCATCACCCGTTCCCCAAGCAGGGAAAACCATAATTACATCTATTTCACTGGTGTCTAAACCGGCGTCAAATAAGTCTAAAAGACTAAAAGTATAGGTTTGCCATTGTCCAACAACCGGCGCTACACCTTCTTGACTGGCGCTTAAGTCCATTTCAACTGCAGAAGTCGTATCTCCGGCCTCAATTTTAAATTTCCATACTGCCGAGGTGTCATTTGGCGCACTGACCATTTTCATATCAAATTTAACGACACCATTTTGCTGTATACCGCTGGCATCATAATAAACGCCATCATTAGCTAAAAATCCCATTACCGTCGGTGAAGCGCCAATAACAAACTCTGCTACCATGCCATGGTCAGCATCATCAGCTTCTTCTGTTGGTGTTGAGCCAGCACAACAATCCCAAATAGGCCACTCTGGATGTTGCGCATTGTCATATAAGGTTAAGCCTTGCGGTGCAGGAACACTGGCAGGATCATAAATCATGACATTATCTAAGCGGTACACCGCGCCTTCACCTGTGCCCCATGCTGGAAATACCATAATGACGTCAATAGCACTTAAATCTAAGCCGGCGTCAAATAAGCTTTGTAATGAGTAAGTATAGGTTTGCCATTGACCAACCACTGGAGCTTGTCCTTCTTGACTAGCGCTCAAATCTAATTCTGCGGCAGAAGTGGTATCACCGGCCTCAATTTTAAATTTCCATACCGCACTAGCGTCATTGGGTGCACTAAGCACTTTCATTTCAAATTGCACCACACCATTGTTTAATAAGTTTGCCGCATCTAAATAAACATCATCGTCTGCCAGTAATCCCATCACGGTAGGAGCAGCGCCAATGACAAATTCAGCGGTCATGCCATGCGCGGTATCGTCATTTTCAAGTGTTGGTGTCGAACCGCCACAACAATCCCAAATACTCCATTGTTCTTTCGCGTCATCGGCGAATAACACATGACCATTAAAACCCGTTGAGGCATTAGGATCATAAATTTTGGTATTGTCGACGCGATAAACCGCACCTTCACCTGAGCCCCACGCTGGGAATATCATCACGACATCAATCGCACTAACATCTAAACCAGCATCGGCTAAATCAGCTAGATTAAAGGTATAAGTTTGCCATTGTCCTGCAGTAGGTGTTACCCCTTCGATACTGTTAGATAGCGGCACTTCAGCCGCCGAAGTATTGTTATCAGATTCAACTTTAAATACCCAAGTAGCACCGGCATCGTTTGGCATGGTCGCCACTTTCATATCAAATTGAATAACACCATTAGAAAGAATGGCAGAGGCATCGAAGGGTGCTGGAGTTTCCGTGTTGTCTATGCGTGAAATAAAGCCCATTACGGTTGGACTAGCGCCGATTGAAAATTCAGCTACATTGCCATGTTCGTCATCATCTAATTCAACTGTTGGCGTAGAACCACCACAACAATCCCACATTGGCCAGCTTGGGTTTTCGTTATCAGTAAAAATAACAAGTTCAGGAGCCGCGCCAACGTCACCTTCAATTTTCATATTGGTAATTAAATACTCAGCACCTTCACCGGTTTGCCAAGCAGGAAAAACCATCAAGACATCAATCGCACTTAAATCTAAGCCTTTTTCTTGCAGAGACGCTAATGAAAAAGTATAAGTTTGCCATTGGCCAACAACGGGATCGACACCTTCAACGCTGGTAATAAGCGCGACATCACCGGTATTCGGTCCACCATCGCCAGATTCTACTTTAAGTAACCAAGTAGTCGCTGACGGAGGCGTTACGACTTTCATTTCAAATGACAATGTGCCATTTAAGTCTAATAGAGGAGAAGCATCAAATGGTGCTGACTCACCAGTAAAGCCGTCAGGAAAGTGCCCTGCACGGGTTGAAAAACCCAAGACAGTGCCATTGTTATCATTGATATTAAACTGAACTACGTCGCCTTTATCTGCATCAGCAATAATTGCCGGTGTGGTACCACCACAACAATCCCATGCCGTCCAGTTAGCATCTAACATGCCGTCAAAAATAGTTAAATTTTTAGCTACGCCGTCACTCGGCGGTAATGGCACGGGTGCTTTACCTTCAACCAGGGCGTCAGCTAAATTATCGTAGCCCGGTCGTACAGTTTCACAGCCTTTGCCTGTTTCAAGATTAGACTGACATTGATAGACTCTAACGTAATCAACTTCAAACTTATTAGCGCCATGAAAAGCATTTTCATCAACACCTAATTCGTTAACATTTTCAGGCCAATTACCTCCAACAGCAAAGTTAAGAATTAGATAAAATTCTTTATCAAACGGTGCCGTGTCCCAATGGGTTTTAAGTTCACCAGAAACTTGGTCGTAGTATTCAGTAAACCAACCTCTATGCGCTAGACCAACGGCTTCGTCCTTACTGTTGTAACGCACTTTTGACTGGCGCTGTGTGGCGTACAAATAACCGTCCATATACCAACGCATTTCACCTTCTTGCCACTCAATAGCATAAGTGTGAAAGTCATCTGCAGGGTTAACACCATCAGCTAAGCTATACGCTTTACCTGATGAAGAATTATCAGGCCAACTTTTACCGTAATGAATGGTGCCGTGAATATAATTTTCTGCCGTGCTATCTTCACGAGCAGCACCGAGATTAACCGCTTCAAAAATATCGATTTCGCCAGAACGTGGCCATTCGCCATATTCTTCATCTGTTGGCATCATCCAAAATGCCGGCCAACTGCCTTGACCTGAAGGCACTTTTGCACGCATTTCTATACGACCGTATTTAAAGTCGGCTTTGTAACGGGTGATCATTCGCGCTGAGGTATAAGGTAAAGCAGCGCCTTCTTCGGCAGGTAAAGCGACAATATTTAACATGCCGTCTTGGATAAAAGAGTTTTCCGCACTAGCGGTGTAACATTGTTTCTCTTGGTTACCACCTCCGTCACAATTAACTTCATGGGTCCAGTTTTTCGCATCTATGGCGGTGCCGTCAAACTCGTCACTCCACACCAAAGCCCAATCACTGACGGGTTGCTGTGGATCAATTTTATCCGGTTTAGTTTTCGTTTCAGCACTACTTCCGCCACACCCTATTAAGGTAATGGTCGATAGCACAGCAAATAACTGTGTGATATTTTTTGCAGCTTTTAACATAATTTAAGTTCCAATCGCTCAACTATTCTTGTTGTATTAAGCAAACCGTTATAATTCTATTTTTAATGTTGGTTTGTTTATTACTATAGCTCAGCAGCCATATTGCTATTTGCATAACATATATAGACTACCCCCTGATATCATACTGGTTGAAATTACAAATAGTTACAAACAAAATGCGCTATAGCGGTTGCTAGATGCGGCATGGACGGTTTTAGACAAGATTACCAGATGAAGCGCTACAAAAACGCGACAAGTGGTTAGAGTTGTTTAGCTTCGACAATCTTTTGAATGGTAGAGCTATAGTTACGGCTCACTTTTAACTGTACGTCATTACCCAGTTCAAGAATACTCTCGCTATTTCGTAACGGTTTAATACTCTTAATACAATTAACGTTTACTAGGGTAGATTTGTGTATCCGAGAAAATATTTTAGGATCTAACTGGCTGGCCAATTTTTTCATGGTTATTCGCACCACATGCGTTTCACTTTGGGTATGAATACACATGTAATCACCTGCAGCATCGATCCAACGAATAGCTTTTATTGGTAAAAATATTTTTTCATGACCGTTATTCTTAATGACGAGTTCTTGATTAAAAAGCGTTGGTAAGGGTAAGTCTGACACTAACCAGTCTTCTAATTCTGCTACGTCAATACCTGAAGTTTCACCTAATGCGCGTAAAAGTTTAAATTTTTCTTTACTTGAATCAATAGGCTTTACCCGCTGCATTATTCGCTCTACGGTTTTCTGCAAACGTCCTAAATTAGCTGGTTTCATTACGTAATCAATGGCATTAAGCTCAAAAGCATCTAGAGCGTATTCGCCGTATGCGCTAACAAACACCACCATAGGTAAAACATCGGCTTGCAATGCCTGAACCACTTCAATGCCGTTGAGCCCCGGTAAGCGTAAATCTAAAAACAACACATCTGGGCATAAGGTTTGACATAAATGAATGGCTTGATCGCCATCGCTAG
The DNA here is from genome assembly GCA_963977145.1 of uncultured Colwellia sp. GTDB lineage: Bacteria > Pseudomonadota > Gammaproteobacteria > Enterobacterales > Alteromonadaceae > Cognaticolwellia. The sequence goes on from CAXBNP010000016.1 coordinate 11,735, forward strand.
CCTCAGCTATCACCTGTATTTCTGGCAATTTTTCCAATCTCAGCCGCAAGCCTTCTAAGGCAAGCGGTTCATCATCAACAATGAGTGCCGTTAGTGGTCTATTTATCATAATTAACGCTTATTTCTCAAAAGGAATCGCAATAGCGACCATAGTACCGCCGTCATCGGTATCAGTAATATTTACTTGATAATTACCATTAAACATAGCACTTAACCTGGCTTTGGTATTACTCAGACCAATACCAAAACCATTACTCGCTTTACCTTGGCTTTCTTGACCATTATCCGCTACTTCTATGAGTAAACGCTCCGCCACTTTTTTAGCACTAATACGAATTTTTCCGCCGGACTTTCTCAGTTCTATCGCGTATTTAATGGCATTTTCTACCAAAGGTTGTAACAACATACACGGCACTTGGCAAGCTAAGGCGGTTTTACAAACCTCTATTTCTACGTTCAGGCGATTACCAAACCTGACCTTTTCTATCGATAAATAGAGCTCGATTAACTCAAGTTCTTTTTGCAAGGTGGTTTTACTTTTGTCATTTTTATCTAAGGAATAACGGAAAAATTCACAAAGCTTATCAAGCATCTCATTGGCGGTTTCATTCTCATTTTTATAAATCAATGTTGATATCGCGTTCATGGTGTTGAACATAAAATGAGGATTAAGCTGATAACGCAACATTTGTAACTGAGCATCTTTGGCAGCAGTTTGCGCGCGCAGTAACATTTCATGCTCGCCTTGTAACTTAGTATTATAAAGCATAATAAAATATATTGAGGTCCAAACAAACATAGTGGTCAATGAAAACAATAACCAACCACCAAACTCCAACATGTTCCAAGCTTCATTCCACTGCTGCTGATAAACCACCATTTTGTAAAAGCTTAACTTAATAATATTAAATATCAGCCCCAGTGTTGCCGCGGAAGCAAAGCTAAAAAACAACGTTTTTTTCAGTGGTAAATGGACAATTTTACGGATCAGTTGCCACTGTATATAAGACAAGATAAAACCACTGAGGGTTTCAAGTACCAAATTAATCAGTTGTCCTGAAAAATTAAAGCCCTCATGACCAATCTGTGGCCGAATAATCGCTAAAAAAACCACCACGGCATAACCTAACCAACCGGTGATTTGTAAAGTCCAAAATTGGTGACTTTGCTTAGAAAAAGCTTGCGGACCTAACTCCAGTGTACTTTCATCATTCTTTGCCACTGCTATTTCCATGGTAAATAAGTCACTAAATTGCTCTCTGTTGGTGATAAAGATATAACAAATACCAGCAAACGGACAATAATTGCGACAAGGCGTGATAAATTTGCGACAACTCAAGCAAAGTAATTGCGCACGTTAATCGTTGAAGGGCATGCTATCAGCAAAAATTAGTTGTTCACATGATGACGGACGTTAAGCGCAAATAAATTAAAGCAGATCCTGACTAATCTACATCTCAATGCTTCTAATGAGAAAGTAGCTTGGCCAAATTTCTCTTACTTCTCGTTCCCAGTTTGGCTCAATTTTACCGTTAGGCAATTGTAACAGCCAAAATTTAGCCCACTTTTGTACATTTTTACCTGACTTACTGAGTTTTAATGGCGAAAAACGACGTTTATACTGATTACCCTGATAGTCAAAAACAGCGTTACTTCTGGCTCTTTTATGTAACTCGTCCAACTCGGCACTAATAATTTCGACCTTTGATAATGGTAAAAAACCTTGTTTCTTTAAACAGACCAATATCGCCGCTTTCTTGAGGCTAACCTGCATATAGTCATCTATATGTGGGGTGTATACCATACCTGTTAAACCATAAATAGACGCGAGCTCCCGATCGGCCAGTGCCTTCAGTGGCTCTAACGCTTGGTTAACCTCAGTTAGGTCACTCATTATATGCAGTTTTTCATTCAAATTTTTATTCAGTTTTGGCAATGACAATTCCCTGCTAGTTTGTCTGACGGATTTAACATGAGCCTAGCGTTAACATGGTGGATCAATATTATTAGCAATACTGGTGTTTAAACGAAACCAGCCGGCGATAGCATAACGATCGCGTAAAGCAGGTAACACTTCATGAGGAAACTCTTCGCTTAAAAACACCACTATGGTGCCGAAGCTTGGGGTTACCGTTATTTTACTGTGATCAATAATGGCAGAGTCAGTTAGTGTCGACGGGTAAATTATCAATTCACCCCCATCGTCAAGTGACCAATTTTTATTGAGATACACCACCACGGATAGCACACGATTGCCGTCGCCTTTAAAAGCATCTTTATGTTTTTTATAAAAATCGCCTTTAGCATAGTGTGAAAAATGACTTTCAAAAGAAAACAAACCTAAAAATAAACGCCTATTTAAATAACTTTGTAATAAATCAGCCCATTTAATCCAAGCACTGCCGGCAGCGCTATTACCTGTTATCCAACAAATTTCATCGGTGCGAATAAAGTCATTAATAATATGTTCATTGGCTCGACCTATTCCCGCGCGCTTAAAATTTTCATTCGGCAGTTGAGTAATATGGTGTTGCAGTAACGAGGTCAAATTTGCAGGTAAAGCGTAAGGGCAAATACTATAACCTTTATCAACAATGTCAGTCGCTATTAATTCAAAGAGCGATTCAAACCGTAACGGGTCATCACTGAGTGGCAGCGTTTGAACTAAGTTCAACGAGAGAGTATCTTAGAGAGGAAAACTAACATTGCTTTGTTAATCTAGTAAAATGAAATATACCTGATAATAACACTATGTGTCCGCATTAGCGTGAGCTTTCGTTGTCGCAATACCATTTAACTATTTACAGCAACATTAGCCTAAGTAAATAGTACTGTATAAATAGTAAAATTTTTATTAATACCGCGCGATGTGCTTATTAACCAATAATCTAGCCATTTAAAGTCATTGGGCTTAATATCCATGACTAATTCATCATTGTCTCAGCATGTTAGGGTAAGGCTAAATGATTAACTATTTTCTTATCTAAACTTTCCTGCCAAGTAGTCGGCATTTGCTGCATAACTTGAGCTAATAATTGCTTAGCCACTGCTTTGTCTGCCACCAGCCCTGACGAGGATGAAGATATTTTCGCCCATAAGTAGCTTTTAGCTAAAAGTTGCTCTTGATTGTCTTGTGCATTAGTAAACACCCGCCAATACAAAAGCGCTGTTGGCATATAAGCTTTTTGATATTTACCTAATGCGGCTATTTCATACCAACGTAAGGCCTGTTTTTCATCGACATCCATGCCAATGCCCTGATCATAAAACTGCGCTAACAGATAAGCTGAATCAGGTGATTTTTCACTTGCCACCCGTTGTAACCAATTAAAAGCGAGTTGATAATCTTGTGGGAAATATTGTCCGTGAAAATACCATTGAGCAAGTTTTTTTTGAGCACTTATCGAGCCCTGTTGAGCGGCCTCAAGGCAAAGGCGCTGCCCGGCAATTAAATTAATTTCAACGCCATCTCCGCTAAGTAATAACTCCCCCGCCTGAAATGCGCCCTCAGCTATGCCTTGCTCAAACGCTTTTATAAACCAATGATAGGCAAGCTTTTTATTTTTCTCAACGCCCTGTCCTTCCAAAAAGCATTGCCCCAATGCTTGCATAGCCCCTGGCATATTATTTTTTGCTGCTTTTTGATACCACTGACAGGCTATCGACCGTTGTCGCGGCATACCCCAACCTAGATCATAAAATAACGCGACAGTAAACTGCGCAAGACCATTTTCTAGATTAGCTTGTGTTTTAAAGTCAACTAATGCGGCTTCATATTGGTGTTTTGCAAGTAATGCTTGGGCATTGCTTAATGGGGCTGCCCAATCATCAGTGTCGTTAGCAAAAACAGCTGGCTTAAATAATATGAATAGCATGAGATATACCAAGCCGATAATTGATCGAACTTGGTATAGTTGATATCTAACTGGTTTAATCATTTTTAACAACGTCTTTAACTGCGCGAAGGAAAAACACCTTGTAAGGCAATTAACCAAGTGAGCGAAAGGTAAGGACCGCGAATATTAAAGGCCTGACTACTACCATTATTATTAACCACGGTACTGGAGGTAGAACTTACATCAACACTTAAAGTTAAAGAAATCGCATCAGCCCCCATATCGACGTTAGGTGTACCACTATTATAAATATTTTCTCGATTAGGGCTATTGGCTAACACTGCATTAGTAGGCACATTAGTGGTACCGCTTGAGGCCAATGCACGTAACGCTATTGTGGTAGCACTGGTATCGACAACATTACTCGTTGTGGTTGTTGCGGTATGATTATGAGCCGGCATTTGTAAGACATTTAAGGTGTGAGTTTCGGCACCGCCCTTTTGACCTAGACGGTAATCACTCAGTCCCGCTCCACGTCCTTGACCGATAGGTGAGCGCCCACGTAAATCGGGTAAGCCAAAAGTTGTTCGACCATCGCCACCATAAGTAGTACCAAGAAGAGCAAATAACGCATTATTGCTTGAAATCGCTAGTAATTGCCCTTCAGCTTTTGCCCAACTTCGAATAGCAAAATTACCACCAAAAGCACACATCCCACCAAGATAAGGTTGTGAAGAACAAGCAAATGCCTTTATTGGCATTGTGATAGCTGTAATACTTAATCCCAAAATGCAGCTTAATTTTATTATGTTTAATTTTTTCATTTTTATTATCCTTAATTTGTAAAAATCACTTAACGATTAATGCTTCATTCTACGTTTCACTTGCGATAATAACATCGCCATAAAAAACAAGATGAATGTACTGGGCTCTGGCACTTGTGAAGGCGGTTGGGGGGGCTGCGTATTGGTTAAATTATCAGCACCAACAACACTAATAAAGGCGCTAGTACGACTATTAAAAAAAGAATTTTCTGTAAAAGCTCCACCATCCATTTTTAATACCGCAGAAAAGTTATCTGACGCACCCGCCAATAAGGTAATATTAAAAGCAAATGTGCCACTATCAGTTAACGTAGCGCCACTAGTAGGCAAAGCGATGCCATTTTTTTGATCACCAAACGCCGTATCTGAAGTTAAATCTGAAAAAAATATTTCAGCAAGTAAGCTATTAAAAAGATTAATTTCAGCATCCATAAAAGCATCGTTGCCCTCTGCATCAGCAAAATTTGAAAACGCTAATTCAAAAAAGACTTGATAGCTGTCAGTTGCCGAACTATTGCTCAACGAAAAACCGATATCAAAGATAAAACCAGGAATTGTGCTAGACACTCCAGACGCAGTCGAAGAGCCAATAGCACTAACGCCGACGCCATCACCGTAATCTGTCAGTAGTCCTCCTAAAGGATTAACGCCCGTAGGGGTAACATTAGCAATCGATGTCAGTGTCGTGCCACCACCAATAACAAGTGACATATCGGCATTTTGACTAGCGTTACCTGTAGCAGAAGAAGAATTCACCATATCGAATTCAACGTTACCGCTAATCATGAGATCTGGAGAAATTAAACTGGCTGTAACCGTAGGTGCAATAAAAATTAAAGCACATAGAATAGAACAAAATCTTATAACTTTACGCATCCGTGTAATCCTTTTATAAGTTGTTATCGCAACTATGCAAGCTTTAAGCCCTTTTAAAAATCGTTCATAAAAACAGCAGATTGTATGGTGTTATTAAATGATAAAAATATGATGTGTAAAATTTACTGACAAATATGAATAACTAAACGACTTAATAGTTTTATCGTCATTGCTCAGTAATTTTTAAGGAGACTACCGTCGGGCAGGATATGCTAAAATACCAATACTGCTGTTGGATATATTGTGATATTAACAATCACCTTATGGCAAATTTAAAAACCAAGTTAGTACTAAGCTAATATTTGGCTGTTAAAATTAAGCGCTTTCATTGAAAAGCTTAGTAATAGTAAGGTCATTGGTATTATCCAACCGCTGACTATGGGTAATAAATAGCTGTCGCTTTGAAATTGAAAGCTATTTCCTAGCCATTACAGGTAATATGATTAGGACTTGATATTATTTATTGCGGGGTTCTCGGAGCAAATAGCAAACACTTGCTATAGTAATGGCAAGTATCTCCATAGCAATGACACTTAAAGTGCACTAAATTTTATATTCATCAAATACAGCATTGAGCAAATTTAATAGTAAGGCACAATTGCTGTACCTTACTATCTTCATTGAAACTAAATTCAATCTGCTGGGGATAATAGCTAAGCTATTTTTTTCACTTGCACTTGGCTATCAAGGTATTCGTCTAACGACCCCTGAAAATCAATTAATTTTTTATCTTTAATGTCAATAATACGAGTAGCTAAGCTTGAAACAAACTCTCGGTCATGACTAACAAATATCAAGGTGCCTTCAAAGTCTTTTAACGCGTTGTTTAGTGCATCAATCGCTTCGATGTCCATATGGTTAGTTGGTTCATCCATAATCAATACATTGATATCAGCCATCATCAACATACCAAATAACAAACGGTTCTTTTCACCACCTGAACAGTTGCGGGCTTTTTTATTCGCATCGTCATCGGTAAACAGCATACGTCCTAACATACCACGGACACTTAAGTCGTTGTGACAAGGTCTACGCCATTGCGACATCCATTCCATTAGCGTTAAGTCATTATCAAAAAAGGAACCACTATCTTGCGGACAATAACCCACTGAGGCATTTTCAGACCATTTAACAACACCTTCAAGATGCTCAAACTCGTTCATTAAACAACGCAACAAAGTAGTTTTACCCACGCCGTTTTCACCGATAATAGCTAACTTGGCGCCGGCTTCTAGTAATAAGTCACCGTTTTCAAACAATAATTTGCCATCAAAACCATGACTTAAGTTTTCAAGTTCAAGAGCTTGACGGTGCATTTTTTTGCCTGGCGCAAAAGCAATTTTAGGAGTAATGCGGCTCGATGATTTAACATCATCAAGTTTGATTTTATCCATTTTCTTGGCACGAGAACTCGCTTGTTTCGCTTTTGATGCATTAGCACCAAAACGGTTCACAAAGTCTTGTAGTTCAGCGATTTCCGCAACTTTCTTATCATTACCGGCTAATAACTGTTCACGTAACAAACCAGATTGTGCCAAGTAAAACTCGTAGTTACCTGGATAAACACGTAGTTCACCATAATCTATATCAGCCATATGCGTACAGACAGAATTAAGAAAATGTCTATCATGAGAAATAATAATCATGGTACATTTGCGTTTATTCAACTCACCTTCTAACCAAGTGATGGTATGAATATCCAGGTTGTTGGTCGGCTCATCGAGTAATAAAATGTCTGGGTTAGCAAACAAGGCTTGTGCAAGCAACACACGTAGCTTCCAACCTGGTGCAACTTGCTGCATTGAACCGTAATGAAACGACTCATCAATACCTGCTTCTAGTAATATTTCGCCCGCGCGACTCTCTGCGGTGTAGCCGTCCATTTCTGCAAATTGGCTTTCTAAATCACCCACACGCATGCCATCGGCTTCACTCATTTCAGCTTGCGCGTAAATAGCATCTCTTTCTTGCTTTACTTTCCATAGCGGCATATCACCCATGATCACAGTATCAATAACATTATGTGCTTCAAAAGCGAATTGATCTTGGCCCAACGTACTGACTTTGTTACCTGTACTTACCGATACATTACCTGAACTTGGCACTAAATCGCCACTCAGTATCTTCATAAATGTAGACTTGCCACAGCCATTTGCGCCGATCAAACCGTAGCGGTGACCGTTGCCAAATTTAGCCGAAATATTTTCAAATAACGGCTCTGCGCCAAATTGCATTGTAATGTTCGATGTAGTGATCAAAGAAATCTTCCTATTTTGTCTTAACTGAACTCATTAACTATTAGTTGCAAACGGATAGCTTTAAAGTGATAGTTAATACTGTAATTGTTGTAACCAAGCTAGTCGTATTAATAAACAACCGCTCAGCCACCATAATAAAGCCGCGCATTATACAGTAATAATGCTTCGATCCCCACCGAAACTTTGCTTTAAAGTGATTATTTTATAAACAGCGTTATATCGCTTTGTCTTTGGTAATACATCTGATGTTATTTAAAGCGACAATATGCACCTTATGCAATAAAGTATGTCCGCACCAGTCTGCTCAAACCACAGGCCAATCATTATAGTGCTAATGCACTAGGCGATTTACCTCAAGCCCTTAATTATGGCTTTAAATACGCCTATCGCTTGTCTATTATTGTCAAGATTTTTAACACTTGTGTTTAGCTAACTAAAAATCAAAACAGCAAGCAATTGTTTTAATAAATTAAAAACTAAAAGGAATGTTTCTTGCTTTACATGTAAATTAACATCGTTCTGAAAATTTTCTATAATTTTCTATATATAAAGTAAAGGAATGCTTGTGAAAACATTAAAAATACTACTGTTAATCTGTGGGTTATTTATAGTATCCCATGCTAAAGCCGGTTTTATTACTACCAATGAATCAGCACTCGATGCTATATTTTCCCAAGCTAGTTTTGGTTTCACTCCCATTGATATACGTATAGGTGCGGCTTCAGAAATAGTTGCTCCAAGCCTGTTAAATATCACCAGTAATGCAGAAATTTCGCAACTATTTAGCATGCATATTGGTGCACTAAATATCGTAAACTTTTATTTTATTGATAACATCAGTGCCTGTGGTGGCACAATAAATACGGGTATCGTTGGCTGCGGTGAGCTTCCCGGAAATGATTTTGTCGTAGAATCGTCATTCGCAGCGGGCCGCTTTGGTGGCGAGTTGTTGGCGCATGAATTAGGTCATAACTTAGGCTTGGGTCACAGATCTGGCGGTTTGATGAACCCTTCTCTAAATAACAGCACCACGTTAACATCAAGTGAAGTAAGTTTCCTTCGTAATAGTCCTTTAGTACAAACCGATGGCCAAGACTTTTGGATTAATATTAACCCTGTACTGATTGTAGCTGTAGCCAGTAGGCCAGTTCCTGAACCAATGACCTTAGTTTTATTTTTACTTTCTTTTGCCATTTTAGTTAGCAATGGACTTAATAAGAGCCGATAAAAGTAATACTGTTAACCTTGCGTTATTTTAAGTACTTAGTTAATAACGCAAGGTCATTATTCCATGGAATTATTATGCAACTTGGTAAATCTATTTTAGTCGCCACTGTTATTGCTCTTCTGTATATCAGCCCGTCAAATAGCCAAGATAAAAAGCCACTCAGCAATTGGCTTGAATTTTGTCCGAATAGTCAATTATGTTTTGAACGACCACGTAGTTTAATACCTGCTGAAGTACTTATTATAGATTCAATTGCCGGTCAATTAGAGAATGAAAATTTCACTTTATTTTATGACTTAGGGCTGTATTCTTCAACATTTGATGAGTTAACGACGGCTAGCTCTGAGCCCGTAATAATTGACGGCCATCGGGGTAAAATTTTAATACAAAAAAATAAAATGGCACTTACTATTCCCAACGTTGCTGAGAAAGTGGGCTTTGCTATGTTAATTGAGTTTAAAAATGTTACACAATTAGAGCTAGGTCGACGGATTTTCAAATCTGTAAAATTTAAACTATGAAATAACCACTAATAAAGCGTACACAATAGTTTCCTTTCTACTTAATGCAAATCAATACCCGCTTCATATGTACTGAGCCAAAGTATTAGTACTACGAGTTAAAACTATTGGCAAAGCAACTTAATTTATAGCGACTGGCATATTCCTCCCCTCCTGACTAGCAAGTACTTTTCATTTGGTAAAAACATAAATCACTATTTTGTGCTTATAGCCAAATCCTGAAGATTGTCGCTAAAAGCGTACTGTTATTCACCTTGATACACTGATATTTAGCATTAATGTTTCAATACTAACTTTGGTATTTAGCCGCTATAGCAGTAGTTAAGAAAATTTAGTCTAAGCATCTAGCAAAGATATAATTGCTGGTACTTTTTTATCCGAAAGTAAACATTTACGAGCTTTCTAAGCGTAATCCCAATTAAATTGAATATTGCCAAAGTACTCATAACATCTACGAGCAAAAAATTACCGCCGTGATAGCACACAAGACATTGACAAAAAAAAGTTCAGATAAAACAGCGTTATATATAAATAAAAGCTTCATATTATTACGACTTTTTTTCTAAAATTAGCGACATCAAAACCTAACCAATTAGTCAGCTTATCTAAACTTTGTCCTCGCAACCGTGCGAAAAAATGTCGTAATCTTACTATTTAAATATCTATCATTCCTTTCTAATCAATTACCGAGAAATCGGTGCTAAAAAAATAATAATGCCAAAAGTAAAGCGCTTACATTTAATGTAATTATTCATCTTTGCCTTAGCATATAAAAACAACAGAATTAGTTTATGGAGAATAGTATGTTAAAGAAAGTCGCCAGTAAGGCATTGATAGCTTTATCAATATCGGCAGCATTGACTACATCAGTAATGGCTAGAGACGTAGTAGTTGATGTGTATTACACCGCCGCAGCAAAAGCTCGAAGCTTTGATATCAATGCAGAGATTGCAAATATTGTTGCTGATTCAAATGCTAACTATAAGAAGAATGGCTTAGACATTAACTTAGTTTTAGCTTGGGAAGGTGAGAACCAAGTAAGCACAAATTACGTTGCTTCATGGGGTAATATCCAAAGCCTTTACAAGAATAACCAAATTCGCAATTGGCGCGATCAGTACAACGCTGATTTCGTTGTTGTTATTGGTAGTGCACAAAGCTCTTCTGGTGGCACTACTTGTGGCATTGCTGGCTCTATCTATGGGATGAATGATGTGTTCCCAGATCACGATGCTTACGATAGTTACGCCTACAATATCACTGCTAATAACTGTGGCGATACAACCCTAACATTTATGCACGAGTTAGGTCACAACATGGGCTTAGGTCACTCAGTAAGACAAGGCGCTGAAGGTGGTGTTTATAGCTGGGCTGTGGGTTACGGTGTTGATAACCAATTTGCCACTATCATGGCATACCCGCAAGAGTTTAATACCACTAATCAACTGTCTTACTTCTCTAACCCGGGTTTGGCATTAAACGGGGAACGTATTGGTGTTAACAATGTTGCTGACTCGCAAAGAGCACTTGAACTAGTTACCAATACTATTGCTACATTTCGTTAATCACGCATATAGCGTAATTGGTTTTAGTAAAAAAAGCGAAGTGAGTCATTACCAGTTAAGTTAATTTTTCTTTAAACAGGCCTTAAATAAAATTAGGGCCTGTCTTTAAAAAATTATGGCTTTAATTTATAAGCCATTAATAATATTTAATATAAAACTAAATATTAATCAGGAAATTTGATGAAAAAAACGTTAATAATATTAGTCGCCTTAAGCATTGTTTTCACTACCGTGTACTGGTTAGACGCATCCGACGACATTGCTGTAATGAGTAAAAATACAGCAAATATAGTTAAAAATGGCGCTGTACCGTCTAAAAACTTACTGCCTCATCCCCCACATGCAAGCGTAATAAAAGTAAAACCTATCCCGTCGGCTAATAGTAAAGTTACGGTTATTGAAAGCTCAGATAATACACTAGGTGAAACACCATTCGCTCAATCAGCAACAGCCGAGACGGTATTAAAAGCTTCGGGGAAGCTAAGAGAAAACCTGCGGGGTGAAGTTTATTTGGCAATAGACAACGACCATATTGCCGCACTTGAAGCAGGCGATACTCTAGAGCTTGATATCCCCTTCTTTGATATATATCAGGATGTTGCAATAGAAAGTACTAAATTTGATAGCCGCGGGAATAAAACTATCAACGCTTCTTTTTTAATGAATGAAGATATTTACACTACGACCATTACCCTTAATAAACGTGCTATTTATGGACACATTGAAACACCCCATGGCATTTATTCTTTAGCCGGCAATGGTCAATATGCTTGGATGGCCGAAGTAAAGGATTTAGTACACGGCGCAATACCAGATCAAATGGGTGGCAATACACACGATGGCAGTGCAGATCCTCAACCCATTATTGACCCAAAGCCTATTGAAATTAAAGACAAGTAATAACCTAATGTAGCGCACGGTAGCTTTATCGCCTAGCAGCTTGCTTTATGGTCGCTTTTAAACTTCAGTTAAGACATGTTAAGCGGTATTTAAAGTGCATCAAAACTGGACAATAAGATTAGTTATTAGTAAAAATCGCTGAAGTGTCCTTAGCGGCACTTCACTAAGATGGGATATCTACAACATAAGATGAGGCTAAAATTGCATTGTTCCTTATTAGCATTGCTCCTATTTTCGCTGTTAGCATTACCTGTTTGGGCTTTAGAGACCGAACAGGATTATAGTGTTGAGCCGCCATTACTTTTACAGTGGGGATTCGTGCATTTTCCGCCTTTAATCTATTTGGATGAGGAAAAAAAACCCAAAGGAGATTTAGCTGAATTGATGGCAGCGATAAGCCTCGACAGTGGTATTCCCTACAAAGCCATGCTATTTCCAAATATCAGGGCTATTTTCAACCTCAATCAACAGCAAATAAACTTTGCTATTGCGGCTAAATCTCTGGTAAATAATGAAAATAATTTTCTTATTAGTCGCTTTCCCGTTGCAGAAATACAACTACGTACTTTATGGCGCACAGGTACTAAACCTGTTCATTCCATTGAAGATTTAATGGCTAAGCGACTAATACTGCTAAGGGGGTATACCTATGGAGGCATACGGGCGAAAGTAGAACAAATCAGCGAAAATAATTTTGAGGTAGAAAATCATGAAAGAGCTCTCACCGCCTTAAAATTTAAGCGTGGTGATTACGCTATAGTTTATAAAAGCGCCAGTGAATATAGTATGTCGATGGCTGCTAAAACTGACTTTGAATACTCGATTATCGGAACGGTTGAGCTGTTTTTTATACTTAACGCTAAAGTGCCTTATGCAGAGCAAATTATGCAGCGCCTAGAAGCAGCTTTTTTACGCTACCAGGAAACATTAAATGTAAAAAACTAGGGTAAAGATAGGCCATAATTCAGCTATATTAGTGCCAGTTGCTAGGTACTAATTTAAAAATCAGCGATAAATATGCTTCTACCCATTCTCAGCAATATTTAATTACCTAGATAAATTATAGTTAACAAACATTAGTTTGCTTTCAATAGATTAATGGCCTATTACTCAACAATATAAGGAGCCTATATAAGCAATTACCGAGATGGTTAGTAGCGGCCATGAAACAATCAAGCACCTTACCTGCACGCATAAAGCGACTTATATTTGGTCTGGAACACTTTATATCTATTCATGTTGATTTTGCCACACAATTATTGAATGCCGCTTTATGTATAATGGTATTAGTATGTAGAAATACCATAGATTCTGAGCTATTTAATTTAGTAGCATTTCGCCCATTTTCATCAGGAAAAATCCGAGCATTTATCTGCCACATTGCGTAAGGTTTACTTTACCTTTTACTAAACAATAATACTTTAAATTTATTTTACTTTTCACCATGACAATAAAATATCATCAGCCGATATAGGCAATTAAATATTATTGCCTAAACACAGGCAACTAAATATAGTTGCAATTATAAAAGCAATTAAATATTATTGCTTGGGTTATGTTCTAGAGGATAATTAATATGATTGCTGTCTTAACTGGAGATCTTGTCAATTCAACCAAGATGTCCAATGTAACCTATGCAGAAGTTATCAACAGCCTTAAAGGCTTGCTTCAAGAGGTTAATGAAAAGTATCAGGCTATTGGTGAAATATATCGAGGTGATGAATTTCAGATCCAGTACCCTGATCCTATTAACGCCTTAAAAAGCACCTTATTAATTAAGCTTGCTCTGCATTTATCAAAATTTTCACCAAAACCTATTCAGTGCACGTTATCCCTAGCGTATGGCGCGTATGATATTTATGATAAAAAGCCAAACACTTCATCAGGACCAGTATTTATTGCCTCTGGTAGAGCATTAGCAAAAGCTCAACGAGGTGAATTATCGATACGTTTTCAGCAGAAATCATATAGCGATGACATTCAGCTGCTAAACCAGTTTTTAAATCATTTACTCAATAGACTAACGAAAACACAAGCAGCATTATTGTATCAATACATAGCAAGTGATTTTGCCGAGCATAAAAAAATTGCCGAAATAACCGGTACAACAAGACAAAACATCAGTAATAGACTAAGCAATATTGGCGCTTTTCTCATCAGAGATTATATGGCAGTAATAAACAAAAAAGTTATGCGGTTCAAGGAGAACAACTAATGGAATTATTACTCTTGATGCTAACGGCTCACTTCATCGCAAATTTCTATCTCCAACCCGCTAGTGGGAATAATAGCAGTAACACCAAGCATATAAAGCCTCATAAACTATGGCTGCATTTTATTGTCTATACACTGCTTTATATCATGGTATTTCTATTCTCTGAGTTATCACTACTTTCCGCAACTATTGCAATTGTAATCATATCGCTATCGTACATTCTTAGCGTTTATTTGAAATTTTATCGGGTAAATAATCTTAGCTACTTTTTGCTAGATCAAAGCATTCAACTGCTCATTATTACTCTTGTCTGGGCTTATTTTTCTAATGTCACATTAGATCAAATCATAGTATTTATAGCGCAGTTTTTAACCACAAAGAATATGGTCATTGCCATATCATACCTACTGGTTTGTAAACCGGCCTCGGTGATTATTTCATTAGCATTAAAAAAGCACACCGATAGTCTAGCGCATCCTGCAACAGAGCCTCAAGCGCATTCAAGCGCAGAAATCAATGAAGATAGCAATGCTAAACTATCCGTCAGCATAATTAAAAATGATTGTCTTGAACAGCTTGCTAGTCCAGCGGCTATCGATAAAAATGAAAATATTGGCCTACTATCAGCAGGCGCTTGGATTGGTTATATTGAGCGATGCTTAGCTATTTCTTTTATCTTCATGGGGCAATTTGCCGGTATTGGTTTCTTAGTCGCGACTAAAACGATATTTAGATTTGGTGATTTAACCAAAAATAAAGACATGAAGCTTACTGAATATATGATGTTAGGCACCTTATTAAGCTACGCTATTGCTTTATTTGTTGGCTGGAATGGATTGCGAATTTATCAAGCAATGTAAATTTTATAGTGCAACTAATGGTAACCGTGCTATTAATATTTTGCTCTTATTGCACGCAGGGAAAATAACCCAAAACACATATGTATAGCGACTGACTAAACATAAGTCACTACACTGGTGTAGGCAAGGCAAACGATTTATTCTTCCATATAAGCCAGTAACATGATGCCGGTAGCTATTGTCGAGCAATAGCAGTCTCATGAGTTTGAGCGTACAAGTTTTTAGTTCCAAACAAAAGCAAAGTACTGTCAGCCCCTTTGAGCAACACAGCCTTGAGCTAAGCTAATCAGCACAAGTTGTGCAAGAACTTAATGGTAAAGGTATCAATTATTCAAAAACATCATTAAGCTGATGTAAAGTTAGCTATGAATTGATTGTAGACTGCTGTTTTATGGGGAGAATAGTGACTAGAGATGGCCATGAAAACTCCAGGGTTTACTCATAGCTACTCGTCATAAACCTGTCATTAATAAAGCTGCACACTAGCAGATATGATCAAACAAAGTATTCGCTTGCTGCAGGATGCTTTTCCAGATATTTAACAATGTATGAACATTTTGCCACGGCTTTTTTGTTATCCTTTTGGATCTGCTCAAGTACCGCCTCTAAAAGAGTTTTAGCAAGACCTTTTCCTGCAAGCTCTTCAGGGACAATAGTCTGTGTTAAATGCATGCTGCCATTTTGATCATCGTAAGTGATGTACGCTATATGCCCGTCGATATGATATTCATATTTAGCTGCTTGTGCGTTATGTATCAGTGTGTAGGACATGTTTGTTCCTTTAATATCAAATTGATTAAATTTATTTCAACTGAAAAATAGCACGAAATATCAAAGTATACATGTCATATATTTGCTAAAAGTGTCACATTACTGACATTGAACATCTTCTTTTTTATTTATACTCATGCTATCAAATAGGATTATCTAAAATTAATCGTCGGTGATTGCAACTTTGAGTTATTAATCAGCCACTTTATCTACTAAAATCATTTACAAAAGCTAATTACAAAAGTTAACTGCAATATCAAATATGCAGGAGGTCAGTGTGAATTATAAAGATTATTATAAAATTATGGATGTTACTAAAAGCGCATCCCAAGATGAAATTAAAACATCATATCGGAAATTAGCACGAAAATTTCATCCTGATGTCAGTAAAGAAAAAAATGCTGAAACGCGCTTTAAAGATATTAACGAAGCCTATGAAGTGTTACGCGATAAAGAAAAGCGTGCTGCATATGACCAACTTGGCAGTAATTGGAAGGCTGGCCAGTCCGGCTTTACCCCCCCCCCTAGTTGGCAAGATCAATACCAGCAAGGCAAGGGTAATTTCAATGCGGGTGGTCAAGGTGATTTTAGCGACTTTTTTGAATCGTTATTTGGTGGTGGTTTCGCTGCAGGTCAACAGGCATCTCGCGGTCGTCAATCTATGCAAGGGCAAGATAGCAACGCAAAAATATCAATTGATTTACAAGATGCTTACACAGGTGCAACCCGAAGTTTTACGCTACAAGATCAAGTGGTTAATGAACACGGGCAAAGGCAAAACAAAGAACGCACATTGAAAGTGAGTATTCCAAAAGGCATCAAACCGGGTCAAAAAATTCGTTTGCAAAAGCAAGGTCAAGCGGGTGTTGGCGGCGCAAGAAATGGCGATTTGTTTCTTGAAGTAGGCTTCACCCCCAACCCTTTATATATTGTTGAAGGCGCAGACGTAACAACAGAGCTTGCTATTAGTCCATGGCAAGCCGCGTTAGGCGAAAAAGTGAAAGTACCGACACCAACTGGACCTATTGATTTAACTTTACCCAAGTTGATCAGTAGCGGCAGTAAAATGCGCTTAAAAGGCCGTGGATTACCTAGCAAAGTTGTTGGAGACTTTTTTGTTAAACTAAAAATTGTCTTTCCAAAAAGCTTGTCAGCAGATGAAGAAGCATTATATCAATCTTTAAAAGCACTAACGATGACTGATAATGAAAACGAAAATATCGATATTAAGAAAAAAGTCGATGCTTAGGGTTAGTTGGCCATACTGATCTGGTAGTGACTGTATATAAGGCTTTAGGTTGCCAACATACACTGCCAGTTCAGTGATAGCAGCGGCAGTAAAATTAACTTGTCATAACGAATGAAGCCTGTAACAAAATCAGTTACAGGCTCAAAAAATGCACTTCAGTCATAGTAATAGAGACTTAATCAGCAGTATTAATCATCATTTCGTAGATAATCGTAACCGACTTCATTAATAATTTAATGTATTCATACCATCGCGCTGGTGTAATACGCAGCAGGCTATCCTTTTTGCATGGTATGAATAGCGTCAGCGGTAAGTTGTTGACCACCAATAGCCCAGTCACCTTCATTGGTTTCTATAATTCTGACCCACGTCACACCTCGCAGGGCTTCTCCTTCAATTTCCACCATTGTGTTAGTAATTTTTTCTATAATGTCTTTCTTCTGTGCCTGATTAAATACATTCTTAATTACGTGTACGTCAATAAGCGGCATGGTGTTGCTCCTAAAATTTTTTTAATCGTTAATTTTATGTTTTTCGCTATAGCGACAACATTCAAATAAGAATAGTCGCTAATTTAAAAGTAAACATGGAGAATACGTGGGGATTTATTGGGGATTACAAATCATAAAAATAGCGTTAAACTTAAAAAACAATGAATTCGCCTTTGGTTTTTGATGCGATATAAATTTGATGAATTTGAGCTCGACACCAGCAACTTTGTATTGTCTAAATTAGGCTTGCCTATTGCTATTGAGCCACAAGTATTTGACTTACTCTGTTACTTTTTAGCTAACAGCCAACGCTTAGTGTCTAGAGATGAATTATTTCAGCAAGTCTGGTCAGGAAAAGTCATTAGCGACACTACGCTAAGTGGTCATATTAAATATGTCCGCAAAGCACTCGGTGATAGCGGAAAAAATCAATTTTTTATCAAAACCATACATGGCCGAGGCTATCAATTTGTTGCGCCAGTAATCGATATAGATAATGCTCAGCCATTGACAAACAAAACAATTAAATCGTCTGAAATTGATATATTCAGTAAAGGCCCTCTAGTAACGGTAATGCCTTTTTCAAATATAAGTAGCGATCCTGATCAACAGTACTTTGCTGAAGGTATGAGTGAATACATCATTACTGAATTGTCGCGTTTTTCCGATATTCACGTACTTGCACGCCACTCTGCATTTCAATTTAAGGGTACCTCAGGTGCGAGCGAGTATTTTCGTGAAAAGCGCAAGATGAATTACCTCGTCGAAGGCAAAGTACGACGATTAGACGATAGGATTCGAATCAACGTCAAATTAATTGACACGTCAACAAGCCATACTATTTGGGCCGAGAAATATGATCGTTTGATTGACCAAGTATTTCAAATTCAGGATGAAATAGTCGAAACCATTGTCTCTACGCTTAGCGGCCAAATTCGCAAAGTTGAAATGGCAAGAGCTAGTAGTCGAGCAACGGTCAATTTGCGTGCTTACGATCACCTACTGCGCGGTCTTTCAGCGCAGAAAAACGGTTACACTTGTAAAGATAATTTCAATATAGCCAGCGAAGAATTTAGTAAAGCCATTGAACTTGATCCTAACTTTGCGCGCGCACGTGCATGGCTTATTTGTGCTAGCTCCAATATGTGGGAATTAATGACAAAAAAACGCATCGACCAAGCCTTAAATGATGCGAAATATGCCCTGAGTTTAGATGGCTCCGAAAGTGAAATTCATCGTATTTTAGCCGCTATCTATTTATGGTCTAGAAACTATAAATTAAGTGGCTACCACTATAGTGAAGCTAGAAGATTAAGTCCAAATGACGCCAATATAGCGGTGAAGATGGCGCGATACTTGGCTTTTATAGATCAACAAGACCAAGCCCTTTTGTTAGTAAGGCATGCAATGTTTCTTAATCCCTTACACCCGGGTTGGTATTTTCAAGAACTTGGCGTGGTCTATTACAGTATGGACAAATTCGATAATGCTATAGTCGCATTCGAAAGAAACTGGGAGCTAGGCGCTTACGATCTGGCATTTATCGCGGCTTGTCAGGTCGCCAATAATCAGCTCTCAGCAGCAAAAGCCAACTGTGCTCGAGCATTGTCATTAGCACCCAATGCCTCAGTTAAACTTTTCACTCAATTTGAAACATATCAAAATATCGATAAAAGCCAACTACTAAGCGAGCGCATGGTCAAGGCTGGCTTTCCGATTTAACCAAGCGCTATTACAAACTAGTGCTAGATTTAGTTATCAAGGCGCAAGCGGAAAAAGTAGAAAGTATCTGCACCAACTGGACATATAGATTTAAGTTGACCCACATTGTTTAGTCGCACCAGTAGACCGCGGTTAAAGGCGTGATTACAATAATATCTTTTGTTCGAAAACTTGTTTAGATAATGGCTGACTAAAATAAAACCCTTGATGGAAATCACACCCTCGCCCTTTAAGCCACTTATATTGTTCTTTATTTTCTACACCTTCAGCAATAACTTTTAAATTCATGTGCTTTGACATAGCGATAATAGTATCTACAATGGCGGCATCATCTCTATTTCCTAATACATCTGTGATAAATGAGCGATCTATTTTTAACAAATTTATTGGCAGTTTTTTTAAATATGACAATGAAGAATAACCGGTACCAAAATCATCAATGGCAAAACTAACACCGAGTTTTTTTAGTTGTTCAATTTTGGCTATTGTTGCGTCAATATTACCGATCAGTACCTCCTCGGTAATTTCCAGCTCTAAATGCTCTGCTGACAAATTATTAGTCGCCAAACAGTTGGTCACCATTTCCACAAAACTCAATTGCTGAAATTGCTGTGAACTCACATTAACAGACATTCTCGGTAACTCAATAGCTAGCGTTTGAAGCCACGACGCGTAAATTTCACAGGCGTTATGTAATACCCATTTCCCTAATGGTATAATAAGTCCGGATTTTTCTGCAATAGGAATAAAGTCATTGGGTGATATTTGCCCATTGTCAGGATGATTCCATCGCACAAGAGCCTCCATACCACTTAATTTTTTTTGGTTATCAAATTGGGCTTGAAAATGTAACTCTAATTGATTTAGTTCAATGGCACGTTTCAACTCGCCTTGAATTGATAAGCGCTTGTTTGCTTCATCCTGCATATCTTCAGTAAAGCTAGTAAAGCTATTTTTTCCAGCCTGTTTAGCTTTGTACATCGCAGTATCTGCTTGCTTTAATACATCACTGTCAGATAAGCGTTTTTGGGAAAATAAAGTAAGGCCAATACTCGCGCTTAAATGTATCGGTATGCTATCGACTTGTTGAACGTCAGCGATGCCTTTACAAAGTGATTGTGCCAGTGTTTCGGCTGCTGACAAGCAAAGCCCTGTATCTCCTCCTAAATCAGGTAATAGTATGGCAAATTCATCTCCACCTAATCGAGAAACCACGTCACCTTTACTGACCAAGCTATTGATTAATTTTCCTATTTGTATTAATAATCGGTCACCAAACTCGTGTCCTAAGGAATCATTTATCACTTTGAACTCATCAAGATCTAAGAGTAATAATGCGCCACAGTGATGAAATTTACGTGCTTGAATAAGAGCTTGTTTTAACTGATGAGATAATAATAGTCTGTTGGGCAATGACGTTAAGGAATCATAATGGGTTTGATATTTTATTTTATCTTCCGCTGTTTTTATTTCACTAATGTCAGTAAAAATAGCAACATAGTGTGTGGTGCCACCCAATGAATCCTTAACTGCGGTAATGGCCAACCATTGAGGATACTCATCACCGCTGGCATTTATATTCCAAATTTCACCACGCCAGCGTCCATGATTTTCAAGGTCATGCCACAGTTCTTTAAAAAACACCTCATCATGTCGATCGGATTTAAATAACTGAGGGGATTTACCAATAACGTCTTGCTCTTCAAAGCCGGTAATGTTTGAAAAGGCATTATTAACTTTCAAAATAATCCCCTTATTATCAGTGATAAAAATACCTGAATCAGTATCAAAGGTAACGGCCGCCAGACGCAGTTGCTCCTCTTGAAGTTTACTGAGGCTTATATCGGTAAATACCCCTCGAAGCCCAGTAACAATACCCTCTTCTTTTATAAGAGATACATAATCATTCACATGTATCATTGATCCATCAGCTTTAATCATGCGATAGTCAAACTCGAAACTTTTCCCGCTTTCAATAGCCTGATTACAAAAGATAATACTTTTCTCTCTATCTTCTATAAAAATGTGTTCTTCCCAAAAATTTTTTACATACCAATGAGTAAGAGGATAGCCAAACATTTCCTCTGCTTGCGGACTAATGAAGCTAAAGCGCTTTGAAGCTAAATCATATTCCCAAGGTATCACTTGCGTAGACTCAATCAACATACGGTATTGCTCTAAACTACTTTCCAATGACTTTTGTGTATAAATACGATGACTAATATCAATAAACGCAATTATCGCACCGGCTACTTGGCCATTTTTAAAAAACGGATAGGCCCATATTTCAACAGGTATTGAGCTACCATCTTTACGCCAAACCCAGTCTTGCGATTTATGTATGGCTTTTCCTTTAGTTATGCATTGCCACAACGCATCCTGCTCTGGCTTTTTAGGCGTACCATCATGGTAAGAATGATGAACCAATTGATGCATGTTTTGACCTAATAATTGTTTAGGCTGTTTATATTGCAACAATTGCAGTAAAGTTTTATTACAAAAAGTACAATTACCTTTAAGATCAACGCCATAAATAGATTCAATAAGATCATCAAACAATTCAATTATTTGATTAGTATCAAGAGGTAATAAACCGACTGTTTTTTGCATATCTGAAGATTTTATCATTAATTAAAATAGCATTTACCCTAGGTTATTTTACTATAGTAGATATTCAAGTGAACACCATGCTACTGATCTTATTTGTAATTTTTGTTTTTAATAAAAGTCGCTGTTGGTGATCTTGATTGAAAGTATCTCAATGAGAGAGTAGTGGCGGTTACACTTGCTTAAGCAAATGACGATTAACCAGAAAAAGTTTTTTCGACCTTTAAATACGCTAAGACTAAAGACAGCGCAAGGGCAGATGGTGATGTGAAGCAAAAAACTGAGGCATAACGGCTATACAGAGGGGCCATCACAGGTGAATTTTGCTTAGGTTAGCCAGGTTGTAAAGTACTACAGCCTATTCTCAGGTATTATAAAAATGCGTTTCAGCCCTAATGTCGATGTCATATTTTATCCCGCCATTTCATTCTCGTTGTGCTATTGTCAATAACATAGTTAGCTAGATAGCAGCAGAAAAAATAGCAAAATGAACGATATAATACAGTGCATTCAAGCAAATAATTATGCGTAAAAACCGCATCGACGACGCTTGCATTATTACCCTAACCGCTGCCATACAACAAAGAGGGATCAGTTTCGCATGGCTTGGTCTACTCGATCCTATCGCTAATAAAATTATCGATTTTAATGCGCTTGGTCAGGGAGGGGAATTTTATAAAGAAATCCTCGATGCAATTAACAGTACTAGTGTTACTGAAAATAACCTTTTTCGAACTGCCTTAATCACCGAACAACCCATAGCTTGTGCTAATATAATGGCAAGTTTAGAATATCCATCTATACAAAAGTTTTGCAAGATCGCTGGTTGGCGCTCAGTTGCCGCCCTACCCGTTTTTTCAGCAGGCAAACTAGTTGCAATACTAGCGGTCTTCTCAAACGAGATTGATACATTTAACAGTGATTATCTGCAACATCTTGTTGCCGTAATGGAAGACTGCCAGCGTAATATTCCCTCTATAAATATAAACGGTGAGCTGACCAAGCACCAGAAAAGTGATTCAGAACAATATATAAATGAAAGCCTTAAGACTAAATCAACAAATAAAGACACCTTAAACTCTCTTGTTGAGGACGCATTCGACCGCATCAGTGATGGTATTGTCGCGCTCGACAATAACTGGTGTTACAACTACTTGAACCAACCCGCAGCAGAAATGTTACAGCGGAAAACACCAGCAGAATTACTTGGCAAAAACATCTGGCGAGAATTCCCTGAGGGGGTAGGACAACCTTTTTATCATGCGTATATAAAGGCTTTTGAGACACAACTCCCGATAATTTTCGAAGAACACTATCAACCTTGGGATTTGTGGTTCGAAAATAGAATTTATCCCTCTAAAAATGGCCTAACCATCTATTTTACCAATATTACTGAACGAAAAAAAAATGAAGCTAAAATGGTAAAAATGGCACATTTCGATTCGTTAACCGATTTACCTAACCGTGTTATGTTGACGTTACGACTCGAGCATGCTTTACAAGTAGCTAAACGAGAAAAAAGGATTTTTGCATTATTGATGTTAGACCTAGATCATTTCAAGAACGTCAATGATAGTTTTGGCCACGCTGTCGGTGACTTATTACTTATAAAAGTTGCCGCGACCTTGCAAAAGCGCTTTCGTAACGTTGACACGGTTAGTCGGCTCGGCGGCGATGAATTTACCATTTTGCTTGAAGATTTAGAGCAGCGCGAAGATGCGGCGAAAATTGCATTTGAAATTATAGAGTTAGTAAAACAACCATGGCGCCTAAAAAATGATATAGAAGTACGCATTGGCGCTAGCATTGGTATCAGTTTATATCCTGAGCATGGCCAATGCGCTGAGGAACTATTACAATACGCTGACACTTCACTCTACGAAGCCAAGGCAGCAGGTCGCGGAGAGTATAAATATTACAGTAATGAGCTCACTATCAAAGTGCGTACGCGTATTGAATTAGAAACAAAACTTAGAGCGGCTATCATTAACAACGAATTAGTGGTGCACTTTCAACCACAGATAGATATTCGCAGTAACTTAATTATAGGCGCTGAAGCATTAGTTCGTTGGTACGACCCTAAAGTAGGGCTAATTTTCCCCGATCAATTTATTCCTATCGCGGAGTCAACGGGATTAATTGTTGAAATTGGCAATATCGTGTTAAGGGAAACCTGCCTGCAAGGAAGACGTTGGCTTGATGCCGGTTACCCTCCTCTTTGTCTCGCAGTCAATCTGTCCCCACATCAGTTTTTACACAGTGACATTGTCAATGTGGTCACTAACACATTGCAAAAAACGGGCTTTCCTGCAAAGCATTTGGAATTAGAAATCACCGAAAGTGCGCTAATGGAGCGAGAGTCGGAAGCTATTGAAATATTAGAACATTTAAGGGAAATAGGTATTCGAATTGCCATTGACGATTTCGGCACGGGTTACTCTTCTTTATCATATTTAAAAAAGTTACCGATAGATGTCTTAAAAATAGATAAATCTTTTATTGATGACATTCCAAATAGTCAAGATGACATGGCCATTGCCGCGACGATTATTGCCATGGCTAAAATTTTAAAGTTACAGGTGCTAGCTGAAGGTGTTGAAACTGAGCAGCAATTAGCATTTCTAGAAAAAGAACAGTGCGATCTTTTTCAAGGCTACCTATTTAGTCCAGCGATCAGTGGCGAAGAATTTGAAGCGTTGTTAATTCTTAAACAACAATAAACTCGGTTCATCAGTTCATCAGTTCATCAGTTCATCAGTTCATGCGCATACTTCAAGAGTTAACGATATAAAGCAAAGCTGAATTTATTATCGAGAGTGTTTGAAATACTCTTTTCGCTTAAGTATTCAATTTTTATCTAGCGACTGAGAAGTTACCATAGGTGCATTAGCTAAGCTTTGCGTATATTTAGCTGCTTTTTCTAAAGCTTCTAGATCATTAACAATCAATTGATTACGTTTTTTATCAATCGTGCCGGCTTTCTTCCAGTGCTGTAATTGTTTATTAATCACTTGTCGAACTGAACCCGTCATTCGCGCCAAGGTTTCATCGTTTAAACCATTCACTAAATGATGCTGATGCTCTTCTGCTTTAACGCCGGTATAAAATTTAATTTTATTAATATGCTCTAAAATAATACGGCTTAAACGTGTGGTGACATCGTGCAACACAAGACTACTGGCTTGTTGCTCTTTTTCGCGCATTTTTTTCGCTAAATAAGGCATAAATTGTTGGTTAAATTCTGGATAGGTCCACAACCAATTACGCATGGTTGCTAGTTTGACTGACAGCAGTTTTACCGTAGTTAAAGGAGAAACAATAACATCATGGGGTTGATCATCTAATAACACCATTAAATCAAAACAATCGCCAGCATAAAGCATATCTAAGGTGGCTTCTCGGCCCGTTTCAGGGTTACTTTGCTTAATTTCTAAACTGCCATCTATCACCACGAAAAAGCGTTGGCTCAATAAGTTTGAGTTAAAATAGTCCCCCTTGTGCCATTCATCTAGCTGAAATTCTTGTTGAAAGTCTTCAATTAATTTCGCGGGTAAATCGGCAAAAATACTCGCTTGTTTAACTAACACAGGACTGGCTTTATGCGGTAAATGAGTGACATCTTTATTCATGGCTATAATGATTTAAACCGTGGCGTAAGCGAGTAGTTTAATTCTACCTAGTTATCGCTATATAGCAAAAGCTAATATTAATTTTCTCTTGGCACATCCCAACCACTGCGCTCAAATAATTTATTGATTTTCATCTTTAAAATAAATTAACGACAAAAAAACTACAAAGTCATCGCTTCTGTCATATTTGTGACAGAAGCATTTCGCCACCTTACGTATTATAGCGCCACTAACCAAACATCTTGCGTTAAAGCATCAACACAAGTTTGTTTATACGGTCAAATTGCTTGCTGGGAAATAGCCATAAAGCATCAGACCTTTTTTTATAAAGTTCTTTTGAAAAGAATAGGTGATTATTATGTCTAAGACTATTGGTATTGATTTAGGTACAACAAACTCATGTGTAGCGGTTATGGAAGGCGGCGTTGCAAAAATTATTGAAAACGCAGAAGGCAGTCGCACTACACCATCAATTGTTGCTTATGCCAACAATGAAACATTAGCGGGTCAACCGGCAAAAAGACAAGCGGTAACCAACTCACAAAATACCTTGTTTGCCATTAAACGCTTAATTGGCCGTAAATTTGATGATAAAGAAGTGCAAAAAGATATTAAGTTAGCGCCTTATAAAATTGTTAAAGCAGATAACGGTGACGCTTGGGTTGAAGTCAATGGCAAAAAATTATCGCCACAAGAGGTCTCTGCACAAATTTTACGTAAATTGAAAAAAGATGCTGAAGCTTATTTAGGTGAAACGGTCACTGACGCTGTGATTACTGTACCGGCATATTTTAACGACTCACAGCGCCAAGCAACTAAAGATGCAGGTAAAATTGCCGGGCTTAATGTTAAGCGAATTATCAACGAACCAACGGCGGCGGCATTAGCTTATGGGGTTGATAAAACCAGTAAAGCAGATCAAAAAGTAGCGGTTTACGATTTAGGGGGCGGTACTTTTGATGTCTCAATTATCGAAATAGCTAATGTCGACGGTGAAAAACAATTTGAAGTGTTAGCAACCAATGGCGATACCTTTTTAGGTGGTGAAGATTTTGATTTACGTTTAATCAATTATCTAGCTGATGAATTTAAAAAAGAAAGCGGCATTGATATTAAGCAAGACCCTTTAGCCTTACAGCGCATTAAAGAAGCTGCTGAAAAAGCGAAGATCGAGTTGTCATCTGCACTGCAAACCGACGTAAATTTACCTTACGTTACCGCTGACGCTAGTGGCCCTAAACATTTAAAGATACAAATTACGCGCGCTAAATTAGAGTCATTAGTGGATGACTTAGTAAAAAGCACCATAGCGCCATGTCAACAAGCATTAAAAGATGCCGGTTTAAGCAAAGGCGATATTAGCGAAGTCATTTTGGTTGGTGGTCAATCACGTATGCCAAAAGTTCAAGCCGCAGTTGAAGCGTTTTTTGGTAAAGCGCCACGCAAAGATGTTAACCCTGATGAAGCAGTAGCCATGGGAGCAGCGATTCAGGCTGGTGTCTTGTCGGGAACCGTCGGTGATGTGCTATTACTTGATGTAACGCCATTATCGCTAGGAATTGAAACCTTAGGTGGTGTCATGACCAAGCTTATTGAAAAAAACACCACTATACCAACACGGGCTTCTGAAGCCTTTGCTACGGCTGAAGACAATCAAGCGGCAGTAACGGTTCATGTCTTGCAGGGCCAGCGTGAAATGGCGACAGACAATAAATCGTTAGGTCAATTTAACTTGACGGATATTAACCCGGGTCCGCGCGGTTCGGTACAAGTTGAGGTGACCTTTGATATTGATGCCGATGGTATTTTAAATGTCACCGCGAAAGACAAAGCAACCGGTAAGGAGCAAAGTATTACCATTACCGCATCAAGTGGTTTAACGGAAGATGAAGTTAACCGCATGGTGAACGATGCACAAATGCACGCCACTGAAGATAAACAAAAGCGTGAATTAGTTGAGCAACGTAACCAAGCCGACCAATTAATTCATACCGTGCAAAGCGCAATGGCAAGTTTCAGCGATGATCAGCAAACTGAGCTTAAAACATTAATTGAGCAGCTGAAAATGGCCGTTAATGGCGATGATAAAGCCGCGATTGAAATGCGACAAAAAGCATTGCAAGAAGCTTACAGTAACATTAAGCAAGCAGAACAAGCGCAGCAACAATCACAAGCTGGCCAACCTCAAGCCAATGCGGCCAATGATGAAGCTAGCAACGCAGATGTTATTGATGCTGAGTTTGAAGATGTTAGTAACGGTTAAGCTATTGAGGAAATAGTTAAAAAATAAGCGCCAAGCCCCTAGTTTTATTAGGGGCTTTTTAATTTTTAGCGTTAATACAACTATGCAATCAAGACATATACTTAACGGTTATGCTTAACGGTAATGGTAACTTGCGCTAGCTTTCTTAAATATTAGCATTTAACTAAATCTGGCCGACAGCAACAAGCTAACATTCATATTCTTTTTTTAACTTTAACGAGGTCATCATTAAATTTAATGGACATTTCACTTTTTCAATTTTATTTGCTACATTGCTAGTGAGTTAAATCAACATCGATGTGAGGACGACCTCACCGCTCTATCTTTTTAGGGGACGACCCCTACATTTAATAGAGTGTTTATATGTCTTGGTTACTCTTATTTCTTGCCGGGTTTTTAGAAGCTGGTTGGTTAGTTGGTATTCAAAAATCCGAATCTTTTACCAATATCCCTTATGTAATATTCGCTGTTTTTTCAATGACGCTTAGTCTAGTGTTGTTTGCAATGGCATTAAAAGACATTCCTGTTAGCCATGCATACCTCGTTTGGTTAGCTATAGGTGCGTCATCAATTTCGCTCATAAACCATTATTTTTTTGAACAAGCTATTTCAATTCAACAATTGTTTTGCTTTGCTTTGATTTTTATTGGTGTGGTTGGTTTAAAAACATCTAACTAATACAATTAATAAATAGAGGAAATATATATGTCTGGTGAAAAAAATTTAGCAAACTTAATCGCTTCTATGACACCTGTTATAAACGAAAATGACTATGTGTTTGGCACGCTTAAAACATATGATTATGAACAAGTACTGTTGCTAAACCCTATAAGTACTTTTCAAGAACAGGAGGGATTAACCGTTATATTGACAAAAGAAAAAGCCGATGAATTTAATATCTCGTACTCTGGTGTTTTTAAATGTATTACATTAAATGTACATTCGAGCCTTGATGCCGTTGGTTTAACCGCAGCTGTGTCGACTAAATTGACGCAATCAAATATTAGCGCAAATGTGGTTGCTGCTTACTATCATGATCATGTTTTCGTAGCAGTTAAAGATGCCAAACAAGCATTAGCGGATCTTAATGCACTAACTCAACACGGCATTGCAGATTAAGCAAAATGGTAATACTGATGATTGAAAGGTTTTACAGGGCTTTTTATAACGCTGGAATGTCGCTTTATTACCAAGCAGTCGAGCTGATTTGAAGTCCTTGTGATTGCGATGTTGACGCAAGAATCTGTCAGGATGATGCTCAACTTGACTTGGTAATGCCTAACTTCTACAAGCTAAAAGCTGCCAGTGAAATGCTAAGCTGGGGTTTAATGATCAGTTAAAGTGTATCTGACCCCAATTAATACCCTTAATAAAGCTGGGGTTTAATGATCAGTTAAAGTGTATCTGACCCCACTTAATAAAAGTGTATCTGACCCCAATTAATACCACTATAAGTACTTTTCAAGAACAGGAGGGATTAACCGTTATATTGACAAAAGAAAAAGCCGATGAATTTAATATCTCGTACTCTGGTGTTTTTAAATGTATTACATTAAATGTACATTCGAGCCTTGATGCCGTTGGTTTAACCGCAGCTGTGTCGACTAAATTGACGCAATCAAATATTAGCGCAAATGTGGTTGCTGCTTACTATCATGATCATGTTTTCGTAGCAGTTAAAGATGCCAAACAAGCATTAGCGGATCTTAATGCACTAACTCAACACGGCATTGCAGATTAAGCAAAATGGTAATACTGATGATTGAAAGGTTTTACAGGGCTTTTTATAACGCTGGAATGTCGCTTTATTACCAAGCAGTCGAGCTGATTTGAAGTCCTTGTGATTGCGATGTTGACGCAAGAATCTGTCAGGATGATGCTCAACTTGACTTGGTAATGCCTAACTTCTACAAGCTAAAAGCTGCCAGTGAAATGCTAAGCTGGGGTTTAATGATCAGTTAAAGTGTATCTGACCCCAATTAATACCCTTAATAAAGCTGGGGTTTAATGATCAGTTAAAGTGTATCTGACCCCACTTAATAAAAGTGTATCTGACCCCAATTAATACCAATTAATAATATGTCGGCGCTAGTATCATCATCTTCTCTGGTAACTCTTAGATAAAACTAAGTTGTTATCTGTGACCTGCGCCATTTTGCCTTCGGACTAATACGTACCCAGCGAAATAGGTACATAATGACTAGCTTAGTGATACCACTAACAACACCGAGCACAAGCAATGGCCAAGCTTCACTAACTCCCATGGCGATTGCAAAAGCTATCGTAGAAATATCCATCATCAGAATAAACTGACTCATTCTTATATCTATGGCGCCGGTCATGCCAGAGCTAATAATAAGTTTTATTTGATGTACATAGCCTTGTGCGAGTAAGACAGTAATAACCACAATCAAAATCGTTGAAAAGTTTTTGCCTTGATCTGAAAGCGTATCATTAAAAAACAGTCCAATAACACCTACCAGCAAGAAAACCCAGACAAATAACAGGCAAAACAAGGACGCTTTCGATTTTCGATTTTGCCATATTTCAAACAATATTAGCCCAACCAATAGCGCCGCTATCAAACGTGGCCAAACGAGATAATGATTAAAGGGCTCTGTGCTATAGCCATAAATGAAAAAAGAAAAATACGCGAGAAAACTCATCGTGAACTGATTTTGCGACAGTATTTCAGTAATTTGACCTTCATTGCGACGTTTTCTCAACCAAAGGTTATTCAATTGTAAAAAAACGCCATACAAACTTACAAAAATAAATATTGTATTTAGTGTCCCAAATAAGTCATACCACATTAAAAACATCTCCACCCGAATCGATATTGTCGACAATGTTACAAATAAACACTAATAATAGCAACGGTTAACATATAAAAACACCAATTTGTCGACAATATACGTAGATATAAGTAATGACTGTTGTTTATATTTTTTAAAAATAGTCCTGACAAATTAAGGCCCATCTATAGATCGTCAAAAAATAATGGGATACGTATCACCGGATGAGAAAACCCAAGGTAATAATTAGGTTTTATGATTGCTCCTAATCTTTGAAATAAACCTCCCGCATGATCACAAATCACCACATAACAATCATTAGAATGTTGAACCATAACGGCGGCTGTGTGCACATAATGCCGTTAGAAATATAATAATTAATGTTCACTTTACACACAGAATGGCAGCCAGTAACTCACTAATCCTAACGTCCGCCGAAAGTTCACTAGCAGCCTGTGGTGTGGTGTCGATAATTTCAATATAAAGCAGTCTTAATTTTGCTTTGAACTCTTACTTATGAGCTATTCATATAACTCCAGTTCAGCTAGCTTGATTGTGAGCCTTGCAGTAGACTTATTGAACGTTAAACATTAGCTTGGATGTCGTACTAAATATTTTAGTACCTATGTAGTGACGAATGACATCGTCGATAAAGTCATTTTTATAAAAGCCCATGGGAGAGATTTTATTTTTTATAACAGATAGACTGTCGCCATTAATGAATTAACGATGATATTTATGAGCTATTTATTTGCAGTGACCCTGCTTTGGGCATTTTCATTTAGTTTAATTGGCGTTTATTTAGCCGGCCAAGTTGATGCGTGGTTTAGCGTTTTGATGCGCATTGCGCTGGCGACTTTAGTTTTTCTACCGTTTTTAAAATTTAAAAAAACACCAAAGCCCTTAGCTATAAAACTCATGCTCATTGGCGCGATACAACTTGGCGCCATGTATAGTTTTTACTATCACTCGTTTTTATATTTATCTGTGCCCGAAGTATTATTATTTACGGTAATGACTCCCATTTATATCACGCTACTCAACGATGCACTTGAAAAGCATTTTAACCCTCGTTTTTTTGTTATCGCCATTATTGCCGTGTGTGGTGCGTTAGCTATTCGCTATGAAAGTATTAATAGTAACTTTTTGATCGGCTTGTTATTAGTGCAAGCCGCCAATATCTGCTTTGCCACCGGGCAAGTGACTTACAAACACTTAATGACCAACAGTAAGTTGGATCATAAAACTATCTTTGGCTGGTTTTTTATTGGCGCATTAATAGTCGCTACTGTGTGTTATGTTTTATTTGGCAATACAGATAAGTTACCAAGCACACCAACGCAATGGGCAGTGCTCATCTACTTAGGCTTCGTTGCTTCAGGCTTGGGCTATTTCGGCTGGAATAAAGGCGCGACTTTAGTCAATGTAGGTACGTTAGCCGCTATGAATAATGTCCTCATTCCAGCAGGTATTGTTGTTAACGTACTGATATGGAACACAGAGGCTGACATAATGAGGTTAAGCATTGGTGCTGGGATCATTTTCGCTGCTTTATTACTTAATCAAATAACTACGAGAACTTCGACCGACAAAGTTTTACCTGCTGGCTAGTCATAAAATATTGGAGGATGACAAAAACCAAGTTGCTGTTGGCAACTTTAACCAAACAGCCAACACAAGAAACTAAAAAAAACCTAGCGTTTGATTTAAAATCAAATATCAAACTACGATAGGTGTTTTAGTACTTTAAAGCCATAGCAATACAATTTAATGAATGACCGCTTTGACAAAGCTGACTGTTGAAGTTAATAAATAGCACACGCCTAAACCAGTAAAATTAACAATGACTATCATTTGCTTCTGCTTTTTCTATAAACTTATATTTAATCTATCAGGCACCATTATTTACTAAACCAACAAATACTGCAGTAATCTTTAATGCCGCCAATTTTCAGTAAACACCGCAAAACTCAGTTTTCATTGAAATATTTTCTTACTAATTAAAAACCTACCGAATGGTCAACTAATTTAGCAACTTCAAATAAAGGCTTTTAGTTTCAATAGAGTTGATTATCTTTTTTAGCAGCAAAAACCAACCAAATGGTCAGTTAATTTAATGTGCTTTTGTTTAATAAATGATCACTTTTATTGCTATTAATTATGAGGCACTATGCAGCGGTAATTAAACATCGAGCGTAAATTAACACTTAATTAACCTGCAATTAACACTTGATATTTACTTGTAAATAACCCTTTTTCATATTTTGCAGCTTAGTTAACGAACCTATTTAAAAGAAGGAACATTCTTTGAAACATAATAAAAAATTACTCTTAACTTTACTCAGCAGCCTTAGCTTTATGGCTAGTGCTGATGTACTCAATGGTAACTTCGAAGCTTGGTCAAATGCGAGTGCAGACAATTGGACTACGGTTGATTCTGGTATCAGTGTTAAGCAAAACACCACCACCATTAAAACCGGCACTAGTTCTGCTGCGATAACTGTCAATACGACAACGCAAGGTTCAACTGATTTTTTACAAAATGTCGCTGTTACCGCTGGACAAAATTATGACTTTTCAGTGTGGGTTTATCACACAGAAGGCGGCGTAAAAGCCAGACTCTATGCAGATGGTTATCAAGGTTATTCTGATGCAAATTTAGTTAATCAATGGCAACAGGTTAACTACACTTATGCTGCCACTGCCACGAAAGAAATAGCCGTTGGCTTACGCTTTTACGATACTACCGGATTTGACGGCTCTGAAACGGTTTATATCGATGACTTTCAACCGACAGCAAGTGCGGGAACTGGTGGCGGAACAGGCTGTTCAACTAATGATGTCACCATTAGTTTAACCACAGATCAATATGGTTATGAAACCAGTTGGTCACTTACTGACAGTAGCAATGTCGAGCAAGCCAGTGGTAGTAACTTAAGTAATTCTACTAGTTACAGTGAAAATATTTGTCTAACCGATGGTGATTATACTTTCACGATTAACGACAGCTATGGCGATGGTATATGTTGTACGTATGGCAACGGTTCATACGATATATCGCTTGCTGGTGCATCACTCGCTTCAGGTGGCACTTTCACGCAAACAGATAGTAAAACCTTTACCCTTGGCAGCACTGGCGGTGGTTCAGGTGGTGGCACAGGTGGAGATCCTGGCACCTATTACCAAAGCATTACTACGCAAACGGGTTATAGCCTTAAAACAGCATTACATAACATAATAAAAAACCATACCGCTCAAGGTTATGGCGCTATTTGGACGTTTTATGCGAATCACTCACTCGATACTTATTTCGAAAATGACGGTTCAATTTTAGATATTTACTCTGAAAAACCTTTCGGTAGCGATAGCTATTCTTATACCAAAGTGACCAACCAATGTGGCTCATACAGTGGCGAAGGTGGATGTTATAACAGAGAGCATTCATTCCCTAAAAGCTGGTTTGGCGGAAAAATAGAACCGATGAATTCAGATATTCATCATATTTTTGCTACCGATGGTTTTGTTAACTCAAAACGTAGCGGTTTTCCATTCGGCGAAGTAGCGAGTGCAAGCTTTACTTCTACTAACAACAGTAAATTAGGCTCCGCTACCTCGGCTTTAGGTTATAACGGTACGGTGTTTGAACCTATTGATGAATTTAAAGGCGATTTAGCCAGAGCTCACCTTTACATGGCAACCCGCTATGAAAACGTGATTGCCAGTTGGCAAACAAAAAGCACTTATGGCGATGCGATCTTAGATGGCAGCAGTAATAAAGTTTTCGAAACGTGGCAATTAAATATGTTATTACGCTGGCACGCCAATGACCCTGTAAGCCAAAAAGAAATTGATAGAAATGAAGCCGCTTATACGCATCAAGGTAACCGTAACCCATTTGTTGACCACCCTGAATATGTTGGTAAAATTTGGCCTGCTAACTAATAGCGTCCGAGCTACTTTATTGCTCACTTAGTGTGCTTTAATACTCTTGGGATCTAAGCAAGGCTTAAAATGACATGATGTTAATAACATCGTGTCATTTTTTTTAGCTAAAATCGCGCAAGTGATTATTTCCAGCCGTAACAAACGCTATATGCTTAAAAGTTAAGAAGCGCTATTTTTGTTCGCGGTCTTAGTATAGAATTCGCTAGCTAATTTTAACTGATTAAAGTGCTACAAAACGACGCAGTCTATGCCAGTAAAGTTAATGCAAGCCACCTTTTTTTCCTTTCAAAAATGACCCAAATTAAATGACTCAAATAAACGATATAACGATAGCAACGCACAACGGTAACTTTCACGCAGACGATGTTTTCAGTATTGCTGCCCTTAAGCATATTTTTCCAACTTTTAACTTGATACGTACCCGTGATTTAGACGTCATCGCTAAAGCAGATATTGTTATTGATGTTGGTGGTGAATATAACGCTGACGCTGGCCGTTTTGACCATCATCAACGTGGTGGCGCAGGTGCGCGCGACAATGGTATTCCTTATTCGTCATTTGGTTTAATTTGGCAAAAATATGGCGTAGAAATATGCCAAGGTAAACAAGAAGTCGCTAAATCGCTTGATGACGGTTTAGTATCAACTATTGATGCGATTGACTGTGGACACGTAGAAGGGGTAGCGCAAGGTATTAGCCTGAGCCAAACTATTTCAATGTTTAACCCTACTTGGCAAGAAGATAGTCACTTTGATGCTTGTTTTGATGAAGCAGTTGAATTTGCAGCGCGCGTATTATCCCGCTTTATTGCCTCAGCTGACGGTGGCATTAGTGCTAAATCAATTGTCGCTAAAGCCATTGACGATGCGGCAGATCCACGCGTGATCGTATTAGAAAAATACACCCCGTGGAAAACAACGGTTCATAAGCTGTCTGAACAAGCTTTATATATGGTTTACCCATCAGGGTCTGGTCCATGGCGCATACAAACTGTGCCGGTTGAGCCGGGTTCATTCGAAGACAGAAAGCCACTGCCACAAGCTTGGGCCGGTTTGTCTGATCAAGCCTTGCAAGAAGCCACCGGTATTGACGATGCGATGTTCTGCCATAATGGTTTATTTATAGCGGGCGCCGCATCCTTTGCTAGCACAATGAAAATGGCCGAAATCGCGCTGCAAGCAGAATAAAAGTCCGATATTGCAACAGGCATTGATCGCTTTAGTCATCAATGCCTAATAGCGAAGAAACTCTTTATTGAGCCATAAGCACAAACTTCACTATTTCAGCGTGGGTTTAGCCACCTTATAAGTTCAGTTGTAGTTTCAGCTGCAATCTCAAGTCATAAGGCTTTTTACCCTGAACATTCAAGCTAAAATTAGCCGATTGATTTTAGCTTGATGGTATTAATAAACAGCCTCGGGTCGTTAATTTCATCTAGCATCGCGCTATCTGGTAAACAATCATCATCAACATAATCGGCAAAATCGCCCGCGGAATCAAACACTAGAATATCTAGCGCTAATCGGTCTAAGCCGTATAAACCACGGTGGATCATATCGGCTGAGAACACTAATAAGTCGCCAGCCGCTAAATTGATTTTTTTACCTGTGGTAAGGTCTTCACTACTTACCCTGCCCTTTTCTTCTTGTCGGACGTTAAACTCTTCTTCGTTATCCCAACGCTGATGAGTACCGGGCACTAATTCCATACCAAGTTCATCAAATAAAGGCACTCGAAGGTGTAATACTTGGGTTTCTTTAATGGCGAGCTTTTGCCCCGCTACATCATGATCATATTGACAATCTCGATGCCAAAAGTCTTTTTGCTTAGGATTAACCGGGTTAAAAAATAATTGCGTATTCATAAATGCAGGCTTATTCGCAATAATCGTATCAACCACCTGCATGACTTTTTTTGCACTGATAAAATTAAAAAGCTTTACTCTATCATCGCTCGCTAAATATTCACTACCGGTAATTAACGAAGAATTAAACGCCTCTTCTTGATAAAACTTTGCATTGTCTTGTTGCCATAACTGATGAAATTTTAATACTACCGCTCTAAGCGCAGTAACTTCAGCCATCGTAAAATAATCTCTAATAACAAAGTAACCTTGCTCGCGATAATTGCGCTGCAATTGACACTTATTTTCTAACATTAATTAACCTTGCCTCTACTTTATTATAAACGGGCTATTATACTCATTTGATCAAACTAATGCTTAGCCAGTACTACTGTTTTGATAGTAACGTGCTTAACTTAGCGAATAATTTTTCATTACAACTTCTTAAATAAAATAATGAATTAATGATTGTCATCAAGATAAAACTTAGCCATGGTATTGTACATGTATAATATGTCTCAAACTCAGTTTCGCTTTAGCTAAGGAATGTTTTTTTCATGACCTCGTCGAACCATATTGTTAAACAAATAAGCACTTTTTTTAATCCTCGAAAATTTATCACCGTATGTGCGTTTTTTCCTCTACTTTCTCACGCTACCATTGCTGATGAAAACTTCACTCAGTGTAAAGCCAATTTAGCTGAACGTGCCAAAATTGCTGGGTTTTCTGCTTACATCACAGAAAGCGTGATTGAAAAACTTACTCCTATCAAGCGCGTGATCACCTTAGATAAAAAACAACCAGAATTTAGCCAAACGTTTGAGCAATATATTAAAGCAAGAGTTAGTGCTTACCATCTGCGTGTAGGTAAAGAAAAATTAAAACAAAACAAGACATTATTTGATAAGTTAGAAAAGGAATACGGGATTCCTCGGCAATATTTAGTGTCTTTTTGGGGCTTAGAAACGGTATTTGGCAAGCATAAAGGGAAGATGTCGGTACTTAATGCTTTAGCGACGTTAGCGTGCGATAAACGCCGTAGTGAATTTTTCACCCTTGAGTTATTAAATTTGTTCCGCTTAATTGAAAGCGAAAAAGTCTCTGTCGAGCAATTAAAAGGCTCATGGGCTGGCGCTATGGGGCATATGCAATTTATGCCAACCGCATTGTTAACCTATGCCGTAGATGGCGACAATGACGGCAAAGTAGATATTTGGCAAAGTGAAGCAGATGCCTTAACCACCGCGGCTAATTACTTAAATAAAATTGGCTGGCAAGCAAAAGAACGTTGGGGCCGAGAAGTAACATTACCGGAAAGTTTCGCCTTTGATAACGTCGCGTTTGACAAATACTATCCACTGAGTCATTTTCAGCAGTTAGGAGTAAAACAAACCAACAATCAAGCATTGCCTGATTATGAGATTCAAGCGGAGCTTTATCTACCATCAGGCCATAAAGGGCCGGCATTTTTACTTTACCCTAATTTCAATGTCATTATGACTTGGAATCTTTCAAAAAGTTATGCGCTTTCAGTAGGCTTATTAGCCAATAGATTAGTTGACGCAAATGGGCTCGAGTTTTTACAAAAAGCGCCAACGCAAGCAAAGCCATATAGTGTTGCACAAATGAAAGACTTACAAAGCCAGCTCAACAGCTTAGGGTTTGAAACCGGTAAGCCTGATGGTATCTGGGGACCTAAAAGCAGAGCTGCCATACGCTCCTTTCAACTGCAGCACCAGCTCATTGCCGACGGCTATCCCAATAAAAGTGTTTTTTCGACCATCAAGTTAGTATTGAGCAAAGTAGAATCTATTTTGCCTACTACTAATCAACAAAGCTAATGGCAATAACGCTATTCACACTAAGGGTAATAACATGACTTGTTGCTGTAGCCGTGATAAAGATGCGCGATAAATCTGTGCTAGGACTTAGCTCAAAACCATACGTTCAGATTTATTGTTCATCATGATGTTTGACATAATACTGTTGTTCCTAGCTGGTTTTTTTGGCGGTGTGCTCAACTCCATTGCTGGTGGCGGAAGTTTTATTACCTTTCCTGCCCTTATCTTTGTTGGTATTCCCCCCATTATGGCCAATGCGACAAATACCTTTGCTTCATGCGCCGGTTATCTCAGCGGAACCTATGCTTTTAGAACAGAACTTGCTGAGCATAAAGATAAATTACCCCTCATTATCATCATCAGCC
Source organism: uncultured Colwellia sp. (assembly GCA_963977145.1). Taxonomy (GTDB): domain Bacteria; phylum Pseudomonadota; class Gammaproteobacteria; order Enterobacterales; family Alteromonadaceae; genus Cognaticolwellia. The sequence continues at coordinate 50,339 of CAXBNP010000016.1, forward strand.
TTATTGGCGGTATTACCGGTGCTTGGCTATTACTAACAACACCTGACGTTATATTTCGAGAGGCTATTCCTTGGTTACTGTTATTTGCTACTGTACTGTTTATTTTTGGCGAAAAAATTAATGCGGAATTAAAAAACAGCGCTGAACATCATCGACACGCTTCAGCACTTGGCGCTATTGCACTCGTTATTATCCTCTTGGGGGTTTCAACCTACGGTGGTTTTTTCAATGCCGGATTGGGGATTATAGCCCTGAGCTATTTAGCACTGGCTGGCCACACTAATATCAATACTATGAATGGCTTAAAGTTACTTATTTCAGCCACAGTGTCGCTAATAGCTATTGTATTGTTTATTTATAATGATGTCATCGCCTGGCATGAAGGCACTATTGTCTTGTGTGGTACCTTAGCGGGAGGTTACGTAGCGGCAAAGGGTTCACGTCAATTACCGCAAAAACATCTCAGGCGCTTTGTTATTTTCGCGAGTATTTCTACCACACTGTATTTCTTTTTTGATATTTACCTCAGCTAAGGCATTTCAAGCAGCGCCATTACAGCCTCACTATGCTCTCGACGTGAAAAATTAATAAACCGGCTCGGCCGCCACTTTTACTTTAGATGACAGGCAATTAGTGGATTTTTCACCGTTCTCTTTCTATACTTTTTTTGTCGCTATGCCGCAATTCCGCGTAAATTTGATTGGAGTGTTATGAATGAGAAAAATAATATCTATACTATGCACCTACTTTTGTATCGTTAGCGCTAGTAATGCAGATAACTTGATTGTTGGTGTCGAATCAACACAATATTTCCCTCAGTATCAGTATGAAAATGGCGAATATAAGGGCTATGCCAGAGAATTATTAGACCTATTCGCCAAGCATAACGGCCATAGCCTAACCTATACCGCCCTGCCAGTTAAACGTCTACTCGATGCCTTTCTTGCCTCAGAAATTGATTTAAAATATCCTGACAATAAATATTGGGCCGGCGATATGAAAGCGAAACATGCGGTAAATTACAGCGATCCCGTTGTTGATTATATTGATGGCACCTTAGTCTTACCTGAAAATCTCGGTAAAGGTGTTGAAGAATTGAAGCGATTAGGTACCTTGCGAGGCTTCACTGCTTTTGACTACTTTCCTCATATAGAGGCAGGTACAGTGAAGATAAAGGAAAATAACAACTTAGAATCTTTGATTAAACAAGTGCGTAATAAACGTATTGATGGGGTCTATTTTAATGTCAATGTTGCTTATTACTATTTACTCAATGATCAATCTAGCGACAAACCAGTATTTGACGCTAGCCTGCCACACACCAGAAGTTCATATGCTTTATCCAGCATTAAGCGTCCAGATGTGATCAAGCAATTCAATGCCTTTTTAGTCTCTTATGCCGATGAAGTAGCGGCACTCAAAACTAAGTATAAAGTTGAAGAAGGCCTTTAACTTTTACATTAATTAAATGCCTTGTTCAAGTAGCACCATTACAGCCGTTTTCAGCAGCATATTGACAATAATATAATGATATTTTTAGTGACTTCAAAATTTTTTTGATGGGCGTTACAGCCCATTAACTTCACTTCTGCCTTGCCATTTTTAACAGCTTAGCAGTATTCAGGTTAGTGATGAAAAACGCATCAACTTAAGCCATTAAACATGACTGTGCGTTTGCTCCACAATAACGACAATATTTTTAATCCAAGCCTTTTAGCTATAATGTATGAACAGCAAAATAACGCTACTACTTTATCACTATCAATTATAGTACAGTCCTATATATAGTTTGTTGCGAGCGACTTCAGCTGCTGACTATCGTCTGTTTATTTTGCGTAATTCTCAATGATTTTTTCCACACTTATATCGTTGTTCAAAGGTTAGCAATAATCGCCTTTTACTAGGGTAAATTGACCGTTTTAATGAGTGTTCTATAAATCCAATAAGTTTGCCTAGTTATCATTAAACATTCATTTGATCTTCGCTAGATAAAGCCGCACAATTCTCGCCTGAGCTATAAGCTTTGACATCTGCGTCTTAAAACAAAGAAACTGCCCGCGAATAATAGTAAGCAATAAGAGTATTAAATAATGCCTGCAAAAATACAACTGAGCAAAGAAGAGCTTAGAGAAAGTAAGTTAACTCGAGATGAATACATAACTAAGCCAAAAATTCCTTTGGTGGTGGTATTAGACAATGTTACTAATAGCTACAACATTGGCGCGTTTATTCGCTTAGCCGATGCATTTGCCATCGAAAAAGTTATTGTTTGTGGTATTGAAGCACTCTCTATTTCAGATAAAAAAATGAAAAAAGCGTCTAGAAATGAAGCTAAATGGGTTTGCGTTGAATATAGCGACAGCACTACGGCAAGCTTACAAAGCTTATTAGACAACGATTATTCAATTTACAGTGTTGAACTGTGCCAACAGTCTGTTGATTATACGCGTGTTACTTACCCTGCTAAATGCGCCTTAGTCTTAGGTAATGAACGCAAAGGCGTAAGTGAAGCGGCCTTAAAATTAAGTCATCAACAAATACACATTTCGATGTTTGGTATGGGTAACTCGCTAAATGTTTCAACCGCTGGCGCTATTGTCTTAGCTGAATGTGCTAATCAAATCCGAACTAGCCAAGTCAAAAGGTAATACCAAGAAATAAAACACTGTTCATAAAGACTCATAAGTTAATAAAATCAATAAGTCTGACCGCTTTGACTTGCTTTTAATGAACGTTAATAACTTTGATTAATGCAAAAAACACCGGTTAAACTAACTGAACGCTTATTTTATAACATACTAACAAAAGGATCAGACGTGATTAGAATTTCACTACTAATACTTAGTCTATTTATGTCGTCGCAACTGCTCGGCGCGAATACTCAAGGACAATATATTCAGCCAAGTAATTTATCGCCAAAAGTGCGAATAGAAACCACCATGGGAAGCATTATTGTTGAGCTTAATCGATACCGAGCTAAAATTACCGTTGATAATTTCTTAGGATACGTAACCCGAGGGCAATACGATAAAACCCTGATCCACCGTGTAGAAGAAGGTTATCTCATTCAGGGAGGTGGCTTTATGACTAACTACATGGATGTTGAGCCCGATAAGCCTATATTTAATGAATCAGGAAATGGCTTAAAAAACAGCGAAGGCACTATTGCGATGGCTAAACAGCTAAATGATGCCCATTCCGCAACGAATCAGTTTTTTATTAACCTAAATGACAACAGCAATTTAGACCCCGGCAGTTCATGGGGCTATGCTGTTTTTGGTGAAGTTATACAAGGTTATGAAATACTTGAAGCAATGGCTAAGGTAGAGGTAGGTTACAGCGAGCAATTGGGTTACACAACGGTGCCGAAAAAAATGATCACTATTATACGAGTGGTCATACTTGCTGAAGAATAGTGAGTTAAATTACTACACCTGTCGTTAAAGTTTAATTTTCTGTCGGGCTAGAATAACTAAACCGTTGTCTTTTATAACGATTATTACAAGCATATTAATAATTCTCGCTAACATTGTTCGACAAAGATAAAGGCGACAATGCTTGGAAAATAATTAGCGAGCTAATTAATGGCGCTTAAAAAAAAAGTGCCAACCAAGTCAATTGGTCAGCTCTTTAAAATTTATACTACACAGTGTACTAAATTCAACACCTCAACATAATAGCAAATGGCATGAATAGTCTGTTACGGGTATTAACTTTACTGCTAATGCGTAAAACCTTTACCTTAAGATAGCCGCTAAATATTAGCCGTCTTTATGAATGTGAACATCCATTTGTGGGAAAGGAATATTTAACCCTTCCGTTGCAAAAGTTTTATATACCTTTTCATTCATTTCAAAGTATACGCCCCAATAGTCTGCCGCATTCACCCAAGCTCTGACCGTAAAGTTAACTGAGCTGTCTGCCAAAGCGGAAACCGCTATAAAGACCTCAGGATCTTTTAAAATACGCGCATCTTCGTCGCATAACCGCTTGATAACTGCTCGAGCTTTATCCAAATCATCACCGTAACCCACACCTATGGTCCAATCCACACGCCTTTTCGCTTCAGTTGAATAATTAATCATTGATGAGGTTGATAACCCGCCATTAGGAATAATGATGGTTTTATTGTCTGGGGTTTTCATAATGGTATTAAAAAGCTGTATCTGAGAAACAGATCCGATATAACCCTGTGCCTCGATAACATCACCCACTTTAAACGGTTTAAAAATTAGAATCATCACGCCGCCGGCAAAGTTTTGCAAGGTACCCGACATGGCCAAACCTACTGCTAAACCAAGAGCACCAATGATAGCGATAAACGAGGTCATTTCGATGCCTAACATACCAAGCACCGTAATAACTAACATGACCTTTAATAGACCATTAACAATGCCACTTAGAAAAGGCTTTAACGATGCATCTGTGCCGCTTTTGTTTAAAGCACTTTTAACTACGCCACCGATAACTTTTATTACCCAGCCACCAATGATCCATACGAGTATTGCACCAATCAGTTTCGGCCCGTAGAGTACCGCCATTTCCGTGATTTGATTAGCAATTTCTTCTGTATTCATATTATTTCCCTAATTTATTTATCGTGTTTTTAAAATGAGCTTAAAGGCTCACGTTTGGCGCTATTTAATTTTTTTCTTATTTGTAATGATAAAAAATCACTTGAGCCATTGCTACAAGTTGATAGTTACCCTATGTAATATAGAATAAAAATCATAATTATTCTTAAAAGCTTTGTTTGAGTGATTGCTATTTACCTGTGCTAGAAATAACGAGAACATCTAACCTAACAAGTTGCAACATATGTACCAGCCATAGCCTTTAGAAATATTGAACACTTATACTTAAATCGCGCAGATAGCTAAACAGAGATGAGTCATCATTTAAGAATAATTAACTAAGCGTGTCGGTGTTAATTTTTGCACGAACATTAACCAGAACATTAAGGGCGTGTTAATAACTCCCATCAATTTCATTTTCACGATAGGTAATTGGCTTTTATCACTAACCTCATTATCAATTACTTCGAACCCTACGATGTGGCCATCGCACCGAATAAAATTGATGACTGCGAGCATTAACATGATGGATTAATACTTTGCAGGCTCAATTTTACAAGGTAAATTTAAGTTACAATAGCAAACTCACCGTCAAATCAACTGTTACCTATTGTCCAAATATTGAGATAATAAAGATAAAGGCATAGGGTCTGCTGCTAGCATGTTTTGCTGGAAATTCTCCAAGGAAAACTCCAATGCTTGCGCTAACTTTCTTTTTTCTCGTCACTCAAGTAATTTGACCATACCCACTGTATAGAAATATAACGGCAGAGTCATTTGCAAGTTTGGCACTTTACGCCACAGCAATTTAGTTAAAGTATTTAGCTTGATAGCAGAGTCTTAAATTTAACTTCAAAGCATTAAAATATAAATCTTTAATCTATTGTTAGTAGTTGTCACATTTCTTTACACTTACTAAACTTACGATTTACTTACTTGCTACAATCACATGTTAATTAGCGACTATTTAATGAAGGTATAATTATTGCACTGGCAAATACAGAACGATTTTCGTTCATAAAAACAAAAATATAATTGAAATTATCATACTTAACACAAACACCAAAGTATGGGGTGTATGGTCAAAAATCATCCATACCATCTTAATTTTTTAAATAATATCTTATGCCTTTTAAGGTTTTTCAATGTGAGTACTATTGGATAAATATTAGCAATTACATTTAGATGACTCAAATAAACATTAATTATTTGATTAAATTGCCAGCTAGTCTTTTATCCTTAATCACGGTATTTGATTGTTATTTTTAAGAAAAAATTTTGGTATAAATAGGTAAATATTGATTTTATTACATTATATTTTTACCGTGTTGTATTAGCGCTTTTGTTGTGCGCTTCTCGGAAATTATTTCATATAATTGGAGATATAAACAATGATAGGCATAAAGTTCCCTTCTTATTACTCACACAATATAAAACGGTTATTTAGCTTTATACTCGGTATGCTCGTGGCCCTTTCAGCCAATGCTGGAGATTTAAATATAGTAGCTCACGATTTTCAAGCTAAGAGCATTGTTGCTGTTAATGAAAACTATAAGAAAGCAGTAGTAGACCATGAAAAATCGATATATATAGTCAGAATGAATTCACCTTCGGTAGCAAGTTATAAAGGTGGTATTAGTGAATTCCACGCAACTAACCCGGCAACTTTAGGGCTTAAGTCCCTCAACGCCAATTCTAAAGCAAGTAAACAATACGCAAGCTTTTTAAAAACAAAACAAGCGGATTTAATTGAACACAGTGAACGCGCCTTTGGTCGTAAAGTCGAGGTAAAATATAAGTATCAACATGCTTTTAATGGTGTCGCGATGGAACTCGACCAACGAGAAGCTAAAGTTTTAGCCACCCTTCCTAATGTAATTAGTGTTACCAAAGAGCGCATTGAATATCCTTTAACTGATGTGGGCCCTAAATGGATAGGCGCTGATAAAATCTGGGACGGTAGCCATAGCGACGGTAAAAATCATGGTAACCACGGTAATCATATGCAAGGCTCAATGGGTGAAGGTGCTGTTGTTGCCATTTTAGATACCGGTATTAATCACGATCATCCTTCATTTGCTGACATAGGCGGAGACGGTTACGATCATGAAAACCCCCTAGGGTCTGGAAATTACCTGCCTGGCAGCCATTGTGCAACGACTCCTAGTTTTTGTAATGACAAACTTATTGGTGCTTGGGATATGGTTAAAACACCCACTGACCCTAACTCTCCTGAAGACAGCGATGGTCATGGTAGTCATACAGCCAGTACCACTGCAGGAAATTTTGTCAAACCTGCGATTATGTATGCACCAACGACTGATTTGAGTCGTGATATCTCAGGTGTTGCTCCTCATGCCAATATTATTATGTATGATGTTTGCGTAGACGGATGCCCGGGTTCCGCGCTATTAGCGGCTATTAATCAAGTGGTAATAGATGCCAGTAATCTTCCTAATGGTATTCAATCATTAAACTATTCAATTTCCGGCGGTGAAAATCCTTATAGTGACGCCGTTGAGTTAGGTTTTTTAAATGCCACAGCTGCCGGTATCTACGTAGCAGTTTCTGCAGGAAATAGTGGTCCAGGTGCCGCAACGGTTGCCCATAACTCTCCATGGGTCAGCACAACTGCGGCAATGACACATAACAGAAAAATTGAAAATGCTGTCGTCAGCATGTCAAGTGATGGCGATGCCTTAGCTAATATTTTTGGCAAGGGTTTTACCAATGGTTATGGTCCCGCTCCTATGGTGTACGCGGGTAACTTCCCGACTGCAAACGGTTCGCAAAATGATGCAACACCAGAGCAATGTTTAGATCCATTTCCTGCAGGTCATTTCAATGGTGAAATCGTAGTTTGTGATCGTGGTGCTATAGCGCGCACAGCAAAAGGTGCAAATGTGCTTGCCGGTGGAGCTGGCGGTTTTGTACTGGTAAATGCGGCAGCTAACGGTGAAGCTGTTGTTGGCGATGCGCACTTTTTACCTGGGGTACATTTAGGTTTCACAAATGGTGAAACACTGAAAAGCTGGCTGGCATCAAATACCAATACTATGGGTTCTATCCAAGGTTACGCACTCAACCTTGATAACGCTAATGGCGATGTCACGGCTGGTTTCAGTTCACGTGGACCAAATACTACTCTTGATATATTAAAACCTGATATTGGCGCACCCGGTGTAGATATTATGGCGGCAGTTAATTCTGACGGCGTAACACCTGCTCCAGAATTTGCCTTTCTATCGGGTACATCTATGTCAAGTCCTCACAATGCCGGTAGTGGCGCCTTAGTAGGAATGATGACTGACTGGACTCCTTATGAAATAAAGTCTGCGTTAATGATGACCTCTAAAAGTAAAGATTTACTAAAAGATGACGCTATGACGCCAGCAGACCCGTTTGATGTCGGTGCTGGTCGCGTGCAATTAGATCAAGTATTACGCTCAGGCTTAGTGTTAAGTGAGACGCCTGCAAATTTCCTTGCGGCAGATCCTAATACCGGTGGTGACCCGCGCACCTTAAACATTGCAAGTATGCAAGAAAGTAACTGTGTAAGAACCTGTAGCTGGACCCGTATTGTCACACATACCGGTGTCAAACACGGTAATTGGAAGCTAAGTGGTCAAAGTGACACTATGGAGGTAAGCGTCTCGCCTAAAAACATTTCACTGCATCAAGGTGAAAGTGCCACTATTACCATCACAGCTGACACTACCTTAGCGCCAGCTGGCTGGAATTTTGGTGAGCTAAGGCTAAAATCGTCGGGTCATCATTATGTTGACTTACATATGCCTATTGCCGCTAACGCTAATAGAAGTTCAACAGCTAATTTGTCAAAAATTGTCGATATGGCATCAGCAAAAGAAGGTGATGTGCTTAACTATGAAATCAAAGTAACTAACGGCCAAGTAGTTGATGTTATTGATATTACTGACATGTTACCTGCTAACATGAGTTTTGTTGACGGTTCAATGATTAGTGCTATCGCTAACGGTACAGAAGCATCTCCTGTTAACGTAAATGATAATCAAATTGACTGGAGTGTTTTTCTTGATGTCGGTGGCCTTAATTTACAAAGCTCACCAGCCCCCTTTGGCTACTTCTCATTATCTTCTATTGGGGTAGCTCCATTTGGTTGTCCGACAAATTGTGACGATGGTGCTTTCATCCTGAACATACCAGCGTTTGATTACAACGGCCAAACGTACTCCAGTGTTATTTGGTCGGTTAATGGCACCATTGAAGTAGGCACCGCTAGTGGTTCTGCAGCAGGGGCGTCAAACCAGAATTTACCTAACGTTTCACTACCTAACAATATTCTAGCGCCATTTTGGTCAGACTTAAATCTTGCTGCAGGTGGCAATTGGTATGTAGCTGTGCTTAATGCAGGACCGCAACAATTCACGGTTTATGAATGGGAAGATGTGCCATTTTTCGGTGACCCTACTAGTTCTACTTTCCAAGTTTGGGTAGAAAATGGCACCTCAAACATTTGGTTTGTTTATGCAGATCTGCCACTTATTCCTGCAAACTTAACCGTTGGCGTAGAAAATGACGATGGCACTGTTGGCTCATCATACTTCCATGATGGCAACGGCACAGCACCGACACCTGGCATAGACCTTCAAGTAGTGAGTTCACAAGGTGGTATAGCAACCTTAAATTTCCAAGGCAAGATAGAAAGTTGTCATAAAAAACATGACAATGTCAAAGTCAATGAAGTTCACATGAGTACTGGGGGTATATCTGGCATGGCTTATGCCGCTACAAGTTGTGAAAAAAAGTAAGCGAGAAACAGCAGTAAATTAATACTTAAAAGCTAGATAAAAAGTGAGTTTAGCTTAATAACGCCGATCAATTAATAGATATTTCAAGATCCATTGATCGATCTTATCGTTGAGATATAAAGGCTGCCGAATTTGTTCGGTGGCCTTTTATTTTGCAACTAACATTTGCTATGGCGCCAACATCAAAGATGTTAGGCCAAGTTATAAAATTTATTTGTGCTGGTTTTACTAACCAATGAGCTAAAATAGACACTCTTACGATTATAAAGCGCAGAAGCGCTTTCGAACGACATATCGCCATAAAGTGATCTGTGATACCAACTACGGTTGTTTCTGCTTTTCGATGTTGGAGGCACTTTATATTGATTTTTTGTTAGTATGGTTTCAGCGCTAAACTACAAGAGAGCAAAATCGCATGGCTAATCCTTTAATTATTCCGATACTTAGATATTTAAGGGAGCAAAACAGTGCCTGTTCGATCGTAGATTTGGTGAGCCTTTGTAAACAAGACTTTCTTGCGCTTATGGGCAACGATGCCGATTTACAGATAGTTACTTTTAAAAAAAATTTTTTTGTGATGAATGCGCTTTATCAAATCCAACGAGATATTCAAAGCGAGGGATTTTCACTGAGCATTTTTCCATTAAAAATCTGTCTGCTGCCGAGTGGCGCTGAAAATAAAGCAGCCCTTGCGACACCTGATAATGTGCTGGCTCAGTACTATTTGGATTGGTCGAACTTAACTAACATCACAGCTAAAGACGTTGAAGCACTGTTTTCCAGTTTCTGGCAAAGGTATCGTGCTAAAGGCAAAGTTGATGCCGCCTTGACTATTTTAGGACTAACTCAAGATGTTGATTGGCTTAAGATACGTCAGGCTTATCAAAAGAAAATTATCATTTGCCACCCAGATAAAGGCGGCTGCGCAGCAGACTTTATTGAAATTCGCGAAGCTTACGAGGTGCTCAGTTGCCGTTATCGTCAAACCTAGCAATAATTTTATTGATTTAATAACTTAAAATTTTTTACTAAAATCTAGTTGGTAATAAAATTTAGCTAACAGTTATTTAATTGCCAGTATAGCCACTTATGAGCTGTTTCTTACCCAGCCAATACTAAGTAAATAGCTATTACCTTTTAATATTTTAGATACTTGATGTTGACAAATATCGGGCCGAAATAGCTTTAGGCGCTTTGTTGCAAATATTGATTTTTCACAAATAAAATCACCACCTTAAACGGTATTTTTTAACACGACATTTAACCTATAATGCCCCCTAAATCAACTTTATCAGTGTCTGGCGCTATTTCGCTACCCTCAGAAAACTTTAGTAAATATGTGTCAAATGTTATTAGCCACAGCGCTGCGCAATAACGTTTTGTCATAGCCCGACTTCTGTCAGCCTCGCTGCCAGCGAAATAATTTACTGAAAAAAGTCATCATAAGTTTGGCAACAGATACCACTGACTCTGTCTGAGGTAGCTGCATCTGTATCCACATTTTCGCTCACTAAATAGCATTGAAAATAGTCAATGGAAACCTCATCATGCTTCAACTTAATAAATATGTCATAACCGGTGAACTATTTTCCTGATAAGTTTCCCTTACTTAATGATGATAACTAAATGGCGATAATTCGTTCTATAAATGTTAAATTTTTTCGAATACCGTCACTCTTAATTTTCTATCGACATTATCATCAGGAAAATCACACTCACTGGTGAACCGTTCAATCATTTTTAAGGTTTTGGACGATGATTCAATAATCTCAGTATCTGACAGATCCCATGAAGCATCATAACGATGAAACAAACAAATTAACCAACCACCTGGGTTTAAAAGCTTTGAGCAAAGACTGACCAATTTCGAAAAGTCTTGCCCTTTAGGCTGATGCTCGGAATAAGGTGATTTATAGACTTTTGGCGGCGGATCTAAAATAATACCATCGAAGGTCTGGCCATGCTTTATTGCTTTGGGTAAATGCTTATAAATATCACCCTGTATAAAGCTGCGCGTACCAAAATCAAGGCCATTTTTTTGGTAACTTTTTTTCATGCGCGGCAACAAATCTTTCGATTTATCTAAATGAATCGCGGCTTTTGCTCCGCCCTTTAAGGCTGCAATCCCAAGACTGCCAGTGAATGAAAATAAGTTCAATACACGTCGGCCATCACTATTATTGGCTAACCACTTACGCACAGGACGCGCGTCCAAGTACAAGCCACAGTTATGCATGGCATCGGGCACTAAACTATAAGATAGACCATACTCTTCAGCAAACTCTGGCGCGCTGGATAATTCACCATGAAGCGCGAACATTCGCTGACTCAGCCGAAGTCCAAGCGACTGATCACCTTTAGCCAAAATTAATGTAAAAGGAAAAAGCGCTAACAATACATTTTTAATGCTCTCAAGGTCTTCACGGATATCGTCCTTAAACTCAACTATCGCCATGGTGCCAAACTTTTCAATAACAACACCTTTTGCACCTTCAGTGTAACCATGAAAAACACGCCAACAATCAAACTCATCGGACTGATGTAAAACTTTTCGCTGGTGCCATGCTTTTTCTATTAGCTCGTGCCACTTTGTTGTCAAATCTATGCCCTGCCCCTTGGTATATTATTACTGGTGATTATATATATTCTTGAGCTAATACGAAGACATATAAATAATCGATCATTCTAAGCTAGTCTAAAAACCTAACAAGCTGAAAACACGCAATAGTAGATTATTGCAATAACAGGTTGAACAACTAAAAAACAAAATAAAAGCATGGACTTAGCATGTTATATTTATTCGTTCATGACTTCACCTAAACTACTTATTTTATCTTTTACTCGTTCTAGATAAATTTTATAAGCCTGCGTTTCGCTATTTTTAACCGGCAAATCAGTGCTCAAACTTAAACTTTTCATGGTCTCGTGAATCTCGACCTCAAAGCGCTTATTACTTCGTAGCGTAGCGATCAATGATGTTAAAAATGACGCCATACTCTGGGAAAGAACAACGATGTTTGTTCGATCTCTGAGTACCTAGCCTTTTCAATATTAACTGGTCACTTAAGGCTTGCAAGCGTTTCATTTAAGCTATCTAAACCACAAAATTGAGGTTATTTATTTTTTATTGTTACCTTACACCTGCGACATAAGATGTTAAAACATATGCATTAAATTTTAGTGCCGTAAATTATCATGTCATTTTAGTAACAACAGCTAAATAAAATGCTTCAGTATGATGATTTAATTGATTTTACTCGTGACAACGATCAATCATTGATTATATGATGCCTTTAGCTATTTAGAAAATGCTGAGTAAGTATGACTAAAAAAAGAAAATTTAGCTGGCTCATTAAATACAGTATTAACAGTACACTGGCAGCGAACTATTCGCAGCAATTGTACGAAAGATAAATTTACTGAAGAAGCTTATACAAAAATTAAAGCGTTGTGAGAATGACCATCTCAACAACGACATAAAGCCGATTTAAGAGCCTACATACTAGCTGATAATCCATATTCAGCTAAAAAACAATAAATGACATAAGGAAAAACGATGAAAGGAGCAGGCGGTACTTCAGGCGGTTTAAGCCACTTTTTTATTGGCATCATCATGATGTGTGGTGGTTTTTATATGCTATTAAACGCAATCACAGTAACATCAAATTTTGGCATGGGCGTGCGTTTATATGGTTTTTCCGCCATGGGTGGCAACTATAATATAACCAGTGGCATGATAATGATCCCATTCATGTTTGGTGTTGGGCTTATTTTTTATAATAGTAAAAACATTCTCGGTTGGGTGTTATCCATTGGTGCAATTACCGGATTAATATTCGGCGTAATATCCTCGATTAGATTTACATTTAAAACCATGAGCTCTTTCGATTTAGTGGTAATACTTGTGCTAGCCATGGGCGGCTTAGGTTTATTTTTACGTTCTTTAAAAGCTTTAGATCAACAGTTGCCGGATTAAACGTTACGCCATAGACACTAATAAGGCAGAACTAAAGCCTGTTAAAATAAAATAAAAGCCAGTTTTTATATAACGGATTAGATAAATCACATTACCGTTATTGCTTTAGTCGCTATTCACCATAGTCATAAGGGTAATTTGACATATTTACAATAGCAACATTTGCGCTTAAACTGCTGAGAGTCATAAATTTATATAAAAATAATAAATACATTAAAATAGCCATTAACCCTAGCTCCTAACTTTTTAAAAGGTTCATTATGCAGCAATCATTTATGAGTGCAGTTTATAAAAACTTTCTTGGCAACTCGCCTGAGTGGTATAAACTCGCAATAATTTCATTTTTAGTCATCAACCCTTTGTTATTTTTCTTCGTCGATCCTTACATTGCCGGTTGGGCATTAGTTATTGAGTTTATCTTTACATTGGCCATGGCACTTAAATGCTATCCATTACAACCGGGTGGCTTATTAGCTATAGAAGCGGTGGCCATAGGCATGACAACCCCAGGGCAAGTCATGCATGAGATGATTTTAAATTTTGAAGTGATCTTGCTATTAATCTTTATGGTGGCCGGTATTTACTTTATGAAGAGCTTGTTGCTATTTTTGTTCACTAAAATAGTCACCAAAGTTCGTTCTAAAGTGATGGTTTCTTTACTCTTTTGTTTCTCTGGCGCCTTTTTATCTGCCTTTTTAGATGCCTTAACGGTTATCGCAGTCATCATTAGTGTTGCTGTCGGCTTTTACTCGGTTTATCACAAAGTTGCTTCGGGAAAAGATATCCTGATTGAACACGACCATACTAGTGACCATGAATTAGCTGAATACTCCCGTACTGATCTAGAGCAATTTCGCGGTTATTTGCGTAATTTAATGATGCATGCGGGTGTTGGTACCGCTTTAGGTGGTGTATGTACTATCGTAGGTGAACCACAAAACTTAGTTATTGGTCAACAGGCCGGTTGGGAATTTCTCGAGTTTGCCATTCGTATGTCACCAGTAACCATCCCAGTGTTTTTTGCTGGTATGTTAACCTGTGTATTTTTAGAAAAAGTAAAATGGTTTGGTTACGGTGTAGCTTTACCGGAAAATGTTTATAAGGTGTTAAATGAGTATGATATTGCTGAAAGTGAAAAACGCAATAAACTTGATAACGTTAAACTTATAGTACAAGGCGCTATTGCTGTTTGGTTGATTGTTGGTCTTGCTTTACATTTAGCACCGGTCGGCATGATTGGCTTGTCTGTCATCATACTTGCAACCGCGTTTACCGGCATTACTGAAGAACATCAAATTGGCCATGCTTTTGAAGAAGCCTTACCCTTTACAGCATTATTGGCGGTATTTTTTGCCGTCGTTGCTGTTATTGTTGACCAATCGTTATTTACACCTGTTATTACTTGGGTGTTGACGTTCGAGGGTAACATGCAATTGGTGATGTTCTATCTGGCCAATGGCTTATTATCTATGGTTAGTGATAACGTCTTCGTTGGTACGGTATACATTACAGAAATTCAAAAGGCGCTAATGGCAGGTCAAATCACTCGCGACCAATTTGATTTATTGGCTGTGGCGATTAACACAGGTACCAACTTACCAAGTGTCGCTACGCCGAATGGTCAAGCGGCTTTCCTATTCTTGTTAACGTCAGCATTAGCACCGTTAATTCGTCTATCATATGGACGAATGGTAATAATGGCATTTCCATACACCATAGTGTTAACCATTGTTGGCTTGTTAGCGATATCAACCGGACAGTTAACCAAATATACTCAGTATTTTTATGATATCGACCTTATACAGCATCACAGTGTTAAGCCTGCTGCTAACCAGCCTGGCGGTCACTAATAATGTTTGAATAAGCTTTAAATTAAAAGCTGATATAAAATTTAACAAAGCGCCCTTGTGGCGCTTTTTAATTATTGCTTGCATAACTAGCAATTTCCTAAAATAACAAGTCATTCATAGGTGAAATTTCGTGAACTTTCTCAGTCAATTATCTTTAAACCCACGAGCTTGGCAATTGCTCGCTGCTAGTGCCTTATGTTTTGAATTAATCGCACTATACTTTCAATATTTTATGGGGCTTGAGCCCTGCATTATGTGTATTTATCAACGCACAGCAATTTGGGGGATATTTTTAGCTGGTGTTGTTGGCGCTTTAGGCTGTCAAAACCTATTGTTACGCATTATAGCTTATGGCTTATGGGCAACTGGCGCGATTTGGGGCTTTATCATTGCCTTAGAGCATGTCGACATGCAGTCTTCAACCATGTCATTTTTATTTAGTTGTGAGTTTATTCCAAACTTCCCTACTTGGGCGCCATTACATCAATGGCTACCGGCTTTATTCGAAGCAACGGGTGACTGTGGCGATATTAAATGGCAGTTTTTAGGCTTTACAATGCCACAAGTGATGCTAGTTATATTTGCTATTTATAGCGCAGCTTTCGCTGTGGTTTTATTGGCGCGTTTGTTAAAAGAAAAAGTGCTTTAATGACCGAGCGGTATAATTATTAGCAGCGTCATGGCATGGCTGTTCTTTCAATTCGTCGTGCTTTGATATCGACATGTAAAGACAGCTTAATGTGGTGATCTTATGTTCTGTAATGGCTATAGATACTTAATTTCTTTCTACGACAAAGCTGCCTACTCAACCTCAGCATAAAAAAAGCGGCATATATGCCGCTTTTTTTAACTTACTTTGACATGCGATTAGATCAATAGTAGGTAACAGACGATACCGACTAAACAGGCAATAATAAAGCTCAGCACAGCCCCTTCTCTGACCATCTCTTTAATTTCAATTTCGCCGGTACCATAAGCAATAGCATTGGGCGCTGTTGCTACAGGTAACATAAAGGCACAGCTTGCAGCAATCGCTGCCGGTACCATTAACACTCTAGGATCATAGCCAGATGCGATTGCTGCCGCAGCCAAAATCGGCATCAGTAACGTTGCTGTTGCAGTGTTACTGGTTATTTCTGTTAAGTAGGTGACCACCAAACAAATAGTAACAATCATGATGATCACAGGTAAATTCGCAAAAGATGCTAACCACTGCCCTAATAAACCACTTAAACCAGAGGCAACAAAACCTTTAGCTAATGCGATACCGCCTGCAAAAAGTAATAACATACCCCACGGAATGGTTTTAGCACTGTCCCAATCTAATAAGCGTGAACCTTTGCCATTGGGGATGATAAACATTAACACTACGGCGAATAAAGCGACGGTACTATCACCGGCTATCTCGATATCTAATGCGCCACTCCAACCACCAAAAGGTTCTTTACGGGTGATCCATGCCAGTGCTGTTAATCCAAAAACCCATAAAGTGCGCTTTTCTTCTGCACGCCATGGTCCCAGCACAGGTAAGTGCACTTCTTGCGCTAATTTGACATTTCTGGTTAACCAAAAGGCCATAATAGGAATAGCAAGTACCACAATAGGTACGCCAATTTTCATCCATTCTAAAAAGCCAAATTCGACACCGGTTTGCTCTTCGTATATGCCCATAAAAATCACGTTAGGCGGCGTACCAATAGGGGTACCAACACCACCAACGCTCGCTGCATAGGCAATGCCGAGAATTAAAGCAACTTTAAGATTTTGATTGTCTATATGCTTAAGGATTGCTAAAGCAATCGGCAACATAATCAGCGTTGTTGCGGTATTAGAAATCCACATGCTTAAAAAAGCACTCGCTAGCATAAAGCCAAAGACCATGCGCCGACCACTTTCGACGCCGACTAACTTAACCATATAAACCGCTAAACGCTCATGTGCACCACTCTTTTCAATGGCTTTTGACAGCATAAATGCCCCCATTAATAGCAAAATCACATGACTACCTAAGGCGGAGGCGACCGCTTTATGATCGACAATCCCAAAAAGCGGTAACAAGGCAAAAGGCACTAACGACGTTGCAGGAATAGGTAGAGCTTCGGTGACCCACCAAATCACGGTTAACAAGGTTATCGCTGCTGCGATAGCGGCTTTATTTTCCAGACCAAGGGTTTGCAAAATGAAATAAAACATTACCGCTATCAAAGGTGCTAGTGGTATAAAGAGTTGCTTCGAAAGTTTCATAAATAGATCCAGTATTTATTATTATTATTTTTTTCTGATGATATTTGCTTATGTTTTAAGGTGAATAGCTTGCTTTAGAACATAACCATTAACCATAGCTATTGATTAATCGGCTGGCATTTTGCCATGCTACATTTGTTTGCAATGTTGACCAACTATCATCACTACCTGGTGGTTTTAATAACTGAGTTAGCCGTTGTGAACTCTCTGTCGAACTCACAATATTGGCGCCATCTAAAACTTCTATACAACCCTTGCGGTTATTACAAAGTAGTAACATGTCACAGCCCGCACTTTGTGCAGCCTCTGCGCGTTCAATATAGCCACCAACACTTGCGGCGCCCTGCATTGATAAATCATCACTAAAAATAACACCATTAAAGCCAAGTTGTTGGCGTAAAATATTTTGCAGCCAATAGCGAGAGAAACCAACCGCTTGACTGTCAACTTCAGGAAAAATAACGTGTGCAGGCATCAGCGCATCGACTTTTCCTTTGCCAATAAGTTGTTTAAATGGCACTAAATCTTGCTGAAAAATATCTGCTCGGGAGCGTTTATCAATGGGTAAGTCAATATGCGAATCTGCTTTGACACTGCCATGACCTGGAAAATGCTTACCGGTCGCTTTCATACCCACTTGATGTAAGCCGCTAATAAATGCTTGCGCTAATTCTGTGACATACTCTGGCTGTTGGTGAAAGCCTCGATCACCAATGACATCACTAATATTATTAATATCTAACACTGGGGCAAAACTGATATCAATACCGACGGCCTGTACTTCCAAAGCCATCAATATCGCGCTTTGTTTGGCAAGCTCTTTTGCTAAGATAAGATTTTGATCTGTCATTTGCCACAGTTTTCCCATCGCAGGGATCAAAGAGAACCCCTCTCGAAAGCGCTGTACACGACCTCCTTCATGATCAACCGCTAATAACATCGGCTTTTTTGCAGCCAGGCGAATTTGCTGAGTTAACTCAGCGATTTGTGCTGGTGATTGATAGTTTCTAGTAAAAAAAATTAACCCACCGACCAGTGGATGTTGAATTATTTCTTTATCTTCTTGAGACAATGATGTGCCTTGCACATCAAGCATGACTGGACCCATAACAACACTTTAAAATATTAACATGGCGCTACTCTACCTAAATAAGACAAATAAACAAAGATGCTTAGATGAATTACCGTTAAGATTTTGGCATTGGTGCACCAACACCTGCCGCAACATAGGGAATTACCTGACGAATAACGTCAGAAATTTGCAGTTCACGCTCAAAGTCACTTTTAGCAATATCAATTAAAGCGTCGCTTGAGGACATGGTAAAAACCACAGTGCCCATAGTAAAATGCAAACGCCAAAACATCTCTTCAGCACTTAACTCTGGATAGGCTTTTTGTACCGCTAAAACAAAATTATCAATAACACCTGGGTATTGAGTGGTTAAAAACCAACGTAAAAAGCCTTGGCTGTCAGTGTACCCTCGTCCTAAAAGCTGCAAAAAATTACTGGTACCGTTATCTTTAAACTCGTTCAATGATAACAGCGGATCAATAAAGGCAGAAAACACATCAATTAAGCTTGGTGAGTCTGTCTCACAAACCTGTGTTAAAGCCATTTCTAAGCGCGGAGATACCTCATTCATATAACGAGACATTACCGCCTTAATTAACTCTTTCTTCGAACCAAAGTGATAATTAACCGCGGCTAAGTTGACTTCGGCCTGACTGGTTATTTCACGTAACGACGTGCCATTAAAACCTTTATCTGCAAACAAATTTTCTGCTGCATCTAATATTTTATTCTTCGTACTCATAGGTAAATAGCACCGTAGTTCTTGTTAAAGCAAAAAATTAATACAAGCAGTTTAAACAAGCGTTTAAAATAACGCAACAAGGATTAAGCCCATAAATAGAAAAAGCAAAACAATATTGATGAAAAGCCCGCTAGCGCTAGCTTTATAGCAAGTAAATATGATTTTAAGACCCTAGAAAAACCTAAATATAGCTAAGATTAATTAAATTTTAAACTGCGGATGTGAAATGGCTAACTTTATTATCTGCTCGCTTGGTGTTTAACCGCGCAATTTCATTGCTCGGTATTTTATAAACATTTAAACACCATAGCGCTTTACTGAATTACAAACTGTTACAGAATTAGCACAGTTAAAAACAACCCAGCACTATATGATGCATGGGTATTTCAAGCGGAGATTTTTGAAATACAGATTTCATACTTTCCCTAGTATATTTTATATAACGGCTCAGCAACCCTTTCGCTGAGCTTTTTTTTGTCTGAAATTTATCAAATAGCGCTCAACAGTGCCAAATGTAGACAGTAATAGCCAATACTATTGCCAAGTTGTTAATCTCAATCTACACTAGCCTTAAGTTGACTAATGCGTGAATTTAGCGCTAACAAAAATAATAACGGACTCTTATGAAATCAACATTTAAAGTCACCACTGTAGCGTTTTTAGTTGCAGCAAGTCTCAGCGCTTGTAATGGTGATCAGACAGTAAAAAATGAAGTTAAACCTACTAGCGTCGCAAGCAAAGCATTAACGGCCCAAGATGCCGAGAAATTTTTAGCGGCTACCGCTAAAGAATTGGTGCAATTAAATACTGAAGGTAGTCGCGCTGCTTGGATCAATTCCAACTTTATTACTGAAGATACTTCAGCACTTGCCGCCGCAGCGGATCAAGAGTCAACTGAAGCTGGCGTGCGATTTGCTATGCAAGCAGCTAAATTTGACCGCGTTGAGGTTAGCGACGAGCAACGCCGAAAACTCAATATTCTAAAACAGAGTTTAGTGATGCCAGCACCACAAGACTCAGCTAAATCAGCTGAGTTGGCAAACATTGGCGCTGAATTAAATAGCATGTACGGCAAAGGCAAATATACCAGCAAGTCAGGCGAAACCTTAAGTTTAGGTCAGATGACCGCAACAATGGCAACATCGCGTGATTACGATGAATTATTAGAAATGTGGCAAGGTTGGCGAACGATTAGTCCAGCGATGAAGCCGTTATACATTCGCCAAGCAGAACTGGGCAATGAAGGCGCGCAAGGCTTAGGTTACCCTGACTTAGGTGCAATGTGGCGTTCAAATTATGATATGCCTGCTGATGATTTTGCCAAAGAGCTCGATCGCCTTTGGGGACAAGTTAAGCCGTTATATGAAGATTTACATTGTTATGTGCGCACTGAATTAGGCGCAACATACGGCGAAGAAAAAGTACCACAAGATCAACCAATTCCTGCGCATTTACTCGGTAATATGTGGGCACAGTCTTGGGGCAATATTTATGACTTAGTGGCACCAGAAAATGCCGATCCAGGTTATGATGTTACGCAGCAACTAGCGAGCAATAGTTACGATGAAATTAAGATGGTAAAGGGTGCTGAAAGTTTCTTTACTTCGCTTGGTTTTGACGCCTTACCAGAGACATTTTGGCAACGTTCATTATTCACTAAGCCCGCCGATCGTGATGTCGTGTGCCACGCCTCAGCATGGGACTTAGATGCCAAAGATGATATTCGTATTAAAATGTGTATCCAAAAAACTGGTGAAGATTTCTCCGTTATTCATCACGAACTCGGACATAACTTTTACCAACGTGCGTACCAAAACCAACCCGTTTATTATCAAAACAGTGCTAACGACGGTTTCCATGAAGCCATTGGTGACACTATTGCCCTTTCAGTTACGCCTAAGTACCTAAAAGAAATTGGTTTAATTGACACCATTCCTGACGAGTCGAAAGACATCGGCTTGTTAATGAAAATGGCACTTGAAAAAATTGCCTTTATTCCCTTTGGCTTAATGGTTGACCAATGGCGTTGGAAGGTATATTCCGGTGCAGTTAGCCCTGAAAACTACAATAAGGCTTGGTGGGAATTACGCGAAAAATATCAAGGTGTAACAGCACCTGTTGACCGTGATGCCGATGCTTTTGATCCCGGCGCTAAGTACCACGTACCAGGTGGTGTGCCTTATTCGCGCTATTTCTTAGCACATATTCAGCAATTTGAATTCCATCGTGCCTTATGTGAAATTTCAGGTAACACTGATCCTATCCATCGTTGTTCTATTTATAACAACAAAGATGCCGGCGCAGCACTAAATACCGTACTTGAAATGGGCTCAAGTAAGCCATGGCAAGAAGCGTATAAAGTGTTAACTGGCAACGAACAAATGGATGCAACAGCTATCCTTGATTACTTTGCGCCACTACATACTTGGTTAAAAGCTAAAAACCAAGGTAAGCAATGCGGTTTCTAAGCATTAGCTAAAGCGAAAAAGCCCTTAAGTCTTCAGATTTAGGGGCTTTTTTATAGCTTATTATTAATAAATACTATTTGCGGTTAGCCAACATAATGACTTGAAGATTTAATAACAATATCTGCTCAAAACTGACAACATTGCTATTAAGCAAATTTTTCCACTTTGAGTTGCTGGTTATGCGTCGGATACAGTGGCCATCAGTATTAATGATTACTGATGGCTTTGTTTGGTTAAAAACCAATCTTTTAACTTAGTTTAAAAGGTCATTACTCGCGTCAGATATCTACCATGATATTTTAGTACGATAACGACAACCTGCATGATAAATAGTCGTTTTTATACTAAATACTGTCACTTTTTTGCTAACGATAACTTAAATTAACGGCTATAACTATATTAACTCGCCAGGAATTTGTTGTAGACGAGTATTCACATTAACTTAAAATGAGTACTGTATAATTATGAAATCAATAAATAAAATAGCTTATTCTGCTTTTATTACAACCGCGTTACTTGCATCAAATAGCGCCCTAGCAAACCATAGCTGGAATGATTATCACTGGGCAAGTAAAACCAACAGCATTAACTTAAAAGTTATTGATAGTACAACACCAGATTGGGATCAAGAATTAAGCGACTCTCTATCAGCATGGTCGCAATCATCAAGTCCGTTTCTTTTTACCATTGACTCTGCAGATGATCGCAGCAGAATACGTAAGCGTTGTACGATGGTGACAGGAAAAATGAGAGTGTGTAATGCAAGTTATGGACAAAATGGTTGGTTAGGTTTAGCTTCTATCAATCTTGATTCCAGTGGCCATATTACTCAAGGAACAGCGAAATTGAATGATAGCTATGCTTCTTCATGGACGCCAGCAGCGAAAAACCATGTTATGTGCCAGGAAATTGGCCATGTTTTTGGTTTAGGACATACAAGTGAAGATGGTTCAAGTCAAAAAACTTGCATGGATTACTCTCAAGACGTCAACAGTCAATGGCCAAATGCTCATGATTATCAGCAATTAGCGAGCATGTACAATCATCTCGAATCATATAATAGTTACGATGACGGCACTGGCACAGGTGGTGGATGTAAAGGTGGACCAAAAAAATGCGGTAAAGCCAAAGGAAACAGTGAATATGGCAAAGGCCACAAAGTTATTTCTGCTGATAAATATGAAATATGGGTTCAGCCAGAGGCTGACGGTACACTAACTGTTCATCACGTTTATTTAGTTGATGGCCACCACTAAAACTAAAATGATCTATGTTATCAGTAATCAGGCGAGTAAT
This sequence comes from uncultured Colwellia sp., assembly GCA_963977145.1. GTDB lineage: Bacteria > Pseudomonadota > Gammaproteobacteria > Enterobacterales > Alteromonadaceae > Cognaticolwellia. Next base: position 73,351 of record CAXBNP010000016.1, read on the forward strand.
AATGACTTGCCTGATTACTGACGCATTTATGGTTGATAATTTTCAAAGCTTTATGCTTAAAGTAAGAAGGAAATTATCAACTCTTCCTTTCCGGTTCTGCAATAAAGCTGTTTAACTCACTATCCGCTTACACGATTAACACCTAAAAAGTCGAGAAACAATAGACCACCACTTGGTGAAAGAGCGACCTCAGACAGCCATTGGACTTAATAGCTAATATTCGCCAATATTGGCTATTTTTAGATTCGTTAGACTGGTTTAATATTTAAAAAACATCGCTATTTGATATTAAAAGTTAATAGTCTGATGATTTGTTAATAGAGATAGACTGGCGCTACTGGTAATAAAGTAACGCACAGGAGCAATTTACTCCTGCTCCATACCCCATTTTAAATGCCACTCCTAGCGATAAAAGCTAACATCAAATAACATTTACTATTCTTTACTAATCTTTAAAATTATATACTGTGCATATGGTCAATTAATGTTCCGTAAAATCCACATTATTTTAAATACCATATTTTACAAAGAGCATATTCGGATATGCTTCACGCTCAATTAGATTAAAATTTGACCAGATGGTTATGTTGTGAGATATTTTAGCGTGAATTTACATGAGATTGATGCGATGTGATGACTTATTGAGGCTTGTAATCTTTTTGACATTGAATCATGAAATAATAAAAAAAATGACGTTCTACAGGAAGAGAAATGAAATTAAAGTCCCCCATACTATTTGCCTATTTCTGTGCATCGCTAGCGCAAGCTAGCGATATTGCAGATGCTTGTTTTAACTGCCCTCCATTAGATAAAGTTGCAGATGCAACAAGTTTTAATGATGGAAATTACTATGCAGATGCGTTTGCTGCTATTAATAGTAATTTATCAGCCAGTGAAATAAAAACAAAAATAACTAATGCTATTAGCCAAAACCACAAAAATTTATCTTATTCAGAAGTGTGGTCGGCCCTAACTCAAACCGATGAAGACCCGACTAATACCGCTAACGTAATTTTACTTTATAGTGGAATTTCATTAGCTAAAATGTCAAACGGTAGCGGCTCACAAAGCACTAATCCAGATAACTGGAATCGCGAGCATGTTTGGCCTAAAAGTCATGGTTTTTCAAGTTCAAGCTTAGAAGCCTATACCGATATCCATCATTTACGCCCGACCGATATTTCAGTGAATTCCTCGCGCGGAAATTTAGATTTTGATAACAGCGATGCCCCTTTGTCTGAAGCGCCGGAAAATAGAGTTGATAATGACTCTTTTGAACCTAGAGATTCAGTTAAAGGTGATGTGGCCCGTATGGTTTTCTATATGGACACCCGTTACGAAGGCTCAGACGCTACGCCTGATTTACAAGTAGTTGACCGTTTAACGGCTGTTGGCGAAAGTGAAATTGGTCGTTTATGTCGACTACTTGAGTGGCATGCTGCAGACCCTGTTGATGCTACAGAGCAAAACAGGCATAACCGTATTTACGAATATCAGGGCAACCGTAATCCTTTTATTGATCATCCTGAGTGGGTAAATCTACTATTTAGTGCCGAGGCTTGTACTGGTACAGGTGGCGGTGATACCGGCGGTGGCGGTGATACCGGCGGTGGCGGTGATACCGGCGGTGGCGGTGATACCGGCGGTGGCGACACGGGCACACCATCATCAAGCGCCTTGTTTATTTCTGAATATGTTGAAGGCAGCAGTTATAACAAAGCACTAGAGCTTTATAATGCTTCTGGTAATGAAATAGATTTAACGGCTGACAATTACCAATTAGGTCGTTTCAGTAACGGTGGCACAACCGCATCAATGATCAATTTGAGTGGCAAAGTCGCGGCAAATGGTACCTTTGTTATTGCTAATTCAAGAGCTGCAGATGCCATACAAAGTCTTGCAGACCAATTAAGTGGCTCACTCAGTCATAACGGTGATGACGCTTACGTACTGTATAAAAATAACGAAGTTGTTGACGCATTCGGACTGGTCGGTGAAGACCCAGGCTCTGCATGGGGAAGTGATACCTATACCACCAAAGATAATACCTTGCGTCGCAACAGCAATGTTGTTTCTGGCGACACCATTATCGATGATGCCTTTGATCCTGCACAGCAATGGACAGGTTTTGGTAAAGATGTCTTTTCAGATCTAGGTCAGCACGTTGTTATTAACCCTGAAATTTTTATTTCTGAGTACATTGAAGGCAGTAGCCTTAACAAAGCGTTAGAATTTTATAACCCTTCAGGCAATGCCGTCGATTTAAGCGCAGGCAATTATCAACTAGGCCGTTTTAGTAATGGTAGTACGTCAGCAACCATGATTAATCTTGACGGTGTCATTGCCGGTAATAGTGTTTATGTGATTGCCAATTCTGGCGCAGCTGCCGCAATACTTGACGTTGCCAACCAAATATCCAACTCAGTCAGCCACAACGGTGATGACGCATATGTTTTATATAAAGACAGTGTTGTAATCGATTCAATCGGCCGTGTTGGTGAAGACCCTGGTTCACAATGGGGTAGTGATTTACAAAGTACAAAAGATAATACTTTAGTGCGCAAAAGCTCAATAAGCGTGGGCGATACTATCATTGATGATATCTTTGACCCGGCATTGGAATGGGATGGCTATGCTAATAACACCTTTGATTTTATCGGCAGCCATGAAAGCAATGGCGGCGAAGACCCTATTAGCCTTATTGGTGAATGTGCAGAACAAGCAACATTGATCAGCGCTGTGCAAGGTGCAGAATTTTCATCACCATTGGTTGGCGAAACGCATATTATCGAAGGCGTAGTAACCGGTAGTTTTCCTGCGCTAAACGGCTTTTTTATGCAAGAAGAGGCGATTGATCAAGATGCAGACCCATTAACATCAGAAGGTATTTTTGTTGCCTTAGCTAGTGGTGAATATCCTGCAGTAAATAGCGTCGTTAGGGTGATTGGTAACATTGCAGAAAGTTATGGCAAAACGCAAATCAGCTCAACAGAAGCTCCGCTAGACTGTGGTGTTGATAGCGTATTAGCCAGCAACTTAACCTTACCCTTTAGCTCGAGTGCAGCACGTGAAAGCATCGAAGGCATGTTAGTCACTATTTCTGATACCTTAACCGTCACTGACAACTACAGTCTAGGCCGTTACGGTGAAGTTGCCTTATCAAATGGTCGTTTATATGTACCAACCAATATCCACCTGCCAGGCTCTGCACAGTATAGTGCTTTAGCGGCGCAAAATGCGCTAAATAAAGTCACACTTGATGATGGTATTAATGGCTCAAATCCTGAGAATATCATCTATCCGACTAACGGTTTATCAGCGGCAAATACTTTGCGCGCTGGCGATAGCGTAACGGCGTTAACCGGTGTAGTGGATTATAGTTATGGTAACTATCGAATCATTCCTGTTGAAGCGCCAACTTTTGATAGCGTGAATTTAAGAACTGATGCCCCTGAACTCGCTAGTGGTAACTTGCGTATAGCGAGTTTTAACGTATTAAATTACTTTAATGGTGATGGTTTAGACGGTGGTTTCCCGACCTCAAGAGGCGCTGATAGTATTGAAGAATTTGATCGTCAACGCAGTAAGATAATTGCGGCGATTACTAAGATGGATGCCGATATTATTGGTTTACTCGAAATGGAAAATGACGGTTTTGGTGAGCATAGTGCTATACAAGACTTGGTTCATGGCCTAAATATTGTCGCTCCGGCCAATGTACATTACAGCTTTGTTAACCCTAATATACCGGCTGATGCTGAAACCGGCGTTGAACGCTTAGGTGGCGATCAAATAAAGGTGGCAATGATTTACAATGATAAAGCAGTGACTGAATTTGGTACCACCGCTTATCTAACGGCCTTTCCATTTGAATATCACAACCGTCCACCTATGGTGCAGTCTTTCAGAGCTATTGAAACCGGTGAGCGATTAACCGTCGCGATAAATCATTTTCGCTCTAAAGGTTGTTCAAGTAGTGGTGGCGTTGAAAATGAAGATAAGTTAGATGGTCAAGGTTGTTATAACCTTCGACGTGTTCAAGCGGCAGAAGCGATCACGGCTTGGTTAGCGACATATCCTACCGGTATTGCAGATGACGATATATTAATCATCGGTGATTTAAACGCTTACAGTAAAGAAGACCCAGTAAAAACCATTGAAAATGCTGGTTTTACTAACCTTGCTCAACACTTTATCGGCGATATGGCGTATAGCTACGCTTACAAAGGCGAAATAGGTACCTTAGATCATGCTTTAGCTTCAGGGTCATTAAGCGAAAAAGTGATTGATGTTACTGAATGGCATATCAATGCTGATGAGCCAACCATTCTTGATTACAACACTGAATATAAAAGTGCTGAGCAGTTAGTGACTATGTACGACAGTAACGCTTATCGTGCATCAGATCATGATCCTGTACTCGTTGAAATCGAAGGTGTAACACCACTTATATCAGTCAAAGAAGTCCATACAGGCCTAGGTACAAAGTCTCGTTGGACGACATTTGCATTTGAGGTGCCAGAAACTTCTGTAAGCTTTACTGCGACAATTTCTGGTGGTACAGGTAACGTTGATTTATACCTTAGAGCAGGTAAAAAACCTAATACGCAGAAATTTGATTGCCGCCCTATGTTAGTAGGCAATGAAGAAAGCTGTGTAATGGACTTACCCACTTCGGGTACTTGGTATATAAGATTGCGAGGCGAGCGTCATTACAGTGATGTAACCCTAACAATGGAAGCGTTATATCCAGAGCCGATAAATAACTAGTCAGGCAATAATTAGCGATATATTGGCTGTTGAAATTAATAACCCAAAAAGGTATCGCTGACTTGGCATAAAGCTAAAGTCTTTGATAATGATAAAAACATCTGCCGATTTGGCGGATGTTTTTTTTTGCTTTTATCACTATAAACCAGGTGTTTACTTTTGACATTTATTAACCATGCTTAAAAAATAATGCCAAAGTTTTACGACGCTAAAATATCATCAGGTGGATAGTGTTCCTCTTTTATAGCTGCAAAGCAAAAGCTAGTCATCCTTTCTAAGTCACGAATTTTATTTTCATCGTAGGCACGTCAGGGACGTAAACGCTACACAAAGCTGTCTTAGCATAGTCGAATAGTGATTAAAACATGGTCATTATTCTCATGGTAACTCATGAGCAAAACCAATAAAACTCCCCGCTACTAATACTGCTTAACAGATCAGCGCTATATGAAAGCACTTAAAGTTAATAGCCGCTAAAAAGTCAGCCTGTTATGAAAAAAATCATCTCTCGTGAAGCGAGACCATAAAAATTGTTCACTGGTTAAACACAACCTAAAATCTATCATGATATCTTCAGCGACTTTAACAGTTATTGCTTGAATACTTGAACATAAAAACGATCTCCGGTGCTGAAATTCATGAAATACCAATCAACCAATATCGCCTTAATGTGCTACTGTTTGTACAACTAAGCAGAGAAAACTAATTTCTGTTTTCTCCACGGTAATAATGAAGTGAATAATATGAACGAAAAAATACTTGTCGGCGCTAGAGAAACTATAAATTTACCAGAACTGAAGCTATTTGATGTCGTCACAAGAATTGATACCGGCGCTCAAACTTCATCGCTCCATGTTGACCATATTTCTGAAAATAAAGAAACCGGCATGTTGGATTTTGAATTTCACCCGGATTCTCATGATGTCAGTAAAACAATTAAATGCTCAGCAAAGATAGTTGATAAAAAACGAATCAAATCTTCTAATGGAGAAATGGAACGTCGATATATTATTAACACATTAGCTGTAATGGGAGAACTAAAATGGACTATAAGGCTCTCACTCACCAACAGATCAAGCATGAATCATCTGATGCTACTAGGGCGAGAAGCGATGAAAGGTGTAATGTTGGTCGATCCAGAGTTTAATTATCTGGCCTCATTGGAAAAAGCTTAGCTAAGTTTTGTCCACGTTTATCAAGCTAAAAAATGTACCAATGCCAAGCATAGCAATGCATTTTCAGAACATGGTTTTCAATATCCTCAAGTAGTAGATTAAGCTATTGATTAAGTTTTTTAACAAAATAGCTTAATCAAAGCACGTAATAATAAAGCTTAACATGCTCAGTTTTTACTTTGTCAAAGATATACTCGTCAGCAAAATTGCAAAATATTTAGCCCTTAATAAATGCACGGTAATAATGTGTTATTACCGCGCCTTGAATAAATTTCAACCCGAGCTTTTAGCTGATTGATGCCTGTTAAACCACCTATAATTAGCGGCTATAAATAGTTATAGGATCGTCAACTACTTTTTTAATGGTTTACCTTTAGCGATTAAAAGCTTTTCCGATTTTAGGCTGTTAAAAATTAATCCTGCTATGTTTACTGATTCGCTTTGCGGATCGGTAATACCGTCCTCAGCTTTGTAATTTTCTTTCGTGCTCTTTTCCATAGTCCAGATCATTTTGTCATTTGCATTAAGAAAAAGACTGCTTTGTGTAGATACAATATAGGCCTCATCAAAATATGCTGGCTCACGAACACTTTTCCAAGTTTGAATATAGTAATTATAGTAGCCCGGATATCCAGGATAATTAGGGTAACCGGGGTAATTTACTTTTTGAATATTGGTTACTAAGGTTTTTTTCGAAGGCACATAGACCGACTGGTTATCCACTGATTTAGTTCGAACAATGAGTATGCCGTCGAAGCCCTTTTCACTGAACACATTTTCCATATTTTTATGTTCATACTTTACGCCTGGTGGCAAAAACTTCAAACTAGCTACAGCTTCAACTCCCGAATTTTCACTGATTTTTTTGGCAATTTTTTCCTCAAAGGCTCTTCTGCTTGACAAGTTTTTGAACACGCCAATAACCACAATTTTTTTCAACGGGCCGCCCTTGTATTCCGAGTCGCTCCATGTCGCGACACTTTGTCTTGTACTACAAGAGGAAATAGCCAATAGCATTAAAATGCTGACACAAAGACAAGCCTTATATCTGGTGGATATTTTAACTTTAAACATGCTTTATACCTTATATTATTTAGTTGTTTGAACTGTAAGTTTAATCCAGACATTATCACCTTCAGAGCGAATATCTCTGATCAGGTTTTTATCTTGGGCCAGAACATTGAAGAGACTCTGTTCTGCGTGTACAGAGGCCATCATCAATAAACCAATCAATAAACCAATCAATAAAATTAAAGCTTTCATAATTTTTCCTTTAAGTGTGTTGGTAATGTTTTTTATGGTGACAATTCCCCACACTAATTTAGACTCATGACAGTAAAATAAAGTCACATATAGCCGTATAAATTTATACATTCAATAAAATGGCCAAGGTGATTTTCAAAATATTATCTATCAAAAACAAAATACTTTGATTACTTTATGACTATTTGCTTAAATTAGTTTGTGACTATTTGCTTAACGACCTTGTCTATAAAGTTGTTATTTATAAAATTAAGGTGTGAAGGATGAGAATTTTACTGTTTTTGGCCACTAACATTGCCATTATGGCAATTTTAAGTATTACATTTAGCTTATTGGGTATCGAAGGATTATTAGCGGAAAACGGGGTCGATTTGAACCTGCAATCGTTACTTATTTATGCCGCTGTTATCGGCTTTAGCGGCTCATTTATATCCTTATTTATTGCTAAGTTTATGGCAAAAAGAACAATGGGAGTCCATGTAATTGATACGCCAAGCGATGAGACTGAACGTTGGTTGCTTAAAACCGTGCAAGCGCAAGCTGCAAAAGCAAATATTGGCATGCCTGAAGTGGGCGTATTTGATCACCCGTCACCCAATGCTTTTGCCACTGGCTGGAATAGAAATAATGCACTGGTAGCGGTTAGTACCGGTTTGTTAAGTCACATGAGTCGAAATGAAGTAGAAGCTGTACTTGCCCATGAAGTAAGCCACGTAGCCAATGGTGATATGGTAACCATGACTCTACTTCAAGGTGTTTTAAATACCTTCGTTGTTTTCTTGTCACGCATTATCGGCCATGTGGTCGACCGCAGCGTATTTAACGTAAAAACCGGTCACGGCCCTGCATATTGGATTGTTTCAATTGTGGCTCAAATCGTATTAGGTTTGTTGGCGTCAATGATCATGATGTGGTTTTCTCGTTATAGAGAATTTAAAGCCGATGCCGGTGGCGCTTTACTTGCTGGGCGGCAAAATATGATTGCGGCGCTAAGTAAACTAGAACAACTACAAAATGCACCACAGTTACCAAAAGAAATGTCAGCATTTGCCATTAGCTCAGGTAAAATGACGGCGCTTTTTTCAAGTCATCCGCCATTAGCAAAACGAATAGCCTCACTTAGGATGAATTAAAGAAGGGATCAATAGTGTTATCACGTTTGGTTAATTTCATGCCGGGTTTAAACACCTTGTGCAACTATGAAAGACAATGGTTTGCTGATGATGTTAAAGCCGCATTATCTGTCGCCGCAGTTGCGTTACCTGTGGCTATAGCTTATGCCCAACTAACAGGTGTTAATGCGGCTGTGGGTCTATACTCCTGTGTCTTACCTATGTTGGTCTATGCTTTATTTGGTACATCTAAACAATTGATTGTAGGTCCCGATGCAGCGACCTGTGCCGTTATTGCGGCACTGATAACCCCATTAGCAGCAGGTGACAGCATTAAGCATTGGCAATTAGTTATCACTATGACAGCTATGACCGGTTTTTGGTGCATAATTGCCAGTCGATTTAAGCTCGGTGTTTTGGCTGACTTTTTGTCCAAACCTATTTTAATGGGGCTATTAAATGGTGTCGCAATTACCGTTATTGTCGGTCAGTTTTCTAAAGTGTTTGGCTTTACCTTTGATGAAAGGTACTTGCTTGAGCGCTTAGGTGGCGTGCCGACCTATTTAGAACAAACACACTTTCCAACCTTAGCAATCGCCTTACTCACCCTAGGTATTTATTTTGCTATTAAACGATTAAAGCCCGCTTGGCCAGCATCTATGTTCGCTATTGCGTTGGGCGCAACCTTAGTCTGGTTGTTTAATTTAGAGCAATTCGGCATAAAAACCATCGGCATTGTCGACGGTGGCTTACCTTTATTTCAAACACCCAACTTTAACCTTGGTATTATTCGTGAGTTAGTCGTGCCGGCGCTTAACTTAGCCATAGTAAGCTTTGTCAGTATGATGTTAACGGCCCGCAGTTTTGCCGCAAAAAATGGCTATGATATTGATGCCGATAAAGAATTTATGGCCTTGGGCATTGCTAACATAGCGTCGGCTTTATCACAAGGTTTTGCGGTCAGTGGCGCATCATCTCGCACCGCAGTAAATGATGCCAATGGTGGTAAAACGCAATTAGTTTCTATCATCGCGGCTGGCATTATTGCCATTATTGCCATTTACTTCACCGCACCACTTAAATTTATTCCCAGTGCTGCATTGGGTATTGTGTTGATTATTGCGTCTATACACCTACTAGATTTAAAACTCGTATGGCAACTAAGATTAAAAGATCGACAAGCATTTTACTTAACCTTAACCACCTTATTTGCCGTGCTATTTATTGGTGTTATTCCGGGCATTACATTGGCGGTATTACTGGGTTTATTTCAATTTATCCGTACAGTAATGCGCCCCACCGACCATGTCCTGGGTGTTGATATCAACGGCGTTGTTAGAAGCCTAGATGCAAGTGATAAAGCAAAGGCAGTAGATGGTATTTTTATCTACCGCTTTAATTCGCCATTAACCTACTTCAACTCTAGTTTTTTTAAGCGTCGGTTATTAGAGCAATATGCCAGACAAAAAGATGACATTGAGTGCGTTATTATTGATGCCGTTCCCTGCTTCACTCATTTAGATTTAAGTGTGATGGCCATGCTAGCTGATTTAGAGACCATATTTAGAAAGCGCGGTGTACGCCTTGAACTTGCCGGTAGAAAACGACAACTGCTAGCATGGTTTGTCAAAGCAGAGATTAAATCAGGTAACGAGGGTATTTATGTTCACTCTGACTTGTATTTAGCTTTGAGAATAAACCAAAGTAAACAAATTGTCGCTGAAGTAAATCCAGTATAAGAGCCTTAGCACTTTGACCATTTAAAAGACCAACGCCTTGCTTAATGACTTTTAACAAAATATTGCTATTATTTTGTGACTATTTAGTAAGCTGGCTCGTCTATAGAAACGTTATTTATAAAAACAGGAAATCAAAATGAAAGTAGCAATCTTATCTAGAAACAAGAAGTTATATTCTACTCGCCGTTTAAAAGAAGCGGGTGAGGCGCTTGGTCATCAAGTTGACATTATCGACACACTCCACTGTTACATGGATATCACTAGCGACAGATCCGTCGTGCGCTATAAAGGCAAAGAACTACCACAATATGATGCGATTATACCACGTATTGGTGCATCCATTTCATTTTATGGTACGGCTGTTGTCCGTCAATTTGAAATGACCGGTGCCTTCTGTGTCAATGAATCTGTAGCGATCAGTCGCTCCAGAGATAAGTTACGCTCTATGCAGTTACTATCAAGAAAAGGTATCGGCCTGCCAAGAACAGGCTTTGCTAACCGTCCTGATAATATCAAAGATTTGATTAAAAACGTCGGTGGTGCACCTTGCGTAATTAAGTTACTTGAAGGTACTCAAGGTATCGGTGTTGTGCTAGCTGAAACATCTAAAGCGGCAGAAGCAATTGTTGAAGCTTTTATGGGCTTGAATGCAGATATTTTAATTCAAGAGTTTATCAAAGAAGCTGGCGGTGCCGATATTCGATGCTTTGTGGTCGGTGATCGGGTTGTTGCGGCAATGAAGCGCCAAGGCGCTGAAGGCGAATTTAGGTCAAATTTACACCGTGGCGGTTCAGCGGTGCTGATTAAGCTAACGCCAGAAGAAAGAGCAACAGCCGTTTCGGCGGCAAACATCATGGGGCTAAACGTATGTGGTGTTGATTTACTGCGTGCAGAACGTGGACCCGTGGTCATGGAAGTGAACTCGTCACCTGGCTTGGAAGGTATTGAAGCCGCAACTCAAAAAGATGTTGCCGAGATGATTTTCAAGTTCATCGAGAAAAATGCTAAACCTAATCGTAACCGCACACAAGGTAAGGGTTAATTCAGTAGCTGATATACGCTAATTTATGGTCGTGATGCGAGCTAGCATTCACGACCATAATGTAAATTCTGTGACAAATACAAAAATAATTTTTAGTTTACCCACTCATATAAATATTCAATGTAGTACCTGCGCTATGTAACCCCTCCCCCCTAGCAAACTAAATAGCATGATTAGCGCACCCGATTAACGATAGAGAAATGACAAACGTTAATGATTTAATTATACCAATCTCACTCATTATCTGACCATGGGTACTGGTTAAAATAACCAACGACAGCGTTATTTTTTTAATAATTAGCACACTAGTGATTAAAATAAATGCCTTATTTGGGGCCATTTTCCCCTGCGGCTAAAGTAGGTCAGCTAATTAATTAAAATTGATATTACTCATAGTCGACCTAAAAATATAACGTACCACATACTTGGTAGGCTAAGTGGCTTTTACAGCACAAACCAAGGCCGCAAAAGCCTGTCCCTATTAATGTCACTTGTTAAATAGCGAGCTATATCTTGCATTCAACTTTCAGGAGAATTTCAAGACTTCCTTTTGCAGAGACGAGAGTGGCATCTAAATTAGCTGGTGCTCCTTCCCACACACCTGTAGCAACAAATGATTGGGAAATTTCGGTGAATTCACCAGATATTATACTGAATGAATGAGTGCTACCGTTGGCGTTGGACTTTATAAAATCCCAATAAGGCCAGTCACTTGGTGCTCGAACGAGTGTAGCCCCTGTAACAAATATTTTTTCAGAGATGAATGAAGGACTTAAAACCTCTCGCCAAATTAGATTAACAGGGTATCCAGTATCTGGGTCAACCGGCGGTGCAGAAAAAGTCTTAGAAATTGTATTATTATTTGCCGTTATTACGCTTATTGCTGCGGAATCTGTGGCACTTCCTTCATCTCCCTGAGCAGTTATCACGTAATTGGTAGATGATGTCGGGGAGACGCTGGCAAACCCCTCTAAGGCAACTTCACCCAATGTAGGTTCAATAACGGCGTTATTAGCATTCTCTGTCCCCCAAGCTAATCCAATAGCCTCTCCGGGACAAATAAAGCCAATTTTTGAGATACCGGGTTTATTGGTATCTGCTCCAACGGTAATTGAAGCCCTAACATCAAGCCTATTGCTATTCGAAGAATCCTCTTCCCTTGGCCAGTAAATATATGCAGCTAATAAGACGATAATTATTGCAACTAAAATGAGCGCACCAATTAATCCGTCTCCACGCTGTCTTTTATAATTTTTGATTTTATCTGCACTGTTCATAAGTCATCCTTAAGTTATATGATTAAAAAATTTTTAACAAATTCTGCTTCGCGTTATAACGTCCAAATAGCCTGCTAGCTTTCAAGCTAGATTCAATACTAAAAATAAACTTTAACGCAGCTACCCTAGACCTAAATCACCCTCGAGCCACTTAAATCAAACTGGAATAAATGAATAGCTTTGCACAATATTGTTTGTCATCACGCAAAGCTTAGTACTGACTGCACAAAAAACAACCAAAAAAAACAACAAAAAAAAAACAAACCCGCTATAAAATATTCTTAATGGTTTTTCGCTTAAATGCACACAAAAAGAGTTCTTAAAATGACACACATTTTAAAAATAGCATCGCTTCGTCAGAAATTTAGGGTGAGTGTGCTTGTTAATTTTTATGGCTCGCTAATTGTTGTATTCAGGAAGTGGTGTCTTTTTTAATTTCGTTTTATTCAATAACTGTTATATATGTTAGAATTTAACAATATTATCATTTAAAATTATTAGGCCTATTTCATGTCTGAACACTCAATTATCGACATTTGTGTTGAACCTATCGAACTTTGTAAATTACTCAAAATTGCCAATATGGTTGGCGGTGGTGGCGAAGCTAAAACCATGATCAGTGAAGGTAATGTTTTAGTAAATAATGAAGTTGCAGTTCAAAAGCGTAAAAAAATTCGCCACGGCGATATTATCGAATGTAACGGTAAAATTATTAAGATCGCTTATAACCCCAGCAAAAAATCAGCCGAGTTCATTAGTACAGTAGTTTCAGCGAGTAAAAATGCAAAAAAGAAAAAAAGAGCTAAAAGTAAAGCTCCGGTTATTTCATCAGAAACCGTTACTAAACCATCGGCCGAACGTTCGAAAATAAAATCTACGTCACTTTAATGATTCGTTAAAACTTTACAGTAACTTAAAGTAAATCGCGGTTTTTTAATTGGGGAAAGTTCAATTCCCCATGGCTTTCAAAAAATAATATCAAACACTTTAAGACATAAAAACCCCGAAAAGCTTAATGATAAAGGTTTTTCGTTTTTTTGGTGAGGTAGACTTTGATAATAATATAGGGGTGAACTCTGAAGAACGTATGAAGATGATGCATCCTCATACTGTAGTGGCATAGTTAATATATGCTAAAAAAAGAGTTTAAGAGCTATACAACTACTGCTTGGCCACTCAAAACGACAAAGTACCATAGAATACCTAGGTGTTGAGATTGAAGATGCCCTATAACTTTCAGAAGGAACAGAAACATAACGTAATTGAAGCGTCACTCGAGTTATTCGCTGAGACTACTTGTTTAGGTTAATTACTCTATGGCGCTTTCGCCCTCCAAGAGAGATATAAACTATAAAATTCTCACAACAGAGCCATAGTCTCTTGTTAAGTATTTTACCAACCATGCTTTTCAGGATCTGTTTTATGACGAAATTCATCTGATAATTGAGCCAGTAGCGCTTCGTCTGCAAGCCTCGCACTGCGAATAGCAATAAGTTGTATCCAGGCTTTTGACCTACTATGCCCATCAAAAAGTAAAGCCATCTTCTTATTTCTATTTTGAAGCAGTTTATACAAATAAAGGTATCGGTTATGAACATGCTCTTTTTGGTCAGAAATCACTTCTTGCAATTATTCGAGCGCTAAGGTGCAGTATTTTTCAATTGCCTTATCCTTAAGCTCAGTAAATACTTTCCAATCTGATTCTTTCATAGTGAATTCCTACTGCCAAATATCATGAATGCTTAACGCCGGTTAAGAGGTACATAATAGTTGGCTAAAATAGTGAACGTAGTGAACAAAAGCCAACTGTTTTTTGTCCGTTCTTAAACGCCTTATTATGCTGTTCTACTTGCTTCCAAAAATATTTTATATGCCCTTGCTGCTTTTAAACACTCTTCTGGAGGCTTTCCTACAGCATCAATTTTTTGTTCCCATGACGCGGCACGATGACCATCATGAACATCCGTTGAATATCCATATAAGTTCTTAGGTTTTTTGGATTTGTTATCTCTTATTACGGAAAAATTTGCGAGTCCTTGTTCAACATTTTTATCTTCAATCAAATGACAAATATAAGAGTATTGAAATACCCCCTTAGATGAATCGTACTCGGCTGATTCACTTGTCCATTGCGCAATTCGTTCTCCTTTGGCGTCATATGAAGAGCCACGAACCACAATTTGATCAAAATCTTGTTCGATAGCTTCAACGAGATAGAAGCTATCATTACCCTCTTTGTAATAACCAACCCATGTACCTTCTATTAGGTTAACGCCAAAAACCCACTCTTTAAATTTTGCAACTTCAAGTATTGTAAAAGAGAATATTGTAATTAATGCTCTATATAATCCTGTCGATGCTAATAGCAAAGTTCCATAAGCGGTGAATTGCTCTTTGCCTGTTAAATTAACAACATAAGGGATCAAAGTATTAGTAATACTAATTATGAAAATTACGGTTAATAAAATTGATACTGTAATAACTCTATTTTTGGGGTTCATGACCAATCCTTTGTGACATCCGTACCGCATAAGCCCTAATAAGGGGGCAAAATTTAGTTGGCTAAAATAAGTGAACGGAGTGAACAAAACAGCCAACTTTATTTTGTCCCGCTTGAAACTAAGTTTTGCTTAACTCTGCGCTTGGCTTTACGACTAAATAGAGCAAAGGACCAACTGATACAAACACTAAAGTTAGCAGCGCAAAAGGAAGAAAATACAAAATCGATTTACCTAACCTTTTGCAGTCTTGATACATCCAAGTAATTGCCAAGAATGCCATAATATACAAATCAAAGACAACTTGTGCAGTATCTGGGCTGGAAATTAATTGATGCCCAAAACTTAACAGTGATTGTTCTGCGATTGACATTGAATAAACGGTATAACCAGTAAAAAGTAACAATAAAATTATCCATGTTATTCGAAGATTCAAACCAAGTTCCTTTTAGCAGACTACCTGCAAAATATAACGCCCCAATAAGGGGCTAAAAATTGTTTGCTAAAATGTTGAGCAACGAAACAGCAAACTGTTTTTAGTCCCGCTTGATTCGCTTGTTATGTCTTTGTTTTACCATACTATAATCGTTTTCTAAACAACAACAACAACATCAAAACCACACCTAGACCAAAAGCTAGTAGACCAATTAAGCCAATAGGTTTGATAAACTCTTTATACTGCTCGTTTAAAAAATATCTGTCGATTAGGACAAATATAACAGCAGTGAACAACATTCCAAAAGAAATATTGAATAGCAGTTTTAAATATTTTGAGGTTTGAGATACATCCTTATCCAACGCTAAAATCCAGAAACACATAGAACAATTAACTCAAAACTTACAGTAAAAAGTGCTGTTAAATCTTTATTATTCTCACTTTTTAACCAAACATTTATAATATCTAAGGCGCTTTGTATCCTATTGTGAGGTAGAACTAAAGATCAATTCCACCTTAAATCAGGCTGAATAACTATTGAGTTAACGGCAGCTTTAAGGCGTGAAACGGACGTTAGGATTAGCGAGCTGCTAATTTCCGTTCTAATGCGTACCAAATTAACAATTTTGATAAAGCTATATTATTAAAATTGTAAGGCCTTATACTGACTAATCTACTACAACAATACTTGTTACTAAGTAGATCGCAATTAATTTTTTGTGATTTTATTTACCTTTCCTACTAGCTAAATAGTGAGCAAAGGATTTCGCTCACTAACTCCACTGCTTAAAAAATAGTCTATAATATTTCACTATTAGCCTCGTTTGAGCCTAGGCACTAATAACACACTATTATCTGATAACAGTTAAGGACAAAATCATGGAAGGTTGGATTGCCATTATTATTTCATTAACAAGCTTGGTTATTTCTGTTTTCTTTGCGGTTAAGAGCATGAAGAGTAGTTCTAAATCCAATGAACTTAGCGAAAGTCAAAAGACTGCAGCGCTGATTTCTATCCTAGCGCCCGCCTGCAAAGAGCCTGAGCAATGGAAATTATTCATTGAGTATCTCGCCAAAAATAATCGCTTGCCATATTTCACGCCCGAAGATGAATTTTTCCTGTCGAATATTCTTAATCGACTGCAAATAAAAGCTGATATTTACGAGGGTAAGTTAAGGGTGGATGTATAACAGCAACTAAATAAGCACGACAATGACAGTTTTAGCCTGAAAAATCTCCTCGGGAAGTTTGTAGTCTGTGGACTAATTAACAATAAATGGAGTTTTAAAATGGATACCACATCTAAAGAAAATCATAACTGTAGTGATGATCATAAAGCTTTGATCTGTTCGCTTCCAGAAGTTCAAGACCGCGACCTCAGCCATATAACCGATGGTAATCGAGCCCGCCTGATATCCCTGATGTCTAATATGTGGGTAAATGGAACAGAATTAACTTACTTCTTCTTCAAAGAGCCTGCCCATTGGCGCGGCGGTAGTGATCAGGAACAGGCTGTAAAAGCAGCGTTTGATACATGGAAAAAACTCGGTATGGGTTTAAATTTTCGAGAAGTAAACTCCGCTGATAATGCCACGATTAAAATAGGTTTCGATCAATCCGATGGATCATGGTCATATGTTGGCAGAGATTGCATTAAGTATGCTAATGACCCTAGTAAACGCACCACTAATTTTGGCTGGGATTTAACTACCAGCTATGGCAGAGATACCGCCTTACATGAGCTAGGTCATGTACTCGGTTTCCCTCACGAACATCAGAACCCTCGCGCTGGGATTGTTTGGGATGAAGAAAAAGTCTATGCCAGCCTTAGCGCGCCGCCAAATAATTGGTCAAGAGAGCAAACTCACTGGAATATCATCCGTAAAATACCAGCCAATACAGTTGATGGTTCGGACTGGGATAAAAATTCCATCATGCATTATCAATTTGCCGCTGGCCTTATCAAAGAACCAGCCGAATATAAAGATAAGGCTCTTATCCCAGAAAGTGGCCTTTCAGACGTTGATATAAAAACTATTCGGTTGTTATACCCACCTCAAAAAGAGCAATTTCCTGAGCTTCGTGCCTTTGAATCTCAACGCTTTACAATTGCTGCAGGGGAACAAGTAGATTTCATTATTAAGCCAACGATTAGCAGAAAGCATACCCTCCAAACATTTGGGCAAATGGATACCGTCATGGTGCTATTCGAAATAAGAGATGGGGTACAGGAATATATGGAAGGTGATGATGATAGCGGCTACGAATATAACGCAAAAATCAGGGCTCGCTTACATAAAGGCCGCGAGTATATCGTGCGGACACGATTATATTTTGCTGAATCTCAAGGCCATGGTTCGATCATGATTTACTAAGACCGTAAAGATTAGGAGCATCTGAGATGATTACCGACGACTTGCTACGAAGGGATAATGTAGTGGTTCAGTGAATATCGCCACTAATTTAGCGTTAAATGAGCCTTATCTTATGAGGCGGTTTGTCGCCCATTGCGCCATAGAGTTATAGAACTCATCTCAGTATTTTGATGAGATAACCTCAACTCATATTTTTGTCTTCACTTTAAGTGTAATTTCATTTTTAATGAATATTAAATACCTATTTACTTAAACACCTAAGGTAAAAAAAAGCTCTGATAACTATCTAGTCACAAACTAAATTGCGACAGTCACAAACTTAACTCCTGACTGACAACTGCTGTAGTGGGATATTTAAAATCTAGACAACTACGGCCTACAGACCTTTTAAAAACCACCTGTATTTTATTACTTTGCGTATTCTAAGTTCAGACAAACCTAATAATGATAGCTCTAATCCTACTCACAGCCTTAAGTGTACTAGCTCAGACAGATCTAACGATTCTCAATATCAGGAGCTTACTAAACTTGCTAGGCCGCTCATAGCTGCCACAGTAGAGTTATGTTTAAAAACATATTTTGATTCAAACCTATTGTTCACTTTGGGCAACTTAGCGGTCATAAGAAGTGATATTGTTTCATTTCCGCTGTTAGCCAATTGCGGACATTAAGTCTTTGCAAATTCAGGAGCATATTTAGGGTAATATTAACCAAAATTTTCTGCTCTCTTGTGGGGCTGGTTTAAGCTCAAAACCACCAGTCGCATTTCGTTTCTGAACGCTAACTTTTTC
The DNA here is from genome assembly GCA_963977145.1 of uncultured Colwellia sp. Classification (GTDB taxonomy): domain Bacteria; phylum Pseudomonadota; class Gammaproteobacteria; order Enterobacterales; family Alteromonadaceae; genus Cognaticolwellia. Next base: position 91,830 of record CAXBNP010000016.1, read on the forward strand.
CACAGTATAGACATTAGCATCAAGTGACTAAAATTGAATTCAGATTAGATTTTGTATCGATAACGCTTAATTAAACTGCAAAAAATTGTGGGCTAAAATGAGTGAGGCACGAACGAGAGTCCGCTGTTTTTAGTCCTGTTAAATTGCTTGTTAGCAGTGAGGCTTACTCGCTAGTCACAGGATTGTATATCCTTCATAGATTTTGCATGCTGAACGCAAGACCATTCTTTAACACCTTTATCTGATTTAATATCTTGCTCACACTGTTTAACCCCTTTCCCTCTCGCGCCAGGGGTATTCAAAGATTTCAAAATGAAACTAGCACTCGGTTTACTTTTATCAATAGAAGCCTTTGTGATTTCTATTTGGTTTTCAACAGCTCTATCACAATCGACAGACGCAAAAACAGGTGAACTACTAAATGCTAGAGAGAGTAGTAAAAGTATGATACTTTTTTCCATTTTCATTTTTATTTCCTTTTGATTAAAAATTAATTTTGTGAATTTAAAATATAAACAGATCAAACTGCTAGAAGCTTAATTTACACAATTTAAAGACTTTATTAGTTTCTTAGCCTTTTCATTGCTGCTGTTCCACACCCTAGTTCTCTAGACTTACGGTAACTTGGACTATTAAAACCATTGGGATCCTTCGCCCATATTCTAGATAACTGATCACATTTTTTCTCTAATTGTTTAGAGGTATATTTATTGGTTTCTTTATTTTTTGTATTGATACCACTAGAAGTAACTTTCTTTTTTACAGATTGAGATGTATTTGAAGCTTTAATTTCAATCTCTTGAACCTCTTGGCTCTCAGGTACATCATTAATATTTTGTGAAAAATGAGTAACTCCTTCAGCATCCACCCATTTATAAATTTCTGCGTGAACATTTTGATTTAAAAATATAAATATAAATACTACATAAATTTTCATACACCGATCCTATAAAACTGCTAACGCCCAAATAACAGGCTAAGTAATGGTTGGCTATAATCACGAAGCGATGGCCAACTGTTATTTTTCCGTTTAAGCAACTTGTTATACCTAATTCCACTGAACTAAGACAATTGTTCCATCGCCAATATATTTAAATAGTACATTAACCAACCCGCCACTATTATTTAAGTTAACTAAACCATCGCAATCAACATTTATATCGCATTCAAATGACTGCCCCAAAAAATAGAAAATATCTAACTCTTTTGTAAAGGTATTATCTAGTAATTCTACTAATTCATATTCGTAACTAGTTCCCAAGCTATCTTCGCTATCCGACACTACTTTTACAAGGTCATATTTAATGCTTGAACCATCAGCAGGTGGATTAGCTATATCAGTTACCTTTAATGTAAGCTGATAGGTGTGACCCCAAATAAAATCAAATCCTTCTATTGAATCATAAAAAAATTCATTAACATCTTTATCTGTGTTGTGCGTTACAAGACAAAGCTTCTGAAATACACCTGTGCAAGGTGTTTTATAGGAAAAAAATTCTACATTTTTCGTTTTTGACTTCTCACTATCATCGCATGAAATAATAAAAAAACATGATATTAATAATATAACTATCCGTATGTGCATAATGCTTCCTTTAGGTATAACACCTCGTTAAGAGGCAAAAAATTGTTGGCTAAAATGTTGAGGGACGAAAACAGCCAACTGTTTTTTATCCTTATTAATTAGCTTGTTATATGCCTAATTAGAATTGATATACATAATAATTGCAATAGTAACTGCAAATGATATAAAACCTGAAACTACACATAAAGTATCGTTATTTTGATTAGGCTTTGGGTACTTTCCAAGAGTTAATATTTTAAGGGTAAGGTAACCATAACCGTGAATGAATAATTCGATAAATACATCAATGATTATCCATTTAATGAGGTTAAGGAAACCTCTGCCAATACCTTCTGCTAGATCTTCCATAGATGATGCAATCCTTTAGGATCATAACGCCCCAATAAGGGGCTAAAAATTGTTGGCTATAATAGCGAGGTACGAGCACAGCCAGCTGTTTTTGTCCGTTTAAGCAACTTGTTATGTGCTTATTTATACCATGCTGATTTCTTGTTTTTCACTTAATTGCTTACGTATATATAACTCCACAAAGAGAAAAGCAAAAGGAATAATAGCGGCTAAGAATAGGAGTAATAAAGTTATAACTGACCACTTTTGCTGATGCGAAGCATGAATAGAAAGTGTTAAATAGGCAATAAATAAAACTCCGTGCACCATGCCTAAATAAGATACGTAATCACGACTAATTGCACCAAGCGTAACACTTAGTATAAGTAGATATGAAAACCCCTCCAACAAACTTATTAGCCTAAAACCTTTCAATTAAACTCTCTCTCTCTAATTAATAAATTGAACATCTGAAATCTGATTTTTCGGAATGCATATAACGCCCATTTAATGGGCTAAAAATAGTGGGCTAAAATGGAGCGAAGTGAACAGCCCGCTGTTTTTAGTCCTGTTAAATTGCTTGTTAGGCTTACGTGCACTGAGCTACCTTTGGTTTTTTCAGACAAACCAGACGTTTTTCAATATCAGTTACTTCTTTAAAGCTCAAATCTTCATTGTAACGATGCTCTTTACCAAGCATACACTCACGATATTCTTGCCAGATTGAAGTTTCATCTAATGCAATACCACCGCACGACTCTTGTGTATCTTTTTTATAGTAAATCGAGCTAATTCTTAAGTTTTCATCTAGCAGAATCTGGCGGTGATCTAATTCACTTTTTATTGAAAGTGCATTTAGACTAGCTACAAAAGCAAATATGGATGCTGTTAAAGTAGCTATTGAAGCAACTATAGCACCCCACGACTTTAGTCGCTCCAGCTTTGGATCTGGCCTCGTTTCATCAATCTTGGCTTCAACAAACTCTACTATCTTTTTTGTTATTTCATCCGACATTGCTCCATCTCCTTTGGTATGCCTAACGCCCACGTTAAGGGGTTTTTATTAGTTTGCTAAAATAGTGAAGCGAAGCGGAACCGAGAAAACTGTAAAAACTCCTGCTTTAACTGCTTGTTATAACTCAATTTAGCCAATAATAATAGCAGTACCTAAAACACCTACAGCTAAACCAATAATTAAACCAACTACACCACAAATAATGCCTCGTTTATCAAATAGAGAATTTCCGACAACTTCCTCAAGTAAGACACGACCGGAGTCATCCTTTACTAATTTTTCAGTGATCACCTCTATATATTCAACATTCCCTTGACGCTTTGGAGTCTCTTTTACTTCAGATTCTTTCAGGATCATTACAACTTGCTCAGAACTTACCTCATGACCAGTTGAAATGGTTATTTTTTCAATAACACCACTATGATCTGCTACAACTTCTAATACAACTTTATCCGTTTCAACATCAAACAGGACATCACCTACATCTACTTGTTGCCCCTCGTTAACATGAATTTTAGTTATTTCGGCAGATTGAGTAGATTCTGGGAGAGTTGGTACTATGACATCAGAGTGCACGATTCATCCTTGAGTTATAACGCCGCATTAAGCGGTGAGTAATAGTTTGCTAAAATGTGAAACGAAGTGGAACCGAGCAAACTGTTACGAGTTCGACTTTAATACCTTGTTATAACTCAACATTATCCGAGCTTAGCAACTGACGACTATTACGTAACGTTAGTACTTTAATCTCTTTTTCAATTTTATAGATAATGCGATAACTACCAAATATTATTTCACGATAATTGGAACCTAACAACTCAGGAACTTCTCGACCTAACTCTGGTTGAGAACCAAGTAATTCAGTACGATCAAAAACATCATTTACCCATTTGTCAGCTGCCGATGGTTTATCAAGAGCAATAAATTTGGCAGCAGCCTCTAGTTTTTCTAATGCTAAAGGAGACCAAACTACTTTCAAGGTTTAATACTCTTCAAAATCTGTGCGCGGGCATCTGAATTAGAAACACCTAATCCTGCAGAAAGCTGTGCTTCTGCTTTTTGTACTTCTTCAAGTAATTCAATTTTTTCCTGCATAGATTCATACTCTGCCACATCTACAACGACAGCCACACCTTTTCCCCTTTGGGTAATGACAATTGGCCTTCTTGTTTCATTAATTTGACGGATAAATGATGCAGCTCCAGCCCTAAAGTCTGAAAGAGGCTGTATATCTTGATCAAAGTGAAGTCTACTCATGATGACACCTTTAGTTGTACTTTATATGGTACAAAGTATAGTAAAACAGAGCAGCAAGTACAAGGCTTTGGATTTGAGTTATAACGCCTCACTAAGAGGCAAGTAATAGTTGGTTAAAATAAGCGACGAAGGAGCAAAAACCAACTGTTATTTGTCCTTTTGAGTGACTTGTTATATTTTTTATACCATAATATATTATATATAGGTACTTATGAGGTTTTACATCATGGCTAAAAATACAAGCGTTACACTAGGCGATCATTTTGATCAGTTTATAAACCAACAACTTAACACTGGTCGTTATGGCTCAGCAAGTGAAATTGTTAGAGCTGGATTAAGAGCCTTGGAAGATCAAGAAGCTAAGCTTTTAAATTTACGTAATATGTTAATCCAAGGCGAACAAAGCGGTGTTGCCGAGTACAGCTATGAAAGCTTATTGACTGAATTAGATAAAGATAACCATTAATGAATAAGTTTGTATTATCTTCGAAAGCCAAAACAGACTTAATTAAAATAGCTAAATATACCCAAATAACTTGGGGACTCTCTCAACGGAATGATTACCTAAAAGTATTAGATAATACGTTCCATTTATTAGCGGGTGATCCCGAGCTAGGTATTAACTGTGATTATATAAGAGAAGGTTACAGCAAATACCCACAAGCTAGCCATGTTATCTATTACAAAGAGTATAAAAACAGTCAAATATTTATCGTGAGAATATTACATAAAAGTATGGATGTTAACTCCGCACTCTAGAAAAATATAACGCCCTGTTAAGGGGCAAATCGTAGTTGGCTAAAATGTGAGATCACAG
>CAXBNP010000017.1:0-96356 GCA_963977145.1 uncultured Colwellia sp.
TAGTGAACATAAACTTACCTAGTTTTGAGGACTAATTTAGGTCAGCAATGTGGCAAAAGTGATTATTAGCAGCCAATCTCATTTAGTGATTAGTACTCAAGCATCATGTGTAGTCACACAAGATCTTATCGCATTGTTAATAGTAATTTTCGTGATTTATTCATTGTTTGAAACAACAGTATTGACGGTAGCTTTTTACGTGGTAAAGTAACTGTGTTTTTATACAGTTCGGTGTGGTTGCTGACATCGTAAAGTTTATTATTATATGGAATGATAAATGTTTGAAGCTAGCCATTCGCAAAAAAAAATAATTCATATTGACATGGATTGTTTCTATGCGGCTGTTGAAATGCGCGATAACCCTCAGTTGCGCAATGTACCTATTGCGGTTGGTGGTGATGGTCCGCGTGGCGTATTGTGTACCTGTAACTATAAAGCGAGAGAATTTGGTGTGCGCTCGGCTATGCCAAACTCACGCGCGAAAGCACTTTGTCCAGAGCTGATTATTGTCAATAGCCGGATGTCAGTTTATCAGCAAGTGTCACAACAAATCCGAGCAATATTCCTACGTTATACTGATTTGATAGAACCTTTATCGCTCGATGAAGCGTACCTTGATGTAACAGACTCGCCTTTGTTTTTTGGCAGTGCGACCTTAATTGCTGAGCAAATTCGAAGTGATATCTATAATGAACTCAATCTTACTGCCTCTGCCGGTATTGCGCCGAATAAGTTTTTGGCTAAAATTGCCAGCGATGAAAACAAGCCAAATGGCCAGTGTGTAGTGGCTCCTGACCATGTCAGTGCTTTTGTTGCAAACCTAGCACTGAAAAAAATTCCAGGTATTGGCCCGAAAACCAGTGAGAAGTTAAAAGCCTTTGGCTTTGAAAACTGCGCCGATGTTAGAGCCAGTTCAGTGGCTAAACTACACACTATTGTTGGTAAGTTTGCTAATGCGTTATATCAGCGTAGCTTTGGTATCGACGATCGAGCACTAGAAACAAAACGAGTGAGAAAATCACTAGCAATTGAAACCACCATGGCAGAAGACCTTGACTCGATTGAACAATGTCAGGCGATATTAAGCAGTTTATTCAGCAAACTTAAACTGCGTTTAGCGAAGCATGACCATCGCGAAATTAGTAAACAGACGGTAAAAATTAAGTTTGCAGACTTTCAACAAACAACCGTAGATATTCAATCTAGTGATTGTCATGAAGATATTTTTATCGCGTTATTGCAAAAAGCGATGACCCGTGCGAATAATCGCAAGGTACGTTTAATTGGGCTGTCACTGGGTTTTGCCAGCCAGCAAAGTAATGATAAACAAAGTCAATTAGCTTTGTTCTAACATAGCGCTAGCATGCTTGTTATATCCTTATCACACTATACCAATAGCACTTTTAGTGGAAAGTGATCTAAGTACTGTCTATTGGAGTAAAATTAACCTAGATTGATTAAAGCTAGATATTTTGCAACCACCTAACCATTTTTGGTGCCAAGTGGTTAAAGGTATTCTAGGGTCTTAAAACTAATACATAAAATATTGTGGAGAAATTATGTTTAAAAGAACTTTTGCGACTATTACTATGCTGCTTAGCGTGGCTGTGACTAGTTCAGTGCATGCACAAGATATGGCTGACGCTAATATTACAGTGCAAGCGGCTGCGGGTGGCGTTTACATGCTGCAAGGCCCAGGTGGTAATATTGGCGTATTAGCAACCGAGAAAGGTTTGCTACTGGTTGATGATAAGTTTGCCCCGCTAGCTGAAAAAATTGAAATAGCGATGAAAGGCATCGAAGATAAAGCGCTTAAATATGTTATTAATACGCATTATCATGGCGACCATACCGGCAGTAACCAGTTTTTCTCTCACAAAGCGCCAATTTTTGCTCATGAGAATGTCCGTAACCGTTTAAGTAGCAAAGCTGATCATCATGCGGATAGTTTACCCGTTGTCACTTACAAAGATGGTATTACTATTTATTTGGACGATGAAGAGGTTCAGTTGACCCATTTGCCTAAGGGACATACCGATGGCGACACTTATGTTTACTTTAAAAAAGCCAATGTATTACATACCGGTGATTTATTTTTTGAAGTGGGCTTCCCTTACGTGGATTTAAAAAGTGGCGGTAGTGTTAAAGGTTATTTAGCGAACGTTAGATATATGCTGAAAAACACCCCTGATGATGTGGTGATTATTCCCGGCCATGGCAAATTGACTGATAAAAAGAGCTTGTTAGCTTTTGCGGATATGATGGAGTTTAGTATTAATAAAGTCGCTGCTGCACTTGCCGCAGGCAAATCTGAACAGCAAATTCTGACTGAAGGCATAGGTGAAAAATATCAGCACTTGTCTTGGGCATTTATTACTGAAGAGAAGTGGTTGAAAACTTTGCTTGCTGATTTGAAATCATAGCTTACAGTTTTAAAGTGATCAGTTGTTGATTGGAAAGTTTAATGCTACTGAACTTAGCATCAAATATATCTTTTCATTTCTTCGAGATAAGGGCTTTTTTAAAGCCCTTTTTTAGTCGCTATTTTCAGCTGCTAAATGTTAGTTAGTTAATATTTCAATAGGGCGATAGGTTGACTTAACTAATTGAAAAAAATATCATTAAGAATAAATGAATAAGCAAAACTTGCTAATTTTAAATAATTTATATCGTAGATATTTCATTCATAATTTACATTTTATGGAATATACGCATAAAGGACTAATTTTGAAAATACTATTATCTCTCATTTTTTTATTCTTAACGCTTAAATGTACGGCTGAGGTTACTAATTGGGTTGATTTCAATCTTGAAGGTGGTCACGTAAAAATCCCTGTCACCGTAAAAGGTATTGATACCTATGCCATCCTTGATACCGGTGCTCAATTGAATGCAATAAATAAAGCTTTTACCACTAAACATGATTTAACTTTTGATAAAGGTAGCAAGATAAAAGTGCAAGGGCTTTTCGGAATTGAAAAAAAACAGACTTTTAAAAATGTCCCTGTCAGTTTTTTTGGTATAAAAACGAAGCTTAATAAAATTGCAGAAATAAACTTGGGTTATCACACCAATGGTCTTTTGCTTGGTGGTGGCTTTTTCAATAACTTTGTTGTTCAGCTGGATTATCCAAATAAAAAAATGCGTTTAATCACTCAAGGCTCTGTGGAGGTTGCTAAGTTCAAAAATATCGAGATACAAAGTCAAAAAGGTACAGGTATGCCTATAGTTAAAATTGGCTTACCTGATAATAGACACTTATGGCTTTTACTTGATACAGGAAATTCTGGGGGGATGATGATTGAACGTAAAGTAGCCAATAGTATGGGCTGGTTAGAGGGAATAGATAGTAAGTCATCAATGTCTATGGGCGTAAATACTACAATAGCAACAGAAGATTTTAGAATTCCACTGCTGCAGTTTGGTCCCTTTGAGTTAGAGAATGTGCTTGTAACTGTTCCTGCTGAAGGAAAAAATTCTTATTTAAATAGTCAATACCAAAAAACAGGTTCACGAATTAAAGGCCGGAAAGTTCAGGGTATCATTGGTTATGACGTTCTGAAGCATTTTTTAATTACTGTTGATTATAAGAGGGGGCATGCCCATATTGGCTTACCTGAATAATAATATAAAATCATGCTTCGAGGCCTATAGAACGATAATTTACACTAAAAATGAGTACTCTAAAAACCGTTTTTTTTATTTGATTCATCCCTAATCGCATTAGTAAATACTGCTTGAAATATTAGCACTTGTCTTGGGCATTTATTACTGAAGAGAAGTGGTTGAAAACTTTGCTTGCTGATTTGAAGTAAGCGCTTGTATGATTGGGCAATATTGATATTCGCGTAGGTCCTAATAGCGAAATTTCTCATGGTACTGGCTGTTATTCGCTTGGTAACGTATTGTCTGTTAGTTCAGGCAATACGTTGCCAAATATATGGTTGCAGGTTTACAGCATGTCCTACCCAAAGGCTTTATGCGTCTACGACATTACAGTTTTTTAGCCAATGCGTGTCGTCAAGGTACATTGGGTTGATAAAACATCAGCAAACTCAACCTTGCCAGCAGAAACTACACTGAAAGAAAATAGTCAGTAGTCTCCAATGGCCTTGTAAGCTATGTAAAAAGGGCGCATTAAGGTTTACGGGCGTGATACATTCAGTGGCGAAGGTAATTAACATGGCACGAACGAGTTAGCAGCATAGTATGCTGAATTAAATCAACGCCTTAACCTGCTTAACTACTCAAGTAGGTCACACTTTGTGTGAATAAAAGATGGTTGATTAATCGAGCGAAACTAGCTGTAATGGAGATAAAATAAAGCGTTGAGCATGCAAAGATGATGCGAAAAAGCCAAGTACCCCAAGAAAGTTGCCTGTATAGCGGTTTAGTTCAAAAAAGCAAATCCCCATAGCATAAACAATACCAATGCTGAGATACCGAATAGGTTTAGCCTCAATTCAACAAGCGATTATGCAACACAAACAGCGTGTCGCATAAATACTAAAATGTTATCTACTACCTATGGTTGCTTTAGTCTTATCATTTCTTTTGCAACTAAGGCCGCAGAAGGTAAAAACATTGTCGAGACAATGTTTTTATCGATAACGACCTCGTGTTTGTTAATTAAGCTTTGTTTATTTTGTGCAATTGCGCCATTTTTATTTAATTGTCGCTCAACAAAAAAAGGTAATAAAGTCCCTTGTTTTGCCCATGACTTAGACACTTCAGTTGAGTTAGGGAATCCGGCGACTTTTACGCCTTTTACCAAAAACTCACCGGTCGATAACACCACATTGGCAAAAGCACCTGCGCCATGTCCGCTGGCACCGACAATACCACCTGCTTGATATATTTGGGCAATAATGGCCTGTAATTTTTTATTATTAGCGACGTCAAATAATGGCCCGTAGCCGCCGCCAATATATACGCCCCAATAATCACTAGGGTGAACTTGTTTTGGGGTTAAAGTGTTATTCGCTTTATCCATAAAACCTTCATATTTTATGGTGTAGCTACTGATACCGATAGCATCCATGGTGAATTTAACGGCTCCGCCATTGGGAGAAACAATATCAACCTCGATACCATGGCTGAAAAACACATGATACGGCGGCGCTACCTCCCATAAATTATTTCTCGCATCATGCTTTTCAGCATCGCCCATATCAACCATGTTCGAGGCAATAATTAAGATTTTTTGAGGCGATTGTGCATTGCAATTAGTGGTAAAAAACCATATCAGCGTAAAAAAAATGGTTATAAAAGTCTTCATAGTATTCCTTTGTAAAGGGTTAAATTATTGTTTAATTTTGGCGTAAAGCTAAATGATGTACGCTATTGCAGATCACACGGAGCTTACAGTAGACATTTTCTTCAAACACGCTAAGTGGCACAGGAGCATTTTTAAAAATAACGTCGTGACGAGCGCTAATGTCAAATTTATTACCTAGGATTAATTTCGTCTCTAGTCTCAGCCAGTCCTTTTAAGCCTTGTGCTGATTTTGGAAAATTAGCGATTAAAAATTCGAAGGCGGGTATTGATGATTCTGCACCACTGCCATACTTAAGCGCATAAGCACGATACAGTAAAAAGCGTTCTATCAAGGGTTCATCACCGTCAAAGACAGCTGATATCGCTTGGTATACCTTGACTAAATCAGTGTTGTTTTTTGCTAAAATAGCCGTCATAAATTGCTCTTTAAGCGCGGCCATGACAAATTTTCTCGGTTCAACAATTGACATTAAACTCTCTGCTAATACATCGGTCCAAACACCATTTTTATTGCCATTTGTCGCATAAACAAGTGTGTAGTTATCTGCACTGTTATTAATGTTTACATAATGACGTAGTTTTACTTGGTTACCACCATCATGACCCAGTTGTAGATAGCCATCCTCGATAGCATACTCAAAGGCGAAGGCATAACGTCCAGCTTTGCCGTTAGTGAGTTTCATTGGTTGCCACAATTTTTTTAGTATTGTTTTGCTGATAAATTTGCCGGTCACTAGCGCGGTCATAAATGTTGCTAAATCTTCGGGGCTGGAATAAAGCGCAGAATGTGCGAAGGTATACTCTGGCCAATCGATATTCATGTTCTTGCTAATATAACCGTTGTTGCCACGGTAACTTGTTACGCTATTTTTTATTATGGCTTTTGCACTGGCGTGGCCAGTATTGTGTAGGGCTAAGGGCTTAATAATTGTTTCAGCGACCAAGGCTTGGTATGACATACCCGTTTGCGCTTCCAATATGGCTGCAAGCAGTAGAAAGTTTGTATTGTTATAGCTGTTTACTGTCCCGATTTTAAAATGATCAGGCTGATCAATGAGTGATAAAAATACTGCCTTTTTGCTTGGCAAAAAGCGACGATTTTCCATGGCTATGTCAAAATAGCGCGGAATGCCCGACGTATGATTTAGTAAGTGTTCAACAGTTACGGCTTGCCATCTTTTGGGAAGGTAGGGTAAATATGTTGTTATGGAGTCGGTTAGCTTAATATTTTCGCGTTCAACTTGTTGCATCATCAGTACACCGGTAAATAGTTTGGTGATGGAGTAACTGGGAAAAAGGTGTTTGCTGGTCATAGCGACCCCAAGTTCAACATTGGCGAAACCATGTTGCCCTTGATATAAGGGCTGATGGTTTTTTAGCAGCAATACCGACTGACCAACGATGCCATATCTTTCCGCATTTATAGTTAACTGTTGATCCAATAAAGCCTGCAAAGATAGTGGACTGCCTGCCATCGCGAAAGCCGCATTCAAATTGCTCAGGATGAGCACTAGTGCTGCGAAAAAGCTTGATACTAAATACGTCATTATTTTCCTTACTTACTTACTTACTTACTTACTTACTTACTTACTTACTTACTTAATTTTTACCGTCGCTATTTAGATGTAATGAAGCACTAAAAGGTTTAAATCGTCTAGGAAAAAACTGCATATGACATTATTTTAGCCAAACTAAAGCGCCTTATCGTACGGTATGTAAAGAGATGAATATTTCTGGCTGTTGGGATAATTCAGCCATAGCAGTGAATATAGCTGAATTTTTTTCTGAATTTTTTTGCTTAATTTTAGTGTCTAAATATCGATTTCACTTAGCCGTTTTATATTGGGAGTAGGGTTAGTTCATTGAAATTAAAAAACCGCATTAATGCGGTTTTTTAATTTATCATCGGGTCAGCAAAACTGAGCAATAAGCTTCTTACTGGCGATTATTGATGAGAGCGCAATGTTAAAGTTGCTGCGTTGGCATCATAAATCAACACGCGTTGGTAAGCTGGCATAAAGTAACTTTGCACTGTGCCACCGGTAATAACCTCTGACCAAAGTTCGACTTGAGCAGCGTTATATTTACTATAAGTAAAGCCTAATGTTGGATCAAAGCGATAGAAGTAACTGCTGTCGCTGGTATCTGTCGTGGTGTTAAACGTTTGCACATTGGCATTGCCTTGAAGTAAGCCATTATCAGTGTAGGTGGTGCCGTCAAAACTCGCCCACTCGCTGGTATTGTTGGCGCTATAAACTGTATTACCATCATGACTCATGGCAAAGTTTGATAAACTGGTAAAAGCTGGGTTTATATAAGTAGGCTCATTGATAGATGAAATCATTTCACTGGCAAAGGCGTTATAACTTAACGTATAGCGTTCAAGTGAGGTGGTAGCTTGCTGGTAGGCCATAAATATATCAGCGCTATTCGCCTGGGCGATACTTGAGACAAAGAAGGCATTTTCTTGATCCCAATATTGGCGCACTAAGTTTAGGTCGGCATATTCCAGTGTTTGCGTGATAACAACTGGCGCACCAGCAATCATTTTTATCATAATAGGACGAAATGCTACGGTGATATTATCACTGTCGATTTGACTAAATTGGTAATTGTTTAGCTCAAACTGGTAATGGTTAACCCGGGTTTGCTCAAGTTCATCTGCATCGAGATAAGTTTCGCTATTTGAGGCTAACAGCATTGAACCGTCAGGATGAATCACTAAGTTTGTTAAGTCGACATCGACTAGCGGCGATGTTGCTGTATTGATCAACGCACCAGAAATAACGTGGTAGGTGCTAATTTTATCGCCCTTAGCAATATAGAAGTAAGGACGCATCGGATCTAACACAAGGCTGGAGCTATTAAAGCTAAACTCACTGAGAACAACGTCAGCACCGTCATTGGCTTCTTTATTAAAGCTGACATTAATTCTGCCAGCTAAAGCCGTACCAATCGTTGCTGGTGATAAAGTAATGACAGCATTATGCACGCCGTTAGTCGCTATATTGCCCGGTATTGCGGTAATAGTCAGTGTGTTGTTTGTATTGTCTGCTGACAAAGATAACCAACTAACGTCAGTCGTAGCTTGCCAAGTAATAGCGGTTTCGCTGTTAGTTAACACATCAACGGTATGCACAAGCGTTTGCTCGGTGGCTAAGCTATTAAAGGCGAGTGATGGATAGTTACTACTTAGTCTTATCGCGTCTATTGCCAGTTCAACGGTGATCACTTTAGTCGTACCGCTAGCTGGATCGTATATTGATATGCTTGCCGTCATTAAACCCCAACCGGTGATTAAACTGCGGTCAATATCAATTAATAAACTATCGCCATTTTCACCGCTCTGTTGTGTTAACACTAGCCAAGGAGCACTTGCCGTTGCTTGCCAGCCTACGCCAATGTTCGCCAATGTCAGGGTTTGTTGTGCTATCAGGCTATCACCAAAATTGCTGCTAAATGCAAGCGTGTCGGCTGAGCTTGAAAATTGACTCAAGTTGATAACATTTATGCTATCAGCAGCAGGTAATACCGCTCGGCTATCACCATTGGCAATAAGCATTTTACTCGGTTGGTTTAAACTTAACTCAATACTGTTGGCAATGGTTTGTTGGTGATTATAGACATCAACTCTAAAGCCTACTTCGGACTCAAACCTAACATAATGAGGGCGATCATTAGCGGTATGAGCAAGTACTAAATTGGTAATATTATCATCGCTATTTAATACGCCATTGTCAGTAAATGTTGTGCCGTCAAAGCTGATCCATTCACTTGTAGGGCTAATGGCGTAAATATCTTGTTCATCAGCAGTAACATAGAAGTCATTAATTTGCTCGTTTTCGCCTAATAGCTCAGGACGGTAGCTATGGGTGATTTCTGTACTGATGGGATTACGGCCAAAATCATTCACTTTGACATTTAAGCGTTTTATCGACATTAAATCATCACTGGTACTGACATCTAAAGCGAATAAGCTTTGCTTTTGCTCGGCAACATTAAAAGCTCTAGCAAAAAAGGCGTTAGGCCCGTCAAAGCCAAGCCGCATTAGGTTTATATCGGCAAACTCTAAAATTGTTGTTGCGACAAAATAACGACCGTCAAGGCGAATAATTTTCACGGGTTCGTTGCTAATATCAAAATCTGTTAGTGCCACAAAACTCATATCACTGAGGTTAATTTGATATCTATGGGTAGTGGTTTCACTGGTGTTTTCATCAATAACAATGGTTTCGACAGCTTTCGCTAACATTGTACTAGCGTCAGGGTGAATAATTAGCTGCTCTAGTTCGGTATCTGCAGGTGCTATGACAGTGGTTGATAATAATTCATTGCTATAAAGGTGGTAGCTACGCAGCTCATTACCGGTTGCGACATAATATTGTGGTAGTAAAGGGTTTGTCGCGACACCATTATTATTAGCCACAATATCTAATGTGTTATTTTCACTGTTCAAGTCAGACTTATAAAAACTCACTTGGATAGTTTCGGCAACGGCAGTCGTTTGTTCATTGCCAGTAATGGTGATTTCAGCCAAAGTTATGGCGTTATTAGTTAAGGCGCTGCTATCGGCGGTAATGGTTAATTGATTGTTTTCTGCATTAGCGGTCAAAGTTAACCAAGTCGCCTCAGTGTTTGCTTGCCAGCCCCAAGGTAAAATACTATTTGAATTGATATTAAGGGTGGTTTTACTGTTGCTGATATTGCCGGTTTCAGCCAAAGCAACGGTTGCTTTATCCGCAAACAAATGGATATTATCTAAACTTAACTCAACGGGATATTTTGTCGTGCCAAGCGGGCTGGTAATATTGATAGTCGCTGGATAAAGTCCAGACTCAGTAAAATTGCTAACATCAGCCTTAGCCGTTATGGTTGTTATGCCATCAACAAAGCTTTTTTCAAGGCTAAGCCAAGGTACTGAACTGGCTAATGTTAAATTATCGGCAGTGGAACTTAAGTCAATATTTTTCGCTGCTACTGAGTCTACGCC
Organism: uncultured Colwellia sp.; assembly: GCA_963977145.1. Classification (GTDB taxonomy): domain Bacteria; phylum Pseudomonadota; class Gammaproteobacteria; order Enterobacterales; family Alteromonadaceae; genus Cognaticolwellia. Next base: position 10,269 of record CAXBNP010000017.1, read on the forward strand.
GAAGGTATCATCAAACGTAAGCGCCTGCCAAACCAATAAAGAAACATTAATATCGGCATGAGCTAGGTTTGTCGTAGCAGGATCTCCGCTGGATAATCTTAAGGTTGTACCGTAGAGGTCGGCAATGATTCTATCCGCGTTGACGACATCAATATGAATGGTAGCAGATGTTGCTGTCAGGTTTTCAACACGATAATTTAACCAGCTTACCGGCCTCGCGGTCGGGGCAAAACCAAGTAATAATCCTTCGCCATCAAAAGTAACATCTACCGTAATGCTATGATTTTCTGCTTGCAAAAACTCATTAGTAAATGCCACCGTTGAAACTGATGAGCTAACGGTGAATGTTGGTGTTTTATCACTTGAACCACCACATGCTTGTAAAAATAGTGAGCTAAATAAAATAACCAATATTAAACGCATGTTGTTAATTTGTCCCTTCATACAGTTCCCTGTTTTTATTAATCGCTAGAACATAGCTTTATTGATCATTGAATGTCTTACAACATTCGCTAATTCTTTATTTCAACTGGTATAAGTTTATTTTGCGCGATTATTCTCATAATGTAAAACTTATCATCATTTATACAATGTTTTTACTTGCTATGGTATCGCAAGTGCAATGCCATACTGTTTTATTGACTTATTAAAGCTAAAATATTGGTCAATATAAACGAGATTGAACATCATGGTTAAAGAAAGCCAATTTACCTATGCTATTAATTTGTGCTCTGGTTGCTAAAATTTACCTAAATAGCGGCAAAAAGAATCAGCTTGCCCGCGTATAAGCTGATGCAATAATGCTGTGTGTTTTCCGCTGGTGTGTTTATCAGTCGATTAGTTAGTGGACTATGCTTGGCGTTAATTAAAAAGTGAATTAGCAGAAAAAGGTTGAGATGAGGGAACTGTACAAAAATCAGCAAAAAATCATCAAATAGATTGGTATCTTCAAGTAGAGCTTGCGTATAATAAGCGCTTTGGTGCGTCCCTAATATAAAAATCAAAAAGATAAAGCTAAAAGAGTGCGCTTTATGCAATAACGTGGTTTCTCAACAGATGAAATCATGACACTATTAAACGCTTAAACAGATATAATTTTTCGAAAAGTTGGAAATTCAAATGATTGAAACTAGTGCCCAATTGCGTCAGGCATTTTTAGATTTTTATGCATCTAAGCAGCACCAAATTGTTGCGAGTAGCTCGCTTGTTCCTGGCAACGATGCAACATTACTATTCACTAATGCCGGAATGGTGCCATTTAAAGATGTATTTCTTGGCGATGATATCCGCAGTTATACTAGAGCGACTTCTGCACAGCGTTGTGTGCGCGCAGGTGGTAAGCATAATGATTTAGAAAATGTTGGATACACAGCCCGTCATCATACGTTTTTCGAAATGCTCGGTAACTTTAGTTTTGGTGATTATTTCAAAGAAGAAGCCATCAACTATGCTTGGGAATTTTTAACCAAGGTTTTGGCTTTACCAAAAGAGAAGTTGTTGGTCACTGTTTATGCAAGTGATGATGAAGCCTACAACTATTGGTTAACTGAGATTGGCGTACCAGCAGAAAAAATTATTCGTATTGGTGATAAATCAGCTGATAAAAAGTATGAGTCAGATAATTTTTGGTCGATGGGTGATACCGGTCCATGTGGTCCTTGTTCTGAAATTTTTTACGATCACGGTGAAGATATTTTTGGTGGTCCTCCTGGCTCTCCAGATGAAGATGGCGATCGCTTTATCGAAATTTGGAATTTAGTCTTTATGCAATATAACCGTCACGCTGACGGTACCATGGCAAACTTACCTAAGCCGTCAGTTGATACCGGCATGGGTTTAGAGCGTATTTCCGCTATCATGCAAGGTGTGCATAGCAATTACGAAATCGATATTTTCCAAGGTTTAATTCGTGATACCGCTAAATTACTCGAATGTGACGATTTAGAGCACAAGTCATTACGGGTTATTGCCGATCATATTCGCTCATGTAGTTTTCTGATTACCGATGGCGTTATGCCGTCTAATGAAGGGCGTGGTTATGTTTTACGTCGTATTATTCGCCGTGCTATTCGCCATGGTCACAAATTAGAAGCTAAGTCATTTTTCTTTCATAAAATAGTCGCGTCGCTGGCCGAGCAAATGGGTCAAGCTTACCCTGAACTTGTCCAGCAACAAGCCATTATTGAGAAAATTTTACGTATCGAGGAAGAGCAGTTTGGTCGAACGTTAGACCGAGGCATGGCGTTATTAGAAGATATTTTATCCGAACTTAAAGGCGACACTATCGCCGGTGATGATGTCTTTAAGTTATATGACACTTATGGCTTTCCAGCAGATTTGACGGCGGATATCGCCCGTGAACGTCAGTTACATATAGACATCGATGGTTTTGATAAAGCTATGGCTCAACAGCGTATTCGCGCGCAAAAAGCTAGCCAGTTTGGTACAGATTACAACGAAACCCTTAAGTCAGAGCATCGCAGCGAATTTAAGGGCTACAGCCGTAATGAAATGTCTGCTACGGTTGTTGAACTCTTTAACAATGAAGCGTCAGTTACCGAATTAACTGTCGGTGAAACAGGTATTGTTGTACTTGATCAAACGCCATTTTACGCTGAATCAGGTGGACAGGTTGGTGATAGTGGCTGGTTACATATTAATGATGGCCTCTTTGAAGTTACCGATACTTTTAAATTAGGTCATGCGTTTGCCCATAAAGGTGTTGCCCGTAACACTATTGGTTTAAACAGTCGCGTTAAAGCACAAATTAATAGCGAACGTCGTTCAGCTATTGTTAAAAATCATACCGCTACTCATATTTTGCACGCTAGTTTGCGCAAAGTGTTAGGCGAGCACGTTACGCAAAAAGGCTCATTGTGTGATGCGGAAAAACTACGGTTTGATTTTTCTCACTTTGAAGGTGTTACCCGTGACGAATTAAATACGATTGAACGTATGGTGAATGAACAAATCCGTGGAAATTTAGCCCGTGAAACCAATTTAATGCAAATTGATGAAGCAAAAGAAAAAGGCGCCATGGCACTATTTGGTGAAAAATACGACGAAGAAGTGCGCGTGGTAACCTTAGGTGACTTCTCTACTGAACTTTGTGGTGGTGTGCATGTTAATCGTACCGGTGATATTGGTTTATTCAAAATTATCTCTGAATCAGGTATTGCCGCGGGTGTGCGTCGAATAGAAGCGGTAACAGGTGAAGCAGCATTAAATTATTTTGCCGGCCAAGAGCAAACGCTCAACACTATTGCAGCATTAGTTAAAACTGATGCGGTTAATGTTGCCAGTAAAGTTGAGCAAGTCATCTTACGTAATAAAGAACTAGAAAAAGAACTCGCACAGTTCAAACAAAAGCTCGCTAGTCAAGCGGGCAGCGATTTAGTTAGCCAAGCCGTCGACTTTAACGGTGTCAAAGCACTTATTGCTAATTTAGAGGGTGTAGAAGCTAAGTCACTTCGTGGCATGGTTGATGACCTGAAAAATAAAATGGGCTCAGGCATTATTTTATTAGCGACAGCAGGCGATGATAAAGTGAGCTTAATTGCTGGTGTTACCAAAGACCTCGTTGGTAAGGTAAAGTCGGGTGAATTGGTCAATGTTGCCGCGCAAGAAGTCGGTGGCAAAGGCGGTGGTCGTCCTGACATGGCGCAAGCGGGTGGTAGTCAACCAGAAAACATTGAAGTCGCCTTAAAAGCAGCTCAAAACTGGTTAAAAGATAAGTTAAGCTAACCTATCTGGCTAACTAAATTGATTTAAGGGGCTTTAGCCCCTTTTTTATTGCATTTTTTTAGCCATTGAAAGTGGCGCAATCTAATATTGCAGATATTTTAGCTAAGTAAAAACAAATTATCCGCGCTAATTTTAAAAATCATTTGTCAATAAAGTGTAAATTATGATGAAGATAGTGATATTTTTGCTAAAACTTGCCTAAATTAACAAAAAATTACTGATAAAGTGTTTATTGTTTCACCAAGGTTGTTAAAATGAACCCTGATGATTGTAATTGCACGCTAAGATGGCGCTTACTTGCTTTCGGTTAAATACTGAAAGTTTGATATTGTCGATAGGATCTTCAATGTTTGATAAGTATTTTAGGTACTTATTGTGATCTTTAGTGCACTTTTACGAAAATTAGACTAAATTTAATTTGTTACTAGCTTATATATATTTAGTGGATATCGTTTTTAAACATAAAGGAAATTAAGATGTTAATATTAACTCGCCGAGTTGGTGAAACGTTGATGATCGGAGACGACGTCACAGTGACAGTGTTAGGGGTGAAAGGTAACCAGGTGCGTATTGGTGTTAATGCTCCCAAGGAAGTATCGGTTCATCGTGAAGAAATCTATATGAGAATACAATCGGAAAAAGGAGAGGGTGAATCCTCAGAGAGTAAATTCTAATTACTTTCTCATAATTAAAGCCGACAATCGTCGGCTTTTTTGATCCAACAATAAAATTTATCATAGTCTTTATAAGGTTTTTTTGTCGATTAATGTTTGAAAAATGAGCGTGTTGTTTGAATTCTCAGCAAACAGTCAGAAAATAGCAATAAAAGCAGAAAAAAGTTTGACTTATTTTTATAATCCCTTATTATTCGCCCCATTGGAGAGGTGGCCGAGTGGCCGAAGGCGCTCCCCTGCTAAGGGAGTAACTGGTTTATCCCGGTTCGAGGGTTCGAATCCCTCCCTCTCCGCCATTCTTTTAGATTGGCATCGTAGGAACAACGATATTGAAATAGTTCAGCACGGATGTAGATAGTATTGACTAGGTCGTTCACCTAAGTAAATATTGTTCAGTTCGTTATCTCTTAAACTAGAGATATAAATAACAGGTTTATTGAGGACGCGTAGCTCAGCTGGATAGAGTACCTGGCTACGAACCAGGCGGTCGCAGGTTCGACTCCTGCCGCGTCCGCCACTTTTCTTTAAGTGGCTAAATAAAAAAGAGCAGCTAGTATTAAAGCTGATTAAAAAATAAACATATTGTTAAGATTTACTGGTATATCTTGAATCGAGATATAAAATAACGATTGACCGCGGACGCGTAGCTCAGCTGGATAGAGTACCTGGCTACGAACCAGGCGGTCGCAGGTTCGACTCCTGCCGCGTCCGCCACATTGAAAAAACCAGCCTTATGGCTGGTTTTTTTTCGCCTCCAATTCCCATCACGATTATTCTCCTGCAAAAGTTAACACGAACGATATTCAACTTTAGTGCGGTAATTGCCAAGCTTGTAGTAATCGCAATCAGTTTAAGAAATTTGTTCGATTAGTCTTAAATAATGCTAAAGTTTAAGGTCAACAATATGAGTTTTTTCAGCTTGTGATCGGTTGCTTTTAAATAGCAAAAATTGATTTATCGCTTAAATTGGTAAATATCAGTCAAGGTATAGTGTTTAATGCTTATTTTGTTCTTGATCTAATACTGGCTATGAGTAAGTTTTATATTGTATAAGCTGATATTGAGATGGTATGTCTCGTAAAATAAGGCTTAATATCATCAAATTTAGCAGTTTAATTCCATTATTTTTGCTTGACATTGTTTTTTTTAAGCAAATTGTAAAAATGTGTTTGCTTTTTATACATTGGAGTGATTATTCTAATTATATAGAAATTGCTTGAGAGTGAAAAAATGGAAAATCTTCAACAGTTATTTATTGAAGCAGGTACGTTAATGTTAGCCGGAATGGTCTTTGTTTTTAGCTTTTTAGCCTTGTTGATTGTTTTTATCAACGTTGTGCTGGTTAGGTTGGCCAAAAAATATCCTGATGCCATTGTTAAAAGTCGAGCTCCAAGTCAAAGAAATAATAAAAAACAAGATGATAAAGGTGTATCACCTGCCGTCGTTGCAGCAATCTCTGCTGCTGTTACTCAATATCGTCAACAACATTCTGCACAGAAATAGGACATCATCATGACCAAGCCCCTAGGAATAACTGAAGTCGTATTACGCGACGGCCATCAATCATTGCTCGCCACACGTTTACGTTTGGAAGATATGTTACCCATTGCTGCTAAAATGGATGACATTGGTTATTGGTCCATTGAATCATGGGGCGGAGCAACATTTGATTCCTGTATTCGTTATTTAGGGGAAGATCCTTGGGAACGTATTCGAGCACTGAAAAAAGCTATGCCGAAAACCAAGCAGCAAATGTTGTTTCGTGGTCAAAATATTTTAGGTTACCGTCATTATGCTGATGATGTGGTAGAAAAGTTTGTTGAGCGTGCTCACGTTAATGGTATCGATGTTTTTAGGATTTTTGATGCGATGAACGATGTGCGTAATTTACAAACCGCCATTAAAGCGGCAGTAAAAGTTGGCGCACATGCGCAAGGTACATTAAGTTATACCGAAAGCCCTGTGCATACCCTTGAGGGCTGGCTAACGATGGCTAAGCAGCTCGAAGACATGGGCGCGCATTCTTTGTGTATAAAAGATATGGCGGGTCTGTTGAAGCCTTACGATGCTGCCGAGCTGATTGCTCGTTTAAAAGCAACGGTATCTTTACCTATTGCATTGCATTGCCATGCCACCACAGGTTTGAGTGTGGCTACACACATGAAAGCGATTGATGCTGATATTGATGTAATTGATACAGCTATTTCATCAATGAGTATGACTTACGGCCATTCACCGACAGAAACCATTGTTTCTATTGTTGAAGGCACACCACGTGATACGGGCTTAGATATGGTGAAATTAGCAGAAGTTGCCACTTACTTTCGTGATGTTCGTGAAAAATATGCGCAATTCGAAGGTAGTTTACGTGGTATCGACGCGCGTATCTTGCTAGCACAAGTTCCTGGCGGCATGTTAACCAACATGGAAAGCCAATTAAAAGAGCAAGGGGCGGCAGACAAGCTGGATGAAGTACTAACAGAAATTCCAAAAGTGCGGAAAGACCTTGGTTATATTCCTTTAGTTACGCCAACCTCGCAAATTGTTGGCACGCAAGCGGTATTGAATGTCCTGACCGGCGAGCGTTACAAATCTATTACCAAAGAAACCGCTGGGGTACTTAAAGGCGAATATGGTAAAACTGCAGCGCCGGTTAATGCTGAATTACAAGCGCAAGTGCTTGACGGTAAAGCAGCGATCACTTGTCGCCCAGCAGATTTACTAGCGCCAGAAATGGATAAGTTATCGGTTGAATTGCAACAAATAGCCAAAGAGAAAAATATTACTCTCGCTGAAGATACTATTGATGATGTATTAACCTATGCATTATTCCCGCAAATTGGCTTGAAATTTTTAACCAACCGCAATAATCCCGATGCTTTTGAACCCGCACCGACCAAAGCCGCGGCTAAAAGTGCTGCTACGCCAGCTGCAAGTTCAGCAAACAGCGGTCCTGAAAGTTATGCCGTCAGTGTCGACGGTAAAGTTTATGATGTAGTGGTAGCGCCGGGTGGTTCTATAGATAATATTCAGGCAGCGAGTAAAACACCTGCCGTAGCAAGTTCAACTGGTGGTGAGCCTTTAAAAGCGCCTTTAGCGGGTAACATTTTCAAAGTGCTAGTAAATGAGGGCGACGATGTCGAAGCAGGCGAAGTGGTTATCATTATGGAAGCGATGAAAATGGAAACTGAAATCCGGGCAATAAAGGCCGGTGAAATATCGGTTATTCACACCAGAGAAGGTGACTCAGTTGCCGTTGGTGATATTTTGTTAAGCTTGGTGTAGGAATATCCATGGAATCTTTAAAATTATTGTGGCTGTCAACCGGCTTAGCTAACTTTGAGTTCGGTCAAGTGATCATGATGCTAGTGGGGTGTGGTTTACTTTATCTTGCCATTGCGCGTAACTTTGAGCCGCTATTATTAGTGCCAATGGGGTTTGGTGCTATTCTCACTAATATTCCACTCGCTGGCTTTTCAGAAGTCGGTGGCTTATTGCATTTCATTTACTACGCCGGTATCGACACTGGCATATTTCCACTACTGATTTTTATGGGCGTTGGCGCCATGACAGATTTTGGTGCGTTAATTGCCAATCCTAAAACATTGCTGTTAGGCGCAGCTGCGCAATTTGGTATATTCGCCACTTTGTTTGGTGCCATAGCGTTAAACTTTGTCGGTTTAGATTTTTCTATGAAAGACGCGTCAGCTATCGCCATTATTGGCGGGGCAGATGGCCCAACGGCGATATTCTTAGCATCAAAGCTTGCCCCTGATTTACTTGGCGCCATTGCCGTTGCTGCCTATTCTTATATGGCGCTGGTACCCATTATTCAGCCGCCAATTATGCGCGCTCTAACCACCGAAGATGAACGTAAAATTGAAATGGCACAACTTCGTCATGTCACTAAAGTTGAGAAAATCATTTTCCCACTTGGCGTGTTGATGATGACGATATTCTTTTTACCTGCGGCAACACCGTTAGTCGGCATGTTTTGTCTGGGTAATTTAATGCGCGAATGTGGTGTGGTAGATCGCCTAAGTTCAACAGCTCAGAATGAGTTAATCAATATTGTTACTATTTTCTTAGGTTTAGGTGTGGGTTCTAAGCTAAGCGCAGAGCAGTTTTTGAATGCGAAAACCTTAGGTATACTGGCATTAGGCGCGGTAGCATTTTCCATCGGCACTGCTGCAGGGGTCTTAATGGCGAAGTTAATGAATAAATTTGCCAAAGAAAAAGTTAACCCACTAATTGGTGCCGCTGGTGTGTCGGCAGTGCCTATGGCTGCGCGTGTTGCTAATAAAGTAGGTTTAGAGGCAAACCCGCATAACTTCCTGCTGATGCATGCTATGGGACCAAACGTTGCAGGTGTATTGGGCTCAGCGGTTGCTGCGGGTATTTTACTCGCTTTAGTTGGTTAAGCTTTGCGCGAGTGAAAAAAAAAGAAGCGATAGCGCTTCTTTTTTTATTTATCCATGCGGATAAAGTTTATTGGTTGATTACGTGACCCGAATCAGCCATTGACGTGTAATTGATAAATTCACTAAAGAACGCGGTATTATCTAAGTCAATTAGTAAGTTATCTAATTTTGTTTTTAATATTAAGCCCGCTGGTGTATTAGGCACAGCTAGACTAGCAGGCACAATGCCCATGTTTTTATAGTATATATCTTTTATACCTGAGGCTTTTATTGCCGTCATGGTTGAAGCTCGCTCGAATAAAATCACTTTTAAACGCCCTAATGCTAACATTTTAACTAACTGTTCTAAGCTGCTTACTTCAACAAACTTATCCACGGAAACATTGATGATTTCGGCAAAAAATTCTGCATTACCTAAGAGTGTACCAATACTACCGTCAGGCAATTTTTCGACATCAAAGTAACGATCATTTAAAGCAACAAAGTCTACACAAGTGTCAATATGCCAATCAAGTTCTAAGCCGTATTGGTAGAATTTTTTTGTTTCTAATTGAAAAGGCGTTAAACCAATAAGTTGTAGTCGTTCACTTTTTAGTTCTTTTTTAGCTCTGGCATAGGTCATGATCTGAAAATTAAAGTTAAGATCTGTCTCAGCGGTTAACGTGCTTAGCATGTCGAGCACTAAACCACTGCCATCTTCATTAATTAATGGTGGGAATGGTTCAATGCCAACCTTTAGCTCTTGTGCGTAACTCAGGTGACTAGATAAGATGAAGAGGTAAATAATTGTTATAACAGCTAAACGCATTAATTTCCCCACATAGCCTCCAAAGTGTTTTTATTAAATAAACAATATATTTACCGGACAAAGCACACAAGTGTTTTATCGTATTTATAGCTTAATAGTTAACTACTGAGCTATAAATATTAAAATGTTTAAGGCTGTAACTTGAAATTTTGCCATTGGCTGGTTTGCTTTTCAAAACAAACACGGTCATGTAAGCGGCTTGCTCTGCCTTGCCAAAACTCTATATAGTTTGGTTTTACCCGCCAGCCGCCCCAAAATTCTGGTAAGGGTATTTCTTTACCGGCAAATTTTTTCGTGTAGTAGGCGACGCTGTCAGCGAGTTCAGTTTCGGTTTGAATTTTACTACTTTGTTTAGATGCCCAAGCACCAATTTGGCTACCTCGACCTCGGCTATGAAAATATTTTGCTGATTGCTCAGTACTGACTTTTTCAACAATACCCTCAATGCGAATTTGGCGTTGTAAGACATTCCAATGAAATAACAACGCGACCTTATCATTGTTATTCAGTTCTTGGCTCTTTCTACTACTGTAATTGGTATAGAAAATAAAACCATCGTGGTTAAATTCTTTTAATAATACCATACGACAGCTTGGTTGACCGTCTAGGCCAACACTACTTACTGACATTGCCTCAGGCAGTAAAATACCGGCTTTACTTGCTTCATCAAACCACAGTTTAAATAATGATAAGGGGTTTGCGTTTTCATCAATGGCAGGTAATGGTAGAGCTACGCCCTGGCCAAAAGTGAATAAGCAGCGCAATTTTTCAAATAACGTCATGTTGTAGGTAATTTAGTGGTGTAAATATTAGCTTAATGATAGCAGTTTTTTATAATAAACAAATCGTTACCAGTAAAACATTTGCTGATAATTTTAGCTGATTGTATCGAAGCTTAGGCGTTAATTAAACCACTACTATTTAGCTGTGAGTAAGGTCAATGATCAGAAGTCCCAATCATCAGCATCGTCTAGTAAAGCTTTCAGTCGCTTTTGTTCTAATAAATCGTCAATGCGTCGTCTAACTTCACTGTTATGGTTTGCCTTATCGCCTTTAGGCAAATCTTGGTCATAATTTTTGGGTTCTACTGTTGGGGTCGTGTAATCTTTTAAATAATTATTCATTTTTATACCTACGGCTTTTACAGGGCCTGCTGCAATTACAATAAATAGTTACTAATGCTGCCAATGTTGTTCAGTATTTTTAATGGCCGAAACCTTAAAAATAACTACCTATAACCTCAGTACACATATGAGGATTAATAGCTTGAACATAGGCAACTAATGGCGGATTTTCAACTAATTATTTTTTCATTTCAAGAAAAATACTGCTGAAAAGTATTAGCGGTTGATTTTATATCCTGATTTAGCGCAGAGCAGTTATTTAGCTTTGATTAGGGCTCTGATAGACTTGCAGCTGTTGGTGTTAGCCAAGATGTTTTTTAAGGTTGAATTTAATGTTGAATGAGAAGTTTTCACGCTGGTGTAAGCAGTTACAGCAACTAACAAAAGCTAAGCGTTGGCGTAGTCTAGTGGTTTTAGTGGGTGATGAAGCTTGGACTGCGCAGCAGCTTGAAACAAGTTTAGCCTTATTTTTAACAGCCAAAGTACCTAACGCCAGCTTGCAAAAACAAGCGCTTGTATATGGTGATATTGCCATTGGCCGTTATGCTAATCAGCTCATTTCAGTTAATCGAAAAAACTATCGCCAGTATTTAGGTACTGAGCAAAAGCTTATTGTGTTCTGCGCGCAAAATAATACCGAGCATCTAACCAGTGCTTTTAATGCTGATGCCTTTGCGGCACTTTCGGGCACTTTAGTTGCCGGTGGCATTTTTATACTTTTACTGAAGCCAGCGCAGATAGAACAACTTAATCATAGCCAATCGACAGACAATTTTCTTCAGCGTTTTATCAGGCAATTAACGGCTGGAAATAGTTATTTAATTAGCCAAAAAGCAACAGAACTACCTGATTTTTTGTCTTTAAATAAAGCAGAAATAGCGAAAAATAGCACGCTTAACAATGGACAATTATCGCCAAATTATCATGCAACAAGTCTGCCGTACGGTTGTATTACTCAAGAACAAGCTTTAGCGGTCGAGGCGATGCTAAAAGTATTATCGGGTCATAGAGATAGGCCTTTGGTACTTACCGCAGATCGCGGTCGAGGCAAATCATCAGCATTAGCCCTTGCGGCGTGTCAGATGTTGAATAATGCTAAGCAACCGTTAAAAATCATTATCACCGCAGCCAGCCAACAAGCGCTTAAGGTGTTTTTTCATCAAGTTGAGCAGTATTTACCTGATGCGAAGCTGCAAGCAACTCATGTTGAACACCCTAATGGCAGCATTGTTTTCTATCCCATCGACGTGCTGTTAAAAGAGCAATCTGAGGCTAATGTTTTGATGGTTGATGAAGCCGCGGCAATTCCGGTTTATCTTTTGCAACAATTGCTTAGCCATTATCATCGTTTAATATTTGCCAGTACTATTCATGGTTATGAGGGCGCAGGACGCGGTTTTAGTATCAAATTTCGTCAGATTTTACAGCGTTTGATGCCAAATTGGCGCAACATGCACATTAATGAGGCTATTCGTTGGGCCAGTGATGATCCGCTTGAGCAATTCGTTTTTGCGAGTTGCTTGTTAAACGCGAAATTACCAAACTATAAAGACAGCTTTTTAGCGTTGAATGACGCTGCTAATGAGCTTGATAAAGCCCAAGAGAAAATGGCTGTACTCGGACAAAATAATTTCAAGGTTGAGCTGATTAGCGCGGCACAATTGCTGCTAAACGAAGCACTTTTACAACAAGTTTTTGCTGTATTAGTTACAGCTCACTATCAAACATCACCAAGCGATGTGCAATTACTCTTAAATAATAATGCCATTTCATTGTTCGTTCTTAAACGCCAGGATGATATTTTAGGTGTTGTTATGCTAATGCGAGAAGGCCATGCAGATGCAAAGCTTGTTGAGCTTGTCTGTGCAAATCAGCGTCGCTTGCGCGATCAGTTTTTACCGCAGTCATTACTCATGCATTGTGGTATTAAAGAAAGTTTTAATTATAGTTATCAACGTGTCATGCGTATCGCCATCCATCCACAATTTCAAGGGCAAGGCTTAGGCAAGCACTTTTTGAGCTGTATTGAACAGCAAATCACTGCGCAAGGTATAGATTTTATTGGCGCTAGTTTTGCGGCTAATTCGACCTTACTTAAGTTTTGGCAACAAACTGGCTTTAGTGTGGCCCGAGTTGGATTTAATAAAGACAAAGCCAGTGGAGAACATTCTTGTTTAGTGACTAAAGCATTAACGCCGAATGCCAGCCAATTGCAGCAGGTGATGGCTCAGCGCTTTTATCAACAATTTGATTATTGGCTAACCGATGAGTTTAAGCGCTTACCAGTAAAATTAGTTTGGCAGTTACTTAATGGTAATATGGAATTAAAAGCGTTAGCACTTACCCCTGATGTTTTACAAAGCGTTAACGATTTTACTGCCGGTCATCGGCAATTTAGCAGCTGTGTTTATGCACTACACCAATGGCTATTAACACATTGTACTGAAAAGTTTGAGCCTGAAGTATTGCCGCTACTTGCACGGATTTTGCAAAAACACAGCATAGAAAGCGTTTGTCAGCAATTTGGATTTACCGGTAAAAAAGCGTTAAATCAGCACTTGATAAGTTATATTACTTCACGCCACTAAAATTAGTACTTAAGTTTAGCAAAGACAACCATAAGGTTTGACGGGCATTGTTGTCCAAGCACCTGAAATCATTGCCCGTTAATGCGCCAGAGGTGATTAATTGTGCTAACAATGCTGTTGATATTTCTACTTGGGCTCTACCATTACAACCGTCATTTACTTGTCTAAACCCCATCATTATTCCTTATTATTTTTGACTAAAATAGGCAGCTAAAACAATAATTGAAAACCACCACTAATGCAAATGATAATTACTATCGTTTAGGGTGGTTGATTGTTCTGGTATGAATCTTTTTAATGAGCCGTTAGAATGTGTTCTAGCTATCATGAGGTGTGCTATGCAAGAAGTTATTCGTGTTGAGAATTTAACCAAAAGTTATAAAGATATTGTCGCGGTAGACAACATCAACTTTTCTATTCAAAAAGGTCATTGCTTTGGTCTGCTTGGGCCAAATGGAGCTGGGAAAACTACCGCCATAGAAATCATGGAAGGGATTATTAAAGCGACAAAGGGCCAAGTGTTTTATTATGGCAAGCCCATCGATGGATCAATGTCGCAAAAAATTGGTATTCAATTTCAACATACCGCCTTACAAGACTTTCTCACCGTTAAAGAAACCTTAAATCTATTTACCTCTTTTTATCAACATACTGTGCCACATCATGAGTTAATTGAACTATGTGATTTAAGTGAGTTTTTAAATCGTGATAACCGTTTGTTATCAGGCGGGCAGCGACAGCGACTTTTGCTGGCTTTAGCATTAATTAATGACCCCGATATTGTTTTTCTGGATGAGCCGACAACAGGCCTTGACCCACAAGCCAGACGAAATTTCTGGCAGTTGATTAAAAACATTAAAGCGCGCAATAAAACCGTAGTGTTAACGACACATTATATGGATGAAGCGCAGCAATTGTGTGATGACGTGTTGATTATGGACCATGGTCAAGTGATTGCTCGCGGCACGCCAAGGCAATTACTTAATCAACATTTTGATGAAGTATTTATTTATTTGCCGGCAGAGCAAGTGCCTGATGAACTTTGTCTGCAGTCAAACTGGCATGTGCATGAGCAACAGGTAGAAATTACCACCACTGATGTTGAAGCCACGATAGCACTGCTACTAGCTAAAAAAGTGTCGCTTGCAGGTTTACATGTAAAGTCGCCCAATTTGGATGACTTATTTTTAAAACTTACCGGTCATTCATTGAGGGATTAAGATGATTAACTTTTCACGTTTTTTTGCCGTGTTCAAAGCACGAAATATTGAATTTTTTCGTGATCGTTCGTCATTGGGCTGGAATTTACTTTTTCCGATATTAATGTTAGTCGGCTTATCGTTTGTTTTTTCTGGTGATGGTCGTCCGGTTTATAAAGTCGGGGTGTTAAATTTAGCGCAAAGCCAATCAAGTTTTCTAGAAACCAAGTTTATTAGTTTTATTGATTACCAAGATACCGCGATAGCGAAAGTTAAATTAGAGCAACACAGCATTGACTTGTTAGTTAATTTTAATGCTCAACAGTATTGGGTTAATCAAGGGGCACCTAACAGTTACTTGGTGGAGAAAATATTTTTAAATGATCATAAAAATTACCTGCGTATTGAAACTCAAGGTAAACAAATTCGTTATGTTGACTGGGTGTTACCTGGGATTTTAGGCATGAATATGATGTTTAGCTGCTTGTTTGGTGTGGGCTATGTCATCGTGCGTTATCGTAAAAATGCGGTATTAAAGCGCTTAAAAGCCACACCACTGTCAGCATTAGAGTTTGTTTCAGCACAGTTATTTTCACGGTTATTTATTGTCATGTTTTTATCATCAGTGGTTTATATTGGCTGTAACCTGATTTTTGATTTCTACATGTTAGGTAGTTATTTTGATTTATTTGTTATTGCCATTTTAGGGGCCTTTAGCTTGATCACTTTAGGTTTATTAGTTGCCAGTCGCAGTAAAAGTGAAGAATTAATTGGCGGGCTATTAAATTTGAGTTCATGGCCAATGATGTTGTTATCAGGTGTATGGTTTAGCTTAGAAGGCGCGCCAAATGCGGTGAAAGTATTTGCTGATTTTTTACCCTTGACACACTTAGTTGCAGGTGCCCGTAAAATTATCACTGAAGGAGCGACATTAGCGGATATTAGCTATCACGTGACTATTTTAATGATCATGATCGCAGTATTTTTAACCTTAGGTGCCTATTTATTTAGTTGGAATACTGAGCGATAGAGCCAATGACTAGCCATACACTATATATTGCTAAAAACGATGGCTAAAATTAAGCACTATGATTGAAAATTATGCTGGAAAATAAGACCGACAATCGCATTATTATATTAGTTTTAAAACGGTCGGTGTTATGTTGTTTTCTGAAAAAATTTGTAAGTTTGGTTATGTAATGGCTTAGGTCTATACTTTAACCATTACCTTAATAGGAGATGAAATTTTTCTAAGTTATTAATAGATAATGTTTTAATTTTTAGGTGCTAATGTGTGAACAGTCAAGGTTGGCACTTAAATTAAGCCATGAGCGCGCAGCTACATTGGCCATAAGCTGCAAATGGCCATTATCAGTTATTAAAATAGCGTGCGATGAAAAATAAACCTATCGTCAATATTTCGTTAGATGGTCAGCGAATTTTTCTATACACTTATTATATGAAGTAGTAAGGGGGGAAGTAGATGAGAACACAACAAAACGTTTACATAGATGGTAAATGGGCAAAGTCTATCGAGACTATGGACAGTGCTGAACTTGTTTTACTCTTTGGTAATCGGAACTATGCTAAAGACAGTAACCTCATGTCTGAGATTAAGGCTCACTTTCCTGCTGCACAAATTGTTGGCTGTACAACCGCAGGAGAAGTTGCCGGAACAAAAATCTATGATGAAAGTTTGTGTTTAACCGCTATTGACTTAGCACACTCAAGCTTGGCGGTTGTCAGCAGTAATATAACCCACAGCTCAACTCAAGCGGTGGCAGAAAAATTAGCAAAGCAACTCGAGCATAAAGGCCTAAGGTACGCGATTGTGCTTTCAGATGGGCATCAAATCAATGGCACTGAGCTGGTAAATGGCCTGCAAGAACATTTGCCTGATAATGTCTTAATTTCTGGCGGACTTGCCGGTGACGGCACCCAATTTTCGGAGACCATTGTTTGGCACAACGATAACCTTGATACCGGTAATATTCTTGTTATTGGCTTTTATGGTGAAAAGTTAAGCTTTGGTCATGGTTGTATTGGTGGTTGGAATGCTTTTGGTCCTGATAGAACTATCACTAAATCGCAAAGTAATATTTTGTATGAATTAGATGGCAAGCCAGCATTAGAGCTATATAAAAAGTACCTCGGACCTCATGCTGAACAATTACCCTCGTCGGCCTTATTGTTTCCCTTAGTTCTCAAGATCGGTGACAATTTAATAACCCGAACCATACTTAATATAAATGAAGCTGACGGGTCAATGATATTTGCTGGCGACGTACCTGAAGGAGCTACGGTGCAGTTAATGCGAGCTAACGCAGGTAACTTGATTGACGGTGCCGAGCTCGCCGCAGTTGAGGCATTGGACAATTTAAAGTCAACCTCAAAAACTGGACTGGCACTATTGATCAGTTGTGTTGGTCGGCGACTTGTTTTAGATAAATATACTGAAGAAGAGTTAGAGGTGGTTAAAGATATCATCGGTGAAGACTGGACATATGCTGGCTTTTACTCCTATGGTGAGCTTTCTCCCATGGTTAATAGCAACATATGTGCACTTCATAATCAAACCATGACGATTACAACACTATGTGAAACCGATGAATAGATTATTAAATCGTCTAATAAAAAGACATTTATCTGAGTTGAGTGACAATGCAGATGTGAAAGGCTTTATCACAGATGTAGAAGATATTTTTCGACAACAGCAAGAAGAACGCGAATTTATGGAACGGACATTGATGATATCGTCCGAAGAACTCAATGACATCAATACAAGCTTGAAAACCAACTTGCTTGAAAACAAAGAACATCAGCATAATTTAGAAAAAATATTAGCGAAACAAAATGCCCTTTTTGATGCTTGTACTGAAGCGGTCTTTAGTTTTACTAATGATAATATCATCGAAAAAATGAATCAATCAGCACTGGATTTTCTCGATATATCGCTTGAAGATTTTAAAAAAAGTGACCTGCTAACCTGTGATTTATTTATGGCAAGGATTGCTGATGTAGACACGTTCAATGTTGATATTGATGAAATAAGGCACAATAAACTCGCCCATATTCATGGTTTTTTTGATACCGTTAATCACAAGCACTTCGAATTTTTCTCGGTGCCAGAAGTTGTCGATGATGACTTTATTGGCCGAGTATGGTGCTGCAGAGATATCACGGATATTCGTAAAAATGAGCAATTATTAAAGCATCGGGCAAATCATGACACGCTAACAAATTTACCTAATAGATCTATGTTACTGGCTGCGCTTAACCACGCCATTAGTTTGTCTAATCGACATCACTCTAAAATAGGGGTGTTATTTATTGATCTGGATGACTTCAAAAAAATTAATGATACCGCCGGACATCATCAAGGTGATTTATACCTGATCGAATTTGCTAATCGTATACAATCAGCCTTAAAACAAGGTGATATTGTCGGGCGATTGGGCGGAGATGAATTTGTTGTCATTATTGAAGATATTAATGACGTGACAGATATTGCGCCAATTAATGAACGCATCTTAGCCTTATGTGAAGTCCCTTTTCTGATCAAGGACAAAAAGTACCATATGTCTTGTAGTATTGGGGTGAGTATTTATCCTGATGATTCTGACGAGGCCGAAGAGCTAATTCGTAAAGCTGATATGGCAATGTATCAGGCAAAAAGATCCGGTAAAAATATGTATCATTTCTTTGACGATAAGTTAGAGAAATTAGCTCTTGATAGTGTTTTGCTTGAAAGTCAATTACGTGAAGCGATAAAGAACGAAGAGTTTGTATTGCATTTTCAGCCAAAAATATCTTTAATAAATAACCAAGTATGTGGTGTTGAAGCACTTATTAGATGGCAGAAAGAACCAGATAAACTTATTTACCCCGATGATTTTATTTTGGCAGCAGAAAAAAATGGTCTCATACGCGAAATTACCCATTGGGTGATAGAAAAAACTTGCCAAACCCTTAACTCATGGCAAGGCACAGTACTAAACGACATTCCAATATCGGTCAATATATCGGCAGTCGATTTTTCAGATCCCAATTTTACTACGCAAGTTTTTAACTTGATGGAAAAATACGCGATTGACTCCTCACTTATCGAGTTTGAACTTACAGAGTCTGTTTTTCTTGATGACATTAATGCCGTGTGTAAAACAATCGCGGAGCTAAAATCTTGTAATGTTACACTGTCGCTCGATGACTTTGGCACCGGTTTCTCTTCATTTTCATATTTACGTGATATTGATATAGACTACCTTAAAATTGATAAAAGCTTTGTGCAAAATGCTCACAAAGATAAGAAATCACAAGCAATAGTAAAAAGCATTATAGATATTGGTATTAATTTAGGTATGGAAGTGGTTGCTGAAGGCATAGAAACTGAGTTTGAAATGAAGCTATTAACCGCAGAAGGCTGTCATATAGGGCAGGGGTACTACATGAGTAAGCCGATTGACGAACAGCATTTATTGAGCTTTGTTCAAGCAATGGACTAATGATAAATACTTATTTTTAATTATAAATTTAAGTGTTGATTGGTTTCGGTTGTGGGTTTTTCTGTGACAAAGTAGTCAGGTTAAATAACGCTAAGCCTTTTTATGAGTAATCTTGTCAGTGCAATAGTGCCTAGCGGCAGTGCATGTTTATTGTTTAGCTATATTGGCTTATGTTAGTTTTTGTCGCTATTTAACCCAGTTAAAGTGTTGGTTAGTGGCTTGATAAAATGCTAAATACCGTGATTTTTCGCACCTTTGTGGTAATAAAGAGGCGCAGTAAATATAGCTAAAAAGACCAACTTAAGCTAATCGTCATTAAATGTAAGCTGGCGTTATGGCGTCGCTTAATTTTACGATGAAATAACTTGTGCTTGATTATTAGCCATAATTGGCCGTAATGTAGGATGAAAATGAAGCGTTTGTTTAAAATTATCGTTTTGCAGACTCTTCTACAGATCCACTTTTACGAGCAAATAAAAACCTACTGTCATCAGTTAAACGAGAACTTTACCAAAAATTTGAAGTTAAGATGCTATTTCCTAATACAGAGCAAGGGCGTAAGCTCAATAAAGAGATGAGTGCAATTATTACCACTATGCGTTTATCTGGCGAATTAGCACAGTTACTGTCTTCGGTAGATTTTTCTTATGATGATTGGCAGTTATAAGGTGATTTTTGTGATAAAAAGTCACTTAAGACGTTATTACCGTCAATTATTACATAGCATTAAGGCTATTATATGTTGTTAAAAATAACCGGGATTTTTTTTGTTATTTTAGCTTTTATCGGCGCTTTTTTACCGTTACTACCCACCACGCCTTTTTTATTGGTCGCCGCCGCATGTTTTGCCAAGTCTTCGCCGCGCCTGCATAAAATGTTATTGGATAATAAAACTTTTGGCCCAATGATATATCACTGGCAACAGTCGCGAAGTATGCCAAAGCGTGCAAAAGTTATTGCCTTAGGTTCTATTCTGGTAGCGGTTTTATGGTCTTGTTATATTTTGCCAACAATATACTTGCAAGTATTAGTCGTTGTTTTGGTTGCTTGGCCGTTTGTTTTTCTTTGGCGCATACCGATTGCTGATGGCAACGTGATTATGCCGTGCGATCGCACTTTGGCCGAAAGTAACATCACAAAAAGTAAGCGGTCGAGAAAAGTTAAGACTTTATAATCGCCACTAAAAAGTAATCGAGAATAAAGGTAATCCCAAGACAGTATAAAGTAAAGTTTTAGCATTAAGCCAAGGCCTTGCCAACCAGTATTGCCAAATGTGGTGGTAACGATAAGTTTAGCGCGATTTCATGACCTTGAGTTGACATTTTCCGCCAAGTTAGTTGCAAAATGCGAATGATTTTTTCTTCTTTATGCTTAGCGGCAAAGGCATCAAAGTAGTACTGTAAAAATACTAAACACGCTACGTCTTCTAAGGTTTGGCTGTCACTGTTTGATTTTAATTTTTCTTTGCGAATAATCGCCGCGCTTGTTTCTGCGTCTGCTTCATTATAACCATACTCTAGCATCAAGGCTTTAGCGGTAGCGCCATGAAAAACCCCTAGTTCTTTACGCCAAGTTAAATAGCCTTTTTTACCTAGATCAAAGTCAGTCCGCTTTAAATGCCAGCGCTTTACGTGTTGCGCCCGAACGGCAATTTTTAAGTTATCATTGGCATTTGGCCAATACTGCTCAAGGCAAGTTGACATATATTGACCGTACAATAACTCTTTGGGGTAGCTTTTACCGTCCACAACTGTGATGTTAAGATCGGCTTTGTTAATCGTGTCGATGGCGTCTAAAACGCTTTGCAGTTGAGTCATAGTGATTTGCTTTTATTTATCAGGACCAGGTGAAAAGTCAGTTTACGCCGTTTTTTACCATATAAATACTTGCTGAGTACTAAATATAAAAGAATCTATTAAATTTTGTGCAACTAGATGCAAGGATCATATTGTTGTGTACACGGCTTTTCAGTATAATGTTTTCCCGTCCTACTAAATTTATTTGTTAATCAAAAATCAAATCTATTTAGTGCAAAATTTCTGTTTTTCCTGACTCTGGGTATCGCATGACAACTAGATATATTTTTGTTACTGGCGGCGTTGTATCGTCTCTTGGTAAAGGTATTGCTGCAGCATCACTAGCGGCAATTCTCGAAGCACGTGGTTTAAAAGTTACCATGCTCAAACTTGACCCTTATATTAATGTTGATCCGGGCACCATGAGCCCAATTCAGCATGGTGAAGTTTTTGTTACCGAAGATGGAGCAGAGACAGATCTAGACTTAGGTCACTATGAGCGCTTCATTCGTACCAAAATGACCAAACGTAATAATTTTACTACCGGCCGTATCTATCAAGATATTCTAGCGCGTGAGCGTAAAGGAGAATTTTTAGGTGCCACTATTCAGGTTATTCCTCATATTACTAACGACATAAAACGTCGTGTTATTGAGGGCGCTGAAGGTTACGATATTGCTATGGTTGAAATTGGCGGCACCGTAGGTGATATTGAATCACAGCCATTTTTAGAAGCCATTCGTCAATTAGGCGTAGAGTTAGGGCGTGAACGTGCGATGTTTATGCACTTAACTTTAGTACCTTATATTGCTGCTGCCGGCGAAATAAAAACTAAACCCACTCAGCATTCAGTGAAAGAATTACGCTCTATTGGTATTTTTCCAGATATTTTAGTTTGTCGTAGCGAGCGTGCTATACCGGCTAACGAGCGTGCTAAAATCTCATTGTTTACTAACGTTGAACCGAAAGCGGTTATTTCACTGCGTGATGTTGACTCCATTTATAAAGTACCCGCGCTACTTAAAGCACAAGGCGCTGACGAATTAGTGGTTAAGCGTTTTGGCTTAGATGTGCCAGAGGCAGACTTATCAGATTGGGAACAAGTACTTTATAAAGAAGCCAACCCATCGGGTGAAGTGGTTATTGGTATGGTTGGTAAATATACCGAATTACCTGATGCTTATAAGTCAGTTAATGAAGCGTTAAAACATGCTGGCATTCAAAACCAAGTAAAAGTTAAAATTCAATATATTGACTCACAAGATGTTGAATCTAGAGGTTTTGAAATATTTAAAGATTTAGACGCTATATTAGTGCCTGGCGGTTTTGGTGAGCGTGGTGTTGAAGGTAAAATTTTAACCGCACAATACGCTCGCGAAAACAAAATACCTTATTTGGGTATTTGTTTAGGTATGCAAGTGGCATTGATTGATTTTGCCCGTAATGTTGCCGGTTTAACTGATGCTCACAGCACTGAGTTTAACCCAGAAACACCACACCCAGTGGTTGGCTTGATCAATGAGTGGCTAGATGAAGAAGGCAAAGTAGAATACCGCAATGCCGAGTCTGACTTGGGCGGTACCATGCGCTTAGGCTCACAATTGTGTCACATAGTGAAAGGTACCAAGGCGTATGACGTATATGGTAGTGAAACAATTTATGAGAGACACCGTCATCGTTTTGAGGTAAATAATAACTACCGTGAACAATTAGGTAAAGCTGGTTTAGTGTTCTCGGGATTATCTACGGATAAAACGTTAGTCGAGGTGATTGAAAATCCTAATCACCCTTGGTTTATTGCTGGGCAGTTCCATCCTGAGTTTAATTCAACTCCACGTGATGGCCACCCGCTTTTTGCCGGTTTTATTGCTGCTGCCGTTAAGCATCAAAAACAGCAATCAAGTTAAACCTAACTAATCGAAACCGTAGCTAATTGTTGCGGTTTTTTTTTAATATAATTACCGTACTCATAATTTTAATTTATCGTTTATAACCTGCCATGTGCAGCTAGTAAGGAATAGGGAACATAATGTCGAATATCAGTAAAATTATCGCTCGCGAAATCATGGATTCTCGTGGTAACCCAACAGTTGAAGCTGACGTTTTTCTAGAATCTGGTGCTTGGGGTCGAGCTGCTGCTCCTTCTGGCGCATCAACCGGTTCTCGTGAAGCCTTAGAGTTACGTGACGGTGATAAAGCACGTTACTTAGGTAAAGGTGTATTAAAAGCGGTTGCCGCTGTCAACCATGATATTGCTAATGCACTTAAAGGCAAAAATGCTTTAGAGCAAGCAAATATTGACCAAATCATGATTGATTTAGACGGTACTGAAAATAAAGAAACTTTCGGTGCAAACGCCATTCTTGCAGTATCTTTAGCGAACGCAAAAGCGGCCGCAATGGAAAAGAAAGTACAGTTATTTGAACATATTGCCGACCTTAACGGCACACCGGGTCAATACTCATTACCTTTGCCTATGATGAATATCATCAACGGCGGCGAGCATGCTGACAACAACGTTGATATTCAAGAGTTTATGGTGCAACCGGTTGGCGCAAAAAGCTTCAAAGAAGCGCTACGTATGGGCGCTGAGATATTCCATGCGTTGAAAAAAGTACTGTCGGCAAAAGGTATGAGCACAGCGGTTGGTGATGAAGGCGGTTTTGCGCCAAACTTAGCCTCAAATGCTGAAGCACTCGCGATAATTAAAGAAGCTACAGCCGCAGCAGGTTACGAATTAGGTAAAGATGTAACACTGGCACTCGATTGTGCCGCATCTGAGTTTTACAACGCAGAAAAAAATATTTACGACTTAAAAGGTGAAGGCAAGCAATTTACCGCTAACGAATTCTCTGATTTCTTAGCAAGCCTTTGCGAGCAATACCCGATTATTTCAATCGAAGACGGTTTAGACGAGTCAGATTGGGATGGTTTTAAATATCAAACCGACTTACTTGGCGACAAAGTACAAATCGTTGGTGATGATTTATTTGTTACTAATACTAAAATCTTAGCCCGTGGCATTGAGCAAGGTATTGGTAACTCTATCTTAATCAAATTCAACCAAATTGGTTCATTAACCGAAACCTTAGCCGCAATTAAAATGGCGAAAGATGCCGGTTTTACCGCGGTTATTTCACACCGCAGTGGCGAAACAGAAGACGCTACTATTGCTGATTTAGCGGTAGGAACAGCCGCAGGACAAATTAAAACTGGTTCACTATGTCGTAGTGACCGTGTGGCTAAGTACAACCAATTGTTGCGTATTGAAGAGTTTTTAGGTGATAAAGCTATATTTAATGGATTGTCAGAAGTTAAAGGCCAATAATCATCATCTTTTTGCTCATTAACCCAATAACAGCCTAGGTTATACTCACTGACAGTCGTCAGCTTCGTATAACCTCATCGTTCTTGAGTTGACTAGCTATAAGCTAGTATTATTGTGTAGAATGAATTGTGAGTTGTGACACTGACGGCATTAGCTGTACTTAACGACACTCGTTAGTACCGTCAACTTCCTTGTCAGCACAGCGCGCTGTTAGTTTAAATGTTATGTTTTTATATTTAAAGCCACTCATTTAAGTGGCTTTTTTGTTAAGTTAAACTAAGTCAGCTATAAGTAAACTTGCTGAGTACGCTAGTTATTTATATTGCCTTATTAAGATGTTAATTTGTAACCTACTTCGCACCTTGGCCACAATACTTGTAAAGTAAGCCAGAGTAAGGCCAAGCTAAGCCTTGATATTGCATGTGCATTTGTTCTTACCGTTAAATCAACAGTAACTCTACCATGAGACAATCAATGAATTTTAATAAAAACTATTTAGCTCTTTTAGCATTAATTTCTTTTCATGTTTTTTCATCTACCCAAGATGAAATTAAGCATCTTTTGCAATTTGTTGAAACGACAGGGTGTAAATATGAGCGCAACGGTACTATGCATAACGGTGCTGAAGCTGTTAAGCATATAAATAAAAAATATCAATATTATGCTGATGACATTAACTCAACAGAAGATTTTATTAAGTATTCAGCCACTAAAAGTAAAATGTCGGGTAAATATTATAAAATTCACTGTGCGAATCAAGCGACACTAACAAGCCAAGATTGGCTGCTTGGAGAATTGAAAACATTTAGAAAAGCGCAACAGTAGTTTGTTTATTCTGCGATTAGCACCTTGTTTAGGTGTTAAATACCCAATTGAATAGTCGAATTTACCATCTTTTTAACCTTCTTAAATTAAATTCGCATGGGCTTTAAAAAAACACATTTAAATCAGGAGGTTATTGTTGGTGTGCATCTTGCTTTTTATTTCGTTTTAAACAATGAAGTTAGATCATGAAAAAAGCATTATTAATCGCTTTGTTATTGCCACTACTTTGGTATTTATTACCTAAGCAAAAAGCTGTTAGCGATGAAATGGCAAACATTGAGCAATATATTCCTGCTTTGATGGAAGAAGCGGCTATTCCGGGTCTAGCAATAGCTAAAATTTCAAACTCAAAAGTCACTTTTTTACAAACTTACGGTCAAGCGAATGTCGAGTTGAACACGCCAGTGACCGAAAATACCTTATTTAATATCGCCTCCATCAGTAAGCCAATCATGGGCTTAGTACTTTTAAAATTAGTCGACGACGGAAAATTAGCACTAGACCAAGATATTAACGATTACCTACCATTTACGGTCGACAATCCTCATACAGCCAACGAAAAAATAACCCTGCGGCATTTGGTAACGCACACCTCAGGTATTGCTGACTATTATGATATTGACAGCTTTAGCATTAATAAAGACGCTGATCTACCATTAGAGCAACATCTTAAGTCGCTGTTAACTCCTAGCGGCAGGCTTTATAACCAAGGAGAACATTTTTTAAAAAATGCCCCTGGCACCACCAGACAGTACAGCAATTTAGCCGCTGGTCTTGCTGGGTACTTAGTCGAAGCAACAACCGGACTTACCTTAGCACACTACAGTAAACAGTATTTTTTTAATCGCTTAACAATGAATGATACTAGTTGGCTATTGCATGATTTATCACTGTCACAAATTGCCGTGCCTTATGAGGTTGAGCAATGTATTCCATTTGTTGCTATTTGTAGTGATACTGAATCTGTAAAATTAAATGCGTTCATCAGTGATTATTTTAATCCACCAGCAAAAAACAAGCACTTTATGGCTTACCCTCACTTTGGTAATCCACAATATCCAGATGGTGGTATTCGTAGCAGTATTAAAGACCTGAGTAAGCTGCTAGTCGCTGTATTAGAAAATAAAGACGCTTTAGGTAATAAGCTCCTTTCAGACGCTATGTATGACGAAATGCTGAGCTTGCAACTCGCTAAGGATATTTCCAGTAACCAACGTTTTTTCTGGCGCGACAACAGCATGGGGTTAATTGGCCATATGGGCGCTGATTTTGGTGCTTTTACTGCCTTGTATTTTGACCCCAACAAAAAAACAGGTTTTATTATTTTGATGAATAGAGGTATGGACAATAATGCCGCACTTGCGATGAAGAAAATAGCCAATAAAATTATCGCAATGTAGCAATGTAGCAATGTGTCTAGTAGGTAGCAGACACGAAACTTTACTAAGCAATTTTTATTGGCAGCACTATTTAGTCGTTCAACCGACAAAGCCAGCTTTAATCCACCTACGGTTAGGCAACTGAAAAAAAGAAAATACTGAAAAATTAACATATATCTTTGTCAGAAGGTCATTCACTTACTACTATTTAACCTGAACTCTGGATAATGAGCGCATGGTTAATTAACACTGATTTAATTGACTTAAATTAAAAGTCTTGTAAATTATCTAGGCTTTGAGTTTTTTTTTAATACCTTAAAGGTTTTTGTCTCATGATTGTGCTCATTTTTTTCTAACTGATTTAGCGTATTAGCGTCAGGTTTTATTAATATTATGCCGCGGTATTACCTTTTATATGTGTGGATAAGCTGGTTTTAGTAAATTAAGGAAGTATATCGTTGATTGATCTCGATAATAAAAAGTTAGCTGCGGCAGTGTCTAGCTTTCAGGTGCCCGCCAAGCCTCAAATTCTCATTGATATCCAAAATTTCATGGCTGAAGAAGAACCAGATATAGATAAAATAGCCCTGCTAATTAGTAATGATGTCGGCCTTTCATCAGCCATTTTGAAAGTGATTAATTCACCACTTTATGGCGTCAATCGCAAAGTGTCAAAAATTAAGCATGCTGTCATGGCGCTTGGTTTAAGAGCCGTCAATGGCCTGGTAATGGCATTACTACTTAAATCATCAATTCAAGGTGAATCAAGTATTTCACTGGAACGTTTCTGGGAAAACTCTATTGATATCGCCAGTGCGATGGCTTTTATTGGTGGGCGAATAGACGTTAAAATCCCTGTTGATACTTTATATAGTATCGGACTTTTTCATAATTGTGGTATTCCAATATTGGCGTTAAAGTATGCTGATTACAACGATGTCCTGCTAGAAGCAAGTCGTTTAGGGATAAATTCCATTGCACTAGAAGAACAAAGCTACCAGACAAATCATGCCGTGCTAGGTTACTATGTGGCTACGTCGTGGAATTTACCCAGTGAAATATGCCAAATTATTAGGCGTCATCATGATGTTGATTACTTGGATGAAATAACCGGCAGTCAAGAGCAGTTGTCATTCGCGATTTTAAAAGCAGCTGAAAACTTAGTTGAACGGGTTAAACGCCAGAGTGTTGATCCTGACTGGCAGTATGTTGAAGAAGGTGTATTCGATGTTTTAGGTATTTCCGCGATGGATTATTCTGATTTAGAAGATGCTTATATTTCGATGTCATAAAACGCAATATTGAGCGAGATTATCGGCAGCCTTATGGTGGTTTTTGGCGTTAATAATAAATTTTTCCGACAAGTGTTTATTATACATTTAGCGAAAAGGGTGTAAATTAAAGTACAGAAACTAATTGCACATTAACATGTCAGAAATGACCATGTACCAAAAAAAATTATTGTTAGGTTAGAAAGCAACAAGGATAGCGTACTAATAGACTGTCCTGAACTTTTAATTAATACGGGTCAAGTTATGAGCTGTAAGAAAAGTCAGTTTGCTTATCATTGGTCATTAACATAACAACAGCCGTTTTTATGTTGTGCATTAGTTCCTAAATTTTAATTGCCGGGTATTTTAAGTGAGAGATAAATGAATAAAATAATAATCACTGCGATATTTTTAATATCGATACTATGCTTTTCGCTAGCAGCAGACGATAAGGTTTTATTTATTTATCAAGATGCCGACCTTTCTAATCATAAAGAGTCGTCTGACGCGATACAAAAAGGCATTGAAGTCGCTTTTAGTGAAATTAATAATGAAATAGCCGGTTATAAAATCGCCTTTAAATATTTAGATCATCGCGGTAATGTCATTAGAAGCAAACGTAATTACCAGCAGTTTATTGACGACCCCAAGGCGTTAGTTATCTACTCAGGTATCCACTCGCCACCTTTAATTAAAAATCGCAGCTTTATCAATGAAAATAAAGCACTAACACTTGTCCCTTGGGCAGCTGCAGGCTACATCACGCGTTATCCGTCTAAAGAAAATTGGCTGTTTAGGTTATCGGTTGATGATAGCCGAGCCGGTTCCGTTATTATTGATTACGCGATGAGTCAACAGCAATGTAAAAAACCGCATTTATTATTGGAAAAAACCCCTTGGGGTGATGCCAACTTAGTCACAATGTCGAAAGCGCTGAAAACACATGGTATCGATAAGCATAAAACTACACGTTTTAGTTGGAGTATAAAAGCGAAAGGTGCTGCTATTGTTATCAATGAAATTGTCAGTGCTGGCAGTGATTGTATCGTTTTGGTCAGTAATGCGGTTGAAGGTGCGGTGCTAGTAAATGAAATACTTAATCTACCCAAAGCACAGCGCTTACCCATAGTAAGTCACTGGGGAGTTAGCAGCGGTAACTTCCATGAAATAATTAATGCTGAGCAGCGCAAAGAGCTTGAGTTAAACTTTATTCAGTCTTGTTTTGCTTTTACTAACTCGCAGCAAAGCCAATTCGAAAAAAATGTATTTGCCCAGCTAGTTGTCCACTCGAAAGGGCGCATAGTTAAACCGGCTGACTTGAAATCTGCCGTTGGTTTTATCCATGCCTATGACCTGACTAAATTATTGATTCAAGCGATTAAGCAAGCAGGCCTGACCGGAGACATGACTAAGGACAGAAATGCGATACGCTTGGCCTTGGAAAATATTAACACCCCGGTTCAAGGCCTAGTTAAAAACTATTTAAAGCCCTTTTCCGAATTTGATCTACACGATAATGTTAATGGCCATGAAGCGTTGAACCCTGAAAATTACTGTATGGCGAAGTTTGGTGCCAATGATGAAATTTTAATTTCGCATGAGTAAATAATGAAGATAAAACTTCTTAAAAGCCTTACTGAAAATAAGCCAGCATTGAAAAACTTTACGATTTTCTCGATCAGTTTATTTTTATTGATCATGTTTGTTAGCGCTTTTTTTATTGTTCCTAAGTTTAATAGTGTTTTGGACCAGCAAAATCAACAGGACGTGCAACGTGAGTTGGCGCTAGAAGCAGCATTATTCCAACGATTTATGGTCAGTCAACAAACCATTGTGCAAGACCTAGCGGCATCGCCAAGTTTAGCTGCAGCGGTTATGTTGGGCAATGGCAATGATCTCGCGATAACTGAATTATTTGATAACCTGTTTATTGGCGGCGAAAGAAGTCATTTAGTTTTACAAGATATTGCCGGTAATATCATTATAAAAACCGATAATAAACTCTACGCTAGCTATGCCAGTAATCTACCCTGGATTGAGCAAGTACTGAGCGGGGAAATTTCCGCTCATTTTCAGTTGTTACGTCAAAATGATCTAAGCTTAACTTTCAAAGTGTCTGTGCCTGTGCTCTATAACGGTTTTATTGAAGGAATATTAAGCAGCGAAATGACCTTACTGCTTGAAGATATATTTGTTACCCAGGCGTTTAACGACAAAGTCGCAATGAAATTAAGCCAAGATAGCGTAACAATTAGTACGGGCACTGAGCATATCGAAATCCCTCGTGAAAACAGCTTAACAATTGCGGGGACAGATATCGTTTTTACTTATGTAACTGATGATGGCTTAATTTATGACGGTAAACGCGAGCTGCAAAACACCATTCTATTAGTCTTACTTTTTAGCTTTACCGTGGCGTTTCTATTATTCGCTGGACTGAACTTTCGCAGCTTAAGCCAAGGCGAAGGGCTCGAGAAAGTTAAATTAGCTGCATGGCGAGTGTATGCCATACCTATCTTTGTCGGTATTATCGGTATTGCCGCCAGTATTTTTGCCTTTATGATGGTATCAAATCATGAAAATTCGGCGCTTGAAAAGGAGTATATTTTTGAGAGTAAGGAAAAAATTAAAACCATCAGTAAAAAAATAGCTTTTAATTTGCAAACTTTAGAGGCGGTTAAGTCATATTATCAGGCATCTGATTATGTCAGTCGCGAAGATTTTACGACCTTTGTTACGCCATTAGTTAGCAGCTATAAAAATATTAAAGCCATAGAATGGGTGCCTTATGTTACACATGAGTATCGTGAGATATATGAACAACTAGCGAGATCCTATGGTGTAAGTGATTTCATGTTCACAGAAAGAAATGACAACGATAAACTCGTTTCGGCAAAGGTACGAGAGAGCTATTTTCCGGTTTATTACCTAGTGCCTATGGCGGGCAATGAACAAGCCATGGGTTATGATCTTGCCTCAAATAAGAAACGTTTAGCAGCGCTTAACAAGGCAAAAAATCGTAATGACAACATTGCTACGGCACAAATCAACTTGGTTCAAGCAACAGATGCAGCAGCAGATGTACTTGTTTTAAGGTCTATTTTTGATGATAAGCTCATAAGCAGAGAGCTGGCAGCAACACCAAAATTGCTTGGATTTGCCCTGATAGTGTTAAGTGTTGGTGATATTGTTGCAGACACCGCGAGCGAAGAAAAAGGCAGTTTAACGTTATATCTTGAAGATATCACTGACGCTGATCATATCGACATTCTTTACGGTAGCGCTGCGCCAGAAAGTTGGTTTTCTTATAGCGATATTATCGCGGTAGCAGGCAGAAATTGGCGGATAAATACTTACAATAATTTACCAGAAAGACCGCTGATATTTTCCGCCTGGTTAGTACTTATCGCTGCATTAGCGTTATCGGGCCTAATCACTGCCGGTATTGCCCAGTTGATCCGTCGACGAGAAGTCATTGAGCAATTAGTGGTGAGTAGAACTGCTCGGTTAATAGAAAGTGAGGCGCAACATCGCGCTGTTGTGGAAAACGCAGTAGATGGGCTTTTAACCATTGACGAGTTTGGTGTTATTGAAAGCTTTAATCACGCGGCCGAAGACATTTTTGGTTATAGTGATATAGAAGTCATCGGTCAGAATATAAAAATACTGGAACCAGCGGCATACCACGATGAACAAGACAGTTATTTAAAGCTTTATCGCGCGACCGGTATTAAAAGAAATGTCGCTGCCGGTTATAAAATTTCAGGTCGGCGAAAAGATGGCGCTATTTTCCCCATCGACCTTTCTATTAGTGAAATGAGACTTGGCAATAAAAGAAAACTGAGTGCCATCGTCAGAGATATCACCGAACGCGTGGCGCTAGAAAAAGAACGCGAAGTCTTTATTGAAAAGTTAACCGACTCTAATGAAGAATTAGCCCGCTTTGCCTATGTATGTTCGCATGATCTGCAAGAGCCATTAAGAATGGTGCGTAGTTTTTCTGAAAAGCTGCAAGATCACCTCGCTGAGAGCTTAAAAGACGATGTAAAAGGTCAAAAATACTTTAAATTTGTCACTGACGGTGCTGCCCGAGCCCAAATCTTAATCACCGATATTTTGGCCTACTCGAGTATCAGTAGCGATACCCAAGCACTTGAAAATGTAAATTTAACCAGTGTTATCACCGTCATTAAAAACGATCTGCTTGATCACTCATCAGGTAGAAAAGGCGAGATAACTTTTGAGCCCTTACCTGAAATACAAGGCAATAAAACCCAGCTGTTTCAATTGTTTCAAAATTTAATTAGTAATGGTTTAAAATACCAAAAACCGGATGCTATGCCTCATGTTCATCTCGGCGTTCTTGATAATGATAGCCATTGGCTGTTTACCATTAAAGATAACGGCATAGGGATGGAAGCGCGGCATTTAACGAAAATATTTGAAGTTTTTCAACGTTTACATGGCAGAAGTAAATATGCCGGTACTGGTGTTGGTCTTTCTATCTGTAAAAAAGTGGTCGAGCGTCACGGCGGTACTATTTGGGTTGAGTCAGAGAAAAACCTAGGCTCAACTTTTTATGTCAAACTACTAAAACCAAATCACCCTGAGGAAATGTAATGACAGAAGATGTGCGATTAGCTGAAATTTTACTGGTCGAAGATAATGAAGGTGACATTGAGCTGACACGAGAAGCGTTTGAAGACGCCAGATTTCGTAATAACCTTCATATTGCCGAGGACGGTGATGTAGCCTTAGATTATCTGTTTAAGCGTAACGGTTATGAAGATGCCGTTAAACCCGATATTATTTTGTTGGATTTAAATTTGCCAAGTACCGACGGCAAAGAAGTACTACAAACCATTAAAGCGGACCCAATACTGAGGCGTATCCCGGTTATTGTCTTGACCAGCTCACAAGCGGACAAAGACGTTGTTGAAAGTTACGACTTACATGCCAATTGTTATATTGTTAAACCGGTAAACGCGGCTAAGTTTATGAAGGTAGTACAAAACGTTGAAAATTTCTGGGTCGATATTGTTTGTTTACCATCAAGTTAACATCGTTTGTTTGCTATTAAATAGTGTTGAGCTAAAAAAGGATGAAAAATGAGTGTTGAAGTAGCGAATGAATTAGAAAAAGTTAAACAAGAATTAGCCGCGCTCAAAGCTGAATATGAAGAGTTCGTTTATATTACCTCACATGATCTTAGTGCGCCGTTAAGGCAAATAGAAGGTTTTGCTGAAATGATAGTCAGTAAACACGGTGATAGTTTTGATGAAAAAACTCAGCGCCATTTTTCTTTGATTCACCAAGGCTCAACGCAAGCAACGCAAATATTAACCGCGATTAAAAACTATTCACGCTTAAATACAAGGGCGCAGCCATTTGCAGTAATAGATTGCAACGAAATAGTCGCACAAGTACTGGAAAACTTATCATCATTGATCGCAGAAACGGCAGCGTCGATCACCTGTACTGAGTTACCTAGCATTATCGGTGACAGCGAACAAATTAAATTACTGTTTGAATGTCTGATTAAGAATGCTTTGATTTATCAATTACCAGATAATAAACCGGTTATTTTGATCAGTGCCAAAGGTGATGATAACTTTTGGCAATTTTGTATCAGTGATAATGGTATCGGCGTACCTGACAACTTAACAGAAAAAATATTTAAAGTCTTAAGGCGAGGCGTTTCCAATAAAAAGTACCCCGGTATTGGCATGGGACTAGCGCTAAGCAAGAAAATACTACAAAAACATCATGGTGATATCAGCGTGGCTTTAAACAATGAAAATGGTGCTACATTCAGCTTCAAAATTGCCAAGGATTTGCCTTATGAGTAAACCCGTCAATATTCTCTACGTTGAAGACAATGAAGGAGATGTAGAATTAATGAGTATGTCCATAGAAAGGTATTGCTCGACGCTAAATATTGTTTTAGATGTAGCAGAAACGGTCGAAGAGGCGAAAGAAAAATTTCAGCATGATAAGCACCTTATTGCACTCATTGATTGGAATCTGCCAGATGGTGAGGGTATTGATGTGTTAAAATTTATCCGCGAATCAGAAACAGAAATGCCAGTTTTTCTGTTAAGTGGTGTTATTACGCCAGAACATATTATAGCCGCAGAAAAATATAACCCTACAGCTTGTTTAGCAAAAGACTATAGTAAAGCGTTTTTTCAGCAACTCATTACACAGATTAATGGGTGAGTCGATTAATTATCGCTTGATGCAATTATTATTACTTAAGGAAAATAATTGCATCAGCTCGAAATTATGGGTGACCAGTTTACCTAAGAAACCTAAACCACTTCGACTTGGAAATATCTTCTACTTAAATTATAGACTTGCATGCGGGCCAAATACTTCGTAGTGAATGTTGCCCTCGACTACCCCCAGCGATAACAATTGCTGTTTAGCAACTTGCATAAAGCCTATTGGACCACATAAGTAGAAGTTACCTTTTTCAGTTGGTAATTCAACTGAAGTTAAGTCCATCATGCCTTGGTTAATATGTTTTTGTTGCTTGTCGTCATTTTTGTACCAAATATTTTGCTGCCATTTATTTTTGTTGATTAACTCATGGGTACGCTGGGAAAAAGAATGTTGCTCGCTGCTTTCACAAGCATGTAGAAAGTGCACAGGTTGAGTGTGTTTACTTTCGGCTAAGGTCTCTAACATGCCTTGCATTGGTGTAATACCAACACCGGCAGAAATTAGCACCGTAGGCGTTTGACGATCAACAAAGAAAAAATCTCCGGCAGGTGGATATAATTTCACTTCATCACCGACGTTAATGGCATCGTGTAAATAGTTAGACACTTTACCCGGCACACCTTGTTGTTCACGCTTTACCGAAATGCGGTAACTTTTACCATTGGGCTTATCTGACAATGAATATTGGCGAATTTCTTTATAGTCTTTTTCTGTAATTTTAACTTCAAGACCTAAATACTGACCCGGCGTAAAACCGATAACGGCTTGTTGATCAACGGGTGCAAATATGAAGCTTTTAACCAGCTCAGATTCGATGACTTTGTCGATTACCTTAAAGGCTCTTGCACCTTGCCAGCCACCCGTATTGGCTAAACGTTGCTGATATAACTCGGCTTCACGATTAATAAAAATGTTTGCTAAAAATTGATAAGCGTTTGTCCAAGCGTCCTCAACGTCAGCGGTAAAAGCCTTGGTTGCTAGTTCGCGCAGTGTTTCAATTAAGTGATGACCAACAATAGCGTAATGTTCGGCTTGAATATTAAAACTAGTATGCTTTTGTGCGATTCGTTCAACTGCCATGGTTAATGCACTTAGGTTTTCAATATTTTTTGCATACGCTGCTATTGCTTCAAATAAGGCCACTTGCTGTCTGCCGTTATGTTGATTAGCCATGTTGAAAATGTTTTGTAATTCAGGCTTGTGAAAAAACATACGTTGGTAAAAATGTGCTGTCATTGCCGAACCAGCATTTTCTAATAATGGAATGGTACTTTTAATTATCTCAATGTGCTTATCAGTTAGCATTGTTGCTCCTAAATTAACTGAAAGGTAAAGTAGCTTACGAACTTTTTGTAAGCGGTTTAAGTGTTAGTTTATTATTTATATAGTGTTATCAGCTTGTTTGATTAACTCTGGCGCTTTATTCATCCTGAGTTAATATTTTTAACGGTTAAAAGTTTTTGTTACCAAAGCCATGCAAGGCAACACAGCGTAATACATAGCCAAGCTTTAATGCACCGGCGAAAATAATGGTGGCGATGTGGGCGAGAATTTGCGCAGAAATAGCAAAATACTGATCAAATACAAAGCTAACCGTAATACTGAGTGAAATGATAATGAAGGATATCAACATCATACAGTTACCCAAAATTAAGCACTTTTGAAAATTTAGCGCATGCTTAACGTCGGGTAACTGATTGGCGATAAAAAATTGTCCGTACATCATCTACTCCTAGGCTTGTTGCAGTCGTACTATGCGCTAATAAATAATAACGTTGGCGCAGTGCTTAGTTTTTTCATTCTTAGCTAAGTATTAGCAAAGTAAGTGCCAATATTAAAAGTTTATATTAATCAGTGTGTTGTGTTTTTATTTTGTTTTTTGTTGTCAATTTGACTTCTTTGGCTTGTGGTCTATAAGACTCTTATGTGGTATTTTATATTGCTGCGAGAGTAGGGCAATGAGTGCAAGGAAATAAAACATGAGTCAAATATCATCAACAGCGATTATCGAATTAGCGATTGATTTAGCCAGTAGCCTTAACAGTAAAGATAGGTTCGATCGTTTGCTTGATACCGTGCGAAAGACTATCAACTGTGATGCCGTGGCATTATTATCGTTTCACGGTGATATTCTCACACCTATCGCATTGCAAGGCTTAAGCCGAGACACTATTGGTAGACGGTTTATCGTTGCTGAGCACCCAAGGTTTGCTGCCCTTTGCCAAGCTAAACAGCCAATTCGTTTTTCTGCTGACTCAACATTGCCTGATCCCTATGACGGCTTACTTATTGACCGAGAAGGGGATTTACCTGTGCACTCTTGTATGGGTTTACCCTTATATTATGCTGATAAATTGTTAGGCTTGTTGACCATAGATAGCCTAACGCCACATGAGTTTGAAGATATAGCCGAGCGTACGTTAATTGTGATCTCTGCCATGGCTGCGGCAACATTAAATACCGCATTTTTGATTGAACAATTGGAGTCTCGTGCCGATCATTCACAACGTGTGGTAGAGGAATTAACTGAAGCTGCCTGGAAGCGAGATGGTGGTGAGTTGATTGGTGAAAGTCTGATCATGCAACAACTCAAAGAAGAACTCATCATTGTCGCAAGTTCAGATTTTAACATTCTAATTTATGGTGACACTGGTGTAGGTAAAGAGCTAGTTGCCCGTACCTTACATCACCAATCGTCACGTAAACATGGACCCTTGGTATATGTTAATTGTGCTGCTCTACCGGAAAACCTCATTGAAAGTGAATTGTTTGGCCATGTTAAAGGTGCCTTTACTGGGGCGGATAAAGACCGTGCGGGTAAGTTTGTTTTAGCTAATGGCGGTACCTTGTTTCTAGATGAAATTGGTGAGTTACCGTTAACAGCACAAAGTAAAATTTTACGGGCAATTCAAAGTAATGAAATTCAGCCGGTAGGACAAGACGAGGTTGAACAAGTTGATGTGCGTATTATTGCTGCGACTAATAGGGATTTAAAAACAGAGGCTGAGCATGGGCGCTTTCGCGCCGATTTGTATCATAGATTAAGTGTCTATCCTATCCGGGTACCAACACTAGCAGAGCGGGTTGGCGATGTGCCAATACTCATTGGCTACTTCGTTGAACAAACCAAGCGAAAATTAGGTGTGGCACAGTTAAAAATAGCCGCTGACGCGATTAATCATCTTGAACAGTATAACTGGCCAGGTAATGTTCGTGAGTTAGAGCATGTGGTTAGCCGTGCATCGCTAAAAGCGCGGGCACGGCAAAAAGATAAAGCTATTGTTGCGATAGAAAAGCAAGACTGTGGCGCATTAATTAACTTGCAAACACGGCCATTAAATGAGCAAAGAATAGCGTTAGATAAAGCTTTGGCACCTAATTCAACGGCAACGTTTTTGAATTTACGTGATGAAACTGAACAATTTCAGCGTCAACTTATTAAACAGGTGCTAAGACAAGAAAGTGGTAATTGGGCGGCAACAGCACGACGGTTATCAATTGATAGGGCGAACTTAAATCGTATTGCCAAAAGGTTAGATATTAAAATCATTAAAAGTATTATTTAAGTTGCGAAATAAATTGTTATTTATAGGGTGAAAAAGTCAGAACACAAGAGTGTTCACGGCTTTAAACAGTGAATAAATAAGATATTTAAGATTTTTTCTATCAGCCTATTTTATAGCAATATTACTCGTTAGTTGAGTATTATACGGGTAAAAAAAGCAACTACTGCGCTATCAATTTAATCATTATCGCTGCAGGGATACAGCTTATTAGATAATGCAGGAGCAAGTTGTCCAGAATAACTAATGATTAAATTAAGGCCTGCTATATTGCCTTTTTTCCTGAGTATAAAGTAAACCAGCTAATTAATTTAATGGCTATTGATAGCACCAAAATTAGCAAGTAAGAGAACTATTTAGTACCGAAAATTTTATCGCCTGCATCACCTAAACCAGGCAATATATAGCCAGCGTCATCTAAACAATCATCGATGGAAGCAGTATAGAGTTCAACATCTGGATGTGCTTTTTCTAATGCCGCTATTCCTTCTGGCGCAGCCACTAAAACCAGTGCTTTAATGTTGCTAGAGCCGCGTGCTTTTAATAAGTCAATTGTTGCGACCATAGAACCCCCCGTGGCAAGCATAGGGTCAATCACTAGCGCTAATCGTTCTTCAATTTGGCCGGCTAACTTTTCAAAGTAAAACACAGGTTCGAGTGTATCTTCATTACGATACATACCAACAACAGAGATGCGAGCGCTGGGAATAAGCTCTAATACACCGTCCATCATGCCTAAGCCTGCGCGTAAAATAGGCACAACCGTAACTTTTTTACCTTTAATCTGTTCTACTTGAATTTCACCATTCCAGCTCGTGATAGTTTTGGTTTCAAGTTCGAAATTTTTAGATGCTTCATAGGTTAATAGGCAACCAACTTCAGAGGCAAGTTCGCGAAAACGTTTAGTGCTAATGTCGGCTTCACGCATTAAGCCAAGTTTATGTTTAATTAGGGGATGCTTTACTTCAATTACGCTCATCGATTGCTCCAAAATTTGATGAAAAACTATGTTTATATTATACCCAAGCCACTTTGAAATGCTCGTTTCTGTGGCAATTAAAATGATTCAGCTTTTTTTCCAGTACTGATCAGCGCTAGTGCAGGGATAAAATGCATTCGCTCGATATAAAGCGAAAAATCGATATTTAGCTGTGCTGATTTATGCTGGTTTAGCGCTATTAGCTGGGTTTTATTTAGTAATGGTGCTTTACTCATGATGACAACGATATGTTTATAGTCACTAAAATCGATTAGCGCCAAGTTTAAATTTAAGGTATGCAACATCGCTAATAATGTCGTTAGCTGTTGCTGGCAGCTGATATTAATACTCATTAAAGCACAGCCTGCAGGTTTTAGTGTTTTTGAAATATTCTGATAAAAGCTCTTGCTAAATAATGCTTTAGGTGATTTTTCTTGCTGGTATATATCACATAAAACAATATCAAATGTGTTATTGGTTTTTGCTAAATAAGACTCAGCGGAGGCGGTGATTGCCATAACATTACTCGGTAAATTGAAGTAGTGTTTGGCCATTTCTATGATGTCGAACTGTTGTTCAATGGCCGTGATATTGAAGGCGCCGTAGTGGTTTAATGTCCGTTCTAGGCCCGCAGAGCCTAATCCTAAATTCAATATACTGTTGGCGTTATTGCGCCACAATAAAAATATTAATAGCGCTTGTGGAACCGCTAATAAACAAGCGTGGGGTTGAGCTTTAGACATAATTGCCTGAATCGCGTTGCCACCTAATGTAAACCAGCGATATTGCGAATTTTCAAGTACCCGTAGCGTTTGATTATCGAGACGTTGCTGAAAAATTATATCACCTTGCAATAGGGTTAATTGTTTTGCGCTTAACATAGGCTTTGAAGATTAGGGTTCATTTATGACTGACCAGTGTAATTTAATGCCGTTGAAAGGCAATGACTGATTTTTACTTTGCATAACGTCGTTTGGCTGAGGCAGACTATTGATAAACAAAATATTGTAGAGCTAATTTATCTTTAGACAACAATCAAGTATGCTTAAATTATCGGCGTTTATTAAAGCAGTAGTTAAATTCATGGTCACTCAATCATTATTATGGCAATCAGAGCAGCATTCAGCAGACTTTGCTGAGCTTTGTAATGCTCTGTATGAGCGAGAGTTAATGACCTTAGCGCGCGGAGAGTATTCAGTGGTAATGCGCTTGCAAGGCAGGATTAAAAGCCTACCTCATTATGTCAAACGTACGGCATTCGCGCTATTAAATGCTGACACACCACTTGATTTAGACATTCAAAATGCTAGTTGGTCAGCAAAACAAGCAAGTGCACTCCCGACAATAAGCCAACTGTCGGCTTATGACGAAAATGTTATTACTTGGTATAAAAGTCAAACGTTAGTTCATGGTTTAGTCGTTCCAATTGCATTAAGTAACTATATCGTGCTCGATTGTATCGACCGAATTGATTTGGAAAAACAACGATTTCGTACTAACGTTTACGGGTGGTTTAACTTAAGCAATAGCGAAGAAAATAACACCATACAGCAGGGCGTCATTAGTAATGAGGTCAGCTTACTTAAGCCAACTAAAAAAGTAATGACCGCGGCGTGCGCAGGGCATCGTTGGGAAAATAGTCGGAAATTGCAGCCAATAATGCCGTCATTACGTGAGTTGTTATTATCTAGTACGATAAATTGGCGTAATTTTAAACAACCAAGGGTAAATTTGCCTGACAATTGATTTTAAATCTTGTTGGGTGTTTACAGCAGGCGGTACGCATTTATAATAGCGTATCAATATACCTCTTCGATATCGACTTTAGATACTTTATGCGGCTGATCACGGCAGTTTTACTCATTTTTCTGGTACTTTTACAATACCGACTTTGGTTTGGTAAAAACAGTGTGCCTGATTATCTAGCACTAGAAGAGGAAGTTACTCGCCAGTTAGCGAATAATAACAAGCTCAAGCAACGTAATAAATTGCTCTATGCCGATACCGATGATTTAAAGTCTGGCACTGAAGCCATTGAAGAACGCGCGCGCCATGAACTAGGTATGATTAA
This sequence comes from uncultured Colwellia sp., assembly GCA_963977145.1. Lineage (GTDB taxonomy): Bacteria > Pseudomonadota > Gammaproteobacteria > Enterobacterales > Alteromonadaceae > Cognaticolwellia. The sequence continues at coordinate 50,766 of CAXBNP010000017.1, forward strand.
GCAGGGAGAAACATTTTTTCGTGTTATTCCCAACGATGACGATGATAAAAAGGAACGCTTGCGATAATGAGTGATTCGCTTGGGCAATTTACTGTCATAGTGCCGGCCGCTGGGGTTGGCAAACGCATGCTATCATCCTGTCCAAAACAATACTTAACCATTGATAATATCACTATTTTAGAGCATACCGTGCAACGCTTACTCAGTCACGATGCCATTTCTCATATCATCATAGCCTTAGGTGAACACGATGAATACTTTCCCAGTACATCGTTAGCGAATAAGCATAATATTAGCTGTGTTGTCGGTGGGAAAGAACGGGTTGATTCGGTACTTTCAGGTTTGCAGCAGTTAAGCGCGGGACAAAATCAATGGGTGTTGGTGCACGATGCAGCAAGGCCTTGTATACAACATAAAGATTTAACGCGATTAATTGCCTACTGTCTTAAAAATGATCATGGCGGCATATTAGCAAGCCCAGTTCGCGATACGATGAAGCAAGCCAATACTGAGCAATTAGTCGAAGCCACTTTAGAGCGTAGCCAAATGTGGCATGCATTAACGCCACAAATGTATAAAACCGTTGAATTAACATCGGCAATTACCTCAGCTTTAGCAAAAGGCTTTAGCATTACCGATGAATCATCAGCGATGGAAGCTTTGGGCTATAAAAGTGGTTTGGTGAGTAGCAGTAGTGACAATATAAAAATTACTCAGCCAGAAGATTTATTTTTAGCTGAATTTATTCTTAACCAACAAAAAAATAATTTATCATCAGAGGCAGTATGCGAATAGGTCACGGTTTTGACGTTCATAAGTTTGGCGGCGTGGGGCCAGTAGTTTTAGCCGGTGTTGCTATTCCTCACGAATTTGGCTTTATTGCTCACTCTGACGGTGATGTTGCTATTCATGCCTTATGTGATGCAATTTTAGGGGCATTATGTTTAGCCGATATTGGTAACCATTTTCCTGATACTGACGGTCAATACGAAAATATTTCCAGTCGAATTTTATTACGTCACGTCGTAGGACTAATGCAAGACAAAGGCTACTGCTTAGGTAATGCTGATATTACTGTTTGTGCGCAAGCGCCTAAAATAGCCCCTCACCTTTTAGCCATGCGCGAATGTTTAGCCCAAGATTTAAAAACCGATATCGAGCAAGTGAATGTAAAAGCAACCACCACTGAAAAATTAGGTTATATTGGCCGCAAAGAAGGCGTGTCAGTGCATGCCGTGGTGCTATTAATGAAAACTGAAAATAACAGTAACTTAATGACAACTGTTGAGCCGATTAATCAAGAGGAAGTTAAAGAGCCTGAGCCATGCCAATCACCCTTGGCTGAATTTTCTTATTTATATGGCAAACCAAAATCTACCGGCTTATTGCGTCGCCATAGGACAGACTTTAAGGTTTTTGAACACATACCCTTTGAACCTTGTGGTGAAGGCGAGCACCTTTTTATTCATATTCGAAAAACCGGCGCCAATACCGCTTTTGTTGCCAAGCAATTAGCACAATATTTTTCCGTCAAGGAATCCTTAGTTTCCTATGCCGGTTTAAAAGATCGTTTTGCCGTGACTGAACAATGGTTCGGTGTGCATGTTCCCGGCAAGCAAAGTTATGACTTAAGTGACTTAAACATCGAAGGTGTTGAGGTATTAACGGCTAAACGTCATAACAAAAAATTGCGTATTGGTGGTTTAGACGGTAATCGTTTTGAAATTACTTTACGTGATGTTACTGATATTGACGAGCTAGTTAGACGTTGGCATGTGGTGAGTAATTTTGGTGTGCCTAACTATTTTGGAGAACAACGCTTTGGTATTAATGGCGGAAACATCGACAAAGCCTTAAGTTTATTTTCCGGTCAAAAAGTAAAAGATAAGAAAAAACGTGGCATGTATTTATCCGCTGCCCGGTCATTAATTTTCAACCAAATGATCAGCCAACGTATTGAACAACAAAGCTTTGACCACTTAGTCAATGGTGATGTGTTGATGTTGGCGGGTACACAGTCAGTATTTCTCGCCGATGTGATTGATGAAAGTTTAACATCACGATTAGTAGCGCATGATCTTGATATTACTGCGCCAATGTGGGGCGCGGGCGAATTAATGACCACCGCAGATGCGCGTGCTTTTGAGCAAAGTATTGCTGATGGGCAACAAGCACTTTGCGAAGGATTACCGCGCTTTGGTTTAAAACAAGAACGCCGTCGTATCCGCTTAATCATTAAAGACAGTGACATTAGGGTAGATAACGATGTTGTCACCTTGTCATTTTTCCTGCCAGCAGGCGCCTATGCCACTACTATTATGCGCGAATTAATCAATTATAAAGATATGACCGAACGTGTTGACGTCGGGGCAAGCAAACCTTTTGCAGATACAACTAACGCGATGATTAACATCACCGACAATAATACGGAGCTAAAAAGCTGAACATGAGAATATTACTGAGTAATGATGACGGTGTTCATGCTGACGGCATTAAAGTACTTTTTGATGAGCTAGCAAAAGTATTTGACGTAACCGTAGTTGCCCCTGATAGGAATTGTAGTGGCGCAAGTAATTCATTAACCTTACTGAACCCATTACGAGCACAGACCTTAGAAAATGGTTTTATTTCTGTCAATGGTACGCCCACTGATGCGGTGCACTTAGGTGCAGCTCAGTTAATGCAGCCAAAACCTGATTTAGTGGTGGCCGGTATTAATCACGGCGCAAATTTAGGTGACGATACCATTTATTCTGGCACGGTAGCGGCGGCAACAGAAGGGCGTCATTTAGGTATGCCAGCGATAGCTGTCTCGCTGGTGTCTTCAACCCCTAAATATTTTCACACTGCAGCCGTGGTGACCGCCAAATTTATAGAGCGCTTGTTATTACACCCGTTACCGAGTGATCAAATTATTAATATCAATGTACCTGATGTGCCGCTCGATGAATTAAAAGGTATTCAAGTAACACGTTTAGGTAACCGCCATAAAGCGGAAACCATGAAAAAGGTGCAAGATCCTTGGCAACGTGATATTTATTGGTACGGCCCGTTAGGACAAGAACTAGACGCTGGCGTTGGCACCGATTTTCATGCAATAGCCAATGGTTATGCGTCAATTACCCCGTTAACGATAGATATGACCGCTTATAAAAGCATGGCACAAATGACAGAATGGATTAATGAACTTTCAATATGAAACAAAGTAATAACAATGCCAGAATAGGCAGTAGTATCGGCGGTAAGTCGGGTCGAAGTGGTGAATTGCTGGCGCAAAAATTATTGCTTGAAGGCATCAAAAATCAACAAGTATTACAAGCGATTGCCCGCTCGCCTCGGCATATTTTTGTGCCGGAAATTTTAGCACACAAAGCCTACGACAATACGGCGCTACCGATAGGTCAAGGGCAAACAATATCTCAACCTTACATTGTGGCAAAAATGTCAGAGCTGTTGCTTGCTGATGGTGTGCCTGACAGTATTTTAGAAATTGGTACGGGATCGGGCTATCAAACTTCTATTTTGGCGCAATTAAGCGCTAAAGTGTTTTCTGTTGAGCGTATTAAGTCATTGCAATGGCAGGCTAAACGAAGATTGCGCAGCATGGACTTGCATAATGTTGCCATGAAACATGGTGATGGCTGGCAGGGTTGGCACAGTAAAGCACCTTTTCAAGCCATTATAGTCACGGCAGCACCCACTGAAGTGCCAGCAGCACTATTGGAGCAGCTTGCTGATGGCGGTCGTTTAATTATTCCGGTTGGCGAACAAAGCCAAATTTTGAAGTTAATTACCCGTCATGGTGATGAATTTAAAGAACAGCAAATAGAAGCCGTTCGCTTTGTTCCGCTTGTTCCCGGCGCTTTAGGATAGTTTGTGAAAATATTTTCTGCTTTATATCAATGGACACTTAAATGGGCGGAGCATAAGTTTGCGCCTAGAATTTTAGCGCTATTAACCTTTGCTGAATCGGTGTTCTTTCCAATTCCACCCGATGTTTTATTGGCTCCTATGGTATTGGCACAGCGCGACAAAGCCTGGCGATTCGCCACCATAACCACCATAGCTTCAGTATTGGGCGGTATGGTCGGTTACGGTTTAGGTTATTTGATGTTTGAACCTTGGATCCAGCCATTAATCACCGAATTTGGTTATCAGGCGCGATTTGATAAAGCCATGCTTTGGTTCAGTGAATGGGGCGTATGGGTGGTATTTATTGCTGGCTTTTCTCCGGTACCTTATAAGCTATTTACCGTCAGTGCCGGCTTTTTAAATATGGCATTCATCCCTTTTTTAGTGGCGTCAGCCATTAGTCGCGGTATGCGATTTTTCTTGGTGGCCGGTGTCATTCGTTGGGGCGGAGCCGCAATGGAGCAAAAAATTAGGCAGTGGGTTGATGTTTTAGGTTGGCTCGTTGTTGGCGCTATTGTTATTGCTTACATTGCGACACGGTAGAAGGTATTTTGTTGGTGATGACGAATTGGATGCAGGGGCAATTATTTAGCGCTAACAAGTTGTTGGTACTAGTGATGATATTAGCGATTAATGGCTGTTCGAGCCGTAGCAAACCTGCACCTGTTGTTGATGTTCAAGGCTCACTTCCGCTCAGTCAACGAATCAAGAATAGTGTTACCGGTAGTGAATACATAGTCAAAAAAGGTGAAACTTTATACTCAATTGCCTGGCGTGCAGATGTCGATGTTCGCCGCTTAGCCGAAATCAATAATATTAAAGCACCTTACAATATTTACCCACTACAAAAATTATTTTTGAGCAAAAATCCTAGCAAAGCAAGTAAAAATAACACTAAGAGCAAAAGCTTTAATTCATCAACACAAAAAGTTATAAAGAAACCTATTGCGCAGAAGAAAAAGCAGGAGTATGGTGGAAATGTAGTTGAGCAAAAAGTAAGCACCAAAACTCAATCACAAGGCACTGTCTTTTCACAAAAAATAAGAAATTGGCAGTGGCCGGCGAAAGGAAAGGTTATTGATAAATTTTCCACCGCAAAACAAGGGAATAAAGGAATCGACATTGCGGGGCGACGCGGCGATTCGGTGAAAGCAACTGCAGACGGTAAGGTAGTTTATGCCGGTGATGCGTTACAAGGATATGGCCAGTTAGTTATTGTTAAACATAACGACGATTATCTAAGTGCCTATGCCCATAACGACAGCATTCTAGTTAAAGAGCAGCAAGTGGTAAAAGCCGGTCAAGTAATAGCCAAAATGGGTGATACGGACGCTGAAAGAGTCATGCTTCATTTTGAAGTTCGCTTTCGCGGAAAATCAGTAAATCCTATGAAGTACTTGTCGAAATAATAATAAAAATTTATAAAAAAATAAATTGAGGTAAATGTGAATAATTAGTCAGTAAATTTAGCAATTGCTATTAGCGGGAGTTATAACATGAGCATAAAAAAACAAATAGAATGTTCTGATGTCGCAGAAAAAGTAAAGCCAAAAAGTACTAAGGCAGATACGCCTGAAGAGAGTCATGCTAGTTTAGATGCTACACAAATATATTTAAGCGAAATTGGTTTTTCTCCATTACTCACTGCTGAAGAAGAAGTCTACTATTCTCGTCTGGCCCTAAAGGGTGACGAAGCATCACGTAAACGCATGATTGAAAGTAATCTTCGTTTAGTGGTAAAAATTGCTCGCCGTTACAACAACCGTGGTTTACCGCTGTTAGATCTGATCGAAGAAGGAAATTTAGGCTTAATTCGCGCCGTTGAAAAGTTTGATCCTGAGCGTGGCTTTAGATTTTCTACTTATGCCACTTGGTGGATTCGACAAACCATTGAACGTGCGATTATGAACCAAACCCGCACCATTCGCTTACCTATTCATGTTGTTAAAGAACTCAATATATATTTGCGCACTGCGCGCGAGTTAGTGCAAAAGCTTGATCACGAGCCTACCGCTGAAGATATCGCCTTGGAGCTTGACGTACCCGTAGCGGATGTCAGCAAAATGTTACGTTTAAATGAACGCATCGCGTCAGTAGATTCACCTTTTGGCGGTGAAGGCGAAAAAGTTTTACTAGATGTTATTCCTGATGAAAAAGCCGGCGGTCCAGAAACAAAGTTACAAACGAATGATATTAAACATAGTATTGTCGATTGGCTGAATGAACTTAATTCTAAACAACGCGAAGTGTTAGCGAGACGTTTTGGCTTATTAGGCTATGAAGCGGCAACATTAGAAGATGTTGGTGTGGAAATTGGTTTAACCCGCGAGCGTGTTCGTCAAATTCAAGTTGAAGCGTTAAAGCGTTTAAGAGACATATTGAGTCAACAAGATTTATCGATTGAAGCGTTATTTCAGGTCTAGTGTTTTACAGCTAAAATATTAAACAAAAACCAGCCGAGGCTGGTTTTTTTAGCACGATATTTTATGCTACTAACTCCGTTTGGGCTAACGCAGTATTTTTACAGTAACTCTTTTAATTTATACAACAAATCTAAAGCCATTTTAGGGCTCAAGTCGTTGACCTCTATTGCGTTTAACTCATCAATAACAGGGTGATTATTAGCCATTAAAGATAATTGCTCAAACGCTTGAGGTTCATGACTCATAACAGAAGGGGCTTGCATATTTTCAAGCTCAGCTAAGCGTTGCTTTGCTCGTTGAATAACGCTTTTGGGTACACCAGCGAGTTGTGCAACTTGCAAACCAAAACTTTTACTGGCGGCTCCTTCTTGCACTGTGTGCATAAAAACAATACTGTCGCCATGTTCAACCGCATCTAAATGAACATTCGCTAGGGTATCAATTTGTTCAGCCAGTAAGGTTAATTCAAAATAATGACTGGCAAAAAGAGTAAAGGCTTTAGTTTTTATCGCTAGCATTTCAGCACAGGCCCAAGCTAATGATAAACCGTCATAGGTGCTTGTGCCGCGGCCAATTTCATCTAGTAACACTAAGCTTTTATTCGTAGCGTTATGTAAAATATTGGCGGTTTCGGTCATTTCTACCATAAAAGTTGAACGGCCACTGGCTAAATCATCAGAGGCCCCAATACGCGTAAAAATTCTATCGACCATACCTATTTGGGCCGCACTTGCTGGCACATAACAACCAATATGTGCCAGTAACACTATTAACGCTGTTTGGCGCATATAGGTTGATTTACCACCCATATTAGGGCCGGTAATAATCAGCATTTCTCTGCTGTCATTTAATATTACCGGATTAGCAATAAAAGGCTCCGCTGTCATTTGTTCAACAACAGCATGACGACCCGCTTCAATATTAATGCCACTAGCTTCTTGTAGTACAGGCTTAACATAATTTAAGCTTTCGGCGCGTTCAGCGAAGGTATTTAGGACATCAATTTCAGATAGCGCTTGCGCAAGTAACTGCAATTTTTCTAATTCAGGTAATATTTGATCAAATAACGCTTCATATAAACGCTTTTCTAGCGCTAAAAATTTACTTTGCGCGGAGAGCACTTTTTCTTCATGTTGCTTTAATTCGTTAGTAATAAAGCGTTCGTTATTTTTTAAGGTTTGTCGGCGAATATAATCATCCGGTACATCAATAGCTGAGCTGCGACTCATTTCAATATAGAAACCATGTACGCGATTGTAGCCAACTTTTAATGATTGAATGCCAGTACGTTCTTTTTCACGGGCTTCAAGCTGGGCTAAAAACTCGGTCGCGCCATCGCTTAAATCTCGCAGTACATCTAATTCGGCATTATAACCTGGCGCGATAACGCCACCGTCACGAATTAATACCGGTGGATTTTCAACAATCGCACTTTCTAATAGCGCTTGTGTTGCCGGTATTGGCTGACATTGTTTGATTAAGCCAGCTAAATGCATTTGTCTACAGCTAGCCATCAAGGTTTGTAAATCAGGTAAATGCATTAAGGCATTTCTTAAACGCGCAAAGTCACGAGGGCGGGCCGAACGCAAGGCAATACGAGCCACAATACGTTCAATATCGCCAAATTGCTTCAAATTAGCATTGAGTTCAAACGACAAATCTTGCTGTAATATTGCTTCAACAGCATTTTGGCGATTATTTAAGGTCGTTAGCTCGCGCAGTGGAAAGTGCAGCCAACGCTTAAGTAATCTAGAGCCCATCGGCGTCGCAGCTTTATCAAGAATTGCTGCTAGGGTGTTTTCATTGCCCCCTTGCAAGTTTTGCGTCAATTCCAAATTTCGACGAGTAGCAGCATCTAGAATGACGGCACTCGATGCGCTTTCACCAATGATGGCCCTAATATGGGGTAGCGCAGTACGTTGACTGTCTTTGACATATTGAAATAAACAGCCTGCGGCAGCGATACCTAAAGGTTTGTCATCAACGCCAAAACCCGACAATGACTGAGTGCCAAATTGTTTATTAAGTAAGGTTTTACTGGTTTCTAAATCAAACTCCCAATCGGGACGACGTCGTAAACCTTTGCGGCCGGCAATAATATTATTGGCCACTAATGATTCGGGATATAACAACTCTGCTGGCGATAATCGTTGTAGCTCAGCTTGCACTTGCTCTTCTGTTTTAGGTTCAACTAAAACAAAACGGCCACTAGTCATATCTAGATAAGCGAGACCAAAACCTTGCGGCGTTTGATGAACAGCAACAATCAAATTATCTTGACGGTCGCTCAATAGCGCTTCATCACTTACCGTACCGGGTGTAACAACACGCACAACTTTACGCTCTACCGGACCCTTGCTGGTTGCTGGATCGCCGATTTGTTCGCAAATGGCGATAGACTCACCTAATTGTACTAACTTAGCTAAATAGCCTTCTACTGCATGATAAGGTACGCCAGCCATAGGGATAGCATTACCGCCGGTTTTTCCACGCGCAGTTAATGATATATCGAGTAAGTCAGATGCCTTTTTAGCATCATCAAAAAACAGTTCGTAAAAATCCCCCATACGGTAAAAAATTAAAATATTAGGAAATTCTGCTTTAATGGTCAGGTACTGGCGCATCATAGGGGTGTGTGAAGAAAGGTCATTCTCTTTTGGAGTGCTATTCATACTGGCTTTTATTCTCTTTTTCTTCTCTGTGGCTGTCTATTTATAAGATTTTGCTTTTATTGCTTTGTGTTTCAGTTTGTTGCTAACTATACCGGTCAATTAAGTGGGTCTATGTAGTTTTTATTTAATCAGGTAATGAGATTACTCTAACACCCTAAAAACCCTTACCTATATATTATTCAAGGTAACAGCATGGCTAAAACTAATTCTACAGCAATAAGTGCTCTTGCTGCAAAACCATTTAAGTACAATTTTGAATCAGGTTTAAAACCTTCATTTCTTGCTGATGCTCCACATCATTTTCGCCTTAGACTATTAGCTTGTGAGTCACGAAAAAAAACATGGCTATATCGTTACAAATAGCTATTGTGCTTTCTCTATGCCATGAGCGAAATGGAATCGTGCCTAAAGATCCCCTAGGAATAAATAACTGGTCAGCACACTATTTAATACGTATTACTAGGTTGGGTTTAAGCCGTTTGGATTGACTTTCCAATATCGCAGAGGCGTTTCTAGGTCATGCTAAAAAAGGTGTCGAAGGTACTTTTGATTTACACTAGTATGAAGATGAATGTAAACAACTTGCTGCAACTATGTGTAATCACCTGTCGTTTTTGGCTAAAGGCCACCCTTGATAGAAAAGTCTATTTCATTGTTGAAGCATGTATTCATGGTGTTGTTCCGTTTGCCCCACTATTGCAAAGAGGTTAAGCAACCGAGGGTAAACTTTAGATTTGAAAGCGAGGACTAATAGACTATTTGGTATACTTATGGTGTAGGTTACACAATAATTCAAGCAGTTAAGTGGTGCACGAAAGCTGCAGAATAAAGGTATGTGCTCAGTTTAATCTAGGGCTGATGTACGCTAAAGGACAAGGCGTAATACCAAGGCAAAAAATCTACGTTTGGTGGGCAATAGCAGTATCAGGCGGCGATAAAAGCGCTATTAAGTATAGAGACATTGTAGTTGAAAAATTATCTCCTCAAGCCGTTAGAAGAGGCATAAGAAGAAGCCAGTAAAATTTACCGGAAGATCAACAGCTTAACAAATTAATTATAAACCGTTACTATGCCATTTTAAAGGGTTGTAGATGTATATATATAAATACACAAAAAAACAGTTAAAATAAGGAAAGCTAATTGTTCTTTAACATCAACTCCCCTTGCAAAATAGACTAAAAAACAGCATTAATATTTCATCGCTTTTGAGCACTTAGTCAAAGCATTCTGGTCAACAGTGTACTTTTGACCACGAATGGAAATATCAACTTTCTCATTTTTATGTGAATCCATCAATTCATATATATCGCCCACTTTCAAGCTTAAATGACTATCTTTGAATTCCATATTACTATTAACTTTATATTGTCCTTTTTCCATGATTTTATCCTCTATATCCTCTATGTTATCTAGAGTGCCATAAGTATAGGAGGTAAATAACAATAAGCAAAAAGTATTAGAGGTAATATTGAACTACCCGCGAAACAAGCACTATTACATTTTGAATGTTTTTAATAGCGCGATCTACCTGATAGGGCACTCCAATTTTTCATCTCTTACCAAATACCGACACATCATCAATATAGTTTTTCGGAGTAATATCAGCTTGTAATAATTCAGGCACTTTCTTGCTGAGGTTAAATTATTAGTCTTTAACTTGTTTAAATTTTAGTTTATTAGCTAAGGCGTTTAATTACGTTACTAAGTTTAGCTGTTTGTAGTGTTTTTTATTTGCTAGTACTTAAGTCACCTCTATTAGTAAGTGTCAGGTACTGCCGCATCATCGGGGTTTTCTGGGATGACTTTGTCCTTTTTTATACGCTTCTTTGTCTTTATTTGCTTGTTATCACTAGTTTTTATACTTTATTTGTCTGGCAGTGAGCTATTTTGTAATTATATGAAATTGAGTTTGAATTTATTTACCAAATGATACTTGGGATACATGAATAGATGTAAAAAAAGTACTAGTACTACCATTACTAAGGACAATAAAATGAGTATTGATTTCATTTCTTGCTTTTATCCATATTATTATAGTCGTCGAAGCGTAAATTTCTTAAGGCAATTCACTTTGACTATCGTTGAGATACGTTACTATTTGCTTCATGGTATTATTAACTACTTTCGGGTCGTCCCAATCTAGAGTTTCCCAATTTATTCCGGTATCTAGTTCCATTATATTTACGGTAAGTAATTGCTTTAACGTCTTTGAAGATTGTATTTTCTCCAATTTATAGAATGTTGGGCTAGGGGATTTTTTTACTTCGCAATTAGGATCGTCATTTAAAAAATTGGCTATTTCTGAGTTGATGTACTTTTTATCATTTACATTTAGTAGCTGTTTATCATGCTTATTTTTGTAGTCATTTTCAATTTTCAGGGTGATTTTTTTCATCTTTACAAATGAAATAGAATTTCCATTTTCATAGGCATCAATAATACAGGGGTAACGAGTTAAAACATTATAGTTGTCGAACGAACCCATGGATATACCCAGTATATTGGCTGTATCTTTAACCGTTAATGCTTTGAATCCAAGTGCTTTACGTGAGTTGCTCAATATGCCGATTTCTAGCATAGCATCTTGAAAGGCTCTTAGTTTTCCATATTGAGGTAAATCTTCTCTACTGGCATTTTCTTGAAACTGTTTAGTTTTTTGTAGCACGGGTTTGTGTCGGTAGACCTTAAAATGTGCAGCGCCATTTACACCATAGGCAAATATCATCGCAAAAAAACGTCGATGACCAGTCAAAATCTGAAAATTTCCGTTTGCAATTGGAAACATAGTTGGTACTTGAATGATTTCAGACATGGCGACGTTTGCTGCCAAATCAAGGATTGACTCTATTGATGTGTTAGCTTTTGCCCATTCATGAGAGCCATATTTACAGCAGTTAACAATACAAGACTTGCCAATAATAACTTTATTTTCGGCATCGTAAATGTTGACTAATTGTTTTTTACTCAGCTTTTTTGCTACTACTTGGTATGCATGTTCATCAGACATAAAAACAGCAGGTAAAAAACGTGGGTTTGTATCATCAGGATAAATTTTGTTTAAAAAAATGGATTTGTAATCGTAAAGTTGTTCTTGTAAAAATTTGTCTGGATTTTCACGGATATGTGATTTAATTTCATGCTCAAGCGATATTGTATTCAAATTAATCACACCTATAAGTTTCGATTACTAGCACTATAAATTTAGCCTAGATTACTAGCATTATACCTTTTTTAATTTAAAAATCATCGTTTGAGTTTAGCGAGTATTTGTTGATCGTCACGAAGAATGATAAATGCTTCACGCAATGAGAAAATTTAACATTTGATTTATATGTTGAGTTGAACAAAATGTGATACTCATCTGCGGCTCCAATCACTAATAGGTGATGGAGTACTTATGATAACTAATGCCACAGAGGAGTCTTTAGCAATTGTAAATTTTGAAGACGTTTTGTGGTCACTGTTGATACAACAGCATACGGGAATAAAAATTAAATATCATACTGATTTTCTCTGATGTCAGAAAAAATTATATGTAATAAAACTCAGCTTTATGATCAACAGCGGACATTTTACTTCATATTCATTAGACGGTTCTGGGCATATGGCGCCATAGAAAAAATTTATAATAACAGCTCGATTAACTCGGCTGTTATTGGAACTGGATAATAATAACAAGTCAGGTTTTAAATGTTTGCTATGTCTCTATAAATTTAGATACTATAACTGAATCAGAATATTCTGATTCAGAAACTAAAATCAACACAGAAAACCGTCTACTAGAGACTTCTATTATTAAGGACTAGGAACCACAATGGCATTTACAGAAATTAAAGACTTCTTTGAACTAATTGCTTATATCGTGACCATATTCGGTTTTCCAATTGCTATATATATTTTTTATTTGGAAAGAGAAAGAGAACGAGCTGAAATAAAAGCACAAGCCTTAACGCAGTCCTCAGATAGATACGTTGAATTTTTAACTTTATCTTTAAATTATCCTCGGCTTGATGTTTTCTCAGTCCCTATACTTGATAAATACGAATTAACAGCAGAAGAAGTTCGAATTGAAAGCTCTTTAATATCTATGCTTATCGATATGTTCGAGAAAGCTTACCTAATGTATCATTTAGAACAGAAGTGCATTCACGAATCACAATGGAATGGTTGGATAGGTACGATTAAGTCTTATTGTTTTAGAGATAATTTTACACGTGAATGGGAAATTGTAGGTACTCAATTTGATGTAAGCTTTTATTCTTTCATGCAAGATTTGATCAACGAGAAAAGTTTAAAAGAATCAAACAATGCTTGAGAACTTCGTTCTATTAGGTCTGAGCTTTAATGATTTTATCTTTCTTATTAGTGGCATCCCTGCGTTAGGGTGTTTATGACACCTCTTAAAGAAATATTTTATGCCTATTAACCTAACCAGGAAAAAATGAATGGCATCCACTTTAATTAATGTAGAAAACAATACAGCAAAGACTATAGCCGCCAGTATCAAAAAAGAAATATTAAACAGCCAAAAAGTCATTAAAAACAAGACCTATCGTTTAATAATGATTGACTTTTTCTTGCTAGACTATTGTAAAGACAATACTGATAGTTACCTGTTTTATACAGACATAGAGCACAGTTCTTTGATGTGCATTGCAAAGAATCCACGGCAAGAGGCGAATATCCTTTCTGATTATGCATTTATCGAATGTGTAGTTAAAGGACCTGATTCAAACGTTACATTTTCAGATTTTTTAGACAAGGCTATAACGATCAAAGCTGGTAAAGTAGCACTCGGATCAACTCCAATATTATATGATTTTTACAAAAGGCACGGATTTGTATTTGTTAGCAAATACATGGAAGACTGGTCACGTATTGGAGAGTTCGAACTAAAAGAAAGCTATGCTATGAAGCTCAATAATAGTCATAACATTAATTGTTAAACAACCTGTCATTCAAACAGTGTCACCAACTTAACTGCAATTGGTGATTAGCAAAGTTGACTAAACTTTAAAATTAGCCACGTTTTTTATTACGTTCAAGTGTTAAGTAAAGATGGTATCTACGAGTTGCTAACTTAATTATTAAACGATATTGCTTGTCGAGCAGTAGTTTAATTAGTGGTTGGCACAATTAAGTTTTCAATTAAAATTATGAACCGTTAGCAAATAAAATTTGCAAAGGAGAACCAGAGATGGTTCTCCTTTTTATTTTGCAATAGTCATTATTTACAAGATAGTTAACTCCTATCTGGCTCTGGGAGGCGAAAGTACCAGAGAGTATATAGGCTAATGCCAGCTATCCTTGAAAATAGCGAACATAATAATTAGCCTAGCTCTTACAACAAAAAATTAGCAATTAAAATTACTCTCCAATGACTTCTAATAGCGAGGAACGGACGTTTTGTTATTGTTTGAGTTAACTTGCGCAATGCGCACTTACTTGTCTTTATTTTCTGGTGATTTGTGAAGTTTGGTATGATTTTTTTACCATTTTTGACGTAAAAGCTTCAATTGATTTATGCCTATTTATCTGTAAGCCTTAATAACAGAGCTCAGGAATTCTCATTATTTTTGAAGATCCAGACATTGTCGAGCTAAATATTAATACCTTGAGTAAATTAAGCCCATAAGGATATTCAAAATAGTTTAATTGATAGCGGCGCTATTTACTTGGTTAAAGTCTAACAATACAATGCGATTAGAAGATGGCTCAATGATTATAGAGAGGCAACTAGCTTTGTAAAAATCTAATGGGTTTTTACAGGTATCAGTATTTACTTTTTCAGTATTTTTATCTTTAAGGTTAAAACGAGAATAGTCTCCAGCATCATTGGTATAGGTTAGTACTCCTTGGTTTATTAACCATCGATAGCCTTTTGTAGGTAAAGAAAATATAAGTTGATTTTCGCTGCCATTTTTATATTGCCAAATACCCGCGTTATTCACTCCAGAAAAATACAGTTTATCGTCATCTACGTTTGCAATATCAACACCTTCTACTATCAAGATAGGTTGTTCAACAGACCTTAAATCCCAACTATATAGATTTGAATCGCCCGCAATATAGCTTGAATATACTAGTTTACCTTGATAAAAAACAGGATGTACACCAACAATTTCATGTGATTTAGTCGATAATTTATGTGTATCATTGAGGCTATAGATCATTATCTTGCCTTTTGTTTCTAGGGCAATTAACTGTCTAGTTTTATCGATAGAAAAATTGTCAATCTGATGCTTTTCAGTAAAATAGCTTACCTGGCTGGTTGTTTGTTTCTTACGATCATATAGCCATACTTGCTCTAACCCGGTTTTATTGCTGACAAAAATAATAAAGTCATCCAAATAAAATTTCGCTAAACCATTTTTACTATTAGATTGTCCTGTAATCAAATCATGTTGTTCAGTGTCCATATCTGTCAATAATATATTATGACTGACTAGCTCTCCTGCGGTAAATAACAAACCATTATTTGCTGAAGTTAAGCTATAAATAGGTTCGAGAATCGTGATAGAGTTTCGGTCTATTTCTCTATCGCCTTTAAATTTTACGACAGTGATATTTTCTAAATTATTCTTATAAGATAAATATGTCCCGTTCCATCCAACAGAAATGTTACTAACGGAGAGCTCTACGCTCCATAATGACAACCAACTATTGTTGGGGTCTACTAACTGAATCTTAAAAATACTGCCATCTGAACTTGAAAGTAAGGCAATATAATTAGAATTAGCGGTCGTTATTACATTATATATGCCGACACCTCCGCCGTTATCTATATCTATTTTCTTTATTTTTCCTGTTTCAATATTCCCTTTATAAAGATTAGAATCTATATTATTTAATGTTGACTCAGTAAATAATATATTTACCTCATCAAACCTTGCAATGGATGAGGCATAAGAATTTGGATTACAGGTAAAAGCTTCTGTTGAAGAATACTTAAGAGTTAACAAGTTTAGCGATGCTTTTTTTATTACGCATGAATTATCATCATACTCACGATACATAATTTCATTTTCACTTAACCACGCGGGCTTACTAATACTTTTATTATGCTCTGCTATTTGTAGATTATGCCCACTGATACGGTTTATGATATTAACCGACAAAAATTGCTCATTAAAAGACCTACTAGTATAAGCAATATTATCGTTAAAATTGTTATAGGCTATCTCAACCTTTATCATTTCATCACTGAGCAATTTAGTCGTTGTGATGCTATCAAAGTTAAGGCTATCGCCAACATGCTCCTCATTGAATTTTATAACCAAGACAATCAGTACAACGAATACAACCAATACAGCCAATACAATAAAGCTATTAATACCGGTTTTATTGGAGCGTTTTTCAGCAAATTTGACTAAGGTTTTTTCCTCAACCTTGATGGCGGCGTCTTCATTTGTAATTTCTGAAAAAATATCCACTTCAGTACTTAAGGTATATCCCTTTTTCGGTGTGTTAATAATGATATTATCTTTACAGCCGACTTTTCGAAGCTTATTTCTTAATAAAGAGATGACGCGTGACAAGACACCGTCAGTTACATTAGAGCTTTTCCAATGAGATAAGAATTCATCATAGGGGATTAACGAGTTAGGTTTATCTAGCAACAATTCAAAAACTTTAGATTCCAAATAATCAAGTTTTACATTACCAAATTCATTGTTACATACTAGCGACGTTAATTTGGAGTTATGGCGCGAATACTTAATATGGCCGTTAATAATTACATCAGGTTTCATTTAAACTCATTGCTTTTGTCCTTTTACTAGCAATCCCGAGCACTTATAAAGAATTTATAAGCTTTTTATAAAGTTTTTATAAGGACTTAACATCATGAAAACTATAATATTGATTGATAATAATTACTAAAACTAACTTAAAAGGTTTATAAAAATGAAGATCGTAGCATCAATTATAATAATGTCAATTGTCTATACCATTAGCTATGGCAATGAAAACATGAATAGCGCTGGCGTACTTAATGAAACGCAAAGCAAAAATTTTGTCGCAAAAACACAGCCAAAAGCTAAAGATAAAGATGACGGTCATATATTAATATGTAAAGGCTTTCCGCTATGTAAAATTTTACCTACGGCACAAGATTCTGATTCAGGCCAAGCATAAAAACGTAGAATTGAATGGTATTTTTGGAGGGTACTTTGGCTAATAATGATTTGAAATATATTCTTGAGAATATATTTAAGAATGCTTACAGCAGTGGCAAACAAGATGGAATGAATGGTATACATTCTTGTCCAGATTTAGTTTTTAAACATTTTATTGATTCTGATGATGTTAAAAAGCAACTTGAGTGGATTTTAACTAGTGGAGCGTCAATTTGAAGGCTTCACCTGAGCTTTATATTATAGAGACCTTTTAACTGAATTTTTCAAAGGTCTCTATTCAACAGCTCTAAATATATACTTAACTTGTAGTGGCCAAGTAAAACTGGCCACGCGGGTGTATTCAAACCAGAATCTTTGCTCTGACTTATTCCGCGTTAATCCTGTGTTATAGCTGTGCGGCTTATCTTTGCTTTAATATTCAATGATGTAGTTAACAACTAACTTTTCAGCTTCAATAAATGAGCGATAACCTGTTGTTGGTCCCCATTCTATTTTAAAACGGCTAAAAAATAGCGCCATCGGACTATACCAACAATTTCCTCATCGACTGATACTTTGTGCAATTTGATAGCGCCATAGCCATTATTGATAATTTCTACTCGTATATGTAATGCCTTGAGCTGAATGAAGCATAACACCTTTTGGTCGTCCTCTTGATTGAAATGCCATCGATAAGACTTTCGTTGCTAGCTTAGTGTCGGGCGAATATGACATTGCCCATCCCACTAGCTTTCCCGCAAATAAGGCCATCACAACAGCCAGGTAGCCCGCCCAACGAGTATCCGTCTAAATAAACGTTATATCAGCGCAGCAAACTTGATCAGGCTGACATACTCCAAACTGGCGTTCAGTGTGTACGGTATCATTACATGCGGCTAGGTTTGCGGATAGTCAAAAATAATTAAAAATGCGTCACCGGATGAGATAATTTAACATGTGAGTTACGTTTTGTGATTATCGCTAATTTTGAAATAATCCTCACGTATGGTTATTCATGCCAAAAGCCGGCCTAATTTAGACACCTATTCAGCACCATAAATAGTCCGTTTCGCCACCATATTGGTCGTTCATTATAAAATTGCTAATGCAAACTTTGTGCGCTTAGCGGAAGGTAGCAACTCGTTAATACTAAGGTCCGCTCTAAGCTCAAAGCATACGTTGGTTTTGTATTTTTTAAAGTCAACTCTGAGTTCATTTTATGGAGTTAAATTGAACTTGATAAATAGTCGGCATCGTCAAAGCGGAGATTTGAATGTTCAACGTTTATTCTCACAAAGCGTAAATACAATTGAGTTAAAATGAAATATTAAATTAATAGCTATAGAAACAATAATAAACGGTATTTTATTCATTACACCACAGGAACCTAATATGAATGTTGTTAATCTGATGTTCTCGGTTTTAGCAGGTAATTTAAGAGCACTTATGTACTAATCATTTCACAACAACTACCCGAATAAAAAACAAAGCACAGACACCATTTCTAAAAGTTAATATGAATATATAACCGTAAAAAACACTAAAACCGATTGCCTATCGGTTTTTAGTGTGTCAATATTAAACCAGAATCTATAGTGATGAAAAAATCTATGCAACTCGGTGAATTAGAAAAACAAGTTTTAGAGTACCTTTGGAAAATGCAACCTGCTGATGCTAAACAGGTGTTTAGTTATTTTGAAAAAAATAGGGGTGGATCATTAAATACAATACAAAGTACTTTAGAGCGATTGTTTAAAAAGGATTTACTTGGCAGAGAGAAAAGCGGCCATGCTTATCAATACTACCCTAAAGTTGAACGTCATGAATTAATCGGCCAACTTATCAAAAATGTTACTCATGATTTTGTTTCTAAAGATGAAAATTGTGTCATTGCTGCTTTCTCTTCTATTTCAGAAGATTTAGATGAACAACAGCTTGATAAGTTAGAGGCAATGATTGAACAGCAACGTCAAAAACTACAGAAGAATGCTGAATAATGATTTATGACCAATGGGCATTAGCATTGAATTTGCTTGCTGTAGGGGTATTAGCCTTTATAGTAGCTAACATATTTGTTTCAGCAGTATTTTGGTCTCTAAAGGGAAGATTAGCTGATTATGCAGTCACTACACGTAAATCATTCTTATGGTTATTTGTGCTCACTCCTTGGTTTATTGCTGTATGTGTCACACTTGTTTTTAGTCCATTATTTCAAGATAATTCGACGTCTAATTGGCTGACTGACTTAGCGCATTGGCATCATTCTGATATTTTCTATTTCCTGAGTTGGCATAGTATTAGTTTGCTTATCTTCTTTGGTTTCAGTCTATATATTTTTACAAAAAAAATAATTGTGCTTTATCATAACCATCAGCAGATCAGTCTTTTGCGTAGATTTGGGACAGAGAAGAGTAAACAAGTATTTATCATTGAGTCACCTGTGCCTACAGCATTCACTGGAGGGATGACTAATCCATCGTGCTTTATTTCTACGGGTCTTATTGAGCAACTAGGCGCTGATGATATAGAAATCATCCTTCAGCATGAGCTAGCTCATGTACACCATTATGACCCACTGAAAAAATGGCTTTTTTCATTTTTCTCAGCTTATTTTGCAACTAATATTAAGCATTTATTACTATCCATGATGTCTCTATCTATGGAACAAGACGCTGATTCTTTCTTTGTCAAAAACCAACAACAGTCAAACAATGTCGCTAGTACCTTGATAAAGTTTACGAAATTGGCAGCTAACTATTCAATTCACCCACAATATAACCGTGAGTTATTTGTTCATTTTTGCCGGCACTCTATTGAACAACGAGTACTATATTTGCTCAATGACAAACAGTTTAAAACATTTCCCAAGGGAGATGTTTTGATAGTCATACTCCTTTTAGTTTTGATTTCAACAACGTCTGTAGATAGCTTACATCACGTTATTGAAACCCTATTTACGCATTAAAACACTAATCTAAAGTCTTACGCTAAGGTATTAACAATGAAACGCTACTTTAAAACACGTACTTGCAAAAAGCCGACTGGTAATCGGTTTTTTGCAAGTGCTAACCTCAAACATAAGAGCATCATGCTGATATTCATATCACTAGTGCCAACTGCTATTTTTGCGCAACAAAATCCTTTGCAAACCATTGATTTAGAATCAGCTATTTCACGAACCATCAGTATGCATCCTGAACTTAAATCATTTGCACTTAAAGCAGAGGTTTACTCAGGTTATGCTCAGCAAGCTGGAGTTCAGTCTAGACCGAGAATCGGCTTTACAATTGAAGATGCCTTAGGTACTGGTGAACATAGTGGCTTTAAAAGTGCACAATCTACCTTATCGATATCTTGGCTATTAGATGGTGAATTAGTGAAGCGCAAAATGGCAACAGCTAAACAGTATGGCTCTACTGTTGCCTTAGAGCGTGAAATTAAAACATTGGATTTAGCGGCACAAACGGCACGATACTTTATACAAGTTCTCGTTAATAAAGAACGATTGATGTTAGCAAAATTCAGCCTAAAACAAGCGAAGAATTCTTTAAAAGCCATAGATAGTCGCGTGAAAGTGGGAAAATCATCCCGAGTAGATAAATTAAAAGCTCAAGCTGAAGTTGCTAAGCGTGAATTGGACGTTGAAGATTTAACTCACGAAGTTGATGCAAGTAAATATCAACTATTTGCTCAATGGGGTGGACAAGTTCAAGTAGTAAATATTAGTGAACAGCATAAGAAGAGTACGGTGATCGGGTCATTATTATCTTTACCAAACTTATCGTTAGCGACTGGTTCTGATTTTAATGCTTTAGTTAATAAACTTAAACAGACGCCTTCTGTTAGCCTTTTCGCCACCAAAAAACGAATTGCTCAGTCTGAAATTGAGCTTTCACGTATTGAGACTAAACCCTTATGGCAATTTTCAACTGGCTTACGTCGTTATCAAACAACTGATGATTTCGGCTTAGTAGCTGGGGTTTCTATTCCCTTTGGTGACACCAATCAAAATGAAGGGAAAATAAGGGCATTACATGCCACTCAAAATGAACTTGAAGCAGAGTCACTAGCCCTTGTTCATAAGCTCAACACGCAGTTATATGTACTTATCGAGCAAATGAAACACAGCCAACATGTTATTCACGCAGTAACTGAGAAAGTCATTCCATTGTTAGAAAAAGCCTTTAAAGAAGCGGAGCAAGCCTACAACGTGGGTATGTATAGCTATACCGAGTGGATGAATACGCAACAAGCATTAATAAATGCTCAAGCAGATTTGATAGGCGCTTATCAAAATGCGCATTTAAACAATATTGAAATAGAGCGGTTAACGGGTACGTCCCTAGTTGCCATCAATAAAGCCTCTAATGCTCCTTTTAACAAAACAAGTAACGAGAAATAACCCATGAGATCAACATTTAAAATATTAACGCTAATAGGCACGCTATGCTTTGTTGGCTTAAGTGCGAGTTTCTCTAGCTTTGCCGTTTCAGAGCAAAATGTAGAAGAAGCTGAACCAGAGAAAGGCCCTAATCGTGGTCGAATGCTGAGAAAAGGTGATTTTGCTATAGAGTTAGCCATTTTTGAAACAGGTGTTCCACCAGAATTTCGCGTGTGGGCAACAATGGCTGATAAAGCTATTGATCCATCAAAAGTAGAACTCAATGTAAAATTAACTCGGTTGGGTGATGGCATAGATGATATAAATTTTTATCAGGAAGGTGAATACCTTCGTGGCGACATGGTTATTTATGAGCCTCACTCATTTATGGTTTCACTTTCCGCTAAATATCAGGGGCAAACCTATCATTGGCAATATGACAATTTTGAAGGTCGCACCAAAATTGCGGACGATATTGCCCAGGCAATGGAAATTGTCACTGACTTTGTAGCACCATCCACATTTCACGAAACTGTTGAAGTCTATGGCAGGTTAACCTTGGCCGCTGATGCAACTAGCAAGGTGTATGCTCGCTTTGATGGGCTTGTTGAAAAAGTACATGTAAAACTGGGGGACTCTGTCACAAAGGGGCAACTACTCTTTACTGTAGAAAGTAATGAAAGTTTGCAGTCTTACAAAGTGCTTTCTGCTCAAAATGGCATAGTGACTAACGTTAGTGTGACCTCTGGAGAGCAATCCAAAGGTCGTTCATTACTACAAATCACCAACGATAAAACATTAATTGCTGAGTTAGCTATTTTTCCAAAAGATTTATCAACTATACACCTTGGTGCCAAAACCACGTTGACGATAAATGGTGTTGAAGCAAAACAAGTCAGCACTATTGATAGTCGAATTCTAAAAGTAAGAGATGATCAGGCGAAACTATTTCGTGTGTTAGTTAACAATCCAGACTCTTTGTTATCTGAAGGTTTATTTGTTAGTGCCGACATTGAAATTGGCTCATACGATGTTGCTATGGCAGTTGAACGTAAAGCGTTGCAGAGCTTTCGAGACTTTACAGTCGTGTATGCCAAAGTTGGTAACGAATATGAAGTAAGAATGCTCGAACTTGGCCGAGTAGTCGGCGATGAAGTAGAAGTGCTAAGTGGTATCTCCATTGGCACTGAATATGTTACAGAGAATAGTTATATCCTCAAAGCCGATATTGAAAAATCTGGCGCCTCACACGATCATTAAGGATTATTAAGGTTTAATTATGCTCGAATATTTACTTAGATTTTCTATCCGTAAAAGTTCTATCATTATGTTAGTCGTACTAGCGCTTGCAGCACTAGGTATTTGGAATTTCACTAAATTACCAATTGATGCCGTTCCTGATATAACTAACGTACAGGTAATGATCAACACAGAATCGCCTGGTTATACTCCGTTTGAAGTAGAGCAACGGGTGACTTACCCATTAGAGACTGCGTTAGCTGGCATACCTAATTTAGTAAGCACACGTTCTGTTTCTCGCTACGGTTTATCACAAGTTACTGCCATATTTAGTGATGAAACCGATATTTATTTTGCAAGGCAGCTTGTTAATGAACGACTGCTTTCAGCGAAATCTGATTTACCTTTTGGTTTAGAGCCAGAACTTGGTCCAATAGCGACCGGATTAGGTGAAATATTTATGTTCACTGTTGATGCCGAGCCAGGCGCACGTAATGATGAAGGTGAGCTTATCACTGCGACGGACTTAAGGACGGTACATGACTGGATTATTCGTCCTCAGTTAATGCAGGTTCAAGGGGTAGTTGAAGTTAACCCTATTGGCGGCTTTAAACGTGAAATCCTCGTTGCATTCGACCCTAAAAAGTTGCTAGCTTTTGGTGTTAGTCAGCAAGATGTTATTAAAGCAATTGAAAATAATAATGACAATAAAGGCGCGGGGTTTATTGAAAAAAATGGTGCTCAATGGCTATTACGTATTCCAGGGCAAGCCAAAAGCTTAAAAGACTTAGCTAACATACCTGTTAAATCTGCCGATGGTAGCGTAGTCCGTATTTCGGATGTTGCTAATGTTGGGGAAGGGAAAGAATTAAGAACAGGTGCTGCCACTCAAAATGGTAGAGAAGTGGTGATGAGCACTGTCTTTATGCTCATTGGGGAAAATAGTCAAAGAGTTGCTAAAGCTGTCGGCTTAAGATTGGAGGAAGTGAAAGAAAGTTTACCGTCAGGGATAACCGTTACCGCCGTTTATGATCGTACGAAATTGGTCGAGAAAACCTTAGATACGGTAAAAATGAACCTTTTAGAAGGCGCATTATTAGTTATTGTCGTGCTATTTCTATTATTAGGGAATATGAGAGCCGCTTTACTGACTGCTGCCGTGATCCCTTTTGCCATGCTAATGACGATTACTGGTATGGTACAAACTAAAGTAAGCGCCAACTTAATGAGCTTAGGGGCCTTAGACTTTGGCCTCTTAGTAGACGGTGCCATTATTATTGTTGAGAACTGTATGAGAAGGCTTAGTGCAGCTTCTTCAAATGGACGTTCTATGGAATTAAATGAACGTTTATCACTCGTATTTGATGCCACTAAGGAAGTTATTCGACCGGCATTATTTGGTGTGTTTATCATTACAGCGGTTTATTTGCCGATCTTTGCACTAACAGGGGTTGAAGGGAAAATGTTCCATCCTATGGCAATAACCGTTGTTATCGCTTTATGTTGCGCAATGTTTTTATCAGTAACTTTTGTACCTGCGGCTATTGCTATTTTATTCAAAGGTCCAGTAAAAGAAAAAGAAAACATCATCATTAAATCCTCACTTGCACTTTATCGACCTTCGTTGACTTTTGCGCTTAAGGTTCGTTGGTTTGTTGTTATAGCTGCAATTGGTCTTGTTGGAGTTGCTGGTTTTTCAGTCAACAAATTGGGTAGTGAGTTCGTGCCAAATTTGGATGAAGGCGATATAGCTATGCACGCATTACGCATACCAGGCACTTCGTTATCACAAGCAGTTGAACTTCAAAAAGTATTGGAAGAAAAAATCAATCAGATGCCTGAAGTTGAGCGTGTATTTGCCAAAATTGGTACCGCAGATGTTGCCACTGATGCCGTGCCACCGAGCGTTGCTGACAATTTTATTATTTTGAAACCACGAAGCGAATGGCCTGATCCTAACAAGCCTAAATCGCAATTTGTCGAAGAACTAGCAGCAGTAGTAGAGCCTATTCCAGGTAATCGCTATGAGTTTCTTCAACCTATTCAAATGCGCTTTAATGAGTTACTTGCCGGTGTGCGGGCTGAGCTTGCCATTAAGGTTTTTGGTGATGACTTTGAAACATTAACGACATTAGGCAACAGTATCAATGCCGCTATTGCTAATGTAGAGGGGATAGCAGATGTGCAAGTTGAACGAACAACAGGCCTTCCTATGATGACCATTAACCCGAACCATGAACAGCTGGCAAAATATGGCATTAGTATAAAAGACTTACAAGATCAGCTTGCAACAGCCTTAGGTGGCACCATTGCAGGTAAGTTTTATCAAGGTGATAGGAGATCCGATATAGTTGTGCGTCTTCCTGAAGATCTAAGAACAGATGTTGACGCGCTAGCTTATTTACCAATAGCACTAAATGAAGGTAAGTATGTGCCCTTGCAAGAAGTAGCTGATCTTGAATTAGTTGAGGGAGCAAATCAAGTCAATAGAGAAAATGGCAAACGTAGAGTAGTTGTTACTGCTAACGTCAGAGGAAGAGACTTAGGCTCTTTTGTTCAAGATATTCAGGCCGCTATTGAAAATTCTGTTGATGTACCTGCGGGTTACTGGATTGAATACGGTGGCACCTATCAAAAACTACAATCTGCATCGCAAAGGCTATCCATTGTAGTGCCTATTACCCTCGTAATGATTATCGGCTTATTGTTTTTAGCACTCGGCTCTTTCAAAGATTCGATGATTATATTTACAGGTGTTCCCTTAGCATTAACCGGCGGTATTTTTGCCTTGTTACTGCGCGATATTCCGTTTTCAATATCGGCAGCCATTGGCTTTATTGCCTTATCTGGCATAGCCATTTTAAATGGTCTAGTAATGGTTTCATTTATCAGAGAACTGCGACGTGAAGGTGCAGCACTAGATATCGCCATTATTGAAGGGGCTTTGACAAGATTTAGACCTGTACTAACTACTGCACTTGTTGCCTCACTAGGTTTTGTACCTATGGCACTTAATACTGGTATTGGCTCTGAAGTGCAACGTCCGTTAGCAACAGTTGTCATTGGTGGAGTAATTTCATCTACTTTATTAACCCTATTTGTACTACCTGCTTTATACCGTTTATTACACAGCCACAAAGAAACCTTTCCTAAAGGGACAACTTCTTCAACCGCTGACACAAAGGAAACAGTGAATGTTTAATAATTATCAGCGATATGGCTTATTAAGCCTTATCGCTCTTATGGCGCTATGGCTACCAATAGAAGCATTTGCTCATGGCGTAGATGAAAGTACCCGTGCATTTTTACAACAAAATACGGGTGTACAGATAATTCCATTTTTATACATCGGTGCTAAGCACATGGTGACAGGGTACGACCATTTATTATTCCTTGTCGGTGTGTTGTTCTTTTTATATAGAAGCAGAGATGTTTTGCTATATGTCAGCATGTTTACGCTAGGCCATAGCATAACCTTGTTGTTCGGTGTGATCAGCGATATTCAAGTTAACGCTTACTTAATTGATGCCATTATCGGTTTGTCTGTTGTCTATAAAGGCTTTGATAACTTAGGAGGGTTTAATCGGCTTTTTGGCAAATCACCTAATGCTAAATTAGCCGTATTAATTTTCGGCCTTTTTCATGGTTTCGGATTGGCAACTAAACTGCAAGAGTTTCAAATTCCAGATGACGGTTTAATTGCCAATTTAATCGCCTTTAATGTCGGGGTTGAATTAGGGCAATTTACCGCCTTAGCCTTTATATTATTAATTATTAATTTTTGGCGTACACACAGCAGTTTTACTCGCTTTGCGAAAAATACCAATTGTTTGTTAATGAGCGCTGGGTTTATGTTGGTCGGTTTACAACTTACGGGCTATTTCATTAACTAATTGATGAAATTTTACTATTCAACCTATTTTAAGAGATAAGACTATGCAAGATAAAGGGCAAGAAAAAATGCAACAAGCAACGCCACAAACGATGGTATTAACAAACTCTGCGCTGCTCAAATATACGATGTTCAGCATAGTATTCGCAGCATTTACACTGTTAATCATTATATTGCCTGCTGAATATGATATCGACCCTACCGGAATTGGGCATGAACTTGGCTTAACTATTTTTCATCAAGGAAAGGATGCAAGTGCCGATCAGCTCTTAACATCGGAAGCATCAAAAAAATCAAAAGGAGATTCAGAAACAATAGAAGTGCTTGTTCCTGCCGGTCGTGGTGTTGAGTACAAATTTATCATGGCGCAATATCAAAAGCTTGAGTACGAATGGATAACCGATGGTGCTGCATTGTATTTTGATCTACACGGAGAACCTGAAGGCGATACAACAGGCTATTTTGAAAGCTATGCCATAGCAACTTTGAGTGAGATGAAAGGTAGCTTTACAGCTCCATTTGCTGGTTCTCAGGGCTGGTATTGGAAAAACACTACTGATTCACCCATTACCGTACAGCTTATTGTCAAAGGCGAATATGCGCAGCATGGCCTTAAATAATCACTACAATCCACTTTAAATTTGAATTAAACAACTGGAGTTACAAAATGAAAAACCTAATTACAGCCCTATTTATTACATTGATGTTTAGCACAAGCTCAGCATTTGCACATTCAGACCATGGGGAAATAAGCCACAATGCAGCGATAGAAATTGCAGCTAAAGCCACTAAACAACTTACGTTCAAAGACTTTGGTTTTAAAGTTGGAAAATTAAGTGATACTTGGAAAAATTTGACTACAGAAGATTTTAAACTTCATGCAACAGAAGCTAGCCGCTATGTTGTTAGTGCGAACAATAGATCAGAAAATAAAACAATTTATTTCCTAATGACCATGTCTGGTGATGTATTAAAGGTTAACTCTGAAGCTAAATTCTAATATAAAAAATGGAAGGGGTAACATTCCCCTTCCAATAAAGCTAATAAAACAAAACACTTATAATTATTAAACATTTGAACGTATTATATATTTAACCAAGTGGGAAAGTACAACGATGAAGTGTAACTTACCAATATTAATGACTATTTTAGCTATGCTATACGGCTGTGCAGGTATTCCAATAAATACCGAAATCATTAATCAAAATTCTCAAACATGGAAGATTGAAAATGTCACTGCCTTCAAATCAGATGGAGCAATTAAAGTAAGTGGCTATTTTAAGAAATCCAAACGTTTTGCTGCTCGTAATGGCCACATTGACGTTAGTGCATTTTCCAATGAAGGGAAATTACTGCTGCACACTATAGTGCCTATAGGCCATCGAAGTATGCGTAGCGGTGGTGATTATTTCTCCGTTAATTTGCTAAAAAAGTTACCCGGAAATTTATTAATTAAAGTTGAATTTCATGATCAGAATTCTCCTAACTTTCAAAGTAGCCATTGAATGCTTTTCTATTAGGCATGGCAATAAAGTAAAATGACGAGAACAAAGCTCGCATTTTACGTTGAACAATAGGAATATAATGTGGGCAATAAACTTGTGTGTCGATTCCTATAGTTCTCTTTTAGCTTCCTAAAACACATGAAGGTTACATACCGTAACGTCTGCTTGAGGTCACAATTACACCTTTGGTTTTGAGGATTGTTTATTTCCGCTTAATCGAAAACCCTTAGCTTTAATTAAAAATATCTATGACCGCTTTGGTGGCTGAGCGGACTATTTACTATGATAAATTCGCGTCTAAATTAGGTCGGCTTTATGGCAATAGTTAGCGTGCATAGTAATTATCGTTAAAACCGCTATGTCGGAGCAGCTGACGTTAACATAACTATATCTAACGTGAGCAATGCGCACTTGGTTGTCATTGTTTTTTGCGATTTGTGACGTTTTTTCAATTTCCTCACGACTTTTGACGCAAGCACTTTAATTGTTTTGCCAATCTATCTAGGGCCGAGAAAATACGGTTAAATAATTTTCATAATTTGTGAAGAACCACACCTTGCCTTCTTGTATTTTTGACTTGGCAACTGGCAACTGGCAACTGGCAACTGACTAAGCCTTGCTCTGTTATCAACGCGTAGCAAGATAAGGGCTAATCGCCGGCCTCTTGTGGTAGCAATAACTGAAATGGTGTCAGCATCTGCCCAGCGATTACGTTCAGCAGTGATACTTTTTACCTTAGCCAGTGCTTTAACCTTTTCAGGTTTACTACGCCTACCTTGTATTGCCCAAAACTTTAGCTGTTGCAATACAGAGGGCTAAAGCTAAAGAGTCTAGATGAGTACCATGCTAGTTTGTTTATACATACTAATATTACACCTGAACTGTATTTTTATGCAAGCCACTAATTTTTAATGTTATTTTGCTGATGTTGTGTTGGGGGAGTAATTCCCACATGTACTAACTTGTGTTCCAGATACTATCGTTATATTACTTTTTGTCATATTTTTAGTGGACAATAAAAATCTTGTCGCTTGATGTGGATTAAAAATGGTGAATGTTCATTTTTCAAGCAATTAAAAAATATTTCTTTAAAAAAAAACTTTTTAAGGAAATATTTATTAGCCACTATCTGTTTAAGTTAGATGAAAAATAAATGTTAATATACGCTTTATCGGTAAGTATCTTTATTTTGCACATTAAATTATATAACCTATTGTTTTTTATTGTTTATTTGGCTTTTGTTGTGGTGCTGGTTTGGGGCTAAACAGTCTGTGAGGTACTCCTTATTGAAAAGCAGAGCTTGCTGGATAAATTATTGATAGCAACTAATAAAAGTATTACAAGTGAAATTGATAAGAAAACCAGTGTCAATGGCTTAGGTGGTCATTGTTTGGTAGCCTTACCGGTTTTTACGGGGGAATAACGGCTTGTTCAGTCGTTTAGTGTCTAACTTCTAATAAAAGTGCGTTCGTGATTCGTGGCGCGGGCTCAATCAATCTGACAGGGATTGATGACTTAAGTTTATGTGATTATCGTTGAACGTTATTGCTTGTCGAAGAGTGGCAAGCCATAAAGGTATCTGACTGTGATAACTGAGCTAAGGAGGCTGACGCTAGTCTCATTTAAACTATCGTCAAAGCTTTGATGCAAAATCGATTAGAGCACGGAGCTGAAAAATAAGGATGGTAAGGCATCTAGAGCAAATTTATCTCACGCGTGAGATAAATTGAGCAAGTGGCAACTATTCTAGTTTTAGCCGGGTGTGCCACATCACTCGACATGCCAATATTAGCTGTTCATGTTATAGCTATCTATGATGCCAATACATAGTAGGCAATGATAATAGGCTAAATAATTGACCGGTTTAATAATCAATAGCTTAGCAGAGCGATTAACTTGCAGTGAAATGGCTTTCGTACTGGAGAATATCATGCACTTTCAACTTACGCAGACTACAGAGATATAGTTGCGATGTATTTATCTAGCACTTAACTCAACGAATTTTTTATACTTTTTTGCTTACAGCTACATATTGGTTTGGCTAATGAAATTTAATTTTATTGTTGTAGAGATAGCATTGAGCTTGTCTATGTTTACAGTATGATAAGCGTCAGAACCGCCTGGCTATTTTAAAAAATAGTTACAGCAGCATTAGGTGTGATAATAGATTGAAAATTTAAACTCTTATTGTTAGTTTCCTTGTTTCTCTTATCGCGACTAAGCGTTTACCTGTGTTGGATTATGTGGAATGTTTTAAAACCAACGACTTGAACAATAGTGACCATTTTTTCAAAGGGTTTTTAGAAGGGGTCAATGAAAGATCTGCCAACTAATTTACCTCAGTCTTACAGTAAAACGCCGTGTTTGATTTTGCTTAGGTATTGCCTGCAGTAACTAAGATAATCTATGTAATCATTTCGTTATTTGTACTTTGTATTCGACGAGTAGATTTAAAAAAATGCTTCTGCTTTTAATAGCCGCTTGTCTCTTAGATACTATACTAATGTTGGCGAACCTTTAGTCATTTCATGATGAACGCTATTCAATAATTCACTAGTACAAGGCGTTGGCAATACAGCAACCAAACTATGGTCACTGGTTGAATCCGCCAGTTTAAATGGCTGAGCCGTTTTTAAAGCACGCTTAAACCTAGTTTTAACGTCGTGGTGCTTAGCAACATCATGAGCCACCATTGCAATAATAGATACGGATGAAAAAATCACTTCAGCGTTATGGTTTGTTAACCATTTAGCGGTTTCTGTTTGATGTGCTTGACTTATAACTATATAGCCCTGTCTAGTATCAATAAAAACAGCTGAAAGTTCACGACCCGCGATGACACCAGAGTGACCTTTAAGGTTGTCAGATTGAGCTAATAAGAGGTCGTTGAGGAAAGTTACTGAAAATTCCTGTTGAGTTAATTGAGTAAAGTTTCCAATTTTGGTGCCACTTGTTTTTGCATTAAAACTACTGGCAACGTGCAAATACGTACTATGGTCGGTTAAAGGGTGTAAGGTTTTTGTATGTAGTACTGAATTACCTAAGCGGGCAAGCTCTTTTGCTGCATCATTAGAAAAACGATGTAACATTCGGGCGTTTGCTACCAAGCGAGGATCCGCGCTATATATACCGTTAACATCTGTCCATAATGTAACATTAAGTGCTCCAAGCAACGACGCCATTATTGTCGCCGTATAGTCACTGCCATTACGACCTAGAGTGCAATTTTTACCTTGCTTATCTTTCGTAATGTAACCCGTGATAACCGCAAGTTTCCCTTGTTGCTGCTGATTGCGTAGCTGCGCTAGACTAGTGAAATGATCCAGGTTGCATTCATGTTCATTATTAATCACTAAAAATTCTCGAGCATCAATATGATAGCTTGGACAGACTTTTTCGATAATAAGCGTAGAGAGTAAACGTGCCGACCACAACTCACCAAATGCTAAAATATCACTATTATACTTTTGCGGTGAGCTCTTAAGCCAAATTGTTAGTTGTTTGATATCATCGGCGAGCCAAATATTTAAGCGTTTTGCATTGTGTTGATTAAGTAGATCATTAATCAGTGCTGATTGTTGCTGCTGCAATTTAAGTATAAGGCTGCTTGTTTTTTCCTCATTATCTAGTGCGATTTGAGAAAGAGTAAATAGCGTATCAGTGGTATTGCCATTGGCCGATACGACAATGATGTCATTTAATTGGCAATTATTTCTGATGATATCTATAACGCGCTCAATACATTGTGATGTCGCTAAACTACTTCCACCAAATTTGTGAACATTTACCGGATGCTTTGTTAAGCGATTTTGGTCGGTATACAAAGGCTGTGAAACACTTGACTGAGTCATTATTAATTACCACGTTGTAACAAATGTAGGATCTACCGCACTTGTTTAATGTTGTTATTTTCTTATTTGAATGTTGAGTTTTAGTTTTTGCTTACACAATGTTTTCATTCTTAATTAGTTCGTAAATTTAATTCATGAGTCATATTGTCAACTAGGGTTGGAGCTAAACAAAGCCTGGTTAAATGTGACTATTTAAGATCGATATAGCATTTATGTTTATCTACATCTTACTGTAATAATATTGCTGTTTTTTACAAAAGTTATTTTCTGAGTGTTTGCAATATACAGTATCAATTACCATGCGAATAATAAAAAAATTCAGCTAATTGATTTCGTCTTTTAAGCAAGGCTTGGATTGAGACTTATAATTTTTACCTTTATAGACGATGTGAATCTTGTATATATAATATGCTCCCATGATTTTTATGGCGAAGTCAATATATTTACTTCTGATGATCTAGGTGTTCTTACTCATAGAGTATGATTACGTCACACGCCACGTATTAGATCGCTAATACTTTATTCAGTACATCCTCATGTTTCTCTCATTTAAACTGATTTTGAGCTGCGACTAGATGAAGGCTATAACATCAACACAGATCTGCTAAAGATTGGAACGTTATCGAGTCGCATAATATATATCGTCTCAGGTTTATTTCAAGTTAAGTGAAAATAGCTTCATCAGCCGTTAAAAGTCTGTCAAAAAGTAGATAGTGTTATTGTCGCTTTATAAGGGAATAGGCCTTTAGCCATTATTATCTCTGGCTTTAATACGACTACTATACAAAATATAACCCGATCAAACCTAAGCCTTGAACGGTATTCTAATTTATATAGCTGACAAGTCGGCAGCATAAGAAAAGTACCAGAACGCGTTAAAAAGTGAAAAATATCACCGGCAATTAACGGTTGATTAACACTTGATTACGTGATAATTTCTGGCAATGAAAATAGAGTAAAAAAATAATAACAAAATAAATAGCCATCCTATTTATTTTCACCGTGAACAATAGCGACAAAATACAATAACAACTTAAATAAAAATCCTATTTATTCTGACAATGTACAATAGCGATAAAATATAATAACAGCTTAAGTAGCAACGCTATTTATTCTGACAATGTACGATAGCGACAAAATATAATAACAGCTTAAGTAGCAACGCTATTTATACTGACAATGTACAATAGCGATAAAATATAATAACAGCTTAAGTAGCAACGCTATTTATACTGACAATGTACGATAGCGACAAAATAAAATAACAGCTTAAATAAAAATCCTATTTATTCTGATAATGAACCATTGCGAAAAAATATAATAATAACTGAAATAGCAATGCTATTTGTTCTGAGATTGAACAATAGCGACAAAATATAATAGCAGCTTAAATAGCAAGCCTATTTAACAACAACAATAATAATATTATGGATTTAATTTTTAATGAATAAACGTTACCGATTAAGCGTTCGCTTTTTATTCTATATTTTTTTGCCTTTAAGCTTACTATTCTTCTACCTATATCAACAATTATTTGTGCAGTCTTTACCTACCAGTCTGCAGCAATTGAACGTCTCTGGTATCAGCTCAAGTATAGCTATTGCCCGAGACGAAAAGGGCGTTGTTGCTATAACAGCCAAAACGGATCAGGATGTCTATTTCGCCATGGGCTATGTGCATGCTCAGGACCGGTTGTGGCAACTTGAAGTTCAGCGGCGCATGGCTCAAGGCCGTTTAAGCGAAATTTTAGGCATGAGCATGGTTGAGCAGGATATATGGTTACGTACGTTGCAACTCTATAGATATGCAGAAGCTTCAAAAACTCACCTGTCAGAAAGTGCTTTGGCGTCGTTACAAGCTTATAGCAAGGGTATAAATGCTTGGTTGAAGAGTAATCAGCAATTACCGATAGAATTCACTGTGCTAGGCGTTACGCCAGAACCCTGGACAGTAGAAGACTCGTTATCCTGGATTAAAATGTTTGCATTGAGCCTATCGGCAAATTTTCAAGATGAAATTCAAGCTTACATCGCCAAACAGCATCTTAATGAAGAACAATACGCACTATTTTATCCAGCATTAAGCAAAAGCGAGAAAATGACACAAGCTAATTTAGCTAAGTCGGATTATTCACATTTATGGCAAAAATTGCTTTCAATTAACCATCAATTGGAAACAGACTTCAACATAGGCGGTGACTATGTTGGCAGCAATGCTTGGGTTGTCTCTGGTGATTTGACCAAAAATGGTGGAACGATATTAGCTAACGATCCCCATTTGGGTTTACAAATCCCCTCACTTTGGTATGCAGTAAAACAAAAAGGAGATCGTATTGATGCCCAAGGAATGGGGATGGTTGGTTTGCCGGTAATCGCTTTCGGAAGGAATAAAGATATAGCATGGGGCGGAACTAATATGATGGCTGATGTGCAGGATTTGTATATAGAGCATATTAACCCAACCGATCCCAACCTATATTTGAGAGACGGCCAGTGGCAAGCATTTGAGTCTTTTGAAGAAGAGATTAAAGTAAGAGCTGATTTCCCCGCTCAGTTACGTCCAGCGATAAAAGATATTAAGATTAAAATACGTAGCAGCGTAAATGGTCCGATTATTAGTGATATTATCAGTGGCATTGAACAACCAGTGTCCATCAAGTGGACAGCATTAACCGCTGAAGATAAAAGCTATCAGGCATTTTTCGAGTTGCCATACAGTAAAAATTTGACTGAGTTTAAGCAATCTATGAGTAATCTTGTTGCTCCAGCGCTTAACCTATTTTATATAGATAACGTTAATATTGCTAGTTTGGGGGTTGGAAAAATCCCGATACGCAGTGTCGGAGACGGCCGTATCCCTTTGCCTGGCAGTGACTCTAAATATGATTGGCAATCTTATATAGCATTTGATGCTATGCCATACGTGGAAAACCCTGCTGCTGGTTTTATTGTTAATGCGAACAATGATAATACCGCACTAGACTATCCTTATTTTATTTCAAGCAATTTTGCTTCGCCATACCGAGCGAATCAAATAGGTAAGTTATTAGCGGCCCATAAGTCACAAGACTTAACCGCTGAAACAATGGCCGAAATTCAGCTTGATGTAACTGATTTATCAGTTGCTGAATTATTGCCGATATTAATTAAAAGCAAAAAATCAACAGCTTTAGGGCAAGCTGCACTTGATTACTTAGCAAAATGGGATGGCAAAGCGGCTCATGACAGTGTAGCCGCAACCCTCTATTACTCATGGGTTAGACACCTCAAGTCTGAACTTTTTAATGATGAATTAAATAGTCAATGGAATCTTGATGAACATCAAGGTTATCTATCGGCAATGACCAAGAAAATTTCCGACAGTCAGTTAGCTAGGTTACTAGAAGAACAAACTCCCTGGTGTGACAATGTGTCAACGCTGGAGTTGGAAACTTGCGCTACTGTTCTGTCAGATTCACTTGCCAATATGCTAAGTGAACAATCAAAGTATAAGGGCAGCGATTTGTCAGATTGGCCGTGGGGCGAAATGCAATCGACTCTATATCCACATATGCCATTTAGCGAATTCAAGGTACTAGATAAAATATTTGAGCGCAGAGTTAAAAATGCGGGTGCGGTAAATAGCATCAATGTAGCTAATGGCTACTTTGATGAAGACGAAGGTTATATTCAAAACTTTGGTGCCACTTTTAGACAAATTATTGAAATCAATGATATTGACAGTAAGCACAAATATGTTCTTTCTACCGGTCAATCAGGGCAATTACCAAGTCCCCATTACGATGATATGGTCGAAGCCTTTAATCAAGGGCACTACTATGACTTCTATTTAGGAGCTAGTTTAGAAAGCACGCTTACTTTAATGCCAAAGGAAAATGACTAATGTCCTTATTATCCACCTTCTCAAATAAAGCCCCTAATAAAGTATTTATTTCTATTTCAATGGGGGCTGTTGCGGGTATTTTATATGCTTTTCTTATCCCGCTTGTGATGAGCAGTATTGCACCAAAAGATGCTCGCTTTGGATATGAAGATGATGTTAAAACCTTAATGTTTGGCATTGAAGTGTTTAACTACAAGTTGGCTTTGATTTTCTTATTTTCCTGTCTTGGCATACTATTTTTACGTAGTTTATCTGAAATCTTACTGGTCAGGGTGGCGACTAGTGTTGCAAAAGATATTCGCATGAACTTTTATCAACGTATCAGCAGCGCGCCCTATGTTGCGTTAGAACAAATTGGTATGGCCAAGATAATGGCATCAATCAACATTGATATTCCAAGAATTGTCGCTGGTGGCAGGGCTATACCAGCGCTGATGGTTAATGGCATTACACTGGTTGGTATGTTGAGCTTTTTAATGTATTTGAATTTTGACGTTTTTAAATTAGTGATTATCTCAATTGTTATAGGAGCTGTAAGCTACCAAATTCCCATTTTAATTGGTAATAAAATATTTAAAAGAACCCGTGAAATTCATGATGATTTACAAGAGTCAATCAAGGGACTTATTTTTGGCTCAAAAGAGCTTAAATTAGATAGCGAAAAGTGCCACTACTATATCGAAAATATTTTAGGTAATCTTGAAGACTCCATTTTAGCTAATGAAAAAAAAGCGCAAACTATTCTTCGTTTAACGATAAGCTTTGGCGATTTAATTAGTTTTTTGGTCATCGGTATCGTATGTTTTATATTTGTTAACTATTACTCTATTAGTTCAAGCGAATTACTGGGTGTGGTTATGGCGCTTTTATACGTAACAGGGCCCATTGCAGTATTACTGGGCGCAATTCCACAGCTTGCCGTGTCAAATGTTTCGTTTAACAAGTTGCACCGTTTACTCGATGAAATACCTGATGAGAACATCGCTGCATCCTACTCTCTAGAGGCGGAGTTTAATACGCTACGTTTTGAGCAAGTCAGTTACAGCTACCCTAATGTAACCGATGAAACCGGCTTTAAAGTTGGTCCTTTATCCTTCGAAATGAAAAAAGGACAAATCACCTTTATCGTTGGCTCAAATGGTTCAGGAAAATCGACACTGAGTAAACTGATCACCTTGCATTACTGGCCAAAAGAAGGAACGATAAACTTTGGTGAACAGGCGGTTAATCGTGATAATATTCGAAAATATCGTCAACAAATAGCGGCTATTTATACCGATTATTATCTTTTTGATCGGTTATTGCGCCCGATGAACAGCGAAACTGAACGTCAGGTAAAAGAGTATCTTGTCTGGTTGCAATTGGATAAAAAAGTAACGGTTGAAGGTGGACAGTTCTCTACACTTTCTTTGTCAGATGGACAGAAAAAACGCTTGGCTCTTTTAGTTGCATTACTTGCAGACAAACAGATTTATTTATTCGATGAGTGGGCTGCCGATCAGGACCCGCTCTTTAAAGAAGTCTTTTATACCAAAATTTTACCTGAGCTTAAGGCCAAAAATAAACTAGTCATTGTTATTAGTCATGACGAACGATACTTCAATTGTGCAGATCAGATTTTAATAGTAGAAAATGGTCTAGTAGTTTCACATGATCCTGCGACTTCAGAACCGTTACTTGAAAGAGAGAAAGTTTGTGCAATATTCTAATACTAAGACTTTTCAGCTGACCATAAGTCAACAGGATATATATTTTGACCAACAGCATAATAACGATAGTCCACTTTATAATATTGGCGGTATCTTACGATTAAAGTCAGCTAACTTAGCGGCTATTCAAGCCGCGCATAAAGATCTTGTCATTGGCCATGATGCCTTTGGCATAAGGATCACCGAGCTGGAGGGATTACCTGTACAGTACCTCAGTAACTCTCGTACTTTAGATTTACCGCTTATTGATTTTTCTGCCGAGTCGGATCCACATCAGGCGAGCCAAGTGTGGCTTGAAAGCTTGTTTGAAACTCCGTTGGAATTTCAAGAAGCAGAATTATTTCGAGCCTATTTATTAAAAATAAGCACTGAAAACTACCTATATGTAGGCTTGGCACATCATCTAATGGCTGACGGCTGGGGGTTCGCTAACTGGGCTCAGTATGTTGTTGATCATATTCATCAAGACAACCCTTCCTCAGCTAGCCAAACTTGGCCTGAGGTTGTTAAAAATGATCTAGCTTTTCGAAAAAGCAAACGTTATCAAAACGCGCACGAGTTTTGGAAGTTAAAGCTTAAGGAGGAATTTCCACCCTTATTTAGTGCAGTGTACGATGTTGATAATGGTAGCCGAAGTCGTCGTCATATAAAGAAACTGCCGATTGCCTTGTGTCGTGCGATTAATCAATTTTCCGTTGAACATAAGCTTTCTTTAAATCAAGTGTTTATGGCGATATGGGCCGGTTACCTTGCCAGAAGCTCGCAGAAAAATAGTTTTCTGCTCGGGCTGCCCGTTCATAACCGTTCAACTCGAGAGGATAAACATACGATAGGTGTTTTCACCAGTGTTACACCATTAGCGATAGCAGTAGATGAAAGCCTATCGTTAATAGGATTAGCGCAATATTTAACGAGGCAAGTTAAGCAAAGTTTTCGTTTTCAGCGCTTTCCTGTTCAAGAACTCAGACGTTTTACTGGCGCTAATCATCGATTATTTGATGCGGGCTTTAACTTTT
This sequence comes from uncultured Colwellia sp., assembly GCA_963977145.1. Lineage (GTDB taxonomy): Bacteria > Pseudomonadota > Gammaproteobacteria > Enterobacterales > Alteromonadaceae > Cognaticolwellia. The sequence continues at coordinate 89,365 of CAXBNP010000017.1, forward strand.
TAGATTTAGGCGCGGTTTTTGGGGCAGTTAAACACAAACCTGATATGACTTACCTGAGTCACAATCACTCAAAAACGCCTTTAATGTTGACCGTATGGTCTGCGAATGCCGATGAAGCACCTGAACTTCAACTTGATCACAATTTGAACTTTTTTAGTGCTGAAGAAGCTGAGTTAATCTGCGAGCGATTGTGCTATATCGCGGCACAAGTTATTAAAGCACCTAGTTTACCTATCGAACAATGGCCTTTGATTGCGCCTAAAGAACAAAAGTTACTTGATAATCTTTGCCAAGGCAGAACCGCAACTGAGTTGCTAGAAACGCAACCAGCAGATGTCTTTCAGTTGACTGCTCAACGCTTAAATCATCGTACCGCTTTAGTATGCGATGGCATGCATTTGACTTATAAAGATTTAGCGCAGCAAACGCAAATAATGGCGAATAATTTAGCCGCGTTCGGGATATGCCAAGGTGACCTTGTCGGTGTCTGCTTACCTCGTTGTAACGATGTTATCATTGTCCAAATGGCGTTATGGCGATTAGGTGCTGGATTTGTTTATCTATCCCCCGATTTGCCCGAGCAGCGCTTAGCTTATGTAGTCAAGGATAGTGGTATTAGCGCATTGGTGGTTGATCAAAAGTCGCCATTTGGTTCAGATTGCAAAATACAAGTTAAGTTATTTTGTCTTGCAGATGATGTTGATACTGAGATAGCAGAAAGAGCTTTTGCAAAGCAAACCGGTATTAATAACTCGGTTGCCTATGTAATTTATACCTCGGGAACTACCGGTGATGCCAAAGGTGTTCCGGTCACTTTCCGTAATTTAATGAGTTATTATAGCGGTTTCTTAGATCAGTTATCTTTATTATCAAATCTCGAACATATCAAGTGGCTATCGGGGGCATCTTTGTCTTTTGATGCGTCGCTTAAAAACTTATTACTTTTGATGAGAGGTGGCTGCTGTTATTTATTAAACAATGAACAGCATGCAGATATTGAGCAAATTTCTCGACTTATTAGTAGCGAAAAAATTGATATTATTAATTTCATACCGCGTGTTCTTACGCAAGTCTTGTCGACAAAGTTGCAACACTTTCCAAATTTGATTTGTAGTGGCGATAAAATAAGTAAGGTTTTATATCAACAAATTTCTGAATACTGTCAAGCGCATAATCGTATAGCATTGAATGCTTATGGTCCGACAGAGACCACCATAAACAGCACGTTTTCAGTGTTAGGTAGTCGTTTATCAATAGGCCAACCGCTCGCAAATACACAATGTATCGTCGTAGATAAGCAAAATAGAATATTACCACTTGGATGTGTTGGTGAATTGTTGATTGGCGGACCTGCGGTCGTTGCCGGCTATTTAAATCGTGATGCATTAACATCTCTAGCTTTTGTTGAGTTCAAGCATGCAAATGGATCGACTAGCAGAATGTATCATAGTGGTGATCTAGTCAGGTTGTCACCAAGTGAAGGTTTACAGTTTATTGGCCGTAATGATAAACAGTACAAAATCCGGGGCAATAGAGTTGAATTGGGTGAAATTGTTCATGAACTCGATAACCTTGATGTTATCGATGGGCATTATCTAAAGGTTGAAGAGGATCAAGAGGGTCACCATAGTTTAACGTTATTCGTCAAGGCAAGCCCCAATTGGCATGGAAGCTCAGCAGCAGTGGCAGAAAATGTTAGGGAACTATTACTCGCTAAACTTCCCTCTTATGCTATCCCAGAGCTTATTCTTGCGGTGAAAGATTGGCCGTTAACGACTAGCGGTAAAATCGACGCTTCAGCATTACCTTCTTGGCAAGATACTTTATCGGTACAAAATATTTTACCGCCATCGACTGAAACCGAGAGTCAATTAGTGATGTTGTGGTCACAATTATTGGACCTTGCCCCGGAAAAAATATCAACCACGGCTAACTTTTTTACCTTGGGCGGACACTCGTTATTGATCACCAAATTAGTCGCGCTAATTCGTACTAATTTACAGAAATCATGTGAAGTTAAAAATGTCTTTCAGGCTCCAGTGTTAGTTGAGCTTGCTAAGGTATTAGATAAACTACCTAGCATTGATGTTCAGCCAAAGCTTCAGCCTATTAGTATAAGTGCGCGTAAAAACGTTATCTCTCATGGCCAGCAGCGCTTATGGTTTTTGCAGGAACTCGATCTGAACAACACTCAATATAATATGTCGGGTAGATTTTGGATTAAAGGAGAAATTGACTTTGAACGCTTACAAAGCAACCTAGCAACATTGTTAAATCGCCACGAAATCTTAAGAACCGTATATTTACCTTGTGGTGAAACCCTAACTACCAGCTTACTTAACTCGAGTGAGTTTAAGTTAAAGCATTTTGACTTGAGCCAAAGTGTTGACAAGGACATGTTGCTGCAAGACATAATGGTTGAAGAGGCAGCAACGCCTTTTAACTTAGCCAGTGACTTTGTTTTCAGAGCGACATTAGTCAGTGGTCTAAACGACAATGAACACTCTGCGGCGCTACTACTAACGCTACACCATATTGCCAGTGATGGCTGGTCAGTGCGGATCCTTATTAATGACTTAAAGTTTTTATATGAGAGCAATAAACTGACGACTCAAGCGCTGCCTTTACAATATGCGGATTATGCACATTGGCAACGAACAAATTTAACGCAGGCAGTATTACAGCGTCATACAGAATACTGGCAAGAACAACTAAAGGATGCTCCTGCTTTACATGCACTACCCATCAAAGATAAGAGACCTGAAGGTAAGTCAGAACAGGGAAGATTGCTTAGAAAAACTTTACCGCTTGTCGTGAGCCAACAAGTACAAGCGTTAGCGACAAACTTGTCTATGACACCTTATATGCTATTCCATGCTGCCCTAGGGATATTACTGTCTAGACATGGCAATACTCAAGATATAGTCATAGGTATGCCTGTGGCAAATCGAATGCATCCAAGCCTTGAAACCTTAGTAGGTTTTTTTGTTAATTGTTTGGTCCTACGTACGTCAACAAGCTTCAACACTTTGTCCGAATATCTCCAGCATGTTCGCGAGGTTAATATCGATGCACAAGCCCATCAAGATATGCCGTTTGAATTGCTAGTAGAACGCTTAAAAGTGGCCAGAAATAATAGTTTTACCCCGCTGTTTCAAATTATTCTAACATCAGATACCGATTATGGTGTAGGAAGTAATGACGCTGAAAAAGTGTCGCTGGCGGATTGTGAATTATTTGCCATGGCAGATGAGCAAGCACAGCTTAAGTTTGATCTTGAAATTGATATCAGTACTAAGTCAACGGGCCTGCAAATCACTTGGCGATATGATCCGGCACTATTTGATGACTTTGATGCCGAACAAATGCTTGAACAATTATGTTATTTAATTGAACAGTATACGGATTTAAATTTGACTCCTGAGTTGCCATTGCAAACTTTAGAGCTTTTAAACGGCCAACAAAAGCAGCAATGCCTAACAATGTTGAATAAAAACTTAAAGCAGTATGATTGCTCAGAACTGATTCATCAAAGGTTTGAACGCCAAGCTAGTCAATACGCTCAGTGTCAGGCCGTGAGTTATGATGGCCTGAGCATTAATTATGCTGAACTCAATATAAAGGCAAATCAATTAGCCAGAACATTACTTAGTTCCGGCATCAAGCCGCGCAGTAAAGTTGCTATCTGCATGGAAAGAGGGCATGAGGTTATTGTTGCAATATTGGCGGTACTGAAGGCTGGATGTACTTACGTACCTATTGACCCGACAACACCACAGCTAAGAATTGACCATATACTTGAAGACAGTAAACCAGAAATAATTTTAACCACCGAGCATTACCAATGTCAATTTAACGTTGGTGATATTATTGTATTAGATAGCGATGAAGTAAAAAATCGGATTCAGGCCCAGCAGTGCGGTAATCTGGCTGATGAATTAACTCGAACATCACAAGAGCAGGCCTATATCATTTATACATCAGGCTCTACGGGTAACCCTAAAGGAGTCATGGTTACTCATGCGAATGTCAATCGTCTATTTCAATCGGCACAGGCCGGTTTCAGTTTTGATAACAACGACGTCTGGACACTGTTTCATTCTTATGCTTTTGATTTTTCTGTTTGGGAGATCTGGGGGGCATTATTTTATGGTGGTCACTTAGTCGTCGTACCTCAAGCTGTGACACAAGATCCAGTGCAGCTATATGATCTTCTAATAGCACAGGGTGTTACGGTTTTTAACCAAACGCCATCATCCTTCTATAGTTTTAGTGAAGTGGCTTGTCAGAAAAAAGCGATAAGTACTTTGCGTTATATCGTTTTTGGTGGTGAAGCACTTAACCTGGCAAAACTTGCCCCTTGGTATCAATCTTATTCAGACAAACAGCCTCAATTAGTCAACATGTACGGTATAACAGAGACAACAGTACATGTTACTTATCGGCAAATAAGTTCGGCGGACTGCGAAGCCACAGGGAGTTATATTGGTCAGCTGTTACCTGATTTAGCAGGCGTAATTTGTGCTCCAGACGGTGCTTTATGTCCTCCAGGAGCGTCTGGCGAACTATTTGTTGGCGGGGCCGGCGTCACTCAGGGGTATTTAAATAATCCCGCGATGACTTTAGAGCGCTTTATTCATCTACCTGTAGCAGCTGAATTAGCGCCATGCTTTTACCGTACTGGTGACTTGGTTCGATATAAAAATAATGAACTAGAGTATTTAGGACGAATAGATCAGCAAGTTAAAATACGAGGGTTTCGCATCGAACTGGGAGAAATAGAGCAAGCATTAACTGATGTTGAGCTAGTTAAATCGGCCATTGCTTTCGTAACAGAAAGTAGCTCGGGTGATAAGAAAATAGTGGCCTTTTATCAGCTAAAAGAAGGTAAGCAACCAGATATCAATCAACTATTATTTGTCGAGTTGAAAAAGCGATTGCCTTATTACATGTTGCCAACGCAACTTACTTCTATAGCAAGTTGGCCTTTAACCAGTAATGGCAAGATTGACCAAAATCAACTAGTAGCACAGTTGCAAGAATTGAGTAATGAAAGATATGAAGTGCCAGTAGGCACCACAGAAACCAATTTAGTTAATGCTGTGGCAAAGTTATTGGCGATGTCAGTAGATAAAATTAGCAGGCAAGATAACTTCTTCCAATTAGGCGGACATTCCTTATTGGTGGTGAAACTAATTAATGAAATTGAACACTGTTTTACTATTAAATTGACCGTAGCAGATATATACCAAAGCCAAACAATGGTAGACATCGCTGACAAAATAGAGGGTCTATTAATGGTGAAAAAATTGAGCAATAACATCAAAGATTGTGAATTGGAGAGTGAAGGATGGCTGTAAAAGAAAAGCAGATTATTGAACAGGCACTAAAAACTGGCGTAATTCTTTTTTCAGAAAAAGGTAAACTTGGTTTCAAAGTCATGAAGGGCAGAAGCTTCTCAGATGAGCTAAAGACTTTAGTTAAAGAAAATAAAGCAAGTTTGATAGCCTATTTGGAACAGTTCAATAGCGATGAGTTTGAAGAACAAAATATAGCTCGAATTGACAATGGACATAATTTATATCCTTTATCATTTGCCCAGCAAAGCTTGTGGTTGGCAAATCAAATGGATGAATCTGGTTATCAATATAATTCATCTGTCGTTTTTGAAGTGAAAAATGACATGCAAGTCGATGTCATTGCCCAAGCCGTTGATATGCTAATTAATAAACATGAAGTTTTGCGTACAGTATATTGCAAAGACAGCTATGCAGAATATCAAAAGATTTTAGCCGCAGAAGACTTTCAATTGTGCCGCGCAGACTTTTCTACTTTGGATGAGTTGGCTAGCGAAGAAGCCGCCGTAAAGTGCATAGAAGAAATGCGCCGAGCGCCATTTGATTTAGAACATGGACCGATGATTTCTGTTTGCCATGTTAAGTTAAAAAGTCCAGATAACCTGCTGGTTTTTGTATTGCACCATATCACGACAGATGAATGGTCTACGCAAATATTGTTTAAAGATTTTGCTTATTTTTACAATACTATTAGCAGGGGAGAGTCTCTACCTGAACAGACTGTAGAGCAAGGAATTAGGTATGCCGACTATGCACAATGGCAACGCAAGTGGGCTGCTTCTCCAGCTTTTGAGCAATATCAAGAATATTGGCGTACTAGACTTGCAGGAGCACCTTACTGCCACAGCTTGCCACTGGACAGTTTACGTAGTGACGCGGGAAATCAGGGCGCTGTTTATACTCGCCAGCTCAGTGCTGCATATCTTGATGATATAGAGAGTCTCACTAATTCTTTGGGGATTTCCTTATATAGTTTTTTACAAACAGCACTTGCGCTAACAGTATCTAGACAAAGTGGAAAAAGTGATATCATTATAGGTAGTGCTACCGCGAATCGTGGTAATAAAGCGCTAGAAAATGTGGTGGGATTTTTTGTCAACAATATTGTCGTCCGTCATCAAATTAATGATCAGTTATCTGTCGCAGAGTTACTTAAGGAAACTGATCAGCGTATTCAGCAAGACCTAGCTCATCAGAGCTTACCTTTTGACAAGGTTATAGAAGCGCTTAATATTGAACGCCAGCCAGATACTCCTCCCTTATATCAAATTGGATTAAACTTGGGTTATCGAAATTCAATGTCAATTGAATTAGCTGATGCTGAACTGATTATTCGACCGCAAGCAACTGAAAGTAGTAATTTTGATTTTACCCTGCAAGCCACTAAATGTGACGGCGCGCTAATTTTAGAATGGCGTTATAATCGACAATTATTTACCGCTTGTTCGATTGCCAATATAGCACTAAACTTCGATTGTTTGATTGCTGAAATGCTAAACCAACCTCAGCGCATGGTCGCCAAATTGGCTAATGTAACGATAAGTGAGCGGCAAAAAATTCTTGCCAGTGCCAATAACGCTGTTACTTATCAAGGCGATTTTTTACTGCATAAAGGCGTAGAAAAACAAGCGCAAT
>CAXBNP010000018.1:0-89881 GCA_963977145.1 uncultured Colwellia sp.
CTAATAAATCTCTAATAAATCTCTAATAAATCTCTAATAAATCTCTAATTAATTTCATAGCGAGTGCCGGCTTCATTTAATACGCGATAAAAATCTTCAATTTGGCAGCTTTCTTCTAATTGACAAATTACTCGATATTTCTCGATAGCAGGTTGATAACCTTGTAAAGCCGCTTGTAATAACCAATGAGCGGCAGTTTGGATATCACGACTCCCTTCAATGCCCGTTAGGTAGAGTTCAGCTAAGTTAGTTTGTCCTGGCGCATAAGCCAATTCTGCTGATTTTTTCAATAATATAAACGCTTGCTCGAATCTATCGTTAATATAAGTTGCTTTAAGGTAAGCCATACCTTCGCTATTTTGTCGCTTGCCTGGAATATAGCGCCATTCTTTTTGTACTGCTGTAGTGTTAGTCACAGTATTACCATCAATCATATAAACCGCGCTATTTCGACCGATTATATTAAACTCTGGTCGCACTACTCGATAAATAAAGTCTTGCTCAAATAAGCTATTTAATTCTGCATAAGAGAAGTTGTGCCGTGTTTTTTCGAAGTAGTCAAAGTCTCTTGTGTGGCCAAAACGTAAACCATCGCTCAACGACTTTTTTAAAGGATAAAAGTAATTACCATAACTAAGAGAAACAGTGCCACCGGTAATATCTACAATTTTAGCAATACGATATTTATGATGTGGTGGAAGTCCTGCGGCAACTTTTTGATAGTTCAAATAATAAAAGTCATTAAGTTTAGGAGCATCGATATAGGTTTGGCTCTGACGATGTGTTTGTTGTTCTTCAGAAAAGTAATAACTCAACAATGTAATGATCATAACACTGCCTGTAAAGGTACTAAGTAAGCGTAGCTTGTTGAAAAATGCCAAACTAAAATCAGAAAAAACCAGTTTTAGATCCGAAGCATTATGAGTAACCTCTGCAAGATTGTGACATTGAAGACATTGAACTTGTGTGTTGCGCTTTATAGGAAAGATAGGAAGATACTCAAAAAAATAAAAGCCATAAGTTATCACTGAATTGACTCTATGTTGTTGACCACCGCAGCAAGAGCACAGTAATTTTTCTGTTATACCTATACTCATTGATGACTCGCGATAATCCATAATCATAACCTATTGTTAATTATTGTTTTTCAATGTTGGTATTGTTATAACACTGGTTTATGAAACAGACAAGTATTTCATACTAATGACTTCGTAGACTATTTTTTAGTGTTAATTAAGGTCTTGGTGTTTATTAAATAACTTCCACAGCCATCGTAAATCAGAGCAAAATCATCAAAAAATGATTTGAGGTAAATTGCTACTGGTTTTAAAAATTTGTATACCTTAATATGGAACAGCAAAAAATAGTAAAGATTGTCTTCACCTAAAAGCGTTACAACAACAATAAGAAGTTTTATGTCAAAACCCGCCAATATTAAACTTAAGCAAATTTTTTTAGCTGTAGCTCTAGGGTTATCGGCTAATAGCTACGCCAACACAATCGATAATACTCAATTAACGGTTGAGGAATTGCGGATTGAGAAAGCACTTAAATCAATGCCCAGTGTTGCGCCAAGATTAAGCACAAGAGTAGATAAATTTTCCACTCAATTAGCGCCAGTTACTAACTATACGGTCATAACACAATTAATTATTCGTCACGCAACAGGGTTATGGCACGATGCTAAAAAATCGTTTATTAATTTAAACGATTATGACGATCGGCCACTGTATTGGGCCCGCTTACAAATGAGCAAAGCGTTACGCACGTCAATTGGCTTCGGTAAATTATATCCTCATCAGCAAGAAAGACTACTTTGGATGCTTGAGTTATTATCTCGCGGGCAAACAGATGTGAAATTTGATAAAAAAACCGATAAAAAAATATTACTCACGGGCTTTGATCCCTTCTTTCTTGATAAACATATCGACCAAAGCAATCCTTCTGGGGTCGTGGCGTTATCTTTGGATGACTTAGTGGTGAGTATTGAAGGCCAAACCGCCGAAATTGAAGTGCTTATTTTTCCAGTGCGTTTTAGTGATTTTGATCAAGGCATGATAGAAGAACTTCTTAACCCATATATCGCAAATAAATCTGTTGATATGGTATTAACCGTCAGCATGGGCAGAGACAATTTTGATTTGGAGCGTTACCCCGCGTTAAGACGTAGTGCGACAGCGCCAGACAACCTCAATATCATGACCGGAGCAACAAAAACCAGCCCATTGGTACCTAAGTTAAAGTCAACAGTGTTGCAAGGTCCTGAGTTTGTTGAGTTTAGCTTACCAGTATCTGCGATGAAAAGGGGCGCAGGTAGATATTTAGTCAACGACAACCGCAAAATATCGACGCTGTCTGACGGGGAATTTAATGGCCGCTCATTAACCGAGTTTGTGCAACAAACCTCAGTCAGTGGCTCAGGTGGTGGTTACCTATCAAATGAAATTTCATATCGTAGTATTTTACTGCGAAATAAGCACCACATGGCGCTACCCGTAGGACACCTTCATACCCCAAGAATTGAAGCCTATGATCTGCAAGCTCTTATAGACATTGTTAAGCAAACGAAAAACATTATTACTCAAGCCGTGGTAGATATATAACAGCCAACTTATATTAATCAATAAAAATTGGCTAACCCTTCAAAGCTTTAGATAAAAAATTAACAAAAAAAAGCGCTAATCTATTTAGCGCTTTTTTATTTTTATCTGCTGGCGAGTTTGGTGTTAAATATTATTGGTAACATCGACCGATAATCTTAACATTTGTCCTGGTTGTAAATATTTTTTACGATCAAGGCTATTCCAACGTTCAATGTCTCTGATGGAAACATTAAACTTGTCAGCGATACGAGCAAAAGAATCACCGCTGCGGACACGATAATTGATATTACGCATTATCGCTTGTTCGGTTGGTCGGGCATTTGCAGCAAGTTGTTTAACAGCGCTTTTTTGCCAAATAACCAATTTTTGTCCAGGCTTAATCGTGTCTTTTGGCGCCATGGCATTCCATTTTGCGATACTACGAGTAGACACGCGGTAAGTACGACTAATGTCCCATAAGGTATCACCAGATTTGACGATATGAATGCGCTTTTCGCCGGCCAATACTTTATTTTGTGTTTTAGCTAAACGTTGGTTTTGTGACAATAAATAACTGTCTAATGACGCGGTAGCAACCGGAATTAATAAAAATTTACCCGCTCTAATTTGATTGCCTTTGACATTATTTACTTGTTTTATTAATGCTATTTCGGTATTAAATTTTTGCGCAATTTCGCCTAAACTGTCACCATTTTTAATTTTGTAGCGTTGCCAAGCTAAGCGTTCTTTTTTGCTTAATTTTGCCAAGCCTTGCGTAAAGGTATCAATTTTATGATTAGGCAGTAATAAATAGTGCGGGCCGTCAGGGTCGGTTGCCCAACGATTAAAACCTGGGTTGAGGCGCTGTAACTCGGTTAATGACAAATCAGCGAGCTGTGCAGCCTTAGCCAAATCAAGTTGCGAACCTATATCGACTCGACTGATCACTGGGCTATTGTCAATTTCGTGCAATTTAATTTTAAATTCATCGCTACGTTTTACGATGTCAGCTAACGCTAATAATTTAGGCACATAAGCACGAGTTTCTTTCGGTAAATCTAAGGACCAAAAGTCAGTAGGGAGGTTCTTCTTTTTATTACTTCTAACGGCACGACGAACACGTCCTTCACCTGAGTTGTAGGCGGCAAGTGCTAGCATCCAATCACCGTCGAAAAACTTGTTTAAATATTTTAAATACTTAATGGCACCTTGAGTGGAGGCAACAACGTCACGTCGTCCGTCATACCACCAATTTTGCTTCATACCAAAGCGTTTGCCAGTACCGGGCACAAATTGCCACATGCCGGATGCTCGGCCATGAGAATAGGCGAAAGGATCAAATGCACTTTCAACAATAGGTAACAACGCAATTTCAACTGGTACATCGGCAGCTTCCAATGCTTCAACGATGTAATACAAAAATGGCTCAGCGCGTTTAGCTACACGGTCTAGGTAAGTAGGGTGCTTAACAAACCAATTACGTTGGCTAGTCACACGCGGGTTATCGGGTATGGTAAATTCAAGTTTACTGCGAATGCGCTGCCAAACATCATTCGACAAATAGTCTTCTTGCTGATCATTGCCCAAGTCGATATTACCATCGGCAACAGGATGATAAACGTCAATCGCTTCATCGACTAGTAGCGCCTGATTAATTTCTATTGCAGAAGCGACGTCGATAAGTGTTTGAGTTTCTGAGTTTGTTTCAAGATGATTCGACTCAGTTGTATTTAATATTGATTGGCAACCAGACAACAGGAGCGCGGTTGCGACAGATAGTGTTATATACTTCATGCAAGGTCTATTTAAGTTTACTTGCCGCCAGTGTCACTTATTTGCCGCCGCTATTCAAGATTTTGTGCAATAAAAAGACCTTAGAAATTGTCTTTTAACGCCCGAATAACGGTAAAGGCATTTAATTTATCATTAATCTCTTCACCACTATATTCACTAGCACTGGTCATTAAACTAGGGATATGGCAGCGTAAAAATGGGTTGATTTTCTTTTCTAGCATAATTGACGTAGGGATAGTCGCTAGACCTTGTTCGCGTTTTTGTAATACTTGATTGTAATAATAGACTAACTCACTATTACTTGGTTCTACCGTTAAGGCAAAGTTGAGGTTTGCTTGAGTATATTCATGCGCGCAATAGACATGGGTGCGCTCAGGTAATGCGCTAAATTTTTCTAATGACGATAGCATTTGACTTGGTGAACCTTCGAAAAGCCTACCGCAGCCGCCGGAAAATAAGGTATCACCACAAAATAAATTATCTTCTGATAAATAAGCTATATGGCCTTTGGTGTGGCCCGGTACATCAATAATATCGAATTCAAGCGCTAAGTCGGCGAGCTTTACGGTATGACTGTCGTTTAGTGCAACGTCACAATGTGGAATGTTTTCATTCTCAGGGCCATAAATAGTTAATGGCCATTGCTTATTTTTACAATACTCAACGAGTTTGTTAATGCCGCCGACGTGATCAGCGTGATGATGGGTTATCAATATGGTTGATAATTGCATTTGTTGTTGTTCAATAAATTCGATACAAACATTAGCGTCACCGGGGTCTACCAAGGCTATTTTTTCACATGAGTCGGACGAAATTGCCCAAATATAATTATCTGAAAAGGCCTTAATCATGGAAACTTTCATATTTGTTGTGCTTTGAGATTGCTGCATGTCTGGCTCCTGAGTATACTGATGTTATGATTATACTCATTTTTACTGATGTTTAATATAATGAAGCCCGCTCTCGCTTTTAGGCACCCTGATCATCCAAAATCTTGGCAGGAGTTACCCAATGGTGAACTCATCCTTGCTAGTATCAATCAAGCATTAGCACCTTGGTGGTCGAAATTTTTTGGCTATCATTTGCTAAAAATTGGCGCATTAAGTGGTGAAATAGATAGTACTCATAGTCCAATTAAGCATCAATTAACCTTAAGTAACGCGCTCGATACCGGCAATATTATTGCTGAAATAGATGACTTACCGCTGCAGAAACATAGCGTTGATGTTTGTGTGTTAGCGCATGCGCTGGAGTTTTCCTTAGACCCTCATCATGTTGTACGCGAAGCAAACCGAGTATTAATCCCCAATGGTTACCTAGTGATCACCGGCTTTAACCCCTTTAGTTTGGTTGGACTGAATCAATTTATTCCCCACCGGCGTAACCAAACACCTTGGAATGAGCGGCTTTTTTCACCGATGCGGGTTAAAGATTGGTTGCATTTAATGGGCTTTGAAATTCAACTCGATCAGCGATTGCTACACTCGTCATTATCAGGGCAGGTAACACCGAACGTTTTAAGTGCTTATTGGCATAAGATAGCCGCACGCTACTTGCCAAGTTTAGGCTCAGTGTACGTTATTGTGGCAAAAAAACGTGTATTGCCTTTAACGCCGATCAAAGCAAAATGGCAACTTCGACCACGCTTTGAGCCTGTCAAAGTCCCGACGATGAACTCATCAAGAAAAATGAGCAAAAAATTAAATAAGTAATGGTATAAAATATACTAAACAGCATCACTCGTCATTTAAGGTCATAACTAAGCCATGCTACTTCAAGAATTCGAAAATTATTTAAATACCTTATTAAAGCCTGAGCAAATTAAAGACTTCTGCCCAAATGGCTTACAAATTCAAGGCCGTGATAAAATCACTAAAGTCATCACTGGTGTTACCGCTACACAAGCGTTAATTGCTCAAGCAATTGCAGAAAACGCCGATGCTTTAGTGGTACACCATGGTTTTTTTTGGAAAAACGAAAGTTATGTTATTCGCGGTATGAAACATAAGCGCATTAAGGCCTTGATAGAAAATGATATTAGCCTATTCGCTTATCACTTACCTTTAGATATTCATCCGACCTTAGGTAATAATGCCCAGTTAGCGAAATTGTTTTCAATCGAAAAAGTTATGCCCTTAGAAGTGGGCAATGCTTTGAGTGTCGCGGTACGCGGCGAATTTAGTGCTGAACTTTCTGCTCAAGCACTGACCGATCGCATTAGTGACAAGCTTAACCGACCGTGCTTACACATAGCGCCGCCATCGAATAAAGCGATTAAAACCGTGGCATGGTGCAGTGGTGGAGGCCAAGGTTATATTGAGCTAGCGGCCGAGCAGGGCATTGACGCTTTTATTAGTGGTGAAGTGTCTGAGCAAACTACGCATATAGCCCGAGAAATGGACATTCACTTTTATTGTGCTGGCCATCACGCCACTGAACGTTATGGCGCGAAAGCATTAGCAGAGCACTTTAACCAGCATTTGCCATTAGACGCTAAGTTTATTGATATTGATAATCCGGCATAAACTTTCAGTATATAGCTGTTCCACTGCAAGAGGCAGATTTTGGCTAGTCGGAAAAGGTTTAGCACAAGGTCTTGATTGAAGGAAATAGTTATACTCGGCTTTGTCTGCTGAGTTGTTCTAGCTCCTACATCCATGTGGTCGTATGGTCGAAATCAATAACGATGGCGGTGATCCATTATCGGCTTGCTCTAGCTTAACTCTGAAACTGTATCTTGTAATGGAACGGGTATAGTTATTATGCTTGTCAGGCCACGTCTCAGCCGCTAATTTTTAAGCCATTGCACGATGCGCCCCAATGTCTCGTACCAAACTGTAGTGGTTTGCTGCAGCTTTTTTGCACTCGGCAAGTAATATGACCAGGGAGTTAGTCCATTATCTTTAACCCATGGACTGGCAGGTGCCGGTATTGCGTTGACGCCATACTTTTCAAAATAGGCCATTGCCCGCGGTAAGTGATTGGCACTGGTCACTAATACTACATTTCTATTTAATACCCGTGGCGCTATCAGCTGCGCTTCTTCCTCGGTATCTTGAGGAAAATTCTCCGTTATTATCTTTTCTGTTGGTATGCCTAACAATATTGCCGCTTGTTTAACTTTTTCCGCGTTTGAGCTGACATCACCACCGGCATAACCTGAGGTGATTATTTGTGCTTCAGGGTGCAGGTGGTAAATACGCGTCGCTTCAACTAACCTCTCAAGCGAGCTAGCCTTTAACTGGCTGGTCGCTGGTAAGCCAGCTACCGTGGTATGAACACCGCCTAAAATAATAATATAATCTACCGGCTTACTGCTTTTGGTAAAGGCGGGATATTTATTTTCTAATGGCGCCATTAACGTGTCTGATAACGGTGGAAAGGTACTTAAAAATAAAAGTGCGCTTGCACTAAGTAGCGCTAAAAAGCTTAACTTTGGTTTTAAACGATAAAAAATAATAGCGATAAGCAAGAGTAATAAAATAATGCTCAGTGGCATGATCATGACACTGATAATTTTTTTCAATAAAAATAGATCCATGATACCAATTCCAGCGCGCTGTAATGCAAAATAGTTAATACGTTAGCATAGCAAGTATACCCTGTTCGATCAGTAGTTGTTTCCGAGCTATATTTTTATTTAGACGTCTAAAAGTCTATTGATATTTGAAATGAAATAGGGTTTAATAGTTTTGCTAAAAATTAGAAGTTTTACTCCACTTACTATGGTGTTGTTGTCAAAGCATTATGAAAGTGGACGCTAATCTGATAGTTTTTGCACCAGAAGAGGTGCAATTGCCAGGTAGGTAACACGAGGATCCCATCCTTTGACTGTTGCTGAGGGGGACAATTGCCGAGAATGTCGATATGAGGGACATATCACATTCGGTCGCTAGGGCTGAATCCTTAGGGCTGTCACCGCTAGAAAAACAGCTGTTTTTTTTAGCCTAGGTGGAGAGCTTCTGGCTGAATAGTACCGTCGGAATATTGGTTTTCTTCAATCATATTCGCTCTACGCTCAGTCACGCTCTTCCTGTTTATTATTCGTCCAATATATTTGCTGGATTTTATTTTAAAACCACGCGACTAAGTGGGCTTTTAGGAAGAATTTTTATGTTAAACTACTACTTTATTACCTTACATACTGTTGTTAAAACCATCTTGATTTTATCTACTTATTTTACCATTAAAGGTCTACTAACAAGTTTTTTGGAGAGCTGGCATGTCTGAGGTAGTACGCCACTCTAGCGCTCAAAACATTACCGTGGCTAAATTTGGTGGTACCAGTGTTGCTGATTATCAAGCCATGCTGCGTTGTGCTAATATCATAAAAAATAACCATTGTAATCGTTTAGTCGTGGTTTCAGCCAGTGCCGGTGTCACTAATCATCTGGTGCGTTTAAGTCAAATAGACGTAACAGAAAATGAACGTGCACAGGTGATGGCTGATATCGCCGACATACAATTTGCCATCACTGAAAATTTAGCTAACCCAGTAAGTATTAATGACGAAATTTCATTATTATTAAACGCTTTAGCTGTTTGTGCTGATCAGCAAGCTCAACAACACACTACCCAAAATAGTGACAAGATCCTGAGTTTTGGCGAGCAATTTAGCTCACGAATTTTTGCTCAAGTACTGCAAACCGTCGGTGTTAATAGTCATTATTTCGATGTTCGCCAAGTAATGAAAACTGATGATTTATATGGTAAAGCGCAAGTTAATTTAAGCCAGTTGGCGGCTAATGCTAAAACATTGCTTGTCCCTTTGCTTGATGGGCAAGTTATTGTTACGCAGGGCTTTATTGGCAGCGATTGTCAAGGTAACACCACAACTCTCGGTCGCGGTGGCTCTGATTACAGTGCCGCACTTTTAGCCGAGGCCGTCCAAGCAAGCAATTTAAGTATTTGGACTGACGTGGTCGGTATTTTCACCACCGACCCACGCATAACCGAACAAGCTCGTTCTATCAATGAAATTAGCTTTGGTGAAGCCGCTGAAATGGCAACATTTGGCGCAAAAATACTGCACCCTGCGACGCTTATTCCCGCGATGCGACAAGATATTCCCGTGTTTGTCGGTTCAAGTAAAGAGCCAGACGCCGGTGGTACAATAATTCAACGTCAAGTTGACTCCAACCCAACCTATCGTTCAATTGCTCTGCGCCGCGAGCAAACATTGGTGACTGTAAAGAGTCCTGAGATGCTACATGCCAGTGGCTTTTTAGCTAAAGTATTTACTGTATTAGCGAAACACCAACTTAGCGTCGATTTAATCACTACCAGTGAAATTAGTGTCGCACTAACCTTTGATAACCCTCATGGCTCAACGCAAGCTTTACTCACCAAAGCGGTAGTAGCAGAGCTAGAGCAGCTTTGTGAAGTCAGTGTCGAGCATGGTTTGAGTTTAATTGCGGTGATCGGTAATAAAATTCATGGCACTAAAGGTGTCGGCAGTAGTATTTTTGATAAGGTGAATGATTTTAATATTCGCATGATATGTCACGGTGCTAGTGAGCATAACTTATGTTTTTTAGTGCCCGAAGCTGATGCTAATCAAGTGGTTGAACGTTTACACGAGACTTTGTTTACTCGATAAGCTTCACTTGCGAAGACTGACTCGGTTTTTTTAATTATTATTAGCCCGTGAAGTTTTTAATATAAGCGTTTTTATACAATAAAGGGACATTAACATGTCCCTTTTTGCCATTAGAAAACTAGTGGTAATAATTATATTTAATGGTTTATATTTACTCGTAAGCTAATGGGTCAGTAATATTATTGTCAGCAAAGGCTTCAAGGCGTTCTTGACATGCGCCGCATTTACCACAGGCTTTATCTCGGCCATTGTAGCAAGTCCATGTGTCAGCGTAGCTTAACCCCATTTTTAAACCATCAGTTAATATGTCTGATTTAGTGTCACTTAAATATGGGCTAAAAATATCTACCGCTTCATAATTGGCAATTTGACAAACATCATTCATTTTACTGACAAATTCAGGGCGACAATCCGGATAAATCGCATGGTCGCCAGCATGAGCGCCATAATAGACTTGTGCAGCTTTTACCGATACTGCGTAACCGACGGCTAATGACAGTAAAATCATATTGCGATTAGGTACTACCGTTGATTTCATACTTTCAGCTTCGTAATGACCTTCAGGAATGTCAATATCATCGGTGAGAGAAGAGCCGGCTAATAACTGATTAATGGCAGAAATATCAATAACTTTATGCGCAACACCGAGTTGTCGACAAACTTTGCTAGCACAGGCTATTTCTTTCACATGCTTTTGGCCATAATCAAAAGTTAATGCATAGACTTCTTTGCCGTCTTTTAATGCACGGTTAAGGACGGTAAATGAATCCATGCCACCGGAAAAAATTACTACGACTTTATTACTCATATTTGCAGTTCTCTTGAGGTATAATAAAAACTTGCGCATTCTACTCGAAATTATCTAAGCATTAAAGTAATGACCACACGTTATAAAATAAATGAATTGTTTGAAACTCTACAAGGCGAAGGTTCCTTTACCGGCCAACCGTCAATATTTCTTCGCTTACAGGGCTGTCCAGTCGGTTGTTCTTGGTGTGATACTAAGCACACTTGGGATATTCATCCTGAATTAGAAATTAACAGTAAGCAATTGTTAAGTAAGTCAGAAGAGACCGAACAATGGTCAAATTTAAGCTTGCAAGATATTGATGCGGTATTTAATCAACAAGGCTATAAAGCTAAACATATTGTTATTACTGGTGGTGAACCTTGTATGGTGGACTTAACCGAATTGTGTTTGTATTTTGAGGCCCAAGGTTACAGTTGTCAGGTTGAAACCTCAGGTACTTTTGAAATTAGAGTCTCTGAACAATGTTGGGTAACGGTGTCACCAAAAGTGAACATGCGTGGTGGTTACAAAATTTTAGCCAGTGCTATGCAGCGTGCTAATGAAATTAAACATCCGGTGGCCACTGAGCAACATATTGACGACCTAAAAGCATTGTTGGCCGAGCATCAAGTAGCAGATAAGCAAATTTATTTACAACCCATTAGCCAAAAACAACGTGCCACCGAGCTTGCTATTGCTACTTGTATTGAAAACAAC
This sequence comes from uncultured Colwellia sp., assembly GCA_963977145.1. GTDB lineage: Bacteria > Pseudomonadota > Gammaproteobacteria > Enterobacterales > Alteromonadaceae > Cognaticolwellia. The sequence goes on from CAXBNP010000018.1 coordinate 11,483, forward strand.
TGGCGTTTATCGGTACAAGTGCACAAATACATTGGTATTGAATAATAGCTAATTTGATAGCAGGGCAGTTACATTGTGTGGGGTAAATCTGCTGACTCGCCCCGCGTTATAGCCGACAAGTTATTTTGTTAATGGTAGCGTGATAATAAGCTCGACACCTTGTTGGTTTTTCTTATTTTCTGCGGTTATTACGCCATGATGAAATTGACAGATCAAACGAGCAATATACAAGCCTAAACCTAAATGAGGCTGTTCATTATTATGTTTTTGTCTGATGGAAACCATAGAATCAAACAGTTGTTCACTCATTTGCTCAGGCAATAACTCACCGTTGTTGCTAATGGTCAATGTGACATGGTGATTACTATTGTTTGCGACGCTAACCGTAACGCTATGGTCATCAGAAAACTCTACTGCATTGGCAATAACTTTATCTAATAATTGTGCTATGTGCTCGGGTGAACCCAATACTTGATAAATGCTTGGCGGCATATCGCTAAAGACAAAATTAATCTTCGGATAGATCAAGCGATAACCTTGCATGCAGCCATTAAACACTTGACCTAAATCGAACAAATTCTTATCAGTATTTTGTAACATTTCTTCTATTCGGGTCGCTTCATTCATATTGGTTAAAATTAAACTTAAGCGTTCAATGCCATGTTGTGCTCGAACCAAATAAGGATTTTCAACGCTTGAATACTTTATGTTATCGTCATTATCTACTTGTGTCAGATGACTCTTTTGTTGTTGCATGGCTAAGGTTTCAAGTGATGTTCTAACCACAGCAATTGGCGTACGTAATTCGTGCGATAAACGTGACGACATATTTTCTAAATAATGATTATATTGCCCAAGGCGATTAACCGCGGTGGAGAAACTCCGTGATAAATCACCAATTTCGTCATTGGTATTTGAGGTGTCAACATTGCCACTGATTCGACCATGCTCATCTATGGCCATTTCGGCTTGATTACTCAAGGTTCTGATGCGGTTTGAAATACGCGAAGCAAACAAGAAAAATGCCAACGCGCCTAATAACATGATAGCTAAAATAGAACTGAAAAGTTTTTCTAGCGCTTGGTTTCTTAAGGTGCGGATACCATTGGTGGTTTCTTCGACGATAACCGCGCCTTTGACTTGTTCATCAATAAATATTGGGTAGGCGGCTGATAACACCACCGCTTGTTGATCTGTGCTCAATCGCCATTGCGACATTGGCTCACCCGCTAAGGCACTTTCGATATGTTTACCGGTCAGGTTTTCTGAGTCATAAAGTTGATCAATAAAATTACTGGGTGGCTGAGTCAGTATTTTTTCATATAAGGGCTTGAGTGTATTGCTTTCAAAGGTATGCCATGTCGCTAGCAGAAAATTTTCTGGGTTTTTATCATCACGTTCATTGTTTAGATTGACGCGCTTATTCCAAACGCCGCTGGCTTTTTTGATATTACCCGTGGTGGCTAACACTCGGTGATGTTGGTCAACCACCCAAATGCTAGAGTTGGTATAACTCATGCCTTTAACGATACGTTCTATCTCTGGAGAGGGCACTAAAATAGTGCCTAAGGTTTCGCCAGAGCTGGGATCTGCTGAGCCAAGTGAGGCTTGAATTTCGCCTAATGGGCTATCTACATCGTGCACGGCAAAGGCAATATTGTCGTTAAATTCATTTAACGGTACACGCACTTCAACATTATAACCTTGCGAGGTATCACGCCAATGGCCTTGAATTTGCCTCGCAGGTTGAGGAATATCATCTTTAATATCGGTAATACGGTAGGCGTCTATCCAACCTGTGGTTTTATTACTGATAATAAAGCGACTAAAAACGCCTTGTGGGTTAATAAAGGCCAGCTCTAAATGATCATTATTGGTAATGCTACGGGCATTGGGGTTGCGATAAATAACCTTATCGTCAATCACCGCAAAATATAAATATAAATATTTACCAAAAGTACCGACCGCAGCAGTAAAGTTTATCGATAATTGCTCGGGGGATAGTTGCCGGTAAAGTTGATTGTTTTGCTGATAAAAATGCGCTTTATTAGCAAAGTCGGGCCAATCTTGATTTAAACCATCGAGTTGAATAGGTGCTGATAAACCGTAGCTATATAAATCTTTGCCTTTTTCAACACTGGGTAAAAAACTCGCTTGATTATTAAACAGATTCGCACGCTCATGCATCGCCGTGGCCAATGCTCTTGCGGTGCCTATAATGGTTTGCTCTTGACCATATCGTAGGTATTTTTCCATTTCCCAAACATACTGATAACCAAACCAAGGAATGGTAAATAGGAAGCTCGATAATAACAGCAGCTTACTTCTTAAGCCAAAACGCCATTTCATTGTCATTTGCGCTTAATTACCTGAGCTTTCTGCAGAGCTTTGGTTCCAGCGATAGCCCATGCCATAAACTGTTTCAATACAATTAAAGTCACTATCAATATGGCTGAACTTTTTACGAATACGCTTGATATGCGAGGTTATTGTTGAGTCATCAACGTATATTTTTGAATCTTGCATTAACTGACTGCGGTTTTTAACATGACCCGGATGTTTTGCTAAAGCATATAGCATCCAAAATTCAGTAATGGTTAATTCTACCTGCTGACTTTGCCATTGAATGCTCATGCGTTGACTATCGACGGTTAACGGGCCAATAGTTAACATATGATCAGCTTGCTGTGGCTTACCTAGCGCGTCTTGACGACGAAACAGGGCGGCAATACGTGCTGATAAGTGCGGTAAACTAATGTCTTTAGTGAGGTAGTCGTCAGCGCCAATGCGCAGACCAGATACGGTATCGACATCACTATCGCGTGCGGTTAAAAAAATAATGGGCAAGGTTGTCGATATGGCGCGCAACCATTGGCATAACTCAAAGCCGGCATCATATTCGTGCTCTAGGCCAATATCTAAAATGGCTAAATTAGGCAGGCGGAGGTTAAACGCTTGCATCGCCGTTGCCTTATTCGCGTAAGTTTGCACTTGGTATCCTTGCATACGGAGCACATCAGCATAGTTTTCTCTGATGGCGGCATCATCTTCGACAATAGCGATCCGTTTCGACATGGTTATTGCTTATCCTTTTATTTAGTTATCGGTATAGCCATTTGATTCATTTATTAATCGGCTATTTCTATGAAAATCTGGGGCAAATAATATCGAATAAACGCCATTGATGCTGCTAATTGTTGCAATTGCCATAATGTTGCCACATTTGCTCAGTGAATTGCCATATTTACAGCCTTTAATGGGCTTTTTTTTGCGGTTTAATAGCGTCATCAAAACAAACCGGCTAATTAAGTCATTCGTTAGCCGGTATTTATAAATCACAACATTAATGAGAGACATTACTATGACAACGCAATCAACCCCAGAAAATAACACCCGTATCGCAAAATCAGGTACCGCAACAACATTAATCAATGTCGCGTTAATCTCGCTCTTAACGGTAAGCCCAGTATTTGCGAACTCATATGAAAAAATGGCGCAAGATAAAACTGAACAGCAAAACTCTGCGCAATTGCAAGAAGAAATTGGCTTTGGCACCGGCATGCTTATCGGCGCGATTTTAGGTGGGCCTGTTGGTGCCTTAATTACTGGTATTGCCGGTAACATGATTGTAAAAAATATTAATGCGACGGATGAAATTGAACACTTGTCAATCGCCTATACCCAAGAGAAACAGCACAATGAATTGGCTTTAGAACACTATCATACAAAAGTTGAACAAGCTGAGCAGCGTTATCAGTCTGAATTATTAGCCTTAGAGCACAACTATCAAACGGCGAGTCAATTACAAGCGCAAAATTTATTAATGAGCCTACAATTCTCAACGGGCTCAAGTGAAATCAAAGCACACTATCAAGAGCAAATAGCAAGTTTAGCGCGTATTGTTCAGCAATCACCTAATTTAAGCTTAGATCTTTCAGGCTATACCGACAAACAAGGCAGTGATGAGTTAAACCAAGCACTTTCATTAGCCCGCATCAATGCCGTTAAAAATGCTCTGATTGACCAAGGTGTGGCTGCTGATCGCATTAGTTTATTTGCCTTTGGTGAGCAGCAACCTGTGGTCGCCTCGGTAAATAAAGAAGTTAGCTTTTACGATCGACGGGTAGTTATCAAGCTAAAAAATACCGCACTGGCGAAGGATACAAGCCGTCAGGAAAACTCTCAAACGGCAAAAAACTTTTAACCTTGAGTAAAGAAAATTTGCTCGACGAGAAAATTATCAACCTGGCTAAAGCCAACTAAAGGAGGTGTAAAAGAAAAAGTTAGCAAACTTTGAATAAAAACTATCTAAAAAAAGTCTCAACCAAGGCCTCGCGCCTTGGTTTTTTTGTGGTAATAATTGACTTAGTAGACTAATTTTAATTGACTCAGTTATGGAACCTGGCAAGGTAATAAGTGAAATAGATGACAAATAGCAATCCAAACGCGATATTACATTTTTGGTTTAAGGAAATTTCTGCAGAACAATGGTGGCTTAAAGATTTAGTTTTTGATCAAGAAATTAAAAGTCGTTTTTTGAACTTACATCGAGCGGCTAATAAAGGGGAACTTTTTGGCTGGCGCGATACGGCGCAAGGGCGCTTGGCGGAGATCATTATACTCGATCAGTTTTCTCGTAATATTTACCGCGAAAGCCCTCAAGCATTTGCGTCTGATCCACTGGCGTTAGTGCTAGCACAAGAAGCTATAGCGTTAGGTTTAGATATGAAGCTTGCTGAAAATCAAAGGAGCTTTTTTTATCTACCTTATATGCATAGCGAATCACTGTTGATACATAGCCAAGCTATCATGTTATATGAAAAGCTTGGTAATGCCTCAAACCTAGCATTTGAAATAAAGCACCAAGATATTATCAAAAAATTTGCTCGATATCCGCATCGAAATGCCATATTAGGGCGCAAATCTAGCGCAGAGGAGGTGGCCTTTCTACAACAACCAGACTCTGCTTTTTAAAAAATCAAGTTAGCACTTATTTTGCCGTTAATTCGGCAAATAATATTGCTTGTGCTAATAATTAACAGGGGGATAAATCATTTGTTATTTATTTCACGTTTTTTTTCATAGCAATATCAATTTAAATAGGCAATACGTATGAACAAATTAGTACTTATTATACTCGCCATATTATTACCACCGGTCGCCGTGTTCTTGAAATTTGGTGTTGGTAAAGATTTATTGATCAATATTATTTTGTGCTTATTGTTCTTTATTCCTGGCGTGCTGCATGCCATATGGTTAGTCACTAAATAGCAAATAATTCACATGAATTCCTTTGTCGAAAAATCGGTTTTATAGCAAAACACTTTTTTAACCAAAGCTAGCAAATTGACTCGTTGAGGGCATATTTATTTCTAAGGAGAAAACCATGAAACTAGGATGTTTTTCAATTAGTTTGGCCGTAAAAGATCTACAAGCCTCTCGAGACTTCTATCAAAAACTCGGTTTTAAGGTTTTTGCTGGCGAACTCTCGCATCAGTATTTAATTATGCAAAATGGTCAGACTAACATAGGTCTATTTCAAGGCATGTTTGAAGGCAATTTGCTGACCTTTAATCCCGGCTGGGATCAAAGTGCTAACGGACTTGAAGACTTTACCGACGTGAGAGAGTTAATGGCAAAATTTGAGCAGCATGGAATTGAAATTACTGATAAAAATGTAGAGGGTGAACAAGGTCCAGGCAGTTTTTCTTTTGTCGACCCTGATGGCAATGCCATTCTTATTGATCAGCATCGCTAAAGTACACCATTAGAACTCGGGCAGCAGCTATAAATTGTCGTGGCTAAAATTCGCCTGACACGTTGAATTTATGGCTTTACGTTAAACTTGAGAGTCACAAAAACCACCATTACTGCCATTGACGGCTAATGACTTAAAAGTGGCAAAAGCTGCGATTGAATTTTTGAGCAATCAAAGTCACTGATCCCATCAATTTATGCACGTTAACAGGCTAATTTTTCCTGACCAACCTTGACAATTTGTTGTGATATCGTTTTATTGATGCCCTTAACCAAAACCCAACTATGCCAATACAGTGTTTCAATGAGTTCATTCTCAGGTGATATATTTATTAGCTCACCACTGGCCAATTCATGAGCAATTTGCAACTTAGGTAATAGGCAATAAGCAACCCCTTGTTTTGCTAACGCTACAAACGCCTCAGATGAGCGAACGCTATGACAATAATATTCACTTGCGGCTAAATCAAAACGTTGAGCAATAAAGCGCACATGCATATCATCCTTGTGATCATAACTAATGGCCGGCGCCATTTTTAGTGACTCTCTATTTACTCCATCTTTAAAATACCGGTTTTTAAAAGCTTTATTCGCCACAAGACAGTACTCCATTTTACCTAAGCGAAAAGAACGATAACCTTTCAGCGGTTTTTCTATAACACTGACTGCACCAATAGCTTCTCCTGTTCGTAACTTATCTAGCGTTCGTTCTTCATGCTCAATCATTAAATTTAATTCTACAAGGTGACTCTGCAGGACTGGCGTGATCGCTTGTATAAACCATGTAGCAATACTGTCCGCATTAACCGCTAAAGAAACTTTCACTGGCTTTAGCGGTTTATCGGGTGACAATACCGGTGCTAATTCATTTTCAAGCTGCTTTACTTTTTTAAAGTGACTCACTAATTGCTCACCTGCAGTGGTTAACTCTATCGGCTGACTACGAATAAGCACGGGTTGGCCAATATACTCTTCTAAACTCTTAATTCGCTGAGATATAGCCGATTGGGAAATAAACAACTTATTCGCGGCTAACTCAAAACTTTGTAATTCAATAACCTCTGTCAATGCTGAAAGTAATTTGTAATCAAAATTAGCCATACTATCGGATCCTTTTTTGTTGACGCTTTATAAGATTTGCTAATGATAGTTAAATATTATTAATTTTATTTATAGCAAAGTTTACCGCAAACTTACCACTGTTATTTACCAAGTCACTTTTTATTTAATCGTTACTAATAATTTGTTTGTACTTATTTCCCCGTACCACTTATTTAAGAGAGCAACACCATGAGTTTATTAATATTAGCTAAAGGCTTCACCCTAACCCTAAGCATGATTGCGCCCATTGGCACGCAAAATTCTATGTTGCTTACTCAAGGGATTCGTAAAAACCATCATAAAACGACGGCAGCATTGTTTATGCTATACGACGCGATTTTAATTTCTATTGGCGTGTTGGGTGGCAGTGTTATTTTGTCGAGTAGCGATACGCTATTTACCTTACTAACATGGACAGGTATTGTTTTTCTAGCCGGGTATGGTGGCTTATCAATGAAATCAGCATTGAACCAAACGGTAAATCAAGATGATTCTGTAACCAGTAAAAAGTCAGTGAAATTAGTATTAGCCACGAGCTTAGCGGTAACTTTTTTAAATCCACATGCTTACATTGACACGGTAATGGTGATTGGTAGTGTCGGCGGTCAATATACCGGTAATGCTAAAATATTTTTTCTTGTTGGCGCTGTCCTTGGATCTGTTGTGTGGTTTTCGTTTTTAGCGACTAGCGCCGTTAAATTATCATCATACTTAGGACAACCGAAAGTAAAACGTATTATCGATGTGCTTATCGCTTTGGTTATGTGGGTTATTGCTTGGTCACTTTATAATTCATGGTTAGCAAGAGAGTTAATTGGCGAGTCTGGCTTATAAAAATTTATTTGAATTATGGTAAATTTATTGACCTTAGTGCTCAGCACAGTTGATTTATAATGTCTCCAACTAGCCCAGACCTTACATTAAGCATTGTATTTAGTAACGGCAACTTGAAATTTGTTGCCGCCAGATAAATTTAGTTAAGTCTTGATAGATAAACACGTCAGTGAAGTTTGAGCTACTAGACATAAAAGAACCTTTAGGCTTGCCCTGTAGCGAAAACAGCAAAAAGTCACTATTCAACTATTAATTATTCAACATTAATTATTCAATTAGGCGCTTAAATGGCGGCAAAGAGTTTAGCAAGTCTTTGCCGTAACGCTTATTAACCACACGTCGATCCATTAGCACAATGACCCCGTAATCTTTTTCATTTCTGAGTAATCTTCCGGTCGCTTGGATCAATTTTTTTGAGGTTTCAGGGACGGAAATAGACATAAACGGATTACCGCCTTTAGCGGTGATATATTCCGCTTGTGCTTCTTCTACCGGTGATGATGGCACTGAAAAAGGTAATTTGGTGATAATAACGTTGGTGAGATAGTCACCAGGCAAATCCAAACCTTCAGAAAAACTTTGTGTGCCAAAAATAATACTCTCTTGCTGTTTGTCACAGAGCGCTTTATGCGTTTCAATGATTTTTTGCCGAGACTGCTCGCCTTGCACCAAAATACTAAGTTGGGTTTTTTCTCGCAGCGCAGTAACCACTTTATCCATTTGCCAATACGATGAAAATAACACTAACGTCGCTTTACCGCGTTTAATTTGCTCTGGCAGTTTGGCAATAAGTTCATCCGTGAACTGCTCTGCACTTGGCTCATACTGCATTTTAGGCACTATCAGTTGCGCGTTGTTTTGATAATCAAAGGGCGAGTCGACTTTTTGATATTGACTGCCGTCATCGGTTCTTAAGCCCGCTTGTCGGCGAAAATGATCGAACGAGTTTAGCGCTAAAATAGTAGCCGAGCACAACACCGCGCCTTCACATTTAGACCAAAGCATATTTTCTAAGGTAAAACCCACTTCGATAGGTGAGCCGCTGATCAGGTAGTCACTACGCTTGCCTTCAATTTGCTCCAACCAACGGGCCATAGGTGCGCCTTTTTCGCTATCGGTCTTAGCGTACATCTGCCATAAAGCGTTAAAGTTCTCCAAGCGTTGGAGCATAAAACCTGATTCGGCTAGTAAAGGTTCGGCTAAATACATTTGGGTATCGCCATCTTTTACCGATTCCATTAGCAAGTTATAAAGCTTGTTTAAATGCGCTAAACATTTTTTTGAACTCTCGGTTAAATCTTCCGCCCAATGCTTTAATGATTTTGGAATCATACCGTTCTCAAAACGAAATTGTAGCGCTTGGTTTTGGCTTTGTTTAAGTGGGCTATTGCTCGCCACTTGATGGAAATAAACACTGCGATTATTATCGATAAAACTCAGTACCTTTTGCATATCAACTAAAATATCTTGGCAATCGTCGGCTAATTTTATTGACGGTGATATCGCGCTATTTGATTTTACCAGTTTTGCTATTTTATCGCCGGTTTCTTGCAACTTACCAAGCCAGTCAATGGCTCCCCTGACGGTCAGGTTAGCGCTGGAATGGTCACGCGTTACTTTTGGTAGGTGATGTGCTTCGTCAATAATGTAAAAAGTATCTTCGGGAGCTGATAATATTCTACCACCACCGAGCTCTAAATCAGCAAGCAGTAAACTATGGTTAACCACTACGACATCAGCCGCCTCCATGCTCTCTCTGGCTTTATGAAAGGGGCAATGACTGTGCTCTGACAAATGCTTTAAGCAACTGTGTTTGTCAGCTTGTATTTGTTGCCAAATATGATGATTAACCGACTCAGGCCAAGCGTCAATATCACCCGGCCAACTATTGTCATTGAGGGCTTTGTGCATCTTATTTAACGTGCGAATATCACTCGCTTGTGGTTTTTCAGCAAAGGTAAAACCGGCCTGGGGACTGTCGTCATTGGCCACTGCTTGGGCGAGCTTTTGTCGACAAACATAACGTTGCCTGCCTTTTGCTAAAGTAAAGTTAAAGTCTAAACCACTGTGTTTTTTCAGAAAGGGTAGATCTTTATCAACCAGTTGTTCTTGTAATGCCACGGTTGCGGTGGCAATACATACTTTTTTGTCACGACTTAATGCTAATGGGATAGAGCCCAGTGCGTAAGCCAACGATTTACCTGTGCCTGTGCCCGCTTCAATAGTAATGATTTTACGTACTTTATCGTATTCACCAGCCAAGGTTTTGGCAATCTCAGCAATCAAAAAGGTTTGTTGCTTGCGCGGATTAAAGTTAGTCAGGTTTTCACCTATGCTTTTATAGGACGTTCTAATAACTTGCTTAATTTTATCGCTTAACATCGCGGCTGTAGTTTCCTATCGACAATAGATGATTTACACTGCTGTATATATTAACAGTTTGTCGTGAACAATTAGAACCCTTAATGCAAATTTCTCCAGAACAATTTCCGGAACTAGCACAATCGCCAGATGCTAAAAGAGGCTTTCTTTTGACGCGCAGCGTTAGCGATCGCAATAATCACATCGAAATTACGTTATGGCTGAAAACGCCGCAAGGGCCGGTGCAATTGATTATTGGCAACGAACGGGCCGTTTTTTTTGTTGAAGTCAGTGATGTGAACCACGTTAGTCGCGTGTTAGTTAAACAAAACATAAATGTTCACGAGATAAAGCCAGTAGCGCTGAAAGCATTTAATCAAGCGGAAGTTGCGGCGGTGTATTTTTTAACCTTACGTGAGTTTTATCAGGCACGAGAGGCGCTAAAGCAGCAGGGTGTTAAGTGTTATGAAGACGATATTCGCCCTGATGATCGTTTTTTAATGGAGCGCTTTATTACCGCGGATATCACATTTGATGGCCAACAAGTTAATCTCGGCGTGCCTGATACTAAACATTACCAGCGCTTTGAACAGGCTAAGTGTAAACGCATCGATAAAGCGCAGCAAACCGATATTGCACTATCGCTGGTCTCACTTGATATTGAATGTTCAATGTCTGGTGAGTTGTACTCTATCGGGTTATACAGTGAGCATTGCCAGCAAGTATTAATGATTGCCAACGCGCAAGAAATAGCGCGAGAGCAAGCCTCTGAAACAGATATAGATATTGTCTGGCAAGCCAATGAACAACAATTACTGGTGAGTTTACTGAACTGGTTTACCGAGCACGATCCCGATATTGTTATCGGCTGGAACGTGATCAATTTTGATTTTGACTTATTGCAAAAACGCTATGATTTACATGGTATTAAATTTGCCATTGGTCGAGACGGTAAAACGCCTTATTGGCGTAAAAATAAAGCCAGCGAGCAGCAATTTATTGAGATTAATGGTCGCGTGGTACTCGACGGTATCGATTTACTGAAAACCGCGACGTACAATTTTCCGAGTTTTTCACTGGATAATGTTGCCAATACGCTGTTAGGTATCGGTAAGAAAGTTGCTGATGTTGACAACCGACTTCAGGAGATAACCGATAACTTTCATCATGATAAAACCGCGCTGGCGAGATATAACTTAGAAGATTGTCGCTTAGTTGTACTGATATTTAAACATACGCAATTATTAGAGTTTGCCATGCTCAGAGCGCAGTTAACCGGCTTGTCGATTGATCGTTTTGGTGGCTCAGTAGCGGCTTTTACTAATTTATATCTGCCGAAATTACACCGCAGCGGGTATATTGCGCCCAACATGGGTGATGGTGACCAAGGTTTTGAATCGCCGGGGGGCTTTGTTATGGACTCAACCCCTGGGCTTTATCAAAATGTTTTGGTTTTGGATTTTAAAAGCCTATATCCCAGTATTATCCGTAGTTTTAATATTGACCCTATGGGCTTGATTGAAGGCTTAAAGTCGCCAGAAACAGCGATAGAGGGCTTTGACGGTGCTTATTTCTCGCGCGAGCAGCATTTTTTACCCAGTATTATCACTGAGCTTTGGAAAGAGCGTGATATCGCGAAAAAAGATAACAACGCGGCTTTATCGCAAGCAATCAAAATTATCATGAATTCATTTTATGGTGTTTTAGGTTCAACAGGCTGTCGATTTTTTGATCCGCGTTTATCTGGTTCGATTACTAAACGTAGCCACAGTATATTAAAAACCACCAAAGCATGGATAGAAGCAAAAGGTTATCAAGTTATTTATGGCGATACTGACTCTATATTTGTCCATGTCGGCGATGAGCAAAGCGCTGAAAAAAGTCGGGCGCTTGGCAAAACCTTGCAAGATTATATTAACCAAAAATGGCACAAATTACTGCAAGAGCAATTCGATATTACTAGTGAGCTTGAAATAGAATTTGAAACCCACTTTAGTAAATTTTTAATGCCCACTATTCGTGGCCAAGAGATTGGGACAAAAAAGCGCTATGCAGGGTTAGTGCAAAAAGGTGATGAACAACAATTGATTTTTAAAGGTTTAGAGAGTGTTCGAACCGATTGGACTGAGTTAGCGAAACAATTTCAACGGACCTTATATTTGAAAATTTTTAATAATGAACCGGTTGCTGATTACATTAAAGCTATGGTCGCAGATACCTTAGCCGGGAAACATGACGACTTGCTCTACTATCGTAAACGTTTACGCAGAAAGCTTGAGCTTTATGTTAAAAATGTGCCGCCTCACGTACGTGCAGCAAGGTTAGCCGATGAAATTTATCAGCAACAGGGCAAACCACTTAAGTATCAAAATAAAGGCTGGATTGAGTATCTAATGACTATTAATGGCCCGCAAGCGAAAGGCTGTCAGAGTGCGGCGTTAGATTATCAATTTTATATTGACCGACAGTTACTCGCGGTTGCTGATGCTATTTTACCGTTTATTAATACCAGTTTTGACGAAATTACCAATACCCAGATGAATCTATTTGAACGCTAAATATACTGCTAAAGCCATATTAGCTTTTATCGCATCTGCTGAAAAATAACGGTCACTTTATCGGCTAATGCCGATCGCGACTAGCTGATAACAAAATAAAGCGTGCTTCTTTAATTGATCCACGTTATAAATGGTATAGATGGCTAGATAGCTATAATGTTTTGACCGTGTAATGGAACCTAGCAATGAAAAAAGCAACAAAACTGATTAATGCCGGCCGTAAAAAGCAATGGACACGTGGCGTGGTAAATCCACCGGTTGAACGTGCCTCTACCGTGGTTTTTAATTCTGTTAAAGAAATGAAACACGCCACAGCCAATAAAACCAATCAGGTGCTGTTTTATGGCCGTCGTGGTACCTCAACGTCATTCGCTTTTAGTGATGCGATGACAGAATTAGAAGGCGGCGCAGGTTGTGCCATTTACCCATCGGGAACTGCTGCCATCACCAATGCTATTTTAGCCTTTGTTAAAACTGGCGATCATATTTTAATGGTAGATACTGCCTATGAGCCAACGCGAGACTATTGCGATAAAATATTAGCCAAGTTAGGCATTGAAACTAGCTACTATGACCCGTTAATTGGTCAAGACATTGAGTCATTAATTAAAGCCAATACGCGTGTTGTTTTTCTAGAATCTCCGGGCTCAATTACCATGGAGATACAAGACGTTCCTGCTATTTCAGAAGTGGCGCATCGCCACGGGTGTATCGTGATGTTAGATAACACTTGGTCAGCAGGGCTTAACTTTCAGCCGTTTGATTATGGTGTTGATGTTTCAATACAAGCGGCAACCAAATACATTGTTGGCCATTCAGACGTGATGTTAGGTACCGCGACAGCGACAGCAGAACATTGGCCACAATTGCGTGAAAGTAGCTATATTATGGGACAATGTACATCGCCAGATGATTTATACTTGGCAATGCGGGGCATAAGAACCTTATGTGTGCGTTTGCAACAGCATCAAGCCAGCGCCCTTAAAATTGCTGAATGGTTATCATCGCGCCCAGAAGTAGAAACAATTTTGCATCCCGCATTACCTTCTTGCCCAGGGCATGAGGTTTTTAAACGCGACTTTAGTGGTTCCAATGGCTTGTTTTCTTTTGTCTTAAACAAAGGTAATCAAGCGGCATTAACGGCATTTTTAGATGATTTGGAGCATTTTAAAATGGGTTACTCGTGGGGCGGTTTTGAAAGTCTTATTTTAGGCATTTCAAGCGTGAAAAATATGCGCACGGCCACGACTTGGCCATATCAATTTCCGTTAATTCGATTACATGTTGGTTTGGAGGACGTCGATGACTTAATTGATGACTTGGCACAAGGTTTTGCACGCTTTAATCAGGCGCTTGCGCAAGTGACTAATTAATTTAAGTTACATAAAAATTAAAGATAAAAACGCCGAGTAAATCACATTTACTCGGCGTTTTTGTTTTGCTTACTATGTTATAGACGTTACTATTTTTTTCCTAACAAGGTGAAGATTTTCTTTGCTATGTCCGTATTGTCTTGAAAACCATTAAACATTTCACTGCCTTTACCAAAAGCAAATACAGGTACATCAATACCCGTATGGGTACCTGAATCACTAATTGATCCCCAGCCGGTATTGGTTTTAACATCGATTAACTTTGTTATTACATTGAGTGTAGATTGATAAGCTTTAGGTTGCCTTTTACCTTTTTTAGCCGCAGCTGATAATGCGTTAAAGCGCTTAATGATGTTGCGGTCTTCAAGCTTAGCTTGGGCTAAGTTATTAAGGTCAATTTCAGTAATTTTAAACGATAACATTTTTGAAATTTGTGCAATAGATAGCGTATGCTGTGTCAATTGTTTTGCTATTGCTTGGGGCGACATAGTCATGCTGCGTAAAATCTCAGGATTCCAAAGGTATTTACTATTGATATTATCGTCTGAACGACCCGTCTTTTTACCGATTGTTAAGCCGCCAGTACTATGATCGGCGGTGATCACTACCAAAGTATCTGGATTCTCTCTAACATAGGTTTCTAGAAATTCTAACGTTTTTGCCATGTCATCCATTTCAGTAATGGCTGCGGCAATATCGCGCGCATGTCCGCCGTAATCAATTTGACTACCTTCAATTAACATGAAATAGCCATTATCGTTTTCTAGCTGCTTTGTTGCCGCTTTAGTCATCATCGTTAAGCGATATTTATTGCTATCGTCAAGCGCCCAAGGCAGTCCGGTTTCAGCAAATAAACCTAATACGGGTTTGTTCGCTGGTATCGAACTTAGGCCATTATATTTATCAATATAATGAAAGCCTGATGCAATAAATTCATTAACTAAGTTTCTGTCTTCACGAATAAAGTATTTCCATCCACCACCAAAATATAGATCAGCCTTGATACCGTCATCAATATAACTATCGGCAATAGCATTATAGTTATAGCGATGAACATTATGTGCTAAATATGAAGCCGGTGTGGCGTGATTTATTTGCAAAGTGGCTACAACACCGGTCTTTTTACCGTGTTTTTTTGCATATTCTAAAACCGTTTCAATGGGTTGTCTGTTGGTATCTAGGCCTATAGAACCGTTATAGGTTTTAACGCCGGTCGACAATGCAGTTGCACTTGCGGCTGAGTCGGTAATATAGCCCGATTCTGCTGCGGGATAAGTACTACTTGTGCCGACAAAATTACGATCAAAAACGGTTTCTTCTATTTTTAGTGTCTTGGGGTCGTCGTTAAAATAACGATAAGCGCTGGTATAGGCCGGACCCATGCCGTCTCCAATAACCATAATAATATTCTTCGGCAGCTTATTGGTATCTGTGGCTAACAGGCTCTTATCAATGTTTTTACCGGCCGGTAAATGGCTACAAGAGATGATCAGTAAGCTGGCTAATAACGTTGGTACTAATTTTTTCATTTTCATTTTCATTTCCGCTTTATTCGCTTAATAATATAATAACAAAAAATAACCTAATCATTATTTTTTGTTAGGTCTTTAAAGACCACATCGACCCATACCATGCGGTGATCAGATGATGCCGCACGATCTTTGACTAAACTAAATTCTGCTTGATTTTGCGTTGGCCAAAATATGCCTGAATCTAGTACATTTAGCTGAGCCTTAGCTGGTAGAACATAGTCGGCTCTCACCCCCCAAAAAGCTGTATGATACTGAGCGTTTGGGTTATCTTTTCTGTGTAACTTACCGCCTTCACTTCTTGGCTTAGGATCGACCACACGTGGGTGCTCAATTAAGGGTTGAATACCTGCTTTTATCGCATTGCCATCAATAGCATCGGCATTTAAGTCACCCAAAATAACAAAGGCCTTATCATTAGCTAGGCCACCATATTGATTATTGTCATCATAAATATAACTGGCTGCACTCGGGGTTAAGTAATCACTCCAAAAACGTATTTCATCAAAGTTTCGTTTGCCATTTCTATCTTCTGTGCCATCAAAAACTGGCGGGGTAGGGTGACTGGCTAAAATGTGCAATTCATTGCCATTGACGTTCACCGGTATATCCCAATGAGACTTAGAGGATAAGCGAAAATCACGCCATGCTTTTTCACTATACCATGGGGTATTTGTCTCAGGTATTATCGGCTGCAAAGCATTAGGCATATCAGACCATTTAAATAATTGAAAAGTGCGGATTTTATCTTTGACAATAGGGTGCTTTGATAATAATGCCATAGCAAAATGGCCAGAAAAAAGCCCATAGCCATAAGCGTCATTAGGTAACTGACCTACTTTTTGGTCATTATTTAAATCATAACCGGTAGCAACGCCAGTATTTACCGGCCCTTGATAAAAATAAGGGTAATTAATCGCTGTTTGGCCATGTTGAGCTTTTGCTAGGTAGTGCGCCAAAAAGTGCTTAAGCGATTTATGACTAGCATCATTACCATCGAATTCATTTAATAAAATAATATCAGGATTTACTCTTTGTATAATTTCGGCAATATTTTTAATTTGTTGATGATCTTGTGCTAGCGCGTTAGCTAATTCATTACCGCTCGGCTTAGCTGCTCTGCCGAGATCGGCTGGTAAGTAATTTAATGCTTCCATACTGACATTGAAAGTAGCAACGCGCAGGCTTGCCGGCAAAGATTTAGCTGTTTGTGACATAGCAGCACCTGAATAGATTAAAATCGTAGTTACTAATAATTTTGATAAAACGCTCATGAAAATCCCTACTTTAAGCCACAACCGCGTAAGATAAAATCAGTTAAAAATTCAGTTACTTGGGTAATGTCATCTTCTTCGTAATCCGCACGGTTCATAATGGTTAATACCTGTTGCTCAAAATCGGCATAATGTTGTGTTGACGACCAAATTAAGAAAATAAGTTTTACTGGATCGACACTGCGCATTTCACCGCTATCGATCCAGACCTGAAATACTTTAGCTTTTTCTCTGACCCACTGGCGTAAATACGTGCGAGCAAACTCTTTTAAGTGTAATGCCCCTTGGATAATTTCCATGGCATAAATTTTTGAAGCTTGCGGATGTTCAAATGACATTTTTACTTTTGCAGCAATAAACTTTTCAATGGCAACAACGGGACCGTCTTTAGCATCAAGTTCACCGATACCTTGATCCCAAGTATCTAGGGTTAACTGTAATACCGCATGATAGATATTTTCTTTATTTTTAAAGTAATACAAGACATTGGCTTTAGGTAAACCGGCGGTATCAGCGATAGATTGCACTGTAGCGCCTTTATATCCTTGCAAGATGAATTCTTTTTGCGCTGCGGCTAAAATGACGGTCTCACTTCGGGCTCGAATGCTTCCTTGCTTTTCATTGGTGGTATTGTTGCTCACGCGAATAACCTTTTATTTATATTTTTTATTAAATTAACGCTAGTCTATTAGCTTAATGTTACATTTTATTGAAGTTATTTTGCGATAAAAAAGGGCTTTTTCAAGATGAAAAAATTCATCTGATGTTAGCCGTTAAATATTGCGTCTGCATCAAGTAAATTAATGCTTATTGTTTAAAAATGGCCTAGTTTAATGTAAATTTTTACTCAAGGCACTGTTTTAATAAGTTTTGTATTTTATTAAACGCAATTATTCAACGATTTTTAAACGCTTTGTTCTTGTGGTTAATTTATCTAATTTAATACAGGCCATTATTAACTTAGCTAAAATCATACTTTATTTTATCTTGACCATATGGTTTGTTTTTATGATTATTTGTTATATGTAATTCATATTGGTGATATTAATGTTATAAGGGTTTTTTGCTTCCGTTTAAAAAAACCATGTAGGTTTATGTTATTTATCGCTTTTATTATGAACGTTTTGTTTTGTTGTTTTATTTAATAAAAAAATAGCAATGACTAATAACTCGCGTGTAAATTTTTGTAATGAAAATGTAAGAAAACTCTGTTTTAATTCCACCGAAAATTTACTTAAAAAAATAATAAATAGATTAATAATTAGCTAAGTGAAACTTAAATTTAACATTTTACAAAACAAAAATTTAACTATACCAAGGAATAATATGATGAAAACTCATCGTCTCTCACGCATTACTGGCGCAGTTGTACTAGCGCTTGGATTGTCTACATCAGCTATGGCTGATGATACGTCATCGTCAATTCGCGGCAATATCTTAACCGCTACTGGTAATGTTGTTACTGATGCAACCATTACTATTGTGCACGAGCCGTCAGGAACTCGTAAAACTTTAAAGGTTAACGAAACTGGTAATTTTTCTGCTCAAGGTTTGCGTGTTGGTGGTCCATATACCGTAACTATTGACTCAGATGTCTATGCCGATAAAACTATTGAAGGTATTTACATTACTTTAGGTGATGTATTTAGACTTAATGAAGTATTACAAGATACTAACATTGAGCGTATTGCGGTTACTGGTACTTCAACGTTTTTTGATCCATCTAAAGGCTCATCAAGTGTGTTTAGTGGCGATGATTTGACTAAATCAGCAGCATTTAACCGTGATTTAAAAGACATTGTTCGTCAAAACCCGATGGCTGTTGTTAGTAATGACGGCAATACCTTATCTTTGGCCGGTAGTAACCCTAAATATAATAGCTTAGCGGTTGATGGTGTTAACCTTAACGATGATTTTGGTTTAGCCGGTAATGGTTACCCAACAGAGCGCTCACCAATTGCTTTTGATTCGATCGATCAAATCAGCGTGGCAATTGCGCCATTCACCGCTAAAGAAGGTGGTTTTTCTGGTGGTAAAGTCAGCGTAGTAACTAAATCAGGTACTAACGACTTTCATGGTTCTATGTTTATTGAACAAGCGAAAGATGCTTGGGCTGGTACACCAGAAACTGATGACGGCGATAAAATTGATTTAAAATTTGATGAAGAAACTTGGGGCGCAACATTTGGCGGCCCTATTATCAAAGATAAGTTATTCTTCTTTGCGTCATACGAAACTTTCGAATCACCAAGTGCCGTAGATAAAGGCCCATCAGATTCAAATGTCGCTAACAAAGTTAGCCAAGTGTCTCAAGCAGAAGTTGATCGCGTGGTCAACATCGCTAGAGATAAATATGGTTTTGAAGCTGGTAGCTGGGATGCTTCTATTCCACTAGAAGATGAAAAATATTCATTGAAGTTAGATTGGAACATTAATGACGATCATCGTGCTTCATTTGCCTATTCTCATGGTTCGAGTAACAGCGCCGGTAACCAAGGTGGCGGTAGATCTGATGATTTATACCTTTCATCTCATTGGTACAATCGCTCTAACGAATTTGATACCTATGTTGGTCAATTGTTCTCTTATTGGACTGAAGATTTTTCAACAGAAGTTAAAGTATCGAAAAAAGAGTCTGTTAACGGTCAAGTACCCTTAGGTGGTTACAATTTCGGTGAAGTGAAAATCGATACGGTTAA
This sequence comes from uncultured Colwellia sp., assembly GCA_963977145.1. Taxonomy (GTDB): domain Bacteria; phylum Pseudomonadota; class Gammaproteobacteria; order Enterobacterales; family Alteromonadaceae; genus Cognaticolwellia. The sequence goes on from CAXBNP010000018.1 coordinate 30,969, forward strand.
TGGCGGCGAAATTATGCTTGGCGCTGATGACAGTCGCCATGCCAACGTATTAACCAACGAAACTTTTCAAGTTCGTGTAAGCGGTGAATACTTATACGAAGAACATGCGATTTCTTTTGGTTGGGAATACGAAGAAGTAGATGTCTATAACCTCTTTATGCAGCATAACTTAGGCTCTTGGTATTTCGACAGTATTGACGACTTTGAAGCGGGTAAAGCGGATTGGTTTGAATACCAAAATAATCCGAGCTTAAATCGTGATGACGCAGCCGCTGAATTTGCCCTTGAAAATCATGCTTTTTATCTTGAAGATAGCTGGGATGTAAATGATTCACTTAACGTAACTTACGGTTTACGTTATGAAGTAGAGGTAAATGATGATGCGCCAAACTTTAATCAAAGTTTTTACGACCGCTATGCGTTTGCAAATAATTCAACTCTTGATGGTTTAGACGTATTGTTACCTCGTTTGGGCTTTACTTATAACGCAACAGATGACTTGACGATTCGAGGTGGTGCCGGTTTATTTAGTGGTGGCCGTCCAAAAGTATTTATCTCAAATGCGTTCAGTAATGACGGTTCTAGAATTGCCTTATATCGCAGTTTTGGTGATAGCATTGCAGCGAATACTTTCTTGCAAGATGCCGATCCAAGTGGTATTCCACAGCACGCGCAAGATAGAATTGCACAATCTGAGTTAGGTGGACCAAATTCTAATATTGATGCTATTGATCCAAACTTTGAAATCCCGACTACGTGGCAATACAGTTTAGCAGCAGATTATGTTGCCGACCTTAGTGACATAGGTTTAGGAGACGATTGGCGTATCAGTGGTGAAGTGCTTTATAAAGACATTCAAAAAGATATGGCTTGGTCAGATCTTTCACGCTCATTGGATACCTCAAAAGGTAATAATGGCTTAACGGTTGAAGGTCGTCCAATTTACACTTTTGCAAATCCTGACCGAGATGCTCGTGATGTATTATTAACTAATACTTCTGGTGGTCATACTTTAATTGAAACTTTAAGTTTGGCAAAAAATTGGCAGAATGGCTTAAAAGCTAACTTCTCATACACCCATTCAACAATTCGTAACCGTATTGATGCAACAGGTACTTCGTCAAATACTGCCTACAACTTTAATCCAACAGTTGATGCTGAAAATCCAGGCGTAGGTACTTCTGCATATCAAGTTAAACACCGTTTAACCTTTAACCTTTCATACAATACAGAAATGTTTGAAGGTTATAACACTGGTATGCACATGTTCTGGGAACGCAAATCAGGTCGTCCATTTAGCTACTTGTTAGGTTTTAACAACCGCGATGGTTTATCAGGAAACTTAGATCTTTCTACTGCTAACTTACCGTATATTCCAACAAGTGATAGCGATGGCGCAGTTGATTTTGATAATGGCTTGAGCTATAGCGAAATTATGGCAGAGCTAGCTAAAGTAGGTATTAATTCTGAAGGTGGTTACCTTGGCAAGAATGATTATACCGCTCCTTGGACAACCACTATGGATTTACGCTTTGAACAAGAAATCCCAGGTTTCTTAGAAGGGCATAAAGGCTTGTTCTATATTGACATTAAGAACGCATTAGCTATTTTTGATGAAGGTGCTGCACGTGTTTACCAATTACCATTTGGTCAATCTTCAACAGAATTGCTTGATTACAGCATTAATGATAACGGACAGTATGTCTACGAAAGTGCAAATATATCTGAAGGAGAATCACCGGCTAGATTTAAAGACCGTGAATCTACTTGGGCTATGAAAATTGGTGTTAAATACACCTTCTAATATTTCATAGATTTTGCTAAAAAAGCCAACAGCGATGTTGGCTTTTTTTTTTGCTGTTTTTTGTTAGGGTTAAATAGTTTTTACGATTAAACATAAGCAAGTGTTTGAACCTGCTCTAATGGCAGTATTTATTGATTTTTAAGTTGCTTTTATAGCAGTGATTTATTAGGATAGTTAATAAGTTGACCATTTGGTCAGTTAAAGGGTTTGAGAATGTCAAATATTGAAGATACAACCATCTTAGCGCTGGTTAATGCCGCGAAAGATGGCTTTGAAAAAGCCTATGCACCTTATAGTAACTTTCATGTCGGTGCTGCTGCGTTAACAGCTAACGGCAAAATAGTTAAAGGCTGTAATGTTGAAAATGCCTCATACGGTTTAACGGTTTGTGCAGAGCGCAATTGTTTAGCACAGGGCGTGATTGGCGGCGAACGAGCTTTTTCTGCACTGGTTGTTTACACCAAGCAAGAAAAATTAACGCCGCCTTGTGGCGCCTGTCGACAGGTAATTGTTGAGTTTTTAGCACCTGACGCACTCGTGATGGCCGTTAACCATAACAACGATAGAAAGCAATGGACAGTCAATGATTTATTGCCGGATGCTTTTATGCCAAAAGATTTACTTGAAAATTAAGGAATAAAAATTAATGTTATTACCGCAAGAAATAATTCGCACCAAACGTGATGGTGGTTCACTCTCCCAAGAACAAATTCAAAATTTTGTTGATGGTTTAGTAACATTAAATTTTAATGATGCTCAAGCCGGATCTATGGCGATGGCGATTTTCCAAAAAGGTATGCAAACGCGTGAAATTATCGACTTCACCATGGCAATGAAAAATTCAGGTGATGTTTTGTCTTGGCCCGAATTAGATGGCCCTGTGGTTGATAAACACTCAACTGGTGGCGTTGGTGACAAAGTTAGCTTTATGTTGGCGGCCATTGTGGCAGCATGTGGCGCGTATGTGCCGATGATTTCAGGTCGTGGTTTAGGCCACACAGGGGGTACTTCAGATAAATTAGAGAGTATCGCCGGTTTTAACGTGCAACCTAGCATTGGTGAATTTAAACGCATCGTAAAAGATTTGGGTATGGCGATTATTTCCCAAACCGATAATTTAGCGCCGGCAGATAAACGCCTTTATGGTATTCGTGATATTACGGCTACGGTTGAGTCTATTCCTTTGATCACGGCATCGATTTTGTCGAAAAAATTAGCGGCAGGGCTAGATTCATTGGTGATGGATGTAAAAGTTGGTAATGGCGCTATGATGTCAAATATTGATGATGCACGTGCGCTAGCGCAAAGTATTGTGAATGTTGCCAATGGTGCAGGTGTGCCGACACAGGCTATTATCACCGATATGAATCAGGTCTTAGGTGCTACTGCTGGTAATGCCCTAGAAATGGCTGAAACAGTTAAGTATTTAAATGGCACCTTACGTGAACCTCGCTTGCATGCGGTGGTAGTGGCACTGGCTAAAGCCATGCTCGTCAGCGCAAAAGTTGCGTTAAATGAAGATGAGGCTTTGAAAAAAATTAATGCTGTTTTGGCTTCGGGAGCAGCAGCAGAGCTCTTTGGTAAAATGATCCACGCCTTAGGCGGAGCAAGTGACTTTATGGAAGATCCTTGGCGCTCTATGCAACGTGGTGAGGTTATTAAAGATGTTATCGCGCCAGGGCATGGTTATATCGTCGGCATGCAAACACGTGATATTGGTATGGCGGTTGTTGGTTTAAAAGGCGGTAGAACCGCTAATGGTCAGCAAATAGATCATAGTGTTGGCTTTGATAGAATATTGCCTATTGGTACCTTAGTGAACCGCGGCGATATAGTGGCACGTGTTCATGCTAGTGATGAACACGCCGCATTACAGGCGAGCGAGCAATACCTTGCCTCGTTAGTGATTAATGAACAGCAAGTAGAGCAACCACCGGTTATCTACCAAACGATTTCTGCTTAATATTAAAAGCGTATTTCACTATACGCAATGCTAAATATGAAAATAGCATAGACATAAAAAAGGATGATTAAAATCATCCTTTTTTAGTTTTATCAATCGCTAAACTAATATAGCTATCGGCGATTTAGCTCCACACTTGCGCTTTAAAGTGCTTGCGACATAGCGATTCATAACGTTCATTACCGCCTACTTCTATTTGCTCGCCACCTTTAACCGCATTGCCATGCTCATCACAGCGCATAACAAAATTAGCTTTTTTACCGCAATGACAAATGGTTTTTAGTTCGACTAATTTATCGGCCCAGGCCAGCAGTGCGGCACTACCGACAAAGGTTTCACCTAGAAAATCAGTACGGATACCATAAGCAAGTACTGGGATCTTTAAGTCATCAACGATGTCAGTTAATTGCTTGACTTGATTTTTGGTTAAAAATTGCGCTTCATCAATCAATATACAAGCAATTTTTTTAGCTTGAATTTGCTGTTTTACTTGCGCGAATATATCGCTATTGTCATCAAATAGTAGCGCATCAGCATGAATGCCTAATCTTGAAGATACTTTACCTTTAGCAAACCTATCGTCAATTTGTGCGGTAAATAGTAAGGTTTCTAAGCCACGTTCACGATAATTATATGACGACTGTAATAGGTGCGTCGATTTACCGGCGTTCATGGTGGAATAATAAAAATATAATTGTGCCATCGTTACAGTGCTACCTAATGAGTTTATTGAGGATGATTATAATTAATAGCTTGTTGGATCTACCGTTGCATTACTCGCACCTAAGGTATTAAGCAAGTTAGTTAATAGGCTGCTGGCACCAAAGCGAAAATTGCTTTTAGTCGCCCATTCTGCGCCTAAAATATCAGCGGCCAAATCTAAATAAATTGCAGCGTCTTGAGCATTTTTAACCCCACCAGCAGGTTTAAAACCTACTTGGGTGTTTTTAGCTTTTATGACTTTTAACATCAGTTCAGCTGACTTAGGCGTAGCATTAACCGCGACTTTACCGGTTGAGGTTTTGATAAAGTCGGCACCGGCAGCGATACAAATTTCACTGGCTTGGGTAATAAGCTCATCGGTTTTAAGTTCGCCGGTTTCAATAATCACTTTGAGCTGGCTGTTATTGCCACAGGCTTTTTTACAGGCCTTAACGAGTTCAAAACCAACTTTATCATTACCGTTTATTAATGCTTTATAAGGAAATACCACATCTACTTCATCTGCGCCATAGGCAACGGCGGCTTTGGTTTCAGCAACGGCAATATCGATATCGTCGTTTCCGTGTGGAAAGTTTGTTACCGTGGCAATTTTAATGTCAGGCGTACCTTGTGCGGCCAAGGTTTTCTTAGCTAATGGCACGAAACGAGGAAAAATGCAGATAGCGGCAGTGTTTCCACAAGGTGATTTGGCATTCTGGCAGAGTTGGATAATATCGTCGGCACTTTCAGTGTCAGTTAAACTGGTTAAATCCATCATATTAAGTGCACGTTGTGCGTAATTTTCTAGAGTACTCATGATATGTCTCGTATTTTATCAAGGTTTTATTAAAAACAGCCTAGCGCAGAAGGCTAGGCTTTTAAGGTGTTCATTTGCACTGAAAGTTTACCGCTTATAACGGGTAGCTATAAACTAACGAATACACCGGCAATAGCGGCGCTCATTAAATTTGCTAAAGTAGCGGCTAGCATAGCCTTCATACCCAAGCGTGCAATGTCAGGACGTCGATTGGGCGCCATTGAGCCAATGCCACCTAATAAAATGGCAATAGACGATAAATTAGCAAAGCCACATAACGCAAAGGTAACAATAGCTTGAGTCGTTGGCGATAGGGTGTCTTTAATTTCGACAAAATTTACATAGGCAAAAAATTCATTGACGACAATTTTTTGACCGATAAAACTACCGGCTTGTAACATTTCTTCAAATGGCACACCGATAAGGAATGCAAAAGGGGCAAAAATGTAGCCAAGCATCCATTCAATAGTAATGCCTTCAAAGCCTAATAAGTTACCAAAGCCCGAGACCATAGAATTAAGTAAGGCAATAATAGCGATAAAGGCAAGTAGCATAGCGCCCACGTTTACCGCAAGTTTTAGCCCAGAAGCGGCACCTGTTGCCGCCGCATCAATGACATTGGCTGGCTTGTCGCCTGCTTCTGCTAATTCTACCTCAGTGTAGTCATTGATAACTTCTTCTGTTTCTGGGATCAGTAGCTTTGCCATTAGCAAGCCACCAGGTGCTGCCATAAACGATGCGGCAATTAAATACTCAAGCTTTACGCCAAGTCCGGCATAACCCGCTAATATTGAACCCGCTACTGACGCCAAACCACCAACCATGATGGCAAAAAGTTCAGACTGGCTCATTTTTGCGATATAAGGGCGAATAACTAACGGTGCTTCCGTTTGACCAACAAAGATATTAGCGGTGGCAGATAGAGATTCAGGTTTCGAGGTTTTTAAGAGTTTTTGTAAACCACCACCGATAATTCTGACCACCCATTGCATAATGCCCAAATAATAAAGCACCGCAATAAGTGATGAGAAGAAAATAATAACCGGTAATACTCGAATAGCAAAAACGAATCCTACACCATTACCAAACATTGCATCAGTACCTAAGCCGCCGAATAAAAAGTTTATTCCTGCTTGTGCACTATTGATAACTTGTTGTACGCCATTAGTTATTGAGCCTAAAACGTCTTTACCAAAAGGGACATAAAGTACAAATGCACCCAATAAAATTTGCAATGAAAATGCAAAGCCTACGGTTCGCCAATTAATTGCTTTGCGATCTTTAGATAAAAAGAACGCCACGGCCAATAGCGCGAAAATGCCAATGACACCTCGAAGTGCACCTAATTCCATACTTACCTCATAAATTACTTTGTTATCGTTATTATATTTATTTTTATTATATGTATTTTAATTTTTCTGTTTGTACTAACTTAAACACGTCTTGCCAGTATTTGGCGAATTTTCGCTTTTAGCATTTCAATTGCCATTCTATTTTTGCCGCCACGCGTCACGACAATGTCGGCAAAAGGCTTATTGGGTTCAATATATTGATGGTACATAGGGCGTACTGTCGTTAAGTATTGTTCAGTTATTGACTCGATACTGCGAGAACGTTCAATGGTATCTCTATTTATTCTACGCACTAGGCAAATGTCGAGCGGGGTATCAATATAAATTTTAATATCGAACTTATCTCTTAACTCTTGATCAGAAAATAAAAGAATACCTTCAACCAAAATTATCGGCGTTGGAGATAAATGTAAAGTTTCATCTAAGCGGGTATGGGTTTTATAACAATAGCTTGGTATATCGACGTTTTCATCGGTACTTAACTGGGTTAAATGTTGTGATAATAAACTGTGTTCAAAAGCGCCAGGGTGATCGTAATTTGTTTTAATGCGTTCTTCCATCGATAGATGGGATTGACTATTGTAGTAGGAATCTTCTTTGATTATGGCAATACCGCTTGGTCCGAGCTCAGGTAACAGTTCATCGTAAATAGTTTGCGCAAAAAGTGATTTTCCAGATGCCGAAGCACCCGTTACCGCAATAATCGTCGGTTTATTGGTTTGCAAAACAGAGAGCCTTAAAAAATATGATTAACAAAAGGGTTAAATAATTATTTATCGCGATATTATCGCGCTCATATTATGGACTAATTAATTTGAAATTCATTAAAATTTAGACAAAATGACTTTATCTAGCTTAAATTTTTATAAAATATCAGTTGTCTATAATTAATTGCTTGGTAAAGTATCACATGTTGACCATTTGGTCATGAAATTTATCGGTAAAAACGAGGATAAATTTGAAAAATTTGTTAAAATGCATTGATATAATAACAGGACTTAAAAATGGCAAGAGCAATAGTTTTAGTAATCGACGGTTTTGGTATTGGGCACGCACCCGACGCAGCAGACTTTGGCGATATCAGTGCCAATACTTTTGCTAACTTAGCACGATATTTCTATCAGCATGAAAAGCGTGAAATTAAATTAATTAATTTAGCGAAAATGGGCTTGGTTCAAGCCGCATTTGAAGCGGGTAAGGCAAGTTTTCCTGTGGTAGAGCAAGCGCCAGAACAAGGCGCTTATGGTTACGCGGCTGAGATTAGTACCGGTAAAGACACGCCAAGTGGTCATTGGGAAATGATGTGTGTACCAGTACTTTTTGATTGGGGCTATTTTCCAAAACAAGGTAATGCATTCCCCGCTGAACTGGTCGAAAAAATCAATAAAGCTACAGGCTATGACGGTATTTTAGGTGATTGTCATGCCTCAGGTACCGATATTATTAATAAGCTAGGCGAAGCGCATATAAAAACCGGTTTACCTATTTGTTATACCTCAGCAGATAGCGTTTTTCAGGTTGCGGCTCACGAAGAACATTTTGGTTTGGATAAGCTCTATCAATATTGTGAAACGGTGAGAGAGTTATTAGGTGACATGAGCATTGGCCGCGTTATCGCAAGACCTTTTGTCGGTAATAGCCCCGAAGACTTTACCCGCACAGGTAACCGACGTGACTATTCTATTTTACCACCAGCCCCGACGGTATTAGATTATTTCACTAAAGCGGGTGGCCATGTGATAAGTGTCGGAAAAATCGCCGATATTTACGCCCATCAAGGCATCAGTGAAAAAACTAAAGCAACGGGCATCGATGCTTTATTAGATGCAACCATTGGACATATCAATACGGCACAAGACAATAGCCTGATATTTACCAATTTAGTCAATTTCGACCAAGATTATGGCCATCGTCGTGATCCGGTAGGATATGCGTTAGCGTTAGAGAGTTTTGATCAGCGTTTAGTGGAAGTTATTGCCGCGATGAATGATGATGATGTACTATTTTTAACCGCAGATCATGGCTGTGACCCAACTTGGCATGGCAATGACCATACCCGAGAGTATGTACCGGTTGTCGCGTTCCATAAACAGGTACGTTCTGTTAATATTGGCGAAAGAAGTACTTTTGCTGATATTGGTCAAACCATTGCAGAATTATTTAACTTGGACAAAATGGCTTACGGTACCAGTTTTCTGTCTGCACTTAATCTTAATAATAAGTCATGATTTAGCGAAAGATATTAAAGAAAAATACTAGAAAAACTTTTGACACAAAACATAAACAGTTCTTGGGAGAGTACTTAATGAATGTTTTTAATAAAACGTCGCTTGCACTTTGTGTAAACGCGGCTATTTTCGCGTCTGGAGCAGGTGTAACTGCATCGGCTTTAGCACAAGAAAAAACAGACCATACCAAAGTAGTTGGTATTGAAGTAATTGAAGTTACCGCACGTAAGCGTACTGAAAATGTAAAAGATGTCCCTATTTCAGTATCAGCTCTTACCCCTAAGAAACTCGAAATATTGGGTTCTTCTGGTATGGATGTCAGATCACTCTCTGCAAAAGTTCCAAGTTTGTTAATCGAATCATCTTTTGGTCGAACATTTCCGCGTTTCTACATTCGTGGTTTGGGTAATACCGATTTCGATTTACTAGCCTCGCAACCTGTTTCTCTTATTTATGATGACGTTGTTTTGGAAAATTCCTTAACTAAAGGTATGCCAATGTTTGATATCGAGCGCGTAGAAGTATTACGTGGTCCACAAGGAACATTGTTTGGCCGTAATACGCCAGCCGGTATTGTTAAAGTACAGTCGAAAAAACCGACACAAGACTTTGATGCTAATATTTCTGGCTCTTATGGCAGTTTTGGCTCAACAGATTTTCGTGTCGCTGTTGGTGGTGGTTTAACTGATACCGTATCTGCCCGTATTGCATTATTGCAACAAGACCGTGATGATTGGATAGACAATAAAGCGCCTGGTTTTGAAGAAAAAGATCAATTAGGTGGTTACAGCGAAACGGCGGGTCGTTTGCAATTACTGTGGGAGCCTAATGACGATTTTTCTGCCTTGTTTAATTACCACTTTCGTGATGCTGAAGCGGATGCTCGTGTTTTTAGAGCCAATATCATTAAACCAGGTACTAATGAATTAGTTGATGACTTTGATCGTGCAACTGTTTTTCATGATGCTGCTGTTCGTAACAACCAAACGGTTGATATGAAAGGTGCTAGCTTGAAAATAGAATATGATTTTGGTAGCCACACATTAACGTCCATTACTGGCCATGAATCAGCGGAAATGTTTTCCGTAGGTGATATAGATGGTGGTTATGGTGCATCATTTTTACCCGATTATATGGGACCTGGATTTATTCCTTTTCCTTCAGAAACCGGTGCTAGAATGCCAGATCACGCGCAATCTACCCAAGAAATACGTATTGCCAGTAATGATTTAGGCGCTTTGGATTACCAATTTGGCTTCTTCTTATTTGATGAAGACTTAACCATTAATAATTTAAGCTTTGATACTCTTGGTGGCGGCGCGCAAAACGGTATTACGATACAAGAAATGGAAACATCTGCCTGGGCAATTTTCGCTTCAATAGATTACCAAGTTTCTGATAAATTAAGTGTCAACGGTGGCTTACGCTATTCAGATGATAAGCGTAAGTGGAATGGTGAATTAGTTCAGTCGCCATTTGGCGCGCCTGGTTTTAAAGAAAGTAATAATGTTGAAGACTCACAAGTCAGTGGTGATTTGAGTGCGTCATACGTACTTAGTGATGAAACTAACCTTTATGCGCGTTTAGCTCGCGGTTACCGCGCACCGAGTATTCAAGGTCGTGATTTATTATTCTCTGGTAGCGCAACAACAGCGGATTCAGAAACGGTAGACTCTGTAGAAACCGGTTTTAAATCTGTGTTTGCAGAAAATACTGCCCGTGTTGATGGCTCAATTTATTATTATGTTGTTAACGATCAACAGTTAACCGCTGTTGGTGGTTCGGGTAACGTCGCCAGTTTACTCAATGCTGATAAGTCTGTTGGTTATGGTTTTGAAATTGACTCAGAATACTTTGTCACAGCAGATTTTGTCCTGACCGCTAGCGTTAGTTATAACCACACAGAATTACAAGATGATAATGTAGCTGTACCTCCTTGTGGTGCTAATTGTACCGTAACAGATCCATTGAATGGCGAAGGACTAGCCATGATAAATGGTAATTCATTACCGCAATCACCAGAATGGATTTCAAACGTTGCTGCACGTTGGTCGAAAGAACTTGGCGATGGCGAGTTGTACTTTTACACTGATTGGTCTTACCGTAGTGAAGTTAACTTTTTCTTATATGAATCAACCGAATTTACGGGTGATGCATTACTAGAAGGCGGCGTGCGCGTTGGTTACGAATGGTACACAGATGGCGCGGAGTATGAAGTCGCCTTGTTTGGTCGTAATATTACTGATGAAGAGCAACTAACGGGAGCTATCGATTTTAACAACCTCGCAGGTTATGTTAATGAACCGCGCTTTTGGGGTGTTGAATTTAAAGCGAATTTCTTTTAATAAATATAATTATTAATTAGCAGCAAAAAGCCGATTATCAAATTGATAATCGGCTTTTTATGTACAGGACGTACGGTATTTCGCGGGAGCATGGATGCACAGGAGCGAGTATTTAAAGGATCTGCAATCGGTTCGTTGTAACGATATAGAATTAGTACCAAACATCATGTTGGTACTATCTCGGGCGGTTAGATACTTTAACTTTGCTATCAATATTTACAATATTAATAGCAAAATATTACAGTCTAGATTTAATCGCGTTCGCTAAAACACTGAGCACTTCTTCACTGGTTTCAAGGTTAATACAAGCATCGGTAATACTTTGCCCGTAAACCAAGGGTTGCTTTGCAACAACTTTTTGATTGCCTGCAACTAAAAAGCTTTCGATCATAACGCCAAATATCGATTGATTACCTGCTTGTATTTGCTCGGCAAGTGAACGGGCGACATCAATCTGTTTGTTATGATCTTTATCGCTATTACCATGACTACAGTCAATCATGATTTTATCGGTTAATCCTGCTTTCGTTAAGGTTTGACAAGTAGCCGTTATATCGTCTTGATGATAGTTAGGTGCTTTGCCACCTCGTAAAATCACGTGTGCAAAAGGGTTGCCATGAGTTTGATAAATACACATTTGACCACTTTTATCTGGCGAATATAATACATGAGGTACACTTGAAGCTTTAATGGCATCGACTGCAATTTGCACATTACCATCGGTACCATTTTTAAAGCCAACCGGACAAGAAAGTGCGGAAGCAAGCTCTCTATGTACTTGGCTTTCTGTCGTGCGTGCACCAATAGCGCCCCAACTGATCAAATCAGAAATATATTGACCGGTTACCATATCTAAAAATTCAGTGCCGGCAGGCAAGCCTAATTTATTGATTTGCATTAATAAATTACGTGCTAGGTTTAACCCTTTAGCGACATGAAATGATTTGTCTAAATCAGGATCACTAATTAAGCCTTTCCAGCCTACGGTAGTGCGGGGTTTTTCAAAGTAGACACGCATTACGATCAATAATTCGTTGGCATATTTTTCATGCAGAACTTTTAATTTTTTAGCGTAATCTATGGCGGCGTCGGTATCATGAATCGAGCAAGGTCCAATAATGACGAGTAAACGTTTATCATCACCCTTAATAATGGCTTCAATATCCCGGCGACTATTGATAATAAAACTTGCTGTTTTATCGTCAAGCGGTATTTGTTCAGCAAGTTCTGCAGGAGAAACTAAATTGTCAATTAACGTGGTTCTAAATTCATCAGTTTTTATGGTCATGTGCTATCAAATGCTTGTTAGCCTGCATATCGTTACGCAGCGCAATAAATAATATCGCGCTAACATAACGAATATAAAGGGTTAAGTGAACCGCTTTCTAAGTTTTTTATGCAACTAATTTGCTATAAGTTAATATTTATAGCGCTGAAGGCCCGTTTCCGACAATATTTTTGCCGTAATTTCTTCAACAGAAAGTTTAGTGGTATTTAGAAAAGGAATTTTTTCTTGCTTATATAGTTTTTCAACTTCTCGCACTTCCATACGACATTGACGTGCAGAAGAATATTTAGTGTTCGCCATTCTACCATCACGAATATCTACTAAACGTTCGGCATCGATAGTTAAACCAAATATTTTCTTTTTATGCATTTTTAAAAAAGACGGTATTTGCAGCTCGTCCATATCGTCGTCAGTAAAGGGGTAGTTTGCCGCTTTGATACCGTATTGCAGCGCCAAATAAAGCGCCGTTGGGGTTTTACCTGAGCGGGAGACACCGACCAGTATTACGTCAGCATGTTCATAATTCGTGACATTAGAACCATCGTCATTAGCCAGCGAATAGTTAACGGCGTCGATGCGATAATCATAGCTATTTTCATGGATACTGTGCGTTCTATGTGCTTTAGGTTTAGCTTTAATCCCCAATTTTTCTTCAAGCGGGGCAATAAAATGCTCAAGGAAGTTATAAATAATACCATCACAGCCATCGATAATTTCTCGAATATCTGGGTTAACGAAGGTATGAAAAACCAGCGGCGGCAAGCCGGTGCGCTTTGCGGCTTTATTTATCCGCTTGCAAGCCTCAAGCGCTTTTTCTTCGCTTTCAACAAATGAGATCGTATCGTGCTCAAATTCCATGGGAAAAAGTGACAATAAGGCATGACCAAACACTTCCGAAGTGATTGCTGTGCCATCAGAAATATAAAAAGCTGCGCGCATAATTAATCCTATAAATTATTCTGTAATTAAAGATGAAAACTTTCAAATAGTGCTTTAGTTTCAAGGTTAGCAGTGTAAAATGTCTGTAGCATGAAATACACCGTTTATTGATCAGTGGTTGGATAAAAGTGTTAAGAAAGCTATTTTCAGTCTATCTTTAATAGATCTATTTACAGATAATTTTCTTAAATTTTATTATTTTCAGTGGAGATGTTGTCGTGCAAGAATACGTACTTTGGTATGAAAATTTAGGAATGAATGATGTTGACCGTGTCGGCGGTAAAAATGCATCATTGGGTGAAATGATTTCTAATCTTTCAAATGTCGGCGTGCAAGTGCCAGGTGGCTTTGCAACTACCTCATTTGCTTTTAATGAATTTCTAGAACAAAGTGGCCTGAACGATAAAATTTATCAGTTATTAGATGACCTAGACGTTGGCGATATCAATGCCTTGGCTGAATGTGGTAGTAAAATTCGCCAATGGGTGATCGACACGCCATTTCTCCCTGAAATGCAGCAAGAGATAGAACTTGCTTATGCAAAATTAGCCGGTAGTTTTGCCGAAGACGCCTCATTTGCCGTTCGTTCATCAGCAACAGCAGAAGATATGCCAGATGCCTCTTTTGCCGGCCAACAAGAAACTTTTCTTAATGTTCGCGGTTTAGACGCCGTGATGATCGCAATTAAGCATGTCTTTGCGTCACTCTTTAACGATCGCGCCATCTCTTATCGTGTTCATCAAGGTTATGACCATCGTGGTGTCGCACTTTCTGCTGGCATTCAACGCATGGTGCGCAGCGATATTTCCTCTAGTGGTGTCATGTTCTCTATCGACACCGAATCAGGCTTTGAAGATGTCGTATTTATTACTTCAAGCTATGGCTTAGGCGAAATGGTGGTGCAGGGTGCGGTCAACCCAGACGAATTTTATGTTCATAAACCGACCTTAGCGAAAGGTAAACCTGCGGTTGTACGAAGAAATATTGGTAGTAAAGCCATTAAGATGATTTACGCTGACACCCAGGAACACGGTAAACAAGTTGCAATTGTTGATATTGAGCAAGCGCAATCTGATAGCTTCTCTCTCAATGATAAAGAAGTTGAAGAGCTAGCCAAACAAGCGGTAATTATTGAAAAACACTATGGCCGTGCCATGGATATTGAATGGGCTAAAGATGGCCTAGACGGTAAGCTTTATATTGTGCAAGCGCGTCCTGAAACAGTTAAAAGCCGCGAGAACGCCAACGTCATGGAGCAATTCCAATTACAAGCAACCGCCGATGTTATTTGTGAAGGGCGCTCTATTGGCCACAAAATAGGCAGCGGTGAAGCTAAGGTATTATCATCATTGGCTGAAATGGATAAAATTCTACCAGGCGATGTTTTAGTCACCGATATGACTGATCCTGACTGGGAGCCGATCATGAAACGTGCTTCTGCCATTGTGACTAATCGCGGCGGTCGTACTTGTCATGCCGCCATTATTGCCCGTGAAATGGGCATTCCAGCCGTTGTTGGTTGTGGTAATGCGACAAGTAAAATAGCGACAGGTGATAAAGTTACTGTGTCTTGTGCTGAAGGTGATACAGGTTTTATCTACCAAGGTCAGTTGGACTTTACGGTGACCACCTCAGAAGTTGATTCAATGCCAGATTTACCATTAAAAATAATGATGAATGTTGGCAATCCAGATCGGGCATTTACCTTTGCTAGATTGCCGCATGCGGGTATAGGTTTAGCGCGTTTAGAGTTTATTATTAACAAAATGATCGGTGTTCATCCGAAAGCCTTACTCAATTTTGATGAACAGTCAGCCGATTTGCAAGATGAAATTCGCGATATTATTGCCGGCTATGACAATCCTGTTGAGTTTTATATTGCTAAATTAACCGAAGGTATTGCGACGTTAGCGGCGGCTTATGCACCAGAAAAAGTTATTGTTCGTATGTCGGATTTTAAATCAAACGAATATGCTAATTTGGTTGGCGGCGAAGCCTTTGAGCCGGAAGAAGAAAACCCGATGATTGGCTATCGCGGTGCGTCTCGCTATATTTCTAAAGATTTTAGAGACTGTTTTGCACTTGAATGTGAAGCCATCAAGCGCGTTCGCAACGATATGGATATGACCCATGTTGAGATTATGATCCCCTTTGTGCGCACCGTTGAAGAAGCGTCTACTGTGATAGATATTCTCGCCGAGCATGGTTTAAAGCGTGGTGAAAATGGCTTACGCATCATTATGATGTGTGAACTACCGTCGAATGCCTTACTCGCCGACCAATTTTTAGATTACTTTGATGGCTTCTCGATTGGCTCGAACGATTTAACGCAACTAACGTTAGGCTTAGATCGTGATTCAGGCTTAGTCGCGCACTTATTTGATGAGCGAGATCCTGCGATAAAAATATTATTAGCCATGGCAATTAAAGCCTGTAAGGCGCGTGGAAAATATGTTGGTATTTGTGGGCAGGGTCCGTCAGATCATCCTGATTTTGCTGCCTGGCTTGTAGAACAAGGTATCGATAGTGTCTCACTTAATCCCGATACCGTATTGCCAACATGGTTATATTTAGCAGAGCAGCATAATAAAAAGTAAATCAATAGCTTACTTTACAAAGGATAAAGCCTAAGTGCTTTTTATCACCACGGTGATAAAAAGTTCTTAGGCTTTTTTGGTTAAGCGAGCAAATTGGCAATTTGCCATGATATAATGTTGGTCACATTATATTGTTAGTAGATTTTTATCCATGTTACCTCGCTTAAGTCCCCAAGAGTTAGTTGCTCCTTTATATCAAGACTTCGCCAAAATCTTGGCAACTAAAGGTTTTTCCGGTGATATTAATTTTCAATATAGCGCACGTTTAGCGCATGCGACAGACAATAGTATTTATCAACAACTGCCACAGTTAGTATTACATCCTCGATGTATAAAAGACATTCAAATCATTGCGTTACTAGGCAGCGAAGAAAAATATAATGAGATTAAATATAGTGCGCGTGGCGGCGGTACGGGCACTAACGGTCAAAGTTTAACGCCTGGTATTGTGGTTGATTTATCAAAATATATGAATCGTATACTAGAAATTAATGTCGCTGAACGCTGGGTTCGCGTTGAAGCCGGTGTCATCAAGGATCAATTAAACGATTACCTAAAACCTTATGGTTTTTTCTTTTCTCCTGACTTATCTACTAGTAGCCGAGCGACCATAGGTGGCATGATTAACACCGATGCATCAGGGCAAGGCTCTTTAGTTTATGGTAAAACCTCGGATCATGTTTTAGCACTTGAAAGCATCTTAGCTAATGGTGACGTGTTAAGTACCCAACCTCAAACTATGGCGCAAGCAAAAGCGTTAACACAACAGACAAGCACTGAAGCAAAATTGATGCAACAAGTACTGGACTCTTGCGGTGACAATAGAGCCTTAATTTTAGAAAAATTTCCCCGCCTGAATCGATTTTTAACCGGTTACGATTTAGAACATGTTTTTAATGATGATTTATCTATGGTTGATTTAAGTCGCATAATTACCGGTTCTGAAGGCTCGTTAGCCTTTGTTTGTGAAGCTAAATTAAATTTAACGCCGATAGCTAACGCTAAAACGTTGATTAATATTAAATATGACAGTTTTGATTCTGCGCTGCGCCATTCTCCGCGTTTAGTTGCGGCCAAAGCAACGTCAGTTGAAACCATCGACAGTAAGGTGCTCAACTTAGCAAAGCAAGATATCGTCTGGCAATTGGTCAGTGATATGTTGCAAGATGTTGATGGCGCCATTATGGATGGCATTAATATGGTGGAGTATAACGGTGACAGTGCTGCAAGCGTTGCCCAGCAAGTCACGGCGTTATGTGCCGAACTTGATAAAGATATCAGCAATAAAACTGGCGTCATTGGTTATCAAGTCACGTCTGATTTAGCCAGTATTGCTAAGTTATATACTATGCGCAAGAAAGCCGTAGGTTTGCTAGGTAATACCAAAGGTAGCCAAAAACCCTTAGCATTTGCTGAAGATACTGCGGTACCACCTGAGCATTTAGCGGACTTTATCGCGGAATTTAGACAGTTACTTGATGGCTATGGTTTACATTATGGCATGTTTGGTCATGTTGATGCAGGCGTGCTACATGTGCGTCCTGCTCTTGATATGTGCGACCCTGAGCAAGAACTTTTATTAAGAAAAATATCAGATAAGGTGGTTGCCTTGACCGCTAAATATGGTGGTCTGATGTGGGGCGAACATGGTAAAGGTTATCGTAGTGAATATGGCCCTGAATTTTTTGGTGAAACTTTATTTACCGAATTAAGAAAGATTAAAGCCGCTTTCGATCCGTTAAATAAAATGAACCCAGGTAAAATTTGTACACCTTATCATTCGACAGAAAAATTGGTTTCTGTCGATGGTAAAAAACGTGGTTTTTACGACAGACAAATACCTGTGACGGTAAAGGAGTCGTTTAGTTCGGCGCTTGATTGCAATGGTAATGGTTTATGCTTTAATTATGATGTAGACAGTCCGATGTGTCCTTCGAGCAAGGTAACGCGTGACCGAAGGCATTCACCAAAAGGTAGAGCTGGCCTGATGCGTGAGTGGTTACGTTTATTAGAGGCGAAAGGTGTAGATGTTTTAGCATTAGAGAAGAACATACAAAATTGGTCGGTAAAAAGTCTATTAGATAAGGTGAAAAACCGTTTTAATAGTCAATTTAGCCGCACTGAAAATGATGATTTCTCTCATGAAGTGATGGAAGCTATGCAAGGGTGTTTAGCTTGTAAAGCTTGTGCCAGTCAGTGCCCAATTAAAGTTGATGTACCTGACTTTAGAGCGAGATTTATCAACCTTTATCACACTAGATATTTTAGACCGTTAAAAGATCACCTAGTGGCAAATGTCGAAGCAATGACGCCAATAATGGCCAAAGCACCAAAAATAGTGAATAGCGTATTAGCGTCAAATATTTATGATAAATTGTCACAGGCAAGTATTGGTTATGTTGATACGCCTTTATTGTCAATTCCGACCTTATCGCAAAGAGTAACGCAGCATAAATTTGCAGTATTTGACTTATCACAACTGCAAAGTATGTCGAGAGATGAACGGGGTAATTCATTGTTAATTGTTCAAGACCCATTCACCTCGTTTTATGATGCAAAGGTTGTTGAAGACTTTATGTTATTGGTGAAAAAACTAGGTTTTGAGCCGATACTCTTGCCCTTTAAGCCAAATGGTAAGCCGCAACACGTAAAAGGTTTTTTAGCAAAATTTGCCAAAACAGCAAAATCTACTGCAGAATTTTTAAATCAAATTCATCAACTTGAAATACCCATGGTCGGTTTAGATGCATCACTAACATTATGCTATCGCGATGAGTATAAACAGGTATTAGGGGGTAAACGTGGCAGTTTTGAGGTCAAGCTAGCGCATGAGTGGCTAATAGATATAATCGATCATCAAAACTGCACCATAATGAATAAATCAGCTAAAAATGAAAACGCTATTGCTTACAAGTTATTTGCGCATTGTACAGAAAAAACCGCATTGGCCGGTAGTGAAGGGCAATGGCAGCAGATATTTCAGCATTTTGGTTTAGCGTTATCAAGTGTCTCAGTGGGTTGTTGTGGTATGGCAGGCACTTATGGTCATGAAAAAGTTAATTTAGCTAATTCTAAAGCGCTTTATCAAATGAGTTGGCAGGAAAAAGTAGCGACATTAGGCACAGAGCAAATACTGGTGACCGGTTATTCTTGTCGTAGTCAAATAAAGCGCTTAGATAACAAACTAACCTTGCATCCGGTTCAGGCTCTATTAAACGCGATATAGCCTACATTTAGTGATGTTAAACAGCTAGCTGTAATGGTACCGCATCGATGTGAAAAATAACCCAACGTGGCCTAGTGTATTTTCAATACAATAAAAGCACCTTTTGGTGCTTTTATTGTATTGAGGTGTTGTTTTAAACTTGATAATTTTGAATTAACTATTTAGCACCGTTAGCAATAATATTACGCGCCATTTCATCGGCAATAAAACCGGTTGGCATGTGATTAGATGCCGCAGTTTCAAAAACCGTCATTAAGGTGTTATAAATGTTTTCTACTAGTTTTGTCGCACTTTGCGCGCAGTAAGGTTCAGGGTAGATTTCTAAAGCGACATTAATAATACCGCCCGCGTTGATAACATAATCAGGTGCATACAAAATACCTTTTTCTTGCAAGGCTTTATCATGACGAGATTCGGCTAATTGATTATTAGCACAACCGGCAATGATTTTTGCTTTCAACTGCGCAATACTCTCATCATTTATCGATGCGCCAAGGGCACATGGTGAGAAGACATCAACATCTTGACGATAAATTTCGTCTAAACCGACCACGGTTGCATTTAGCTCTTTTTCTGCCTTGTCTAACGCTACAGGGTTGATATCAGTTACGTATAGCTTGGCGCCTGCGGCATGCAACTTTTCACAAAGTGAATAGCCAACACTGCCTAAGCCCTGAACTGCGACTTTAATACCGCTTAAATCGTCGATACCTAACTTAAATTTAACCGCAGCTTTAATGCCTAAAAAGGTACCTAATGCGGTAAATGGACCAGGATTGCCACTTTTACCTTCAAGGCCAGAAACAAATTCAGTGCATTGGTTAACGATGGCCATATCACCTGTGGTGATATTGACATCTTCAGCGGTATAGTAACGACCATTTAAGTTGTTAACTGCGTGACCAAAAGCTTTAAATAACGCTTCTGATTTTAGCGTTTTAGGATCGCCAATAATAACGCCTTTACCACCACCTAATTTTAAACCAGCCATAGCATTTTTATAGGTCATGCCTTTTGATAAGCGTAAAACATCTTTTAAAGCGGCTTCATCACTTACATAATCCCAAAAGCGACAACCACCAGCTGCAGGTCCTAAAGCAGTACTGTGCACTGCTATGATGGCCTTTAGCCCAGACGCATTGTCACTGCAATAAACGACTTGCTCGTGGTTATCAAAATCTACTAAATCAAAAACGGGCACTATCGTAATCTCCAATGATTTCAGAAATAGCTCAATTATAAATTTTTCTTGAACTAAGGTTGTAATAATTCGCTGCGCACAATACCATTTAGGTAAATACTTCGCTAGTGAAGCGATCAATAAATTTGAATTTTGCTGTGAATTAATTCATACAAACTTTCTTTCAACCAAAAGATAATTAAAATGACTGATAAACTAGAAATGACCCAAGAAGAACAACAAGCATGGATACGAGAGCAATATTTAAAAGCGACTAAGTATCTCGCAGAAAAAGGATTAGTGACCGAAAGCGTCGCGGACACTGAAAGTCGCTATTTAGTGCCTTTAATGGCGGTATGGAAAATTAACCTATTAGATAAAACCAAGGTATGGGTGATCAGTGGAGATTTGCCGACCGACCATCTGGTGTTGGAAAAAAGTGAACCCGCTCGTAACGTATTGCGCCACTTTACGTTTAAATGGCAAATACAGGCCGACAATTTACTAAAAAGTGATGTTCAAGAGCAAGTGGATTATGCCAAATTGTTGATGAATAAAGCGGAAGGGCTTTATAAACTTTATGCTAAAGATGAGTTGTGGGTTTAATAATAAAGCTATATGACACTTTAAAAAAATTTAAGCCATTAATTTTTAATGGCTTAAATAATATTTAGCCACACTTGCCTCTTTTAATAGACAGGTCATTTTCTGTCTCGCCATACCCGCTTCCATAAATACCGTGCCACAGGTAGTGAAATTAAACTTTTTAAAATAGTCGATAGCGTCTAACGGGCTATAGATAAAAATTTCTTTTAGATCCATTTCTCGTGCTATTTTAAATAGTCTTTGTAAGATGATTTTATCCACTTGGTCTTTACGATAAAACTTTAATACCGCGACTCGACTGATTTCACCGGAAGAAAGAATGCGGCCGGTACCGATTGGCTCTTGGCTTTTATCATGACAAGCGAGCACATGATTAGCAAAATGATCTTTTAGATCGAACTCAATACCTTTTGGTATCCGCCATTCATAGACAAATACCTGCTCCCTAACATTTTTAAGTAAGGGCGCCGCTTGCTCCCATTGAACTCTACTAACCGTGTATGACATGTCTCTTATTCTATATACCAATAACCCTTATTTAAAATACTAGTTAACAACTGACTGTTTTTCAAACAACTGTTGAAAGTTTTTATTTCACTTGTGGTCAGAGGCTTTTGCTGTGCAAGTTGCTGAGCTAGTGCAATTGTTTGACTTTCAAGAGGAAAACTATCTCCGTTAATGAAAAGTGTCGCTTGAACATCATTTATTATCGCGGCTTTTAAACCAGATACCGGCATAAATAAAATATCAGGCTCTGATAGTATATCTAGCAGTTTATTTTCATCTATATCATTTACCGGTACCAAAATCTCTAAAGCATGATGACCTTGTGTTAAGTATTGGCCAATAAATTGTTCATAGAACTCTTCTTGGTCAAGCTGCTGCAACATAAAGGCCTTTAATTGCTGCTTGTCATGAGCAGTAATATTAAAACTTTCTCGAGATAACGCTCGTTCCGGGTCGTTAAACCTTTGTTCACCGATATTTTTATCAATAAGTTTATCAGCAAAACTCGACCAAAGCTCTTGACTCGATGGGGCTTGAAAACCAATAGAAAAATTAACTGAATTTTCTATTGATACGCCATTGTGAGGATGGTTAGGTGGTATGTAAAGTAGATCGCCAGCTTGCGTTATTTCATCAATAACTGGTTTAAAACTAGATACTTGCTTCAGGTCTGGGTGCACCAATAACGTTTTTAAGTTACTATCGGGGGCGCCAATTTGCCAGCGCCTTTTACCACTGCCTTGAATAATAAAAACATCATATTGATCTAAATGCGCACCAACCCCGCCGTTAGGTGTTGAAAAACTCACCATAACATCATCGATGCGCCAGCTTGGAATAAAAGCAAAGGGTGCTAATAAATTATGCGTTGGACGTGACCAGTTGTTTACCGCTTGGACTAATAGTGTCCAATCAGACTCACCGTATTGAGAAAAGTCTTCAAAAGGGCCATGGTCTACTTGCCAATCTCCTTTGCTATTAGCGCTAACTATACGCGACTCTATTTCAGCTTCCATCGCTAAGCCGGCTAGCTCATCTGCTGTTATAGAGTCCTGAAAATCGGTAAAGGCTTGTTTGATCAATAAGGGCTTTTTTTGCCAATACTGTGCAAGAAATAGTTCTGGGGTTAAATCTCCCCAATTTATCGACTCGATATTCATAGTGAAACCTTATTATCAAACGGATTGACACCCGTTGTATTAATGCCTTGCTAGTTAATTTCAATTAGTCTAATGAAGACGTTTAAAAACTGAATAACAAAAAGGGAGCCTATAGGATCCCTTTTTTTAATTCAGTCAAACGAACTTTATTAGTCTAGTTCGTCAATAAATGCTACAGCACGGCCAATGTATGACGCTGGTGTCATTTCACACAACAGGGCTTTTGCTGAGTCTGGTAACGCTAACGTCATGATAAATGCACGCATTGAATCACCGTCAACACGTTTACCTCGAGTGAGTTCTTTCAATTTTTCGTAAGGTTTCTCGATACCATAACGACGCATGACTGTTTGAATTGGCTCGGCAAGTACTTCCCAATTTGAATCAAGCTCGGCTAATAAATTTGCTTCGTTAACCTGTAGTTTACTGATACCTTTGCGTGTTGCCTGATAGGCAATTAAGGTGTGTGCAAAGCCAACACCTAAATTACGTAAAACCGTTGAATCTGTTAAATCGCGCTGCCAGCGTGAAATAGGTAATTTCTGCGCTAAGTGGTTAAATAAAGCGTTTGCGATACCCAAATTACCTTCTGAGTTTTCAAAATCGATGGGGTTAACTTTATGCGGCATGGTAGATGAGCCAATTTCACCAGCAATGGTTTTTTGTTTAAAGTGTCCGATGGCAATATAGCCCCAGATATCACGGTCAAAATCAATTAAGATGGTATTAAAACGGGCAATAGCATCAAATAGTTCGGCGATATAATCATGTGGTTCAATTTGTGTTGTAAAGGCGTTAAAGCTTAAACCTAACGAGTTAACAAATTCGTTAGCAAAACTATGCCAATCTATTTCAGGATAAGCTGATAGATGAGCGTTATAGTTACCCACAGCGCCGTTAATTTTACCTAACATTTCTACTTGGGCAATTTGCTGACGTTGGCGCTTCAAACGCACGTAAACATTAGCCATTTCTTTTCCTAATGTACTCGGCGATGCGGGTTGGCCGTGCGTACGACACATCATTGGGATATGTTTATATTCAACAGCGAGCGCTTTAATATCGCTAAGAATATTGTCAATCATAGGCATTAATACCTGTTCACGACAATCAGATAACATTAAACCGTGGGAAAGATTGTTGATGTCTTCAGACGTACAAGCAAAATGAATGAATTCAGTAATGGCATTTAGCTCGGCGTTGTCAGCAATTTTTTCTTTAAGGAAGTATTCAACCGCTTTTACATCATGATTAGTTATTGCTTCAATGTCTTTGATTTTTTGCGCATCAACTTCAGAAAAATCGGTAACAATAGCATCTAAGATTGCATTAGCTGGCGCAGAGAAAGCCGGAACTTCTTCAATCTCAGTCGTTGCGGCTAGTTTTTGTAACCAACGAACTTCAACGGTGACACGATATTTAATTAAGCCAAATTCACTGAAAATAGGGCGCAATGATTTAACTTTACTGCCATACCGACCGTCAACCGGTGATATTGCACTTAATGCTGAAAGTTCCATAGTAATTTCCTGAGGTTAATTTTAAATTTCTTTAAGTAATTGTTGTGCGCACGCGACCATTTTTGTGCGACCAAATAATATATTTCTACGCTTTCCGCCTACTTGACGCCATAGCACACTAGAGCGAATACCCGCTAATAGTAAGGCACGAATTTTATGTTGATTACTTTGTTGTTTGAGTAAGCTAGGTTCTCCAGCTACTTGAATAGGTGTCCCGATAGGACTAAGTAAGTCACTATAAATGCTGGCTAAACTAGCAATGAGTGTATCACTGGTAATGTCGTAATGAGCTAGCTGGCGTTGGCTTTGTTCGATACGCTCACCGAGTAGTGATAATTGATTTTTCTTGTTGGCTAAACGTCGTTCCAAACCCAATAAACCTACAACATAGCGGGTTAGTTCTGGATCTTTTTGTTTTGTTTGATTGCCTAATTGCTCGATTAAGGCATTTAGACCCAATTTTAACTGCGTAATATCATTATTATAAACGTCTAAAATGCTATCAGGTGACGTTATCATAATGCTATTTAGCATCATCGCGAGCTCAGACTCTACTACGGTGCCAGTACGTGCTATTTTTTGCACTAATGCCGATGCTTGACATATTGCAGCCATAGTAATTGTTTGTTTTTCTATACTATTCATGAATACCTTACTATTAACGAATAAGGGAATTGATAATACCGCCACCTAGGCAAATATTGTCTTGATAAAACACCACAGATTGTCCGGGTGTCACAGAGCTTTGTGGTTCAGTAAACATAACTAAATATTCACCATTAGCCATTGGCGATAAATTACACGCGACATCTTCTTGTCGGTAACGGGTTTTGACCGTACAACTAATCGGTGTGGATAATTCAACCCGATCAACTAAATGTAATTGATTTGCCAATAAGCCTTTAGAGAATAGGCGAGGGTGATCATGACCTTGGCCGACGATTAGTACATTACGCTCTAGATCTTTGTCAACCACATACCATGGTGCTTCACCGGCATTGGCAAGACCACCAATGCGCAAGCCTTTGCGTTGCCCTAAGGTATGGTACATTAAGCCATCATGTTCCCCAATAGCCTCACCTTCTGGTGTTTCTATTAGCCCAGGTTGTGCGGGTAAATATTTGCCAAGAAAGTCTTTAAACTTTCGTTCACCAATAAAACAAATGCCAGTACTGTCTTTTTTATTATGGGTGATTAAATCTGCTTTTTCAGCAATAGCTCTAACTTCAGGCTTTTCAATATCACCGACGGGAAAAAGTGTTTTACCCACTTGCTGATGACTTAAAGTATAGAGAAAGTAACTTTGATCTTTATTACTGTCTAAGCCACGGTGCATTTGCCATTTACCATGGTTAAATTTACGTTGTACATAATGACCTGTCGCGATGTAATCAGCGCCTAGATCTTCACAAGCAAACTCGAGAAAGGCTTTAAATTTAATTTCCTTATTACACATAATATCAGGATTAGGTGTTCTACCGGCTTTATATTCGGCCAGAAAATATTCGAAAACGTTGTCCCAGTATTCAGTGGCGAAATTAATGGTATGCAGTTTAATACCCAATTTGTCACAAACATTTTGTGCATCAGCTAAATCTTCTGCTGCGGCGCAATACTCGTCGTTATCATCTTCTTCCCAGTTCTTCATGAACAAGCCTTCTACCTGGTAGCCTTGTTCGATTAATAAATAAGCGGAAACCGATGAATCAACACCACCCGACATACCAACAATTACTTTGGTATCTTGCGGTAACTTCTCGTTTGGCGTTATTGAGTTTAAATCTACATGTTCGTTCGAGGTCATTACAACTACATTTCAATGGAAAATGGCGCGAAATTATAGCATGGTCATTTAGCGTGATGATAGATTAAAGATTAGATTTTAGGTGACTTAAGGGTATTTTTTTACCACTGAGGTAATCTGCAATACATTCCATTACCAATGGGCTACGTAATTGTGCTGATTTTGCTTTAATTTCTGCTAAGGTTAGCCAGTGACAGGCAAGTATTTCCTTGTCTTGTGGTTGGCATAATGTCTGTGCTTCAAGTTCAACAACAAAACAAAAGCGTAAATAATATAAATTAATGTCACTGCGGTAATAGTAGTAAATACCACAAAGGTAATCGGGTGTGGCTGTTAAGCCGGTTTCTTCTTGTAATTCTCGCTTTGCACCCGCAATTAAGTTTTCATCCGCCTCTAAATGGCCGGCAGGTTGGTTGTATACCTTTTTTCCTTGTTCTAATTCTTCAACAAGGAGGAATTTACCTTGGCAAACGACTACTACAGCCAGGGTCGTGTTAGGTTTGAACTGTGCACTACCATGTGAGTTTATTAAAACATTATCCATGATTTATGCTTTTATAATGACCATTATTAATACCATCTAAGGTCCATTTACCTATGCTATAGCGAATTAATCTCAGGGTTGGAAAGCCAATGTGAGCTGTCATTCTTCTGACTTGACGGTTTTTCCCTTCTTGGATAGTTATTTCTAACCATGTTGTTGGAATAGCCGCGCGTTGCCTTATTGCTGGAACACGAGGCCAAATATTAGGCTCGGCAATAATGTTCACTTTGGCGGGTTTTGTCAGTCCGTCTTTTAGTTCTACTCCTTGGCGAAGTGCAGTAATATCGGCTTCTGTTGGTGCTCCTTCAACTTGCGCCCAATAAGTTTTATCGGTTTTTTGGCTTGGGTTGGCGAGTTTATGTTGCAGTTTGCCATCATTGGTTAATAAAAGCAGACCTTCACTATCCCTATCGAGGCGACCGGCAGCGTAGACATCTCTGACGTCAATAAAATCCTTGAGCGTTTTTCGATTTTGATCATCGGTAAATTGGCATAATACATCGAACGGTTTATTAAAAAGCACGATTTCAGCCTTAAAGTCGACTGGTCGTACCTTTGTGGGTTTTCGTCTATATTTGTTCGTAAGCTTTTGATTTTGTTTTATTGTCACAAATTTTAACCCTGTAAAGTATAGCCTGATAATAATTCATCTATTTTAATGCGCTTTGAATTCCGATACTATGCGCGCGCAAAATATTTTTTTATCGATAAAATGAATAGTCTTTCGAAATTGAATGACTATTCATTTTATCGATTAATGGCAAATCAGCAAAGGATTTTAAATGAGCAAAGATACATCAAAAATTATTTATACTATTACCGATGAAGCACCGGCTTTAGCAACGCATTCTTTTTTACCTATAGTTAAAGCATTTACGGCGTCTTCAGCAATCGATGTTGAAACTCGTGACATTTCATTGGCCGGTCGTATTATCGCTAACTTCCCTAAGTATTTGACTGCAGAGCAACGTATCGACGATGCCCTAGCTGAGTTAGGCGAATTGGCAAAAACACCTGAAGCTAATATTATTAAGTTACCCAATGTTTCAGCGTCAATTCCTCAATTGCAAGCCGCGATTAAAGAGCTGCAAGCGAAAGGTTATAACTTACCTAATTATCCTGAAGAACCGCAAAATGAAGCAGAAGAGTCGATTAAATTAACTTACGCTAAAATTTTAGGTTCAGCAGTAAACCCAGTGTTACGTGAAGGTAACTCTGATCGTCGTGCACCAGGTTCAGTTAAGCAATACGCACGTACCAATCCGCATTCAATGGGCGTATGGTCACCGACAACTAAATCACACGTAGCGCATATGCAATCAGGTGATTTCTACGGTAGTGAAAAATCAGTCACTATTAATGGTGCGACCAATGTCAAAATTGAATTTGTTGGACAAAATGGCCACGTCACCTTATTAAAAGAACATTTAGCGCTATTAGATCAAGAGATCATTGATGCATCAGTAATGAGCAAAAAAGCATTAGTTGAATTTTTTGCCTCTGAAACTGAAAAAGCAAAAGCTGAAAACGTTTTACTTTCTTTACATTTGAAAGCCACCATGATGAAAGTGTCAGATCCCATTATGTTTGGTCATGCGGTTAAAGTATTTTATAAAGACGTTTTTGCTAAGCACGGTGCTACTTTTAACCAATTAGGTGTTGATGCCAATAACGGTATTGGCGATGTTTACGCTAAAATAGGCCGCTTACCCGCTGATAAGAAAGCTGAAATAGAAGCCGATATTAATGCGGTTTATGCCATTCGCCCTGAACTTGCTATGGTTGATTCAGACAAAGGCATCACTAATTTACACGTGCCAAGTGATGTTATTATTGATGCTTCTATGCCTGCAGCACTTCGCGCATCAGGCATGATGTGGGGCCGAGACGGTACACAAAAAGAAACCAAATTTATGATCCCCGATCGTAACTATGCTGGAGTATTTTCTGCTGTAGTCGATTTCTGTCGTGAAAATGGTGCTTTTAACCCTAGCACAATGGGTTCTGTACCTAACGTTGGCTTAATGGCGCAAAAAGCCGAAGAATATGGCTCACACGATAAAACATTTACCATGTCAGGTGAAGGGTCTATGCGTGTTGTTGATGATAGCGGCACAACCTTATTAGAGCATGCGGTAAGTGAAGGTGATATCTGGAGAATGTGTCAAGCGAAAGACGCGCCGATCCAAGACTGGGTTAAATTAGCCGTAACTCGTGCAAAAGCTACCCAAGTGCCAGCCATTTTTTGGTTAGATGAAAACCGTGGTCATGATGCGCAGATGATCAAAAAAGTTCATACCTACCTTGCTGATCATGATACGACCGGCTTAGATATTCAAATTATGGCGCCAGTTGATGCCTGTAACTACACCTTAGCACGCGTTGCTAAAGGCGAAGATACAATCTCAGTAACCGGTAATGTATTACGCGATTATTTAACGGATTTATTTCCAATTTTAGAACTTGGCACTAGTGCGAAAATGCTTTCGATTGTGCCGTTAATGAATGGCGGTGGTTTATTCGAAACGGGTGCTGGTGGTTCAGCGCCTAAGCATGTTCAGCAGTTTGAAAAAGAAAACCACTTACGTTGGGATTCATTAGGTGAGTTTTTGGCGTTAGCCGCTTCTTTAGAGCACTTAAGCGTCAATACGGGCAATGCTAAAGCACAAATTTTAGCCGATACTTTAGATCAAGCTACCGCGAAGTTCTTACAAGAGAATAAGTCACCTTCACGTCGCGTTGGTGAGTTAGACAACCGTGGCTCTCATTTCTATTTAGCCATGTATTGGGCACAAGCATTAGCAGCGCAAACAAACGATGAGAGTTTAAAATCAAGTTTTGTTGCTGTCGCTCAAGCATTAACGAAACAAGAAGCTAAAATTGTTGAGGAGCTTAATGCTGCTCAAGGACCTAGTATGAATATTAATGGTTATTATTTTGCTGATAGCGCATTAGCAGAAAAAGCCATGCGTCCAAGTGCAACATTAAATACCATTTTATCGAGCTTACTTTAAGCTTACTTGTTAAGTAAACTATTGAAAAGCTAGGCACGTGCCTAGCTTTTTTTTGTCCATAATTTAATGAGTGAACAAATCACCATCGACTATTTAGCTTATTTATCATAAAAAA
Organism: uncultured Colwellia sp.; assembly: GCA_963977145.1. Classification (GTDB taxonomy): domain Bacteria; phylum Pseudomonadota; class Gammaproteobacteria; order Enterobacterales; family Alteromonadaceae; genus Cognaticolwellia. The sequence continues at coordinate 60,680 of CAXBNP010000018.1, forward strand.
TTTGCAATTAATTAAAACAGCCGTTTTAATTATTCATAGTGGTGATGTTGATTATCACGATTTCAGTATTAGTGTCGTTGCTCTTTTTCTATTAGTTTAAGGATAAAGAAACTAGCAAACGGCTATTTTTATTCGTAAATTTCGGAGCTCATATGTCGAACCATGTAAATATTCCTAGTGCAGGCACTAAAATCACTTCAGAGCAGGGCATACTTCAGGTACCCAACAACCCTATAATTCCCTTTATTGAGGGCGATGGCATAGGTGTCGACGTCACGCCACCTATGATGAAAGTGGTAGATGCTGCTGTGAGTAAAGCGTACGGCGGTGAGAGAAAAATTCACTGGATGGAAGTTTATGCTGGTGAGAAAGCAACACAAATATATGATTCAGAGACTTGGCTGCCTGATGAAACTTTAGCCATGTTTAAGGAATATAAAGTAGGGATTAAAGGCCCGTTGACCACTCCAGTAGGTGGAGGTATGCGGTCTTTAAATGTTGCATTGAGGCAAATACTCGATTTGTATGTTTGTCAGCGTCCTGTGCAATGGTTTACTGGTGTGCCAAGCCCAGTGAAAAAACCAAGCGAAGTAGACATGGTTATCTTTCGAGAAAATTCCGAAGATATCTATGCTGGTATTGAATATCAAGCCGGTAGTGATCAAGCTAAAAAGATGATCAAATTTTTAACCGAAGAAATGGGCGTCACAAAAATACGTTTCCAAGAAAATTGTGGCATCGGTATCAAGCCTGTTTCTAAAGAAGGTACACAAAGACTTGTAAGACAAGCCATTCAGTATGCTATTGATAATGATAGAGAGTCGGTCACCTTAGTGCATAAAGGTAACATTATGAAATTCACTGAAGGAGCATTCAAGGACTGGGGATATGAATTAGCCCGAGAAGAATTTGGTGCAGACTTATTGAATGGAGGTCCTTGGTGTAGTCTTAAAAATCCTAAGAATGGTAAAGAAATTATTATAAAAGATGTTATTGCTGATGCGATGTTACAGCAAATACTATTACGACCAGCTGAATATAGTGTTATTGCGACGTTAAATTTAAACGGTGATTATTTATCTGATGCGTTAGCCGCACAAGTGGGTGGTATTGGTATTGCACCAGGCGCTAATCTAAATGATGATGTCGCTATTTTTGAAGCAACACATGGTACTGCACCGAAATACGCTGGGCTAAATAAAGTTAATCCAGGCTCGGTAATATTATCTGCAGAAATGATGTTACGCCATATGGGTTGGCCAGAAGCGGCAAACTTACTCTTAAAAGGCATGTCCGGTGCGATTAATGCTAAAACAGTGACCTATGATTTTGAACGTTTAATGGATAACGCAACCTTGGTAACTTGTTCAGAATTTGGTGATTGTATTATCGACCACATGTAAAAAACTAAAGATAAGACGCCAAGATAAAACACTTTATTAAACGTCAATCATAAAAAACACAGCTATGGTGCTGTGTTTTTTGTTTTAAAGCCAAAAAATATTTAAAACTAATCGTCTGCTTCTAATTCTGATGGTGTAATACTTGCTGCGTGATCTCCTTTTGGTCCCGCATTTAATTCGTAGTTTACATCCTGACCCGCTTTTAACGTACGGTATCCTTCCATTTGAATGGTAGAATAATGAGCAAAAATATCTTCACCACCATCCTCTGGACGAATAAAACCAAACCCTTTTGCATTATTAAACCACTTCACTGTACCGTGAGCCATACTTCAACATCCTTCTAAAATCATCGGTAATTAGGTATGCTTTCCTTAAAGCACTATATATTAATGTTAGGTGGCCAAAAAACAGCCTCCAAAGTAAATCGTAGATAATAAATGAAAATAGTCAAGTACTATGTTAGATATTTTTATATTATTATTTTTTCAAATCTTAAAGCAAAAATTTAACTGACAGACTAATATAGAATTATGAGTAAATGGAAAGAGTTAATAGATGACCAAAGCGTTCTTGAAGACGAGGTTATTGAAAAATTTCAGAAACCCCCAATGTATACTGTAGTGTTATTAAATGACGACTATACTCCAATGGACTTTGTCATTGATGTATTGTGTAAGTTTTTTAATATGAACTCGGAACAAGCTACAGATGTTATGTTAGCGATTCATTATAAAGGGAAAGGGCGTTGTGGTACCTTTACTGCCGAAGTGGCAGAAACTAAAGTTGATCAAGTGTTGAATTACGCAACAAGCAATGAACATCCGCTTAAATGTACTATGGAAAAAGCGTAAAAGCGCTAGATTTATATTGGAGTAACCTATGCTGAATAAAGATTTAGAAGTATCGTTAAATATGGCTTTTCGTCAGGCTAAAGAGTCTCGCCATGAATTTATGACGGTTGAACATTTATTGTTGGCGTTGTTAGACAATCCATCATCCATTGATGCCTTAAAAGCCTGTGGTGCTGAACTGGCGAATTTAAGAAAGGAATTATTAGCTTTTATTGCTGATACTACCCCGGTTATTCCTTCTGGTGAGGAAGAAAGAGAGACCCAACCAACACTCGGCTTTCAACGGGTATTACAACGCGCGGTTTTTCACGTGCAATCGTCTGGTAAAAGTGAAGTTAATGGCGCGAATGTATTAGTCGCAATATTTAGTGAGCAAGAGTCGCAAGCCGCTTATTTTTTAAAGAAATCAGATATTAGCCGCTTAGATATTGTCAATTATATCTCTCATGGCATTGCGAAAATAGATCAAGAAAATAGTACCAGTGAAGAACAAGTGGCTGCGGGTGAAGAAGAGCCCCGCACCATAGATAACTTTTCTACTAATCTAAATGAAGAAGCCTTAAAAGGTAATATTGACCCACTTATTGGCCGTGACAGCGAACTTGAACGTACCTTACAAGTATTAAGTCGTCGCCGTAAAAATAATCCTTTGTACGTGGGTGAAGCCGGTGTTGGTAAAACAGCGATAGCTGAAGGTTTAGCTAATTTATTGGTCTCCGATAAAGTGCCCGAATTTTTAGCTGATGCGACAATTTATTCACTAGATATGGGCGCGCTACTGGCCGGTACTAAGTACCGTGGCGATTTTGAGAAACGCTTCAAAGCGCTGTTAAAAGAACTTGAACAAGACGGTAATGCCATTCTATTCATTGATGAGATTCACACTATTATAGGTGCTGGTGCTGCCTCTGGTGGGATGTTAGACGCCTCCAACTTGATTAAACCTTTGCTTTCATCAGGAAAGTTACGTTGTATTGGCTCTACCACCTATCAAGAGTATCAAAGTATCTTTCAAAAAGACCGGGCATTAGCTCGTCGTTTTCAAAAAATTGATATTGTTGAACCTAGTGTTGATGACACAACTAAGATTTTGCATGGCTTGAAAGAAAAATATGAAGCACATCATGGTATTCGTTATTCAAATAAAGCCTTAAGAGCTGCCGCACAACTTTCAGCTAAATATATTAATGATAGATTTTTACCGGACAAAGCCATTGATGTTATTGATGAAGCTGGAGCGCGCCAACAATTGGTCGCGGCATCTAAACGGAAAAAAGTGATCAGCAATACTGATATTGAAAATATTGTCGCTAAGATGGCGCGTATTCCAGAGAAGTCAGTGTCATCAAGCGAAGTTGATAGTCTAAAAACCCTAGATCGTAATTTAAAATTGGTAGTATTTGGCCAAGATCATGCCATTGATGAACTATCTTCAGTTATTCGTTTGTCTCGTGCAGGCTTAGGTAATGAAAATAAGCCTATTGGTTCATTCATCTTTGCCGGTCCTACAGGGGTTGGTAAAACGGAAGTTACTCAGCAATTAGCGAAAGTGCTAGGCGTAGAGTTATTGCGTTACGACATGTCTGAATATATGGAAAAACATGCGGTAAGTCGTTTAATTGGTGCTCCTCCAGGTTATGTCGGTTATGAACAGGGCGGTTTACTCACCGATGCTGTGATTAAAAACCCCCATGCCGTAGTGCTATTAGATGAAATAGAAAAAGCCCATGAAGATGTTTACAATATTTTGCTACAGGTCATGGATCACGGCACGTTAACAGATAATAATGGCCGTAAAGCGGACTTTAGAAATATTATTTTAGTGTTAACCACTAATGCGGGTGTCGCACATACCGTCAAGCAATCTATTGGCTTTAAACAGCAAGACAATAGCATTGATGCCTTGGAAGAAATCAACAAAGTATTTTCGCCTGAGTTTCGTAATCGCTTAGATAACATTGTTTGGTTTAATCATTTAGATGATGAAGTTATTCAACAAGTTGTTGATAAGTTTATTGTTGAATTACAGGTACAGCTTGATGAAAAGGGTGTGTCATTAGAAATAACTAAAGATGCTAAGAAATGGATGGCCAACAAGGGCTATGATAAATCAATGGGAGCACGACCCATGGCAAGGTTGATTCAAGAGCAGTTGAAAAAACCATTAGCTAACGAGTTACTCTTTGGTGAGTTAACCCAAGGTGGTGTTGCAAAAGTAGGTGTAAAGAAAGATAAATTAGTGATTAACTATGAATCTAAAAAAGAACTAGTGGAACATTAGCCGTAATTTAAATAATGTACAGCTTTTAAATTGCATAAAAAAACCGAGCTAAGGCTCGGTTTTTTACTTTAGTAATAATGTTACTACGACTACTGTGATCTAAACTTTAGATATAAAAAAACGCTTTATAGATTGAAATAGTAAAGCGCTTTTAAAACTGAATTAATTAATTTTTATCTAGCACGGAAGATAATGCGACCTTTAGATAAGTCATATGGTGTTAATTCAACAGTGACTTTATCGCCAGTTAAAATACGAATGTAATTTTTGCGCATTTTCCCAGAAATATGAGCAGTAACAACATGACCATTTTCCAATTCAACTCGGAACATAGTATTTGGCAAAGTATCTAAAACAGTACCTTGCATTTCAATATTTTCTTCTTTCGCCATTGGGCGCCAAACCTCTAAATTAGTGCGTAAACAAAAAGCTGCGCAGATAATGCCGAATTGCAGCGCCAATGTAAAGCTATAGTGTTATTTATTTACGGTTTGCCATTGATTTTCGACTAATATTTGATGAGGACTGTACCGGTTTTTATAATTCATTTTATTGCACTCTTCTATTTGATAACCAAGATAAAGGAATTCTCGCTTCAGTTGCGCGGCTATTTCAATTTGTTGCAAAATTGAAAAAACACCGAGACCATGTTTTCTATAGTTAGGATGATAAAAGGTATAAACAGCCGATAAACCGTCAGGGATTTCGTCCGTGACCGCAACACTAATTAAACGGTCATCATGCCAAATTTCAACGTAGCATTGCTCAGTAATGTCGTTATCAGTGAAACTTTGAAATTGCGCATTTGAGGCCGGAAACATACTACCGTCTCGATGAATGGTATTAATATATCGCTCATAAAGTGGATAGTAGCTTGCTTTGATTTCTTTACTGACGGTGACGCTAAATGAGTGATTGCGTTTTAATAAACGCTTTTGACTTTTTGAGGGCATAAAGTCTTTTACTAACACCCGTAATGATTGACATGCTTGGCATGCTATACAATGGGGTCGGTAAATGTCGTTACCGCTGCGTCTAAAGCCTTGTTGCATCAGCCAACCATAATGCTCACTATTATGTAAATTACTGTCAATGGCGATTAATAAGCGCTCTTCTTGCTCTGGCAGGTAATTACATGGGAATGGCTTAGTGATGCCTAGTTTATAGTTTACACTCATGAATGTTTTGCCTTGGCTAAGTATTTGCGTAAAACGGATTGATTGCTCTGTTAAACTGCTAATCGCGGCTTAATTATAGCAATTATATGCTGGCTATAGAAAAACCATTGCTTTAACACAAAGCATAACTATCAAGATAACAACTTAAAATATTGATTGATTTACCAGCAAAAATTGGTGTTAAGTATCATGGTGATTTAGCTATAGAGGTGATTAAAACGTCGGGTTAAAGCTTGCTTAAAACTCGTAATATTAGCAAGTTTAATCCGTTTGACGCCTTTAGTGTTATTAAACACCAGTGGCTTTTATATTTCATTAGCCGCTTTTAAGGTTAAATATGCTTTTTCAAATGCACCCAGTTGATAGTATGTTTCGGCCAGACTTCGCATTAATTCGATTTGATCTAATTGCATATTATATGATTTTGCAAATGAAATGGTTGCTAATAGCAACGTTTTACATGCTTTAAATTCTTTATTTTGACATAAAATATTCGCCATGTTTTTACGAACATGAATCTTTACGCGCTCTGAGGTACTTGCGTCAGCGGCAACAATTGCTTCACTTAAATGTTTTTTGGCTTGCTGAAAATTTCCTAAATTACTTTCAAACTCTGATAGCCGAGATAATGAAAATGCTTGATTGAGTTTATTATTGTCCTTTAAAGCCCAGCGATAAGATTGCAGCATTAAATTACTTGCTTCCTGCCAGTCTTCAACTTCTTGGTGTATTCGACCCAGATTATAATAACCAACCGATAAATGATGAGCGCTATTTATTTTTTTATAAATTTCATTAGCTTGATTTTGATGTCTTTTAGCCGTTTCGATATTACCAAGTCTTTTACTTATAGCGCTAAATCGCTCAAGTATTGTGGCTTTATCAAAGACGTTAGGTAGTAAATCCAGATACTTTACCGCGAGATTTAAGTCTTTATTTGTTGCTTCATTATCTGCTAATAAATGATAGGCAAAAGCTCTTTCTACTAGCGCGGCAATTTTGTAATTTAATAAGTTCGATTGTTCTGCCTTATTAACCGCCATATTTGCGGTGGCAAAAAACTCTTTAAATTGTCCGCGCTGATAATAGCCTCTAGATTGGCTAATAAGTACTCTAGTATACCAAGGTTCAATTAATAATCCTGTTGCTAAAGCTGATTTTGAGTATTTAAGAATACTCTCAGGTTGGTCAATAAAGTAAGCAATTTCAGATTGCATTACCATAAGTTTTGTTTTTAGCGTCAGAGGTAATTCAGTGTCTGCTAATAACACTTCAATCTGATAAAAAGCTTCTTTTGGATTTATAGCAACTTGTTCACTAAGCTGTTGTTCAATTTCGGAGGCACTAGAGGAGAACGCTAGGTTGGAATGCAAAGCCACTAAAAAAAAGCATAACCCAAAAAGTATATTTCTCACTTATTCCACCGTTTATTTTATGTGTTTTTTGCCACAGTTCTATTTTATTGATTATAAAGTTTATAGCAAATTTTAGCAGCTATTAATACTGATATTATAGTTTCACTGTTGGTGAAATCAGCTTTATTTAGTTGTTATACGGTTAAAAAACATTAGGCACGGCGGCAGTTAAAATCGTCTAGTCAGCTATTTTTACGACATACCACAAGCTAAGTGCCTTTTTTGTGGCTTAGCAAAGGTACTTATTTGCGCTCAGCATTAATTTAACTAAAGCTTCATCAATACTCGTAAAAATGGGCAAAAGCGATTTATGCTTACTAGCAAGTAAAATCAAAATAACAATATGGTGTCAACGTGATAAATTAAGCTAATAATGTTGGCATTATGGCTAAGTTAACTGTCTTGGTTGCCAAAAGTTTATTGGCGGTATTATCGCTTTTGCAGTTAATTGCTGGGTGATAAATTGCTTTCTTGAAATATTAATACAACCCATTGAAGCTAAAAAAGGGTTTAACATTTGACAATCAATAAGCTCGATATCGATTGAATCGAGTAACCTAGCTAGATACACCAGTGCTATTTTTGAGGCATTACTCTGTCGATAAAACATTGACTCACCGGAAAAATATCCGTCTATGGCAACACCATATAAACCACCAACCAACTGTTTTTCATGCCATACTTCAATTGAGTGGGCAATACCTTGACGATGCAATGTTTGATATGCTGATAGCATAGGACTGATTATCCATGTTGCTTCTTCGCGAAATGGCGCATCAGCACAGAGTTCAATGACTTGATTGAACGCTTTATTAAGGGTAACGGTAAAGGTTTTTCGTTTAAGCACTTTTTGCAAGGTTTTATTAACCTTAAGCTGAGCAATATTAATGATAGCGCGTGGGTCAGGGCTCCACCACATAACGGGTTCGCCGTCATTAAACCAAGGGAATATACCCTGTTGATAAGCTTGAATAATTCGTCTAGGCGATAAATCATCACCGAAGGCAAGTAAGCCATTAGGCTCAGCTAAGGCGCTCGATAAATCAGGGAAAGTCGAGCTATTCGACGATAACCATGGAATAGCTCGGGTCATTGACTAGTGGCTGCCTTTCGCGTCGAGATAACGCTCAGCATCTAGTGCGGCCATACAACCGGCACCAGCAGAAGTAATCGCTTGACGGTAAATATGGTCGGCTACATCGCCCGCAGCGTAAATACCTTCAACACTGGTTTGTGTAGCATTACCGTTAGTACCACTTTCAATCGTTATATAACCGTCTTTCATATCAAGTTGATCGTTAAAAATATCAGTGTTTGGCTTATGACCAATAGCAATAAATACACCCATAACGTCAAATTCTTCAGTCGCGTCTGAATTCATGTCTTTAATGCGAACACCTGTAACACCCATTTTGTCGCCTAGCACTTCGTCTAAGGTACGATCTAGGTGCAATACGATATTACCGTTAGCCACTTTGTCCATTAAACGCTTGGTCAAAATCTTTTCTGAGCGAAAAGTATCACGACGGTGAATTAAATGTACTTCAGAGGCTATATTCGATAAGTATAAAGCTTCTTCGACAGCCGTATTACCACCACCAACAACCGCTACTTTCTGATTCTTATAAAAAAAACCATCGCATGTGGCACAAGCAGAAACACCTTTGCCCATAAAGGCTTCTTCAGATGGTAAGCCTAGGTACATTGCGGATGCACCAGTACAAATGATCAATGCGTCACAGGTATAAGCACCTGAGTCGCCTTTTAGTTTGTATGGCTTTTCACTAAAATCAACCTCATTGATATGATCGAAAATAATTTCAGTGTCAAATTTTTCCGCATGCTTTTGCATACGATCCATTAAAGCTGGACCGGTTAAGTCATCAGCGTCACCGGGCCAGTTTTCTACTTCAGTGGTGGTAGTCAATTGACCACCTTGTTGTAAACCTGTGATCATCACAGGTTTTAAATTTGCTCGTGCAGCGTAAACAGCTGCGGTATACCCTGCAGGGCCTGAACCTAATATGAGTAACGGGCAATGTCTTGCTTCGCTCATGAACTACTCCAATGAAAAATACGTGTATGTTTTAATGGTTGGGATTCTAAGCGATTATCTCAAGAGAGCAACAAAGAAATAATTATAAATAATAACTTATTTTGCAAAACTGCAAGCTTAATTTTACAAACAGCACTGTTAGTTTTGCATTGTTACACCTATTGATAACTGCCAGTAGGATACAAAAAAGCCGCTATTAACTAGCGGCTTTAAGCTTTTAGCGTTTCAATTTATAACGTTGCAATCGCTTCTTCTGGAGCAACGTATTCATAGCCAAGTACGTCTGCAACAGGCTTATAAGTGATTTTTCCACCTAAAACATTTAAACCTGCCATTAAATGTACGTCGTCAAGCAGTGCTTGCTTAGCACCTTTATTTGCTAGGGTGATAGCAAATGGCATAGTAGCATTTGTTAACGCCATAGTTGACGTTCTTGCCACACCACCAGGCATATTGGCTACACAGTAATGAACAACACCATCAACCATATAAGTAGGGTCTTGGTGTGTTGTCGCTCTAGATGTTTCAAAACAACCACCTTGGTCGATGGCAACATCAACGATTACAGCGCCTTTCTTCATCATTTTGATATGTTCTGCGGTGACTAATTTAGGCGCTGCAGCACCTGGAATCAATACTGCACCAATCACTAAATCAGCTTCAAGGATAAGTTGGTCCATGGCATCTGCCGTTGAATAAACCGTTTTTAAGCGACCGTCAAACTCGGTATCTAGTTGACGAAGACGCGGTAGTGAACGATCTAAAATAGTGACGTCTGCGCCCATACCAACAGCCATACGTGCTGCTTGAGTACCAACAACGCCACCACCAACAATTAATACTTTAGCTGGAGCAACACCCGGTACACCACCGAGTAATGCACCTAAACCACCTTGTGCTTTTTCTAATGCATGGGCACCGGCTTGAATCGACATGCGACCAGCAACCTCAGACATCGGAGCTAAAAGTGGTAAACCGCCACCATTTTGAGTCACAGTTTCATAAGCAATACAGGTAGCGCCAGAAGCAACAAGTAGCTCGGTTTGCTTTGGATCTGGGGCTAAATGTAGGTAGGTAAATAACACTTGGCCAGGGCGGAGCATTTTACACTCATTTGGCTGTGGCTCTTTTACTTTGATGATCATGTCAGCACTTGCGAAAATCTCTGCTGCTGAGTCAATAATTTTTGCACCGGCGAGTATGTATTGTTCGTTATCAAAACCGATTTCTGCGCCACCATTATTTTCAACGATAACGCTATGGCCATGAACAACTAACTCATTAACACCCGCTGGAGTTAAGCCAATACGATACTCGTGATTTTTTATTTCTTTTGGTACACCAATAATCATAGTTTTTATCTCTACTGAAAAATATGGAGCTAGTATAGTTACTTTTATACGGATTAACCTATCGTAATTTTCTTAGTAGCAGGATATAATACTGCAAATATCCAGTCTGGTAGTTTATTATATATGAGGATACATTTGTGACGAAAAAAATTGATCGTATTGATAGAAACATTTTATATGAGCTACAAAAAGATGGTCGTCTTTCTAATATTGAATTATCTAAGCGGGTAGGGCTTAGTGCAACTCCTTGTTTAGAAAGGGTTAAGCGTTTGGAAAGTGATAAGTTTATTCTAGGCTACCAAGCCATTTTGAATCCACAAAAGTTAGACGCTGCTTTATTAGTCATTGTAGAAATCACCTTAACGAAAACTAGTCCAGACGTTTTTGACGATTTTTCTAAAGCCGTTCTCGGTTTAGAAGTGATTCAAGAATGTCATTTAGTCTCAGGAGATTTTGACTTTTTATTGAAAACTCGCGTTGCTGATATGGCGGCCTACCGTGAATTATTGGGCGATACTCTGCTAAGACTGCCTGCGGTTAGTGAAAGTAGAACTTATGTGGTGATGGAAGAGGTGAAATCAGCTAATCTCTTACCAATAAAACGCTAAAACGTTTTATTCGTCGCTAATGTTTGGTATTTTAGCTGTATTATAATGATAATTTTCAGCAGAGTGTGCATTTGTCTTCACCATCTCCTAAGTTAAACGGCGTTCAGCGTCTTCTCGAAGCAGGGCTTTTAGTGTCTTGTGTCTTTGCTATGTTTATTATGTTAGCACTTTTTAGTTTTGATCCCGCTGATCCTGGTTGGTCACAAACCGGCTATCAAAATTCGGTACGTAATTTAGGTGGTGCGGTTGGTGCGTATTTGTCTGATTTATTGTTAAATTTATTTGGTTTAGTTGCCTATAGCTTACCTTTTGTTGTCGCCATTACAGGCTGGTTATTATTTCAAAAATATCATCAATTAATCCGTTTAGATTACCTCACTCTCGGTTTGAAATTCATTGGCTTTATCCTGTTTTATATCGGCATTACCTCTATTGCCAGTATGAATTTTGATGATGTCTTTTACTTTTCAGCAGGAGGCATTTTAGGTGACGTATTGAGTAATTCATTATTACCTTATTTTTCTTTTGTAGGTAGTACACTGTTATTTGTCACTTTTTGTGGTTCAGGATTTGTTTTATTAACCGGATTTTCATTGCTTAATGCTATCGATAGAGTTGGCGAATTTGCCATTAACGCTATTGAATATAGCTTAACCTTACCTGCGCTGATCAAGCATCACTTAGGCACGGCTTCAGAAAATAGCACTAAAACACCAACAACTAAAAACACTGAACTGGCTTCAAAAAGCTTAAAAATAGACAGTAAAACTTCAGCGAGCGAAACTGAACATTATATTGGCTTTGAAAAAGAATCCGATGAAGTGAAACAAGCACTGGAAAGTATCAGTGATAATCAACACGAGAGTATTTTTGCCAAAAGCGAAGATGACAGTGCCTATAATACCGATGAACGAGAACCATATCTTGATATTGACGAGCTAATGGGCGAACCGTTAGCGATGAACGTGCAAGAACATGTCAGTGACGATGAAATTGCAGCAGCGTTTGAGCCGGTCGAGAAAATTATTGTTGAAGAGCCGACAACATTACATGATAAAATTTACCAGCAAATAGAAAATGATAAACCCGCTGAGCCAAATTATAAGGATATGCCGTCATTAGATTTATTAGACCGTCCTGATAAAGCTAAACACCCAATTGATCAAGAACAACTCGATCGTGTTTCCCGCTTAGTGGAAGCAAAGCTTATGGAATTTGGTATTAAAGCCGAAGTGGTTGGTGTTTTTCCCGGTCCTGTTATTACCCGTTTCGAGTTAAACTTAGCACCGGGTGTCAAGGCCAGTAAAATTACTAATTTATCAAAAGATTTAGCCCGTTCGTTATCGGCAAAAAGCGTGCGTGTGGTAGAGGTAATCGAAGGTAAATCGGTTATCGGTATCGAACTACCGAACAAACATCGCGAAACCGTGTTCTTTGCTGATGTTATTTCTTGCGATAAGTTTGCTAATTCAAAATCAAATTTAGCCATGGCCATTGGTAGTGATATCTCTGGTCAGCCAGTGATAGCCGATTTAGCCAAAATGCCACATTTATTAGTGGCGGGTACCACAGGTTCAGGTAAATCTGTTGCGGTAAATACCATGATCGTCAGTATTTTATATAAGTCTTCGCCAGAAGATGTTCGTATGATAATGATTGACCCTAAGCAAGTTGAATTATCGGTCTATGATGGTATCCCTCATCTACTTTCTGAAGTAGTAACCGATATGAAAGAAGCGGCTAACGCACTTCGCTGGTGTGTTGGTGAAATGGAGCGACGTTATCAATTAATGTCGAAACTGGGGGTAAGAAACCTCAAAGGTTATAATGACAAAGTTGCTAAAGCTATTGCCGCCGGCGAGCCACTTATTGACCCTCTATGGCAGCCCAGTGATGCCTTTACTCAAACACCTCCTACATTAGAAAAACTGCCATCTATTGTGATTATTGTCGACGAATTTGCCGACATGATGATGATAGTCGGTAAAAAAGTAGAGGAGCTTATTGCCCGCATAGCCCAAAAAGCACGTGCGGCAGGTATCCACTTAATTTTAGCCACACAACGACCATCAGCAGATGTTATTACCGGTTTAATTAAAGCCAATATTCCAACCCGTATGGCACTTAGAGTGCAATCTCGTATTGAATCTCGCATTATTCTCGATCAGCAAGGTGCTGACCAGTTATTGGGCATGGGTGATATGTTTTATTTACCCCCTGGTGAAGCGGTACCTATTCGCGTTCATGGTGCTTTTGTTGATGATCATGAAGTCCACGCAGTAGTCAATGACTGGAAATCAAGAGCAGAGCCTAACTATATAGAAGAAATTCTTTCAGGCGATACAGAGCAAGACATTTTATTACCCGGTGAACAATCAGACGCTGATAGCGAAGAAGAAATCGATACGTTATATGATGAAGCATTAGCCTTTATCACCGAAACTCGTCGAGTTTCTATTTCTAGTATTCAACGTAAATTTAGAATTGGTTACAATCGTTCTGCTCGTATTGTTGAACAAATGGAGTCCAATGGTGTCGTAACTAGGCCAGGTAACAATGGCGCTCGTGAAGTATTAGCACCACCGCCAATTAAGGAACATTAACATGCAAATTAAGATGAAATTGATAAAAAGTGGGGTTGTCGCCGCAACACTATTTAATGCCGTATTATCGACGACTAACTTAGCTGCAGGTCATGAAAACAGAGTAACCACAGCGTTAAAAAGCACTGTGCCAGTGGCTAAAGAGCCAAGTGTCGTGGATAATGACGTGAACAGTAGCTTGGTAAATGAAGCCAAGAATAGTAAACACGAGCTCATGGCGAAGTTAGCTAAAATTGAATTTTTTAGCGCGACATTTAATCAACAGATATTTGATGAATCGGGTAAAGAGTTGCAGCAGGGCAGTGGTTTACTTTCAGTTAGCAAACCCAACTTAGTGCATTGGCAGACCATAATACCAGATGAATCACTAATTGTTTCAGATGGCAGAAACCTATGGTTTTACGACCCGTTTGTTGAACAGGTCAGTGTCTATTCCTTGGAAAGTGCGATAGCAAATACGCCGATTTTATTGATCACTAGTAATGATGAAAAACTATGGCAAGATTATTCGGTAAGTCAGTTAACGACTCACCGCTACTTGATCAGTTCGAACAGTGAAAATTCACGCGTTAAAAGTTTAGAACTTAGCTTTGCTAAAAATGTTAAAAATGTTGAGCTTGCAGCGTTTAATATACTTGACGCAACAGGGCAATTAAGTGTTATTACCCTTGTACATAAAGATAAGGCACCTGATGCGAGTTTATTTACATTTGCTGTTCCCGAAGGTGTTTATTTAGATGACCAACGCTAATGGCTCTCTTGATTTAGGCTTTGCTGAAGATGACCGTTTTAAACCTTTAGCGGCAAAATTAAGACCAAAATCACTGGCTGAGTATGAAGGACAAGAACATATTTTAGCTAAAGGTATGCCATTACCGCTAGCTATTGAACAAGGTAAAGTGCATTCCATTATATTTTGGGGCCCGCCCGGTACCGGAAAAACTACGATTGCAGAAATTATTGCTAATCACGCCAATGCTGACATAGAACGTGTTTCTGCGGTAACGTCTGGCATCAAGGATATTCGCCAAGCGATTGAAAATGCAAAAAATCGCGCTACCCATCAACAACGTAGAACCGTACTCTTTGTGGATGAAGTTCATCGTTTTAACAAAAGTCAGCAAGATGCCTTTTTGCCGCACATTGAAGACGGCACCATCATCTTTATTGGCGCAACGACAGAAAACCCGGCCTTTGAGCTTAATCAGGCAATATTATCGCGTGCTCGGGTTTACACCCTTAAAAAACTCAGTAGCGCGAATCTAAGCAATGTGTTGGCCCGCGCGATAACTTACCAAACAAAAAGCTCGCAGTTCGAGATTGTTATTGATGCTGAAACCAAAAAACAGCTGATAGCTTTGGCCAATGGTGATGCTCGTAGGTTATTGAACTTATTTGAAAACTGTTTAGAAATTGCCAAGGTTGAAAATAATCAGCAAGTGCTCAACAAAGCACAACTAATTCAAATCGCGGGCAATAAAATTGCGCTTTATGATAAAGGCGGAGATGCCTTTTATGATCTTATTAGCGCTTTTCATAAATCGGTAAGAGGCTCAGACCCTGACGCAGCGCTGTATTGGTATGCTCGAATTTTAACTGGTGGTGGTGATGCCTTGTATGTTGCCCGTCGGTTATTAGCCATTGCCAGTGAAGATATCGGTAATGCTGACCCTAGGGCGATGCAACTCGCGATTAATGCTTGGGATACTTTTCAACGTGTTGGTCCAAGTGAAGGCGAACGAGCAATTGCACAAGCTACGGTTTATATGGCGTTAGCACCGAAGAGCAATGCCGTTTATACCGCGTTTAACCAAGCAAAAGCCTTAGCCGCTGCAACGAGCGACCTCGACGTGCCGCTGCATTTAAAAAACGCCACCAGTGCTATTACTCAAGAGCTAGGGCATGGCGGCGAATATCGTTATGCGCATGATGAATTAGGTGGTTTTGCCGCCGGTGAGAATTACTTTCCAGCAGAGTTAGCTAACACATCGCTTTATCAACCCACTGATCGCGGCTTAGAAAAACAACTGCGTGAAAAGTTGAATTATTTAAACCAGTTAGATCAACAAAGTGACCAACGTCGATATGACTAATACCATCAGTAACTTCTCTTTATATCTATTTGTTGCCTTAGGTGGTGCTGTTGGCGCTAGCTTTCGCTTCTATATTTCACAATTAATTTTAAATTGGCTCGGAAAAGGATTCCCTTTTGCGACGCTGGCGGTTAATATTTCCGGCTCCTTGATCATGGGAGCACTTTATGGATTAATTGAACAGGGTGTAATTGAGGTAAGTGTGTATCGAACACTTATTGGTATTGGCTTTTTAGGCGCGTTTACCACCTTTTCAACTTTTTCATTAGATACCTTGTTACTCATACAACAAGGCGACATATTTAAAGCGACAATAAACATTTTACTTAATGTTAGCTTGTGCATTTTTGCAGCGGCATTGGGTATGTATATTGTATCTATTTTTAACAAGTAAATAACAAAGAAAACACGTGACTTATCATGCTTGATCCAAAATTACTTAGAACCGATATAGAAAACACCGCCACTGAGCTTGCTAAACGTGGATATACCCTAGATACCGCGCAATTAATTGCCTTGGAAGAGCAACGTAAAGCGATCCAAATGAACACGCAAGAATTGCAAAGTCAGCGTAACACTCGCTCTAAGTCAATAGGACAAGCTAAAGCCCGTGGCGAAGATATTCAGCCCTTGTTGGCCGAAGTGAGTAAATTGGGTGATGAGTTAGAAGCAGCGAAAGAAGAGCAAACGCAAGTATTGGCGAAAATTGACCTTATCGCGTCAGCAATTCCGAACTTAATCCATGAGTCAGTGCCAGCGGGTGCAAGTGAAGATGACAACGTAGAAATTAAACGTTGGGGTACGCCGCGGGTATTTGATTTTGAAGTCAAAGACCATGTTGATGTTGCTAGTGCATTAGGTAAAGGCTTAGACTTTGAAAGTGGCGCCAAACTCGCAGGCACTCGTTTTGCGGTGATGCGTGGTCAAATAGCTAAGTTACACCGAGCGCTAGCGCAATTTATGTTAGATGTGCACAGCGAAGAGCACGGCTACCAAGAAATGTATGTGCCTTACTTGGTTAATCATGAGTCTTTATACGGTACCGGTCAATTACCAAAGTTTGGTGAAGATTTATTCCATACCGAACTCAACAATAAAAAGCTCTCTTTGATCCCAACTGCTGAAGTGCCGTTAACAAACTTAGTGCGTGATGAAATCATCGAAGAAGCAGACTTACCGATTAAAATGTGCGCTCACACGCCATGTTTTCGCAGTGAAGCCGGTTCTTATGGCCGTGATATACGTGGCTTGATCCGCCAACATCAGTTCGACAAAGTTGAAATGGTACAAATTGTTAAGCCAGAAGATTCTTTTCAAGCCTTAGAAGACTTAACTGGCCATGCAGAAAAAATTCTAGAAAAATTAGAATTACCTTACCGTACAGTTGTCTTATGTACCGGCGATATTGGCTTTAGCGCGACTAAAACTTTTGATATTGAAGTGTGGTTACCAGCACAAAATACCTATCGTGAAATTTCATCTTGCTCGAATATGGCTGATTTCCAAGCCCGTAGAATGCAAGCGAGATATCGCAGTAGCGAAACTAATAAACCAGAGCTTGTGCATACGCTTAATGGCTCAGGTCTTGCTGTTGGTCGTACATTGGTCGCGGTTATTGAAAATTATCAACAAGCGGATGGTAGCATTAACGTACCGACTGTTTTACAACCTTATATGAAAGGCTGTACCAACATTAATTAATCAGCGTTAACCATAGTCTTAGCCAAAAAATCCAATACTTAGGTATTGGATTTTTTTTAAATTTTGTTTAAGCAGTCAATTTTTTCTCGCGCACACGGCAAGGTTAAAGCGGATAAGGCATGTTGTATTTAAAAACCTTTCTTTCAAAACGTCAGCAGATCATAAGTAATTTAATATATATAATCTAAATGCACCACTAACTTGGCATCATAAAGCCTAGATCACTGTTATCGAAACGTGATAAATTAGGGAAAACGGCATTAATCTCATTGACGGACAAACCAAACCATTTTGCTAAGGTTGCCGCATATTGCTCTACAGACGTGGTCGGTATGATGCGTCCATCACCATAGTCATCGGCTGAATCCAGTGTGAAATCTTCAGGCATGGCACCATAAATATCACCACCTTTTACCGCTGCACCCATAATCATTTGGTGTCCGCCCCAACCGTGATCTGTGCCGTCACCATTGCTGGTTAATGTTCTACCAAAATCAGACATGGTAAATGCCGTAATCTTATCGGCTAAACCTCTTGCTTGCAGATCGGCATTAAAAGCAAATAGCGCAGTACTTAAATTTTGCAGTAGCATAGGTTGGTCAGTTATCTGGTTATCATGGGTGTCAAAGCCGCCCATACTGACATAAAACACTTGTCGTGGTTGTGATAATAATTGCTGGGCACTGGCTAATGTAGCGACCATTTTTAATTGCTCAGCTAAGGGGGTTTCTGGGTAACTAATTGTCGGTTCATCAACACTATTAATGGCATTGGCAACGACATCTATATTGCTTTGGGCCCGATGATAGATAGCATTATGTGCCTGTCCTAGTAGATGCTGCTCTGCGGACATGAGTCGTTGATAAATACTGACCCTGTCGCTATTCCAACTGTCATTCGGATTTAATGCCGCAAATGTTTCCACGCCGCTGGCAGCAAGCGAGTAGGGCAAGGAATTAACACCCGTTTGCAGTATGTTAGTGCCATCAATTGATAAATTCATTGAAAGCGGGTTGGCAGTATCCATAATTAAATCAGCCATTCTTCCAGCCCAACCCGTGGGCGATGATTGCTCTGGCCATGCCGTTTGCCAATGTTTTTGTTGGTCATTATGAGAAAATAACTGTGGGGGCAGTAAGCTCGAGTTTTGTTGCACTTGACGCTTAGTCACAGGTTGCAATAAAGGTCCTGTATTGGCTAAAAAAGCGAGGTTTCCTTGATTAAACAATTGTTGCATTGGCGACATAAAATTTGGCAGCGCTAAATTGTATGGCATTGCTGAACTTGGCGTTATGTTAAGTAAATCATTTTTGGCTATGGCTAAATTTTGTCGAACACTTTGGTAACGCTGATAATCTAGATCATCACTAGGAATTAGCATATTAAAGGAGTCATTACCGCCATGAAGAAATACACACACTAAGGCTTTATAATCATCGAAACGATTGCTTGTTTGGGCTAAAGCACGGTTCATTAATGCCATACTAGAAAGTGCAGCACTGGCGCTACTTATACCAACGGAATTGCCAAGCAGATTTTTAATAAAATTACGTCTATTCATTTTAAATCCTTATTATCGTTGCACAGTATATTGCGGTGATATCATGATTAAAAAAATTAAATTGCTTAATCGCTCGTTAATGTCTAGTTCACGAGTTTGATCAAAAGCATCAGTTAAAATAGTGCGCATTTCATCGTTCATGCTGCCACCTAATAGCAACATATTCAAATGTGCTAACAACTGATTTGAGTCAGTGACCATAGGTTTTAATGAGGTCATATTTATCAAAATACGCGTGTCTTTGGTGTTTTCATTTTCGAATTCAGTATGTCCCCAAAGTGTTGAGTAAGCTAAAAAATTGCTCGTACGGGTTAAATAATTTTCGGTAATAATCTCTAACTCTGGCGCAATTAAATTATTATCACTAACAATTCCAGGCGGTGCATAGTCAGGGGAGAAAAAGTTAAATACATGATGCGCACCGAGTGGTGATTGGGCAAAAGCATAATCGGGCCAAGTAAATTGCAAACGTTCATTAGGGGAAGATGCGTCAAACGCACGCCATAAATGCACTGCGCGCAATAAGGGTTCCCTTATTTTACCAAAGTTGGCATTGCTGTTGGTGCCGTCAATAGCCTCTTGATCAAGCAATATAGTTTTGATTACTGCCGCTAAATCTCCGCGAACACCTTGGCCATTGTCATTAAAAGTAGCACTGACTCGGGCAACATAAGCGCGACTTGGGTTACTGGTAACTAATTTTTTAATCAATTGTTTACCAATAAAAGGGCCAACGTTTGGATGGTTAAATAGATTGTCTAATGCTATGGCTAAATCTTGCTCTGCTGTTTGGTTAGCTGGCACAATGGTATTGTTTAAAAGCTGTTTTTCTGAGCTGTCATGAAACGCGGCTACTGCGGTCATTGGCTCCATGGTGTTGTAGTTTTTATAAAATTGCCACCATGTATCTGCTGTAGCGCCATTAAAATTCCATCCGGTATAGACATGAGCAAAGGCTTTAACTATTTCTTGGTCATAACTGGCGATGCTTTTGCCATTCTGGGTTTTTTCACTACCATCGCTATTGAGTTCAACTAAGCCAATACTAAAAAGCTGCATGACTTCTCGTGCGTAGTTTTCATCGGGACGAATGTTTGCTTGTTCATTAGGTTTTTCATTGCCAAGTACACTTAAATACATACCCATAATAGGTGAAAGGGTTACTTGTTCTAGTAAACTTCGGTAATTACCAAAAGCATTATTGCTCAGCAAGTCATAATAATTTGCTAAACCGTATGTATCATCACCAAAAGTGCTGTGTTCAGAAACAACAAAAATTTCACTTAAAGCAAAAGCGACTCGTTGTCTTAATTGATCGGGAGCAGTAATCGCATGCGTAAACCAAGTTTCTAGCCTTTCTCGACGACGTAGCTTTTCATCTTCAGCTAAATTTAGTGTCAGCTCTAATGCTTGCAAATAGGCAACGTGTGAACTTGCCGGCAAAGCGATTTGTTCATCTAGCCAAGCGTCAAAACCCATGCTACTGACCTTATCTATCGTGTTAATCGTTGCACCGAAACTGGCGGTGTTTAGAAAACGCGCACTTTCATTTTTACTCGGCAAAGGCATGGGTGTAGGTTCTGGTACTGTTATTGGCGGCTGATCAGGTATCGGATTCGGTACCACTGGCTCAGCGCTTTCATTGCCGCCACAAGCGGTAAGAGCGAAGGTAAGCAAAATAAATAAATAGTATTTGAGCATTGTTAACCCCAGACGGCATGGATTAGTTTATTAAAATAGTATTGATTAAAATATCACCAACCACAACACAAACACATACGATTGTCACAAATTTACATAACCTTTACAGTATTGCTGATTATCTTGCTGGCTTAACGCGGTGAGCTGATATTTAGCAAACTTTTGTGCTAGCTAATCGTTATGGAAAATAACTCAGTACCTTTTACTGTTGAAAACGCGGACCGAGCAATATAAGCAAAGATGCGATAAAAATCCGGCAATTAAATCATAAGTAAACTAAGGTGAATGCGATGTTTTCTTACGTTGAAGGTTATTGAGGCCAATAATATCCTTCAACGTTTAAGTGTTTAAAAAATATCAACATAGCTAAATGAATTTTTATTAATAGCTATGCATTTCATGCGATGGTGACAGTTATGCTATAGTTTTCGATGTTGCTTTAAGCATTAAAATCCCTAAGATTAAAAACCAAACAATTTGTCCTAAACCAAAAATAGCGGTAGTCGCCTCAAAAAATGGATTTGAGGCGAAAAATGATAGCCCAGAAAAAAGTGTTAACAGCCCTGAGACCCCGACAAGAAAGCCCCAATAATGGAGTAGCGGGCTATAGATCTTACTTTTTAAACCGACATAACTAATCGCCAACACCCAAACCGCACCGATCAGTTCAATTCCGCCCCCTAAGGCGTCTACGATTATAGAAATACTGTGGTTGATGGTCAGCGCTTGTTCAGGGTTTAAAGCATGATATTTAGTTATAGCTGTAAGGCTAGTAAGAAAAATCATACTGCTAGCAAGTACCATGCAAACCCAAAGATAACCAACAATAGCTGTAAACTTCATAAGTTCGGGCGACGCCAGTTTGAAACGCTGATATAACGCTTGTACTAAAATAATTAAAGCAAAACTAAATAAAATGCCAATGACTAAATAGCCGACGAAAAAGGTATCACGATTTAAAATTATAAATTCCAAATATCGTTCTGGAGTATCAAACCCACTTGCATCTAAGATACCGAAAAATAAAATAAATCCAAATATATAGCTGCAAGCTTCTGTAATAGCAGCGATCCCACCCCATTTTTGTATAGACATTATTAACTCCTATTTTATATGAACTTTACATTTTCATTACGTACTAATGAGCTTGATATTTAGTATGCCTAATGGTAATTAACGCTTTATTAAATAGCTAACTTATTTAATTTGTTTTTTACAATTAGCACGACTTTCAACATGAATTTGACGGCAACTAATAAGGTAGGGCGACACTCATTAGCTTTCATGCCATATTCATTGCACTTTGCTTGATTAAACATATGATGACTTGCGTTTAAATTTCCATGACAATCAAATTCATTATTTTTATGAACAATAAACTGACTTATCAGGTCTTAGTTAATATCAAATAATTTTTGGGAAGATACTGTTTTGTTGCGTAGCCTTTTAATACAAACCGTAGTTTTTATATTAATATTTAATGCACTTTCGATGCTAAGGGAAACTAGCATGTTGTCTTCAAGTGCGGATGTTGTTCCTGCTCAACATCAACTGAAAACGCTGATGAACAAAGATATAAAGTTACAGGCTAATGGTAAAAAAACCATCGTCTATTTTTTTGCACCTTGGTGTCAGGTGTGTAACCTCAGCATCAACAACTTACAAAGTATCTATCAGAGTAACCCTGAATTAAACGTTATTGCGGTCGCTCTTGACTTTGTTGATATTGACGAAGTTAAAGAATTTACTAATCGACACCAATTAACTTTTCCAATCGCTTTAGGTAATGAATCGGTAAAAGTTGATTTTAAAGTGGAAGGTTACCCCAGTTATTATGTTTTAAATGAAGAAAATGCCATTGTTGCTCGTTCCCTGGGCTATTCTTCTCAAATAGGCCTGTATTTAAGGAGTTTTTAGACTTCTGATCTTTTGCGGCTTTGTGTACACTAAGGCAATTAAAAATAATGAGCAGAATAGTTTATGCAAATATCAGCAAACTTTGACTCGGGTAATATCGATGTTATCTCAGCGCAAGATCCTAGCAATATCCAACTAGCGATTAAAAAGGATCATCAATCAGAGTTCTACCAATGGTTTCATTTTAAACTGCACAATACTGAACACTCTGAGCATGTCATGCATTTAACTAATGCAGGTAAATCGGCTTATGTAGAAGGTTGGAAAGATTATCAAGCGGTTGCTTCTTATGACCGTCAGCATTGGTTTCGTGTACCAACAGAATTTGACGGCGAAAAGCTCTCGATTACCTTTACACCAGAATATGATGCGACCTATTTTGCCTATTTTGCCCCTTACAGTTACGAACGTCACCAAGACTTAATTCACAGTGCTCAATTAGATATTGATTGTCAGTTACAGGTATTAGGTCAAACCCTTGATGGCCGTGATATGTCATTATTAAAAGTCGGTGAAGAAGGCGAAGGCAAAAAAGTTATTTGGATAACTGCACGTCAACACCCAGGCGAAAGTATGGCCGAGTGGTTTATGGAAGGCTTTATCGATCGATTATTAGATGAAGATGACGGCGTAGCACGCTCATTACTCAATAGCGCAGTATTTTATTTAGTACCGAACATGAATCCAGACGGCTCTGCTCGTGGTCATCTTCGTACTAATGCCAAAGGGGTTAACTTAAATCGTGAATGGCAAACGCCATCAATGGAAAATAGCCCTGAAGTCTATCTTGTCCGTGAAAAAATGCTCGCGACTGGCGTAGATATGCATTTGGATATTCATGGTGACGAGGCCTTACCCTTTAACTTTGTTGCCGGCAGCGAAGGTGTTCCTTCTTACGATGCGCGTATCAAAGGACTAGAAGATAAATTCAAGGGTGTGCTATTAGCCATAACACCAGAATTTCAAGACGACAAAGGTTACGATAAAGACGAACCTGGACAAGCGAACTTAACCGTTGCAGCAAACTGGGTTGGCGAACAATTTAAATGTTTAGCCTATACCGTAGAAATGCCGTTTAAGGATAACGATTTATTACCGGACTATAGTGTCGGTTGGTCTGATGAGCGCAGCAGTTTATTTGGACGCGACTTTTTGACCGCCATTTACCATGTAGTCGGTGACTTACGATAACTCGTTATATGGCTTAGCGATATTCTACAAAACAATATTAACTTAAAAAAATAATAATAATAATTAGGAGTATAGAGTGCAAGAAATTGTAAATAATATTAATGGTTACATTTGGAGCCCATATTTAATTTATCTATGTTTGGGAACGGGTGTATTCTTCTCTATTTTAACGCGTTTTGTACAAATACGTCATTTCCGTGAAATGTTCCGCTTATTACTCTCGGGTAAAAGCTCAGAAAAGGGGATTTCCTCATTTCAAGCCTTAGCGGTTTCGTTATCAGGTCGTGTCGGCACCGGTAATATTGCAGGTGTTGCCGCAGCCATTGGTTTTGGTGGCCCGGGTGCGGTATTTTGGATGTGGGTGGTGGCATTTTTAGGTGCTGCTACCGCTTATATTGAATCAACTAATGCCCAAATTTACAAAGAAGAAGAAGACGGTCAATACCGTGGTGGTCCCGCGTATTATATCGAAAAAGCGCTTGGTCAAAAATGGTATGCTTGGACGTTTGCTTTAGCGACTATTTTGGCTTGTGGTGTGCTTTTACCTGTTGTGCAATCAAATGGTATTGGTGATGCCATGGTCAATGTCTTCGGTGTCGGCGGTTCGGTAAATTCATTTATGGGCGACTTACCGTTAACTAAAGTCTATACCGCGGTATTTATTGTCTTATTACTCGGCTTTATCATCTTCGGTGGGGTAAAGCGAATTGCAAACTTTACCCAAGTTGTCGTGCCATTTATGGCGCTAGCGTACATTATTATTGCTTGTACCATTATTGCTTTACATATTGATAAATTACCGGGTATCTTTACGCTAATTGTCACTGATGCTTTCACGCCAATGGCAGGTTTTGGCGCCGCAATTGGCTGGGGTGTCAAACGTGGTGTTTACTCCAATGAAGCGGGCCAAGGTACGGGTCCTCATGCTGCTGCTGCCGCCGAAGTTGAGCATCCAGCGCAACAAGGTTTAGTGCAAGCATTCTCTGTTTATATTGATACATTATTTGTTTGTTCTGCAACGGCATTTATGATTTTGATCACCAATTCTTATAATGTCATGCCTGAAGGTGCAACGAGTTTTGTGGTCAATAACCTAGCCAGTGACGTGGTTATGAATGGTCCGGCTTTTACGCAAATAGCTGTTGATAGTGTTTTAACGGGATTTGGTAAACCCTTCATTGCTATCGCTTTGTTTTTCTTTGCATTCACAACGGTGTTAGCGTATTACTTTATTGCAGAAAATAATGTTTCTTACATTAATAAAACCATAAAAATGCCGATACTTAGGTTTGTGCTTAAATTGGTGCTTATGTCTGCAGTATTTTACGGCACTGTAGCAGAGCCTAGTGCGGCTTGGGGCTTAGGTGATATTGGTGTCGGATTAATGGCATGGTTAAATATTATTGGTATTATTGCCATTTTCTTTATGGCTAAACCAGCGATTAAAGCACTAAATGATTATGAAAGGCAGCAAAAACTTGGTGTAGAAAAGTACAGTTTTGATCCGAAAAAGCTTGAAATAAAAAATGCTAACTTTTGGGAAAAGCGCTTAGAACAAGAAAATAAAAAATAAATCTTGTTTATAGTAAAAAAACGCCCGCAAGGGCGTTTTTTTTAGGTAAAATACAGCATCTAAATAGAGGTAGAAATATGGCCGTTATAAATTGCCCTAGTTGTAAGAAAAAAATTTCCGATAAAGTAAAATCATGTAATCATTGTCAGCTAGATTTAACGGCGTTGGATGCAGATAAAATAGCGAGTTTAAAGCGTGTCAGTACCGTGGAAAAATCTCAGCAGTTAATGAATCATTCTTTTATCGCCATGTTGTTATTTTGTGGTGGTTTTTTATTTCTTTATTGGCAAGATGCTCAACCGGGCACTTGGCAATATATTGTGGCTATCGCCAGTACTTTTTTAGGCTTTATTTTATATATTGTTACCCGCGTAAGACTTTTATTAACCAAGCGTAATAGCACGTAATCAAAATTATTTAAAAGAGATTTTCATGGATATCATTCAGTTAGTCGACACTATGTCAGAAGAAATGTATTTACGCTTAAAGTGTGCCGCTGAAACAGGCAAGTGGCCAGAAGGGACTTCGGTTGCTAAAGAGCAACAATTAAGTGCCCTACAAATTACTATGGCTTATCAAGCTAAACATTTAAATTCCGATCAAACCCTGTCTATTAGCGCTAAAGGTGAGATGATCATTAAAACAAAACGTGAACTACGTTCGGATTTTCCTACAGCACAAGATAGCAATGATATTGCTAGGTTTTCAGACTTATGATTTTTTCTAAATTTTTAAAAAAGAAATGGCAACATAAAGACAGTACGGTTCGCGTAGAAGCGATAAATAGTAGTCTGTCTATAGATGAACCAGAGCAACTGGATATTATCATGGCGCTGGCAAAAACAGATGATAATGAAAATGTACGACGCGCAGCGCTAATAAAACTCGACTGCTTTGAATCTTGGTTAAGCCATAGTCAAGAAAACAGTATGGTGAAAGTAAAACAATATGCCGGTAAAAAAGTGAGCGCAATTTTAACTGATCAAGATAAAATTAAACTTTCTGAACAAGAAAAACTCGACTATATTGCCCAACATAATGATTATAGCTTGTATGAAGATTGGTTAAAAATTACAGAAAATGCTAATTTGATTATTGCCTTGTTTGAAAAGATAGCCAATAAAGCACAAGTGAATGATCAACGCGGTAAGTCAGCATTAAAGCCTCAGTTATTAATTAATTTATTTAGTCAAAAGAAAAACTTGCAAGTACAGCAATACATTATAGACAAAGTAGCTGACTTAGATACCTTAGAAAAGCTTAAGAAAAAATCACAACAGCCAGAGATAACTCAGCAGTTGGCAGAAAAAATCGCCCAATTGCAGTTTGCCATTGAACAACCCTTAGCATTACGTAAAAAAATCAATTTGATATTAGCTAAATTACAAGCGCTTAAGGATCAATACGAGTATAAAATATACCTCGAAAAACGTGAGTTACTTAGCAATGAATGGCAAACATTAGCGACAGAGTTTAGCTGTTTTGAAGACTCAGAAATAACTAGCTTTAAAGACAAACAAAGCGCTATTTTTGCGCAGCTTGATAAATTGTTTGTTGCCAAAGCTGAGCAACATGCACAAGTAGAAATTACGCGCGAGCTAAATGAACAAAAGCAACAAGCACGTATTCATTTCGATAAAACATTGGTCATCATTGAGCAAACTTTAACCACGAGTATTTTTGAAAATGAAGAGATTGATGAGCAAAAATATCAAACTGTTTTTGATAAATTAACCAGTGAAATTATCGCTTCAAAGTTAAGTAAAGATGAGCAAAACGTATTTATTGCTAAAATTTGTCAGCAACAACAGAAGTTACAACAACTACCCGAAATAGCACAATCGGTTAGTGATGCCACCCATTTGATTTCAAAAGTTTCCCAATTAGCCTTACCAACCACTGTGCTAGAAATGAATGAGCGACAACCGGTTTATCAAGCGTGGTTAAGCAATTGGAAAGATGCTGAGAAAAAATCTTCCGGTACCTTACCTGATTCAATAAAAAACTCTGCGCAAGAAATTCAGCGTAAATGGCGTCAAGCGTTAAAACCTTTGCAACAAACACAGAAGCTAGAGTTTTCGGCGACTCAGAAAAAGTTGCACGATGTCAGAAGGTTAATTGTTGCGGGTAAATACCATGCCGCTTTTGGTGTTTTCAAAAAGGCTAAGCAACTGTTTAAGGCTTTATCTGAACAACAACAATACCGTATTCAAAAAGATTATGACGCGATTGATGAAAAAATAGCTGAGTTAGCCGATTGGGAACATTACATTGCCACACCGCGTAAGCAGCAATTATTAGCTGAAATTAATGCGATAGTCGAAACACCGCTAGATAATCCCAATGAACAAGCTGAAAAAGTTAAGCAATATCGTAAAACCTGGAACAGTTTAGGTCACGCCGATGATGACGCCGAGCAAAATTTAAATACTCAGTTCAATCAATTATGCGAAACAGCTTTTGCGCCTTGTCGCTTATACTTTGCTGAGCAAGAAAACTTACGAGCGCAGCATTTGATCACGCGCCAATCCTATCTCGGACAAGCTAAAGTATTGGCTGAGCAGGTAACATCGGCTACGGAAGTTGACAGTAATGGCGCCGTTGTTGATTTTAAAGCCGTAGAAGCGGAATTAAATCAGCTGATCAAACAATGGCAAAGCGCTGGCCAAGTTGATCGTGAAGTTTATCAAGAGATCAATAAGCGATTTACGCTAACCTTGCAGCCATTAAAGTCAGCGATTAAGGATTTTCATCAAGAAAATAAAACAGCTAAACAAAACTTAATAAATAGCGCAGAAAAGTTACTCGCTAACGATGATGTTTACGGAGCGGTAACACAAGTTAAAACCTTGCAAACTCAATGGCGCAATATAGGTTATGCCGGGCCAAAAGTAGAAAATAGACTCTGGCAAAATTTTCGAAAAATTAATGATGATATTTTTGCTAAGCGAGCGCAGCAAAGTAGCTTGGAAAAGTCAGCAACTACTGCCAAGATAGCTGAATTAGAAAATACCTTAAAGACCCTTGAAGAAACGTTTGCACAAGTTACGCAATTAAATGACTTACAACAATTTGAACAAGCATTGCAAACATTACATCAAGAAGTTGCGCAACAAAAACCGAAAATGATAAATTTGGAAAAACAACTTAACACAAAAGAAAAAGCGATCGCGAAAAAAATTGTTGATTTCAAACTAACGAATGAAAAACGTCAATGGAGTTATTTATTTTCGACCTTAGAGCAGGGCGTTGAAAATGAACAAAGCTTTATCGAACAGAAAGATTTCCAACAATTGAATAGTTTTTGGCAGAAAAAGTTAAAAGAATTAGCCAATAAAGCTAGCGAAACAAATCGTGAAGAAGCGACGTTAGAGCTGGAAATTTTATCGGGTATACCATCGCCAAGTGATTTACAACAGCGTCGCATGACAGTGCAAGTTAATTTGATGCAAGCACAAATGTCTTCAGGTGTAGCCATTGATTTACCTGCAAAGTTTTCACAGTGGTTAATGTTGGGGAAATTTTCCGAGCAAGACCTTGCACTGCTACAGCGCATAAAACCTATTTTTCAATAATAGATCGTTAGCCTAGAAATAAAAAAGTCAGCGACTGATTGCTGACTTTTCTATTTCAGATAATAATACTTAATCATTTGTAGTAGCGGGCAGAAAAACTCAACAGCAAGCTTACTGCTATGAACTGTTATCTATGAACT